>CAZPHN010000013.1:0-59034 GCA_964586765.1 uncultured Bacteroides sp.
TCTTGAAAACCGCCGAGGGTCACACCTCCGGGGGTTCGAATCCCTCTCTCTCCGCTAAGAAAATCGCGTCAAAGTTTGGCGCGATTTTTTTTGCACAATAAGCGCAGATTTGTGAAAAATTCTATCGCAAATTAAGCCTATTGTATTGTGTAGGTTCAGGATTTTTTTCGTAACTTTGCGTCAAAATTTCTATTATATCTTTTACTTAATGCACATTTCATCATTATCACGACGGTCACTATTATTGCTTACACCGTTGCTATTATGCTTTATGTTTGCTTCTCCCGGAGCAAAGGCTCAGCGTATGGCATTGAAAACCAATGCGGTTGAGTATTTAATCTTATCGCCTAATCTAACATTTGAGGCTCGTTTGAGTCGAGTATTGTCGCTCCAGATAGGAATGGCTGTAAATCCAATAAACAAACCTATTGCAGGATTACAGGCAACCAACTTTCGCGTAGAACCGGAATTGCGCTATTGGTTTAACCGCCCGATGGCTCGCCATTTCATTGCGTTAAGCTGTACGGCAGGAACGTATTCATTGGAACTTAAAGATAGATGCTTAAAAGGCGATGCAGTTGCTGCCGGTATAAGCTACGGCTATTCATGGGTATTATCCAAGCACTGGAATATGGAAGCAGAAATAGGTGTTGGTCTCGCAAATCTCCATGCATACAGATTTGACAAAGGGCAGCCTCGTCCGAAGTCAATGAATTTCCGCCACACCCTTCCGGTTCCCGTTAGATTCGGACTGTCATTTGGTTATGTATTTAAATAATTCAGAGCGATTGTGAAGATGTTTAAGAAATTATTTGTTTGCTTTGCATTGACCGCATTTTCTCTGATGACGGTCAACGCCCGAATAATCAACATTCATGGTAAGGTTACCATCATGGGTAAAAATCAGCCGGACCCGGGCGTAAGAATCTATGACAATGAGTCAGAGCCCCGTAAGTGTCTCGGTTTCACTGATGATGACGGTCGCTTTGTAGTACAGGCCGACTCAGAAGGTATCCTTGTGTTCGAGAGTATGTCATGTAAGTCCAAGACGCTTGAGATTGACGGACAACTTGAAATTAACCTTGAGCTTGAGCCGGAAAACATTATGCTTCAAGAAGTCACCGTTGTTGATAAAGGTAAGAAAAAGACCTTCGTCATGGATGACGTTGAGCTTGAATATGAAGGAAACTTCGTTAAGATTAAGAATTACCGCATTAAAATTCCACAAGGTATATTTACGGATGAAAGGCGAATAGTTGTACAACCACTCATCTATAATATAACACGCAAGAATATCAGCTATCTGTCGCCCGTAGTAATTGACGGAACGCTCTATGCAATAACACAGGAGCGTATGGATGACTGGGATACGGCGGTTGACCCCCTCACACCCTACCGCAAAATCAAGAAAGCGCACGCCAAGGACAAAGATAATTCGGTTGTGATGAGAGACTCGCTTTATCTTGAGCATCCAAATGATGACGTTGCAGCAATATTTATTGCATCAATTGAAAACTATAATAGAATTGTATATGCGGATACCTTCCAGCTTGCGCGTGGTACAGTCAATCCGTTCAGATTCCTGAAGTTCTCTCTCCCGTCCATGACAATGAGCGACGAAGAGCGTAACGGACGCTTTTTGCTGAACCCGCAGAAGGAACTGAAAGATACTGAAGGTGAAATGAATCTGATATTCCCCGTTGGGCAATCGAAATTAGATACATCCATCGGCGATAATGCGTCAGAACTGGCAGCACTTCACAGCGAACTGAGAAGAATATTGGATGACCCGAACTCGACTTTGAAATCATTCAGCGTTCACGGCTATTCATCGCCTGAAGGCAATTATGAGACGAACACTAAGCTTGCTAATGCGCGAATGAAGTCAGCAATGGAAATGATTCTCGCCTCCATTGACAGCAGAGACCTCAGACGCGTAGAAAGGTCATCGGATGCGGAAGTCGCACCATGGGAAGACGTGGTCAAGATGCTTCGCGCTGACAGCCTTTATGAAGAAGCAGACCAAGTTCAGGGAGTATTGGACAGATATGCGACCATCGACGCACGCTCAGCAGCAATGACACGTCTACCCTTCTACAAATCCCTATTGGCAGAGACATATCTCCCAAAGATGCGTAAGGTAACATATAATATCAAATCGGAATTCTATCGCGAACTGACCGATGATGAAATCAAAGAGCTATATGTTTCCGACCCGACCCAGTTGAGCAAATATAACTTTTACCGCTTCTATTCCGTACGCGAAGGAGACGAGCGCGAGGAGGCTTTACGTAAAGCCATGAAAGTTTATCCTGACTTTGTTCAAGCAGCCACAGACTTGTCGACCATAATGCTTGACAAAGGAGAAGACCCGCTGGAAATGCTCAAACCTTTCTTTAAAGGCAGCTACAATCAGTGGAACAGCAGACCTCTTGCCATGCGCTATAACTATGGCGTAGCTGCAATGAATAACCAACTGTATTCACTTGCTGATTCGGTATTGACTGAAATTCCCGATATTCCAGAGACCCATACGGCAATAGTTTATTGCCGTGCCATGGTTGGTGACCTTTCTGATGATGTTATCGAAGAAATATGCAGTAATTCTCAACTGAACGGCGTGCTCGTCATGCTGAAAAAGAAGAATAACAAAGCAGCTTGGCGTGAAGCTCAAAAACTTGGAGATTCAGCTGTAGAATGGTATGTAAAGGCTATTGCCGCTCATCGCGTAGATGATTTCAATGATGAAATATATCTTGAAAAGGCACTTGCACTTGACCCGTCGTTAATTGATATTGCAAAAATTGACGGTGACGTTGTTGAAATGATGGAACATATCGACCTTGAGAACCTCAACAATGTACTGGAAGAGTCGGAAGAAAACACAGAAGAAGATTATACCGAAAAATAAATTTAAGATGAATAAGATATTTCGAAACATATCACTCTTGCTGATGATTGCAGGATTATCAGCACCAGTATATGCAAAGAGAAACACATACAACATTTCGGGTCTTGATGCATCCGGATTTAATGGTCTTGATCACGTTCTCCAGAAGCCACTAGGGAATGATACATTCCCCAGCGAGGAGAGAGGTTTCTTCAAACATATATTTATTGGTGCAGGCGGCGGTGTATCGATGAAAGGCGATAATTTTACCTCACTGCCCAGACCGGGACTCAATCTTAACGGACAGTTAGGCAGTTGGTTTACGCCGATACACGGTATAAGAATTATGGGTGCAGGCGGCTTTCTTTCTACTCATCCGGGAGTCAGAAGAACATGGGTTGCCTCCGGTCAGTTGGATTATATGCTCAATCTGTCATATCTGCTGCGAGGTTATAACCCTTATAGAAAGTTTGAACTTATCGGCACGGTAGGTCCGGAAGCTCAACTTATCCGATTTAACGACGCTTGGCATAAAAGTATAGGCGTCGGAGCATCGCTTCAGATGCGATTCAATGTTAATCCGGCAATGTATTTATACGTTGAGCCAAGATTCTCGGTGATGACCCGTTATAATTATGACGGGAATTTTGACCTATTCAGAATGAGAACCGACGCAACATTAAACCTCGGCATGGGTTACAAAATTCTGTATGGAAAATATCGTGCTGCCGGAGCTTCTGAATTCAAGCAGAAAAATGATGATAATCTTTACATAGGAGTTGGCGGCGGCTTGTGGACATTCCCGCGTCATGCAGTAAGACCAAGCGACTTATCTGCAGAAATATACGCCGGTAAAATGCTGTCTTCGACATCAGGCTTACAACTGAACCTTGGTCTCGGTCGCAAAAAAGACGCTCGCCACACAGGAACTTTCGGTGTCGGTACATTAGATTATGTGCTTAACCTCGATAACGCATTCGGAGGATATCGCCCCAACCAGATGTTCAATATGATGTTGAACTTAGGTGTCGGCGGAGGTATGGCACACCGCAACGCTAAGGATACTTTCTCACCTGCGGTGAGTGCCGGTCTGACTGCCCTATTCAGACTGTCACCTAACTGGGCTTTGACAATACATCCTCAAATGTATATGTTCCGCCGTTCCTTTAACCAAATGCTTGTATCAACATATTCGCCCTTAACATCCGTTAATCTTGGCGTGCGCTATACGACGGGCAACTTCTCCACCATGCATCCCATCAGCTACGAAGTATTTAACGGACCTGATGCTAAAAAATGGTTTATTACAGCCGGCGCAGGTGCGGGATATCGCGTACATAGTAATTTTGGTTACGGCGGCGACATGACTGTCGGTTTTGGTAAACGTTTCACTCCCATTTCAAGCTGGCGTTTCTCAGTAAGCGGTGATGTATTCCCCCGCGATCCTGTAGCAATTGACATAACAGGTAACTTTGACTACTTGTCGAGTATTACAACCGCTATGTATGGTTACGACCCGGAACGTCTCTTCGATCTCCAACTGATGGTTGGTGTGATGGGTGGTCTTTCCAACTATATCGGCTCGCTTAAACCAGTTTTAGGTATAAAAGCAGGTTTCCAAGCATCATTCCGACTGAACAAACATTTGGATATATTTGTAGAGCCACATCTCATCGGAACCAATACTCCATATGTAGACGGTATGCGCATATGGACACCGGAATTAAGAGGAAATATCGGTCTTACATATCACTTGGGAACAGCCAAAGGCAGTCGCGGCAAGATATCAGATACACATTATGGCGATCATAGATTCTTTGCCGGACTCTGTGCGGGTCCCTCAGTATACGCAGGATGGGTTTCACGAAACGATCTTAATATGTCAGGGGTATTTGACTTATCAGTTGGTCGTTGGTTCAGCATGGTATCCGGTTTGCGATTCATGTATTCAAACGACTGGACACCCTTCCTGTCAAAGAAAGACTATTTCGGCAGTGCCCATGTGGACTATCTGTTTAACGTGACATCACTGATAGACCGCAATTCTTCGCGTAGATTCCATATAATTGGAGCTGTCGGTGGCGGTCTGGGTATTTCGCCTAAGGGTCAAAATAAGACCGGAGCTATGGCTTACGGCGGCGTACAGTTCCGCTATAATCTGCCCTACTACAACCTCGACGTTCATATCGAACCGGGTGCAACATTCTGGGATGGACGCCTGATGCCTTCATCACTTGGTTATCCTTACAGTTTCTCATTGGGTGCACGCATTACCGCCGGTGTCTCATACCGATTCTAAGACAATACACATCTACATAATAAATGACCCTAAAGTTTTTCAACGCTTTAGGGTCATTTTCATATCTATTGACGTGTAAGAGCAGAAAGAGGAGTTAAACGAGAGGCAAAAAAGGCAAGAATAAGGGCGATAGACGTAATGACTACAAATGCTATCGCGGCAGAATGGAACATATCCCCAAGTCCGACAAGGGGCGACACTACGGCGGCAAAGGCATATTTTACTACGCTGAGAATAGCCGATGCAGTTCCAGCTTCCTCACGTCCCACCTCCATAGATAGAGTATTGGAGCTGGAGAATATCATGCCGGAAAAGAGCAACATGGGCACAGCAAAAAGTTCATATAGATAAAATGGAGCTTCATGCCACATTACAACCGATTCTGCTACGGCAAACACGAACATTCCTACACATCCTATAATCATTGCCTGCTTCATGGACTTTAGTTTGACTGCTAAGGTAGAGCCAAGCCCCATTGCAAGCGCATTACCACCGAATATAAGACCAAATGCGGTTGCGCTAAACCCATAATGAGTCTGAATAAGGAAGGGAGCAGATGCGATATAAGCATATAAGAGTCCAATTGCAACCGCCTTTATGGTAACATATATCATAAAACGGCGATTAACAAGCAGGGAGCGGTATGCCTTGAGATAGTCGGAGAAACTATGGACATTCAACCGACGCTGAGGCGGAAGTGTCTCAGTATAGCGTGTGGTCCAAAATGTCATGCCTACGCCAATTAAGAGGAGCAGGATAAAGATACCTTTCCACCCTACCCAATCAGCCATAAAACCGCCTACGACCGGACCGAGTGCCGGAGCAACACCATTTACCAATCCAATTATTGCCATCAGCTTTGCGAGCTGACGTCCCATATATACATCCGCAGGTATTGAGGTAGAAAGCACCATTGCGCCTCCCGCTCCTATCCCCTGAAACAGACGACATATAATAAAAAAGGTAATAGAGCGCGAAAAGAGTGAAAGAGCAGTTGACGCGACAAATATTATAAGCGATATCAACAACATGGGTTTACGACCGTATCTATCGCTTGCAGAACCCCATAGAACGGATCCAATCCCCATACCAGCCATAGCCATCGATATACCCATCTGAGTCATGGAGGGAGTGGTATGAAACTCCTTCATCATGGAGGGTATCGTGGGAAGATACATATCGTTTACCAGTGACGAAAACGCACCGATTATAGCAATAAAAGCGACAAAAACGGCATAGTTTTTAGGTGCAGCCGATATGGCAGCGGAATTTGGTGCAGGATTAGATTGAGTCGACATTATAATTCATTCTTTTATAAACGTTAATTAAATAACAATTTATAAAAGAATGAAGTTCATATCAGTCAGCTGAAGTACATTGAGGAGCAGCCCAAAAGATTTCATCATCAGAAATCACGTAATGAGCATTATTGAAATAAAAGCCATCAGGCACAAGCGCAACAGTTTTTCCGGTGGGATGAGACGTGGTTCCTTCCGGTTCAGACTGTTGAAGAAGGTTTGAGGATATAATATAAAGATTTTTAGCCATATACTGTTCCAAATAAGACTCCTTTGTCTCGATATTCTCATGATTCCAGTTGGCATCCTCATTAAGCACAAGGGGTAAATCATTTTGCAGACGGTAACGAACCTCACCAGGATGGAGCATCAAACCACTCTCATCCGTGACATAAGCGGCAAAAGTGGGGTCAACCCAAACCCATTTTCCGAGTGATGTGGACCAAGCCACTGTAATTACATGACAATCACTATCAGTATCATATTCTTTGGATTGGCAGGTAAGATAACGTGCGGGGATACCCTCTGCAAGCAATGCCTCAGCAAGCATCATTGCCATAAAACGGCAGTTAAGACCCCGGCTTCCATCGCGACAGACACTATAAAGGTCAACCAGATTAAACCGGCAGTCAGGCCATGAAGAACCACCGTCATGACGCACAAGGTCATGCACCCAATACAGCAGATTCTTGATACGTGAGATATCATCTCCGTTACCGGCAATACTGTCAATATTGAAAAAATCACGCGTACGTGCCAGCAAAGAGTCAGACGGGGCTGTATAGCGGACAGTCAAGTCATCCGAACCGGTATATGCTACATATGGAGCGGATTCTTTAAGAATCTGTAGTTTTGTCTTGCCAAAGTCGCCTTTATTCTCATTAAAAACAGCTTCAAGCTCATTAGCCATCGACGTTAGTCCGACAGAATCAAGCAACATCTTCATTTTCGATACATAATTCTTGCTTATATAGCCCTTGAAGTCCCTATTTGACAAATGCTTAATCTGCCAACCGGCAAGACGCTCAAGCTGAGCCATAAGTTCAGGATTCTGCTTAAGTTCCAGAGCCGAAATCACAGGCATGAGAGTATCACTTGTCGAAACGATTGCACCATTGACATTAATTCCGCTCAATGACGGACAATCCGGGTTATTCACTAAATAGTAATTAACCGCGAGTCCATTAACCTCTATATTCTTTAGGTTTGGACAGTTGGAGGCAAACGTCTCACCTCCGGTGCTGAATATTGGTCCGTTAAACACTACCCTTTTCAACTTGGGACAATTTCCAATCATATAGCCGTCAATATGTCCAATCATTCCGTCAAAAATGATTTCTTCGAGTTCAGGCAAATCATAAAATGAATGACTCGGCATTAAATCCAAGTTTCCATAGCGAACTGAGGTAACATTCGAATATTTCTCTGCTGAAAGCGGTGTACCGTCTTCCATATCGGAAAAAACCAATGGATTTTCTGCTAAAACAATAGCAGAACTAAAAAGAACAGCTACAAAACTTAAAATTGGTTTACGCATAATCTAATGAATTGAAAATTTAAGCAAAAGTAACACCATAATAGAGCAAACCAAAGTATTTAATATTATTTAACAAAGCAGAATGGGGAGAGCAGAAATTCTGCCCTCCTCGCTATGGTTAATATATGTATTGGAATGGTTAGCCTTCGGTATGAAAACTGGTGAACTTACCGTATTCCTGAGCAGGAATGCCGGAAATGGATGCCTGAGTGCGTATCGCTTTAATCAGGAATGCGGTATTTCTACCAAGATTACGCATTGTCTGCAATCCTTCAAGGTCTGCTTCGACATCTTCTGCCGTAAATCCATGTACTTCATTCCAGTAAGTTGAAGAAACAACCGGCATCGAGGCAATGGTAAAATACTTGTTGATTTCATCAAATGCTGAAGTACTTCCCGCACGTCGCGAAGATACAACGGCTGCACCAACCTTCATTGTCTTGGAGAAGGAACCGGCAGTACTATAAAACAGTCGGTCAAGGAATGCAAGCAGTTGTCCGTTTGCTCCGGCATAATAGACGGGCGTACCAACAATAATACCATCAGCTTCGGCAAACTTCGGAGCCACTTCATTTACAATGTCGTTAAAAACGCACTTTCCATGCTCGCGACAATAGTTACACGCAATGCAACCACGCACATCCTTGTTGGCAACATTTATGCGTTCCGTTTCAACTCCTTCTTCGTGAAGTGTCTTTTCTACTTCATCCAGCGCACGGGCAACGCAACCTTTAACCTTTGGACTGCCGTTAATTAATAATACTTTCATTTATTTACTATTTGAGCAAGTTTTTCGGCATGAGCCTTTGTTTTAGCATAAAAATCAGCAGATTCCTTAGCGTCCTCAGGATTATGTAGCGTCATACCGAGGCTTATGACCTCACCGGCATAATCGAGGTTGCATAGATTAGCTATTCCACGGAACTGAGGCAAAAAGGCATCAATAGTATAATGCTGGTATCCTTCGGGAGTATAAGCCTCGGCGGACGCACCGGCAGTAAAGGAGAAAACCACCCGCTTACCTTTAAGGGCAGTGCCGCCATATCCGAAAGCAAATCCATGAGTCAAAACAGTTTCGAAGTATAGACGCATCAATGAAGGCGCGCTATACCACCACATAGGAAACTCGAACACAATGGTTTCTGCCTCAACGAGACGACGTTGTTCTGTTTCCACATCAATATGGCGGTCAGGATAGATTGCATCAAGATATACAATCTCCGCCTGAGGAACAATCCGATGAAATTCATCAAGGATTGCACGGTTTGCAACAGAATTCTTATAGTCGGGATGTCCGGAAATTACTAATATTTTGCTCATAGGAAGGCTTATAACAAGGCATTTTCAATTGCAGACATAATCTCATCGCCGGGCATCTCGCCTTTCTCGCGCCAAACCTCCCGCCCGTTCTTGAATATAATAAAGGTAGGCACAGAAGTAGCTCCTGCTTCATCTGCCTCTTCTGGGTGGCGGTCAATGTCAAACTGATAGACAGGTACCTGTCCGTTAAGCAGTTCCCTCAATTCATCAACAATGGGCATCATTCTTCTGCAATGAGGACACCATGTGGCGTAAAACTCGATTAAGACCACTCCGGTCTGCGATTTTGCTTGTTCGTATGTCATTTTTGCTATAAATTTAATGTTGTTATACTATTGTAACACCGAAAACATCTGATTGGTTGAATGTTGAAAAAAATTTAATGATATTTATTAAATCGTATTGATTTTTTACGTAACTTTGCAAACGATATGGGCAAAAAATGCCATGACCAATCATTATGTCAGAAATAATTAACCGACACATAATCACCCTGCTACGCCGACATGATTGCGTAATCATGCCGGGCATAGGTGCGTTTGTCGCCAACAGGGTATCGGCGTATTTCGACGTAGCGTCAGGGCGTTTTACACCTCCCTCTCGCGTAATTTCGTTTAATCCGGCAATTACGCATGATGACGGTCTTTTGGCTTCATCGCTCAGTCGCCGAATGAAGATAAGCTTTGAGCAAGCACGTGAGCGTTTAGAAGAAGAATCCGCACTGATGCAGCGACGCCTTAAAGCTGAAGGCGCGTTGAAAATCGACAGAGTCGGCACCCTGCTCCGCCATTCCGACTCCCGACTCGATTTCCGCCCTGAGATTAATTGGACGCTGCCGTTGCCTTCGGTTAACTGCGAGCGGCAGGTTGAAAAACCGATAATCGAGGTTATCCGTCCTGCTGCATCCGAGCGCAAGTCGGTAGCAATAGTGCGCGTTCCGCTCCATATTCGCAGACTTCGCGCAGCAGCCGCCGCAATAGTGATTTTCCTTATAAGTTTCGCGCTTTCTACGCCTATTAATCTCGAACAGGCACAAAACGCATCGCTTGCCGCCCCATCATTTACCGTCCCCGAGACTCCCCGCTTTGAAACTCCAGCAGTTCCTGCCGGATTGGAACTCAACATCGCGTCCGCACCTGCCGACGGACTTATCTCCGCAGTGAAACCCGAGCCGGAACGTCCGAAAAAATTTGTTGTCGTTGTTGCCTCCCTCCAAAGCATGGAGCAGGCAAATCAATTTATCCGTGAGGCAAACTTCCCGGGGTTACAAGTTCTTCAGTGTAGCGATAAATTCCGCGTTTATGCCTCTGCCGGCGAAACTCAGGATGAGGCAATGAGTGCAGCCATGGCAATTGACGGATTCCGCTCTGCCTTTACTGATGTATGGGTATGCCGTCGCTAATCCGAAAAATCATAGCGTTACTTTTAATCTTATTACCGACAATCAGAGTTGCCGGTCAGGAGTTACATTTTGAAAATACCGGCTATCCTGCCATCAAGGTTGACGCATCATCAAACAGCGGACTTACCGCTATTTACGTTCTGCCGTCAATCGATGGTGTAAAGGTCAGTTTCAATAGTTCCGATGCCGTCTGGCAGCGATTCAGCGCAATGGGAGCCGCGTATGCCGAGACGGTTTCCTCAACCGTAGCCAACGGCGTCAGCACTCTCTCACACCTTGAAGGAAACGTAGGCTATAGTGTCACCTCCGGAGGAAAAACTTATTATTTCTGGGTGACTGACCACTCCGCTTATCCTTTCGCCCTACGCGACCTCAGGCTCAACCCTACCGATTCAAACTGCGAAATGACAATATTGGACATTGATGGTGAAGGAGAACGTATTCCTTATTATACTATCAATGGTGTTCCGCAATGGATTAGCCGCGACCTTAAGCTCACCTACTCCACCCTTGAGTTTTCAGTTGATGATTTCACATACGTGCAGACGGAGCATACGGAAACCCTGGAAGGTTTTACGGACGAAACAATTCATTGTACCGCCCCATTCTGTCAGACAGACTTCTCGCTGACCGGCGACCGCTTTATGCGCCAATGGGGCATTGCAGAAACTATCTTGTCGCCCGTATATGATGCAAATTCCGTCCAAGCGGAAACACGTGCCACACAACAGCAGCGCGACATTGACAATGAAGTCAAAATCGATACCTCTCTCGGCGGTTCAGGTCCGGTTGAGATTACCTTTGAGGCAGTAGTGACAGATGCCGCTATCTTCCATGAATGGCAAATGGCTCGCGACGCTGATTTCCAACAGGTTTTCATGCGTTCATCCGACCTTGAATTCACCTATACATTCCGCGAACAGGGAACAAGCTATGTCCGACTGACCGCAGCCAACTCTGATGGCTCATGTGAGACAAACGGCGATACATATGAAGTCTTTATAGGAGAGTCACAGCTTAAATGCCCTAACGCATTCTCGCCGGGAACCTCTCCGGGCATGAATGATGAGTGGAAAGTAAGTTACAAGTCAATCATTGAGTTTGAATGTCATATCTTTGACCGCCACGGTCGCCAGCTTGCCCACTTGACCAATCCGTCACAGGGATGGGATGGAAAGCGGGGCGGAAAGACCGTCGGTCCGGGCGTATATTTCTACGTTATCCGCGCCAAAGGTGCTGACGGAAAAGTATATAAGCTCAGCGGCGACATCAACGTGATTGGACATAAACAAAACAAAAATACTACCGATGCAGCGAACTGATTTTGAAATCATGGCTCCAGTTGGCTCGCCGGAATCACTCCGCGCCGCTATACACGCCGGAGCCAACGCAGTCTACTTCGGAATACAAGGATTAAATATGCGCTCACGCGCCGCCGTCAACTTTACGATAGATAACCTTCCGGAAATCGCGCGTGAATGTGACGCAGCCGGAGTTCGGACTTACCTGACGGTAAACACCATATTATATAATGATGACCTCTTGACCATGCGCGGAATTGTCGATGCAGCGAAAGCGGCAGGTATTTCCGCAATCATAGCGTCAGACATAGCCGCTATACTCTATGCACGCTCCATTGGCGTTGAGGTCCATATTTCTACTCAGGCAAATATTTCAAACATCGAGGCGGTAAGATTTTACTCGCAGTATGCCGATACGGTTGTGCTGTCGCGCGAGCTTAACCTCGACCAAGTCTCTGAAATCTACCGAGCCATAACCGAAGAAAATATCTGCGGTCCCAACGGCAAACCGGTCAAGATTGAAATGTTCTGCCACGGCGCGCTTTGTATGGCTGTCAGCGGAAAATGCTACCTGAGCCTACATGAGAAAAACTCATCGGCAAACCGCGGTTCATGCACCCAGATATGCCGCCGCAGCTACACGGTTACAGACAAGGAGTCAGGCGAACAACTCGAAATTGACAATCAATATATAATGTCGCCCAAAGACCTAAAAACCATCCATTTCCTTGACCGCATGGTAGAGGCAGGTGTAAGGGTCTTTAAGATAGAAGGACGTGCACGCGGACCGGAGTATGTTTCAGAGGCGGTTGAGTGTTACTCTGAGGCTTTGACCGCAGTCTGCGATGGCACTTTCGCTGAAGAGAAGATTGCCGACTGGGATTTCCGCCTTGACCGCATTTTTAACCGCGGATTCTGGGATGGTTACTACCTTGGACAGCGTCTGGGCGAATGGAGCCGCAAATATGGCTCATCCGCCACACGCACCAAACGTTACTGCGCCAAATGTACCAAATATTTCTCTAAACTCGGAGTTGGCGAATTCCTGATGGAAACGGGTGAGATTAAAAAAGGTGATGAAATTGTAATTATCGGTCCGACCACCGGCTCGATGATTCTTCCTGTCGATGAAATGCATCTTGACTCCGGACCGACGGAAATTGTGAAAAAAGGAGACCTTTTTTCACTCAAAGTGCCGGAAAAGGTACGTCTGTCCGATAAACTTTATCTTTGGGAAATTAACGAAAAATGAAATCATTCCTTTTTGACCTTGACGGAGTCCTGATTGACAGCGAAGGTCTCTATACGCGATTCTGGGCTGAAACCGAAAAGGATTTTCCTACTGGTATCGAGGACTTTGCCCATGTAATCAAAGGCACGAACCTCAAAAGCATAATGAACTACTTCAGCGAGGAGGACCGTCCGAAAATCCTTGCCCGCATATATGAGTTTGACAGCCATCTGACCTACGAACCGTTTCCCGGCGCGGAAGAATTTCTTCAGTTCCTAAAGGGGAAAGGAGTGAAAACCGCATTGGTAACGAGCTCAAACGCCGAAAAAATGGAGCAATTCCATAAGGTTTTGCCATCTTTCCGCTCATATTTTGATGTCATAATTGACGGTTCAATGGTAAGCCGGGGCAAACCGGACCCTGAAGGGTATCTGCTTGCCGCAAAGGCTCTCGGTGAAGCTCCCTCAAACTGCATAGTGGTTGAGGACTCTCTTCAGGGAATCATGGCGGGCAAGAATGCCGGTGCGGAAGTCTGGGGTCTATATACGACATTGCCCCGCGATGTCGTCGCAGGGCAAGCCGATAAAGTTTTTTCTAATATTGCCGAAGTTTACGCCTCTTTGGCATAACTGATTATTTCCGGACTTTTCACTTCTACGCCGAACTCATTAGCCTTTGCTAAGATGGCACGGGCCAGTTTCGGGCGCAGATTTTCGGGACAATAGCGGAAATATGCTTCCGCTGCCCTGACATGAGCCGCATCGGGCATCGGATACTCCCTGCGCTCAGGGAGTCCGAAATCCGATGCGGGCAACTCTTTCTTTTCTTCAGTATCGAGTCTCATCAGAAGGCATATTTAAAGCCGACTTGTACAAGACCTTGGGCACCGAAACCGAGTTCACCAAACATGTATGCATGAGGAGTAATTGATACTTCCGCACCGATAGGTGAAATCTGACCGGCAAAGTAACCCTTGTTGTAGCTGTCCTGATACTTAGGCATCATATGGGCGATAACTACACCGGCACCTGCATGACCATAGAGGTTAACGATACTGTTGTGCCAATAATCAACCTTGACATTCAACATAAGTGTATGGTAACCGACCTTACTCTTGAGGTCATATGTTCCAAGGTCAGGAATCTCATATGCTGCCTTAGGTGTAAACTGGCTTGAGTATGAATAACTTGGACCAACCTTTACACCCTTTGCAACGGGAAGATACAGGCTTAAGTTGATGGCACCCCAAGCGTTGTTGGTTTCAGAGAAACCCTTATGGTTGTTGACGGCATCCATCTGAGTGTAACCGCCATAGCTGATTGCCACTTCCTGAGCGGCTGCCCCGGCTGCTACTCCGAGCATCATGGCGAGGGCAATAACTGTCTTTTTCATAAATAAACGATTAAAATGTTAAGTTAAATTTCACTATTATAACAAAGCTTGACATAAAAAAGTTGTACTTATTTGAAAAATATTTGCATAATTCAAAAAATATTCGTAACTTTGCATTTCGTAAAACAACATTAATAACCATTTAACCCCCAAGAATTGCCTATCGCCTACTGCTACTCCTAATTAAAACTTAAGAGAATACAGACAATGCAGCAGACTATGACTAAGCTGACCGACCGCGAGTTGGTCATGGCTTATGCCAATGGCGATAACACAGCTTTCGATGCCCTTCTCAGCCGGCATCAAAAGGGAGTGTTTGATTACATCCGCCATACAGTTAAAGATATTGACCTTGCAAACGACATTTTTCAGGAAACGTTTGTAAAGGCAATCACCACCATACGTCAAGGTCGTTATGAAGACAACGGCAAGTTCGGCGCGTGGCTCAATCGTGTAGCCCACAACCTCATCATCGACCACTTCCGCCGCAACAAAAGCGAGAACACCATCAGCAACGACTCAGCCGAACAGGACCTCCTTAATAATAAGGAACTCTGTGAAGGCTCAATCGAGGATTCCATCATGCAACTCCAGCTGACCAAGGATATCCGCAAGATGATTCACACTCTTCCCGAGGAACAGCGTCGTGTCCTGATGATGCGAATCTATCGCGACATGTCGTTCAAGGAAATTGCCGAAGAAACCGGTGTCAGCATCAACACCGCCCTCGGACGTATGCGCTACGCACTGCGCAACATGCGCCGTCTTGCTACCGAAACCAACCTTCTTGAAGCGGTTTAAAACGCCGTTTTGCAAAATTTTCGGTAGAATACTTGCATAATCGCAAAGTTTTTTGTAACTTTGCGTATTATGAAAAGAATAATTCGCATAGCATTTGTTGCCATCTGCACCGTATTAGCGGCTGCGGGCGGCTCTTATGTATTTGCTGCTGAGCGAATTGAAACTGTTGCATCTGATGCGAAGGCTACCCCCGTTAATGGCGGAATTGAAGTCTCGGCAGTAGATCAGACCCGCTTTGAAATATATTCCATCACCGGTCAGCAAATCAAGACCGTCACCATCTCCGGCGAATCAGTTACAGTTGAATTGCCCAAGGGCTGTTACATTGTACGTTGTCCGCAGTGGTCGAAAAAGGTGGTAGTAAAATAATCAGCTTTATAAAACGATTTTCATACGGGTATCATGTATGATACCCGTTTTTTAATAAAATACATTCACGTTATGTTACTGCAAGTCAAAGATGTCAGTAAAATCTTTACAGGTCATCAGGCTCTTGACAATGTAAGCCTTGAAGTGCCCCGCGGCTCTATCTACGGACTCCTCGGTCCGAACGGAGCCGGCAAAACTACCCTTATCCGCATCATAACCCACATTACCGCTCCTGATTCAGGTACAGTGCTGTTCGACGGACATCCACTGACCGCTGCCGATACCGTCCATATAGGCTATCTGCCAGAAGAGCGTGGACTGTATAAGAAAATGAAAGTGGGAGATCAGGCAATGTTTTTTGCCCAGCTCAAAGGTCTCAGCAAGCGCGAAGCTGAACAGAGACTCAAAGGGTGGTTTGAACGTCTCGGAATTACCGACTGGTGGAACAAAAAAGTCTCGGAACTATCAAAAGGCATGGCTCAGAAAGTACAGTTTATAGTAACGGTGCTCCACGAACCGAAACTTCTGATATTCGACGAACCGTTTTCCGGTTTCGACCCTCTGAACGCTCAGGTACTTAAAGATGAAATCCTCCGCCTGCGTGACCTTGGGGCGACTGTCATCTTCTCTACCCATAACATGAGCTCCGTTGAGGAAATATGTGATAGTTTCACCCTTATCAACAAAAGTCATAATATTCTTTCCGGACGCGTATCGGACGTCAAGCGTGAATTTGCCCTCGGACGTTATGACTTCACGATTGAAGGCGACACTACCGCTCTGGTCCCTGCCCTCATGCCGCTCGTTGAATCCCACTCATTCGCCAAGGCGGAAGGCAACAGAACCCTTTTGAGCGTCAAACTCAATCCCGGAGTCGAACTGCGCGATGCCATTTCAGCCGTCAACTCCACCTCTACTCTTGTCGGACTCAGCGAAAACCTGCCGACAATGAACGATATTTTCATCTCAGCCGTCAATAAAGCTAATCAGAAATGAACCGGTCAGTCACCTCTATAATCATCAGACGCGAATACATGGAGCGCGTCTCAAAAAAGAGTTTCATAATCACGACCATCCTCGTGCCGATTATGATGCTCGTTCTCGCCCTTCTTCCAACTGCAATCATGATTTTTGCTACGGGCGATACGAAAACTGTTGCTGTAATCGACGATTCAGGCATCATCCTGCCAAATCTGAAATCAGATGAGGAGGTCAGTTTCGTTGACGCTTTTGCTCCTCAGGAAGAGATGCTTGCCTCTGACTCCATCTACGGCGTACTGATTATTGACCGCAACATTGCCAGTAAGAACGCCGGACTGAAACTGCTGACCCCCAATGCAGCCTCAGTAAGTGTCGAGTCGACCATCACCCGTCAAGTCAACAACATCATCGAGACTGAAAAGCTCAAGACCTACGACATTGAAAACCTCGACAAGATTCTTGACGAAGTAAAGACCAACGTCACCCTGCAGACCATCCGTACCGACGACTCGGGCGAGGAAGGCGAAAGCCAGAGCGCGTCAATCAGCTCCGCTATCGGCACACTTCTCAACTTCCTCCTCTATATGTTCCTGCTCATGTATGGCTCGCTCGTAATGAACTCGATTATCGAAGAAAAGAATAACCGTGTGCTCGAAATCGTAGTCAGCTCAATCAATCCGAAGTCACTCATGCTCGGCAAGATAATCGGCGTAGGGCTCGTTGCTCTGACTCAGATTGTAATCTGGGTAGTCATCATGTTCGGAATTACCACCCTGTTGCTCCCTTCAATCATTCCCGCCGATATGATGGCAGAGGCGCAAGCTATCAACGCCGGTACTGCCGACCTTGCCTCCGTCAACATGGACGCAGACTTGGCGATTGCCGTCGGAATGTTCACGAACATCGGCTATGTTATGAAAATAATGGGGCTGCTCCTGCTCTTCCTCATTGGCGGATACCTTATTTATGCATCAATCTTCGCCGCAATCGGAGCATCTGTCGACAACATTCAGGATGCCTCACAGCTGCAGACCATCGGACTTGTCCCCATCTTCATCGGTCTCTTTGCCTCCCTCGCCGTGATTGCCGACCCCAACAGCACGTTCGCCTTGGTAATGTCGCTCATACCGTTCACATCCCCCATGGTAATGATGGCGCGTGTACCCTTCGACGTCCCCACATGGCAAATAATCGTATCGCTTGTCCTCCTTGCCCTGACCATTGTCTTCATGATATGGGTTGCCGCAAAAATCTATCGCATCGGCATTTTCATGTACGGCAAGAAACCCACCATCCGCGACCTCATCCGCTGGGCGCGCTACAAATAACCCCACTGACACAAAGACTTGAGAGGCTGTATCGTAATTCAAGGTTTACGATACAGTCTTTTTTTTCGTGGATTTGTAACAAAATGAAGCGATTTTACGTCAGTATGATTGAAATCCCTTCTAAAGTAATAACACGATATGAAAGCAAAATATATAACAATGAAACGCGTAGCTCTAATCCTTTTTATCGCCTTTCTCATAATGCCGGTAACCGCCTCAGCTCAGGTCACTACGGTTGATAATCTCTTCAAGGAGTTTGCATCGGTTCCAGAAGCAGAATCGGTCAAAATCAATTCATTCTGGATGAGGCTGGCAAAACTCTGTGTCGGTAATAACCCCGATGGTAAGATAGTAAAAAAAATCAACTCGGTGAGGATTATGGACCTCGAAAGCTGCTCAAAGGATGTCAAGACCCGTTTCGCTAACCGCGCGTCTCAAATATCGGTCAGAAATATGGAAGACCTAATCAACGTCAACGAAAATGGCAATAAGATGAAGGTTCTTGCCCAAATTAAGAAAGGGACAATCATTCGCAAGCTGCTTGTCATGTGCTATGGTGAAAGCGACTGCTGTCTTTTAGAGATAAACGGAAAGTTTGACTTGAATGAACTTGAGGACGTAGTCCGGAGCCAAATGCCCAAGCGACATAAAAACCGCTGATGAGTAATGACCGCTAACGAGTTTAAACACATATTCCTGCCATATCATCAGCAGCTGTATCGAGTGGCTTACCGTCTGACCGGAAACCGCGAGGATGCCGAAGATATTGTTCAGGAAACGTTTCTGAAAATATGGAACGGTCGTGACCGCCTCGGTCAACTTGACAATCCAGTCGCTTTCTGCATATCGACACTCAAGAACGTATTTATCGACTCTATCAGAAAGAACCGAGTGGACTTGGACTCACGGTTAAGCAGCGAAGAAGTAACCTTGGAATCAGACACTGATATCGATAAACAAGTAGAATCACGTGACACTATCGACAAGGTCATTGACATGATAAACGCCCTTCCGCATAACCAGCGTGACGTAATGAAAATGAGAGATATCGCCGACATGCCGTTTGAAGAAATTGAGGCTGCCACCGGACTCTCGCCCGGCAACATCAGGATACTTTTGTGCCGCGCACGTAAAACAATCAAAAAACAATACCTCGAATTCCTTAAATATGAACGAAAATAACAAAACTGACATAAAACGCCTTCTCAACCTCTATTATGAAGGGAAAACATCGGTCAATGATGAGATAATCATACGTAATTATCTGTCGCGACCTGACTGTGACCCGGAGTTTGATGATGACAAAATGTTTTTTGAGGCCCTTGCCGGTAATAATGACACAATAGAGGTGCCAACAGAACTCCAACACCGCCTGAGTCAAGCAATTGACCAATGGGAGGAGGCTGAACGGAATGCAACAGCCGTGCATCGCCGACGATTTAGACTCATTTCATTACGCCCGTCAATCGGCATAGCTGCTTCAATCGCCCTACTCTTTGCCTTAGGCACGATGCGATTCGGCAATCAGAGTATAACCCGCGAACCGGTCGATACATTTACAGACCCAATGGAGGCTTATGCAGAGACACAGCGTGTTCTCACACTTTTTGCCAACACTATTGACAAAAGCACCCAAGGAATGGAAACCGCCGAACGCTGTCAGGATAAGGCAATCCGCATCGCTTTAGAACAACTCAATAAAATATAAATAACCAAACAACAAAAATACAATATGAAACGCTTTTACATTCTTACAACTTTTTTTGTACTCGCCGTCATATCAGCCTCGGCTCAGATTTCAAAGCTGTTCGAGCGTTATTCTGACAGTAAAGATGTCTCCTACGTATATATCTCCAAAGCCATGATAAGCATGATGCCCAATATTGCAGCCAACGACATCGAACTCAAAGGCTTGACCGATAAACTTAACAACATACGCGTGCTGTCCACTGAAAATGCCGATATGGTAACCAAGATTAACAAAGAACTGCAAGCAGAACTTAAGAAAGACAGTTATGAGGTTCTGCTCTCAGCCAATGATAATGGCGAAAAGGCGAAAATCTATCTCAAGACAGATTCTAAAGGCATCAATAGCTATCTAATTGTTGCGCAAGAAGCAAAGGAGTTGAGCTTAGTCCTTATAAGCGGCACCCTCACTCCGACCGATGTCAAAAAAATAAACATATAGTCAAAAACGTGAGTCCGACATAGAACTTAAAGTTGTAAAAATTTACCGGCACGCGAAATGCATGCCGCTTCCAAGCAATGATACTCGAAAAGAGGCGTGTCTCCGGCACCATAGTGCTTTTTGACACGCCTCCCTCTTTTATAATCGTATAGATTATTAGTTCATTGGAATAAGAGTATATGATTCCGATATTGAATCGATTTCACTGGTGGATTTTACCTGACCATTTGTGATGTCAATGACTAATATTCTTTTCTTTCCATCAATTTGGCTTATTCCGGTGATTATGAATTCACCTTGACGAATATTTGCCTGTGTATCTTTAATGATATAGTTGTTCAATGATGAAGTGTCAAAATTAATTCGACCTCCTTCAAGGGTTTCGCAATTGAACCAATCGGCAGCATCATTCCATACATTCCATGATTTGCCGTCATACTGATTGTCGGACGATGGGAATATGATGCTGCTTGATAAACTTGAGAGGTCATTTATGGCGTGCGTCTGCTTATCCACTGCATAAAGGTAGCCAATGAATAAATATCGGTTAGACTCATACAATAATGCAAGTTGTTGTATCCAATTGCCAAACTCCCATCGAGTATCAGCTGTATAATTGTCAAAATCCTGTTTTATTTCGACAATAGGTTCCGAAAAACTCCAACTGCCATATGAAGTGCCAATTTTCAAATCACGGACCTGCAGTGTCTGGTGAAGCTCTTTACCGTCTTCTGACTTCATGTCAATTAGTGTGGTAGCGAATGCTTTACCATTCACATAATTAAAGGCAGTGGTTTTATCATAGTTACGTTGATCGTGGTTGGAATCCTTTATATATTCAAATCCATTATTAGGATATATCACCGAGAAAGTGTCGTAATATGGTATTAAAGCAATCGTTCCATTTTCAAGAAGGCATATTGTAGATCCCGTAAATACCATATCCGCAGGACCTACCTTGGAAATTGTAGCACTCCCATCCTGAGCCAATGATATTTTACATAGTCCATCTCTCTCGTGAGTCTGACTATACAGGTTACCCTGCCTATCTTCAGTAAACAGCATATAATCTGAACCATAGTTACCGTATGTCATAAAGTAGGTCCTTTGAGAGTCCGGTACATAATAGAGCTTTCCGGTTTTCTTATTTACAAGAATATTAAAGGTGTAACTTTCATACGAATAGTATGAGCTACGAAGATTATGCACCGCAGATTTATCTCCATCGCAAGTGAATGAGCAATCATCAAGAAACATCCACGAAGATGTTAAATTAAATATCTCATGAGGATGTACCTGAATATCAGTACGCACTTTTGACGTAGAGCCGTCGGCATTTTCGACACATTCAAGCATCACAGCCGAAACAGTTCCTTGTTCATCGACCTTGAACAGCGCGTTATCCGTGTCGTTTTGGGAACGTGCGGCATTAGCCTTATCAAGCGTGATATACTTTGCGCCTGAAAGGTCGAGGCGACTTAATTTGAGTGCTTTGTTCTTGATTGCACCTCCATCAGGCTCCTCGGACGATGAACAACTTGTGAATGCCGGTATCAGTACACTGATGAGTAGGCATAAGGTGTAGGTTGACTTTTTCATTGCCTATTTTCATTGCCTCAGTTACCCCTCGTTGGCATTTGCTAATTTGTTATAGATGCGAAAAGCGCGGGTAATGTTCACTGAATACTCTTCACAGGCATCGCCAAACGCCCAAGATACGATATACAGTCCCACCCCACGCATATCGATATATCATTCCCGCGTTAAGGGGTGGATATAACGCACGCATGGAACGTTTTGACTGCTGAATCCCGTATCTTAAAATTTGGCGATTTCGTGAAGAGGATAAAGCAAAAACGCTCTCACTATGTCTTAAATGAGTTTACCTTGGACGCTACCAACTAAACTCAGCGGCAAAAATACAAAAAATCTCGGGATTTCTACACAATAATACATAAAATAACAATAAAATTTCACTTAAAAGTAATATTTTATTGTTATATTCGCGTTTTAATTATGAGTTATGAAAAGGGCTTTACCATTTCCACACTCGCCATGCTGTCATCATTCTTCGGGCAACCTATTATTTCAGTAGATTTTCCTCATATGAAATCATACGGGGGTTAGTTTTTGTACTTGGCGGATTGCTCGCGGATGAGGTCACAGTCGCCGAAATAGTTAATTTTCATGGCGTCACGCACCTCATAGAGGGTCTTGGCGTCAGACATTGCGGTTTTCAACGCTTTTTGACTATATTCATCGCGAAAACTACCGTTTTAACAGATATTACATCAACTACAAGGACAATACCGAACCGGCACATAAATCGAACCAATATTTTAATGGCAGCCCTGATAACGACAAGAAATATCATTTCGGATTGACATATTCTAAATATTTTACATCTTCGGGTCATTTTGACATTGAATATAAACTCTCCGGATTGTATCAACGCCGTACATCGTTGCTTTATTTATTGGATAAAATAAATAGGTTATGACGGGATGGACTCTCCCTTGGGAACACTTCCTTCAATGTATGAAGTTTGCCCGAGGCGTACTTTATAACCCGGAAAATGGAGTACGAACCATAAAACCATATAATATCAACGGAAATTGGATGGTCAATGGTAAATATGATATCGTTATTCCTTTTGGAAAATATCGGAAATTCGATATAAACTCTTCAACAATAGGTACGATTATCAATAGTGCGGATTATATCGGAACCGGCACAAATGACGGGATTATAACGATGCCGCCCAAACAAATAGTAAAAACCTTCACGGTTCAGGAAAACATAAGGCTCAACTGGCAGACAGGATGACACCGAATAACATTTAACGCCAATAATCGCGTAAACCGAAGCATTGGCGATGACTCCGGATTCACTAACTTTACTTCATGGGTTGGCAACTACGGAGCATACGTGTTGTTAAATATGCCAAAGGGATGGAGCGTTTCATCCGATATCAACCTTTACATAAGGCGTGGTTTTGCCGATAATCGACTGAACTCAACAGACGTAATCTGGAATGCACGACTCTCAAAATCATTCCTCAAAGGCAAATTATTATGTATAATTGATGGTTATGATGTGCTAATGCAACTCAAAAACATATCATATACCATCAATTCGCAAGCACGGACAGAGATTGTCAGCAACACCATACCCTCCTATGTTCTATTTCACATCCAGTGGCACTTCAACAAACAGCCCCAAAAATAGTAGCACCGATTTACGTAAAAAAACATTAGTTTTTTACGTGATTTCACATAAATGTAAAATATTTATTGTAACTTTGCGTTATAATTAGAAAACACGAAAATATGAGTGAAGTAGAACTGCTCCTTCTGGACCAAACAGAAAATTGTACGGTATATACCATACAATTCCTTTCAGATGATCTAAACGAGTTTGAAAAATTCGTTGCTAAATTTCAAGCAGACGGAGAGCTTAACAAAGATTTCCGCATCATTGCTAAATTTATTGACCAAATTCTTGATTTTGGAGCTTTAGAGAGATACTTTAGACCCGAAGGCAAGATGAAGGATTCAGTTGTAGCTCTTCCAACACTGCGGTCGAAACTTCGATTATATGGATTACGACTGTCTGACCGTATTCTCATACTTGGTAACGGAGGACAGAAAAAAACGCGTACTTATGACGAAGATGACACATTAAAAGGCTATGTCCTGACATTGCAGCGTTTTGAAGAACTTCTTAAAGAAGGTATAGCTGATGGGGGTGTGATTATAACTGAAAGCGAAATTGAAACAGATAAAACTTTTGAGTTATGAAAAGAGCACATACATCTTTGCGTGAACTTCTTGGCGATATAACGCCAGAAGAACGAGCCGAGGCACGGCTTTCATTTCAGATTTCAAACAGACTTGACTCGCTTATGCATGAGAAAGGTCTGTCAAAGAAACAACTTGCCGATGCTATTGGCAAACGTCCGAGCGAAATTACACGATGGCTGAGTGGCGAGCATAACTTTACTATTTCCACACTCGCAATGCTGTCATCATTCTTCGGGCAACCTATTATTTCAGTAGAATAAGAATGGAGTTGCACCGGATACCGGTGTAGTTTCCGGTGCACGTAGGAGTCGGCTAACGGAAATACAGGTGGTCAGCTTGCCGTCATTTGTATATGAGACAACCATTATTCCTCCATACGCATAGCCATATTCATCTTCTATCAATGTCTCATCAACGTCATTAAAAGTGAATGTTATGGTATTGGAATCAACCGACTCTGCTTTCCATTGCCCATCTGCGCTGATATATCTCTTAGATCTTCTTCCCTTGCTGTCCTCAATATATACAGGACTTGAATTAATGCATTTTATTGAAATTTCACTATTGCAGTTATTAGCATCAATATAGTATTGCTTAGATACACATTTCGGGTCAGGAGAAAAATACTCAATATTTACGTTTTCAGGATTAGAAATATACTCCACTGAAAACAATAACGGCGATTCTTCCTCACTACATGATGTAAAAGAAAGCAAACAGATGATGCTAAATAACCGAAACAGCGTTTTCCTCATATGAAATCATACGGGGGTTAGTTTTTGTACTTGGCGGATTGCTCGCGAATGAGGTCAAGGTCGCCGAAGTAGTTGATTTTCATGGCGTCACGTACTTCATCGAGGGTCTTGGCGGCAGTTTCGCGCGCCTTTTCGGAGCCTTGACGGAGAATTTCGTAGACCTGCGGAATGTCCTGCTCATACATCTTGCGGCGTTCACGGATAGGAGCGAGTTCCTCTTCCAGTACGTTGATAAGGAGCTTCTTGACAGTGCCGTCGCCCACTCCACCGCGGGTATAGTGGTCTTTCAGTTCCTGAAGGTTCTTATACTCGGGCAGATAACGCTCGAAATGCTCATCGCGGCTAAACGCGTCAAGATAAATGAACGGACAGTTACCTTCAAGGTGTCCGGGAGAGTCAATGGTCAGGTGCAAGGGGTCTGTGTACATGCTGTTAACCTTCTTCTTGACCTCCTTGGGGGTATCCGAGAGATAAATGCAATTGCCGAGGCTCTTACTCATCTTAGCCTTGCCGTCGGTTCCGGGCAGACGCATGCACGCAGCATTCGTGGGAAGAAGGATTTCAGGCTCAACGAGCGTAGGACCATAAATATGGTTAAAGCGATTGACAATTTCGCGGGTAAGCTCAATCATAGGTGCCTGATCCTCGCCAACGGGAACAGTGGTAGCCTTGAATGCGGTAATATCTGATGCCTGACTTACAGGATAGCAGAAAAATCCCACGGGAATAGACTGCTCGAAATTACGCATCTTGATTTCGGTTTTCACCGTCGGATTACGCTGCACGCGCGAAACCGACACAAGATTCATGTAATAAAAAGCCAGTTCGCAGAGTTCGGGCACCTGAGTCTGGATGAAAATGGTGGTCTTTGTCGGGTCGATGCCAACAGAAAGATAGTCAAGGGCTACCTCAATTACATTCTGGCGCACTTTTTCGGGATTGTCGGCATTGTCAGTCAGAGCCTGTGCATCGGCAATCATCACGAAAATCTTATCGAACTCTCCGGAGTTCTGAAGTTCAACACGACGACGAAGTGAGCCTACATAGTGTCCCAAGTGAAGGCGTCCGGTAGGACGGTCGCCTGTAAGTATGATTTTTTCCATCGGATATATTCTTTTATTAATATGTATTATATTTAGTTTATTCTATTTGTAAGTCCGGAAATAAGTTCCTCAAACCATTGTGACGCCTGAGCCGGAAGCGATGCCTCGGCAAGCGAGTCAAGCGCAGATACGGTATACTCCTCAATCAACTGATGGATACGGTTATGAAGGTCCAGACGGCGGTATATTTCAGTTACTGCTTCAATTTTCTCAGGTGTACGCTCCGCGCACAACCATCGGTTCACCTCAGCGGGAGCCTCGGCTTGAGCCATGATTAGCAGCCATGTTTTTTTGTCATTGAGAATATCGCCGCCCACTGTTTTGCCAAACGTGGCAGAGTTGCCAAAAGTGTCAAGATAATCATCCTGCAACTGGAAAGCCAGACCGAGCTTGACTCCGAAATCGTAAAGGGCGCGCACGGTCTGTGAAGAAGCATGACCCATAATCGCACCGATTGCGACCGCACACCCCAGAAGAACGCCCGTTTTAAGGCGAATCATATCTATATATTCCATGACACTGACATCCGAACGGCTTTCGAAGTCCATGTCCATTTGCTGCCCTTCATAAATTTCAATAGCAGTGCGATTAAACAGCCCAAGCACCTCCGGCAGTTTCTCATCCGGACAACGGCTTACAAGCTGAGTAGCGAGAGTGAGCATAGTATCGCCACTGAGGATAGCTGTCGGAGTGTTCCACTTCGTGTGAACCGTAGGACGTCCGCGACGCGTCTCCGCGCGGTCCATGACATCATCGTGAAGTAGCGTAAAATTATGAAACATTTCGATACCTAAAGCCTGATTTATAGCCTCCTCCGGATTAACACCGCAAGCCTTACATGCGGCAAGGACCAGCAGAGGACGCAAACGCTTTCCGCCAGCCTGAAGCGTGTAGCTTATCGGCTCATACAATCCGGGAAGATTAGCCGGAAATGACATAGAGTCAAGACAGTCCTGAATCAGTTTTTGCAAATTTTCGGTTTCAATCATCATAATTCACTGATATTTTCTGCAAAGATAATAAGAAAAAGTGAGAAACTAAAACTAATTATCAGTTTGAGGTTCAAGCACAACATTTCTAATCTTGCGACGTCCGATATAATGACGCAAACGTTGCGAGAAATACTCTGAAAGGTATCTGCATTCAGCAGCATTGCGGACGCGCGCATAGACTGTCACAGTATCGCCATGGCGCACAACCGTGGCGCGGTCAAGCACGAATGATTCATGTTCAGGGAACCGTTCCGGCGCAATCCGGTTTGCCGCAACGGAGAACACGAGAAGCATAACGCATGCAATAGCCATTGCTTTCTTGCGATACCTAATGCATACTCCAATAAGGAGAGTAAGTATAGTCAACGCTAAAGTCAGCCATAAAGGAAAATATAAATCTGCAATAATAGCGTCAGGCAAAGAGGCGACACGCTCCGCACTCCACTGAAGAAATCCGCACAGATAATTCTCAACCGCAGCAAAGAAGTCAAATTGCGGAAAAATGAGCAGAAAAACACCTATTCCGAGAATAAACGGCATCAACGGGACTGCAAACAGGTTTGCCAAGAGGAAATAAAACGGGAAAACATGAAAATACCATGCGGAAATGCTCCATGTCAGCACCATTGCCGATAGAGACAACGCCGGATATGACCAAAAAAGATACAAATACGGTCTTTTTCGGCGATTTATGCAATTAAAAAGCGGATAAAACACGATAATACCCGCCACTGCGGCAAAACTCATCTGAAAACCGGGCATAAATAAATCATCCGGATTGCAGAAAAGAATCAGCAATGCGGCAAAACAGAGCGAATTTATCGGTACGGAACTACGCTCAAGCATCCTGCCCACCATAAAGACCGAAGCCATGACGACCGCACGCACAACCGACGGCGATAGTCCGGTAAGAGCCGCATACCCCCACAAAAATAGAATTGAGAGCAAATAAAAAGGGAGCTTTCGCCGACTTATGGCGAAAGGTAGCAACGAAATTGAAATAATCGTAATGATAACGGCAACATGAGTACCGCTTAATGCAAGCAGGTGTGATAATCCGGCAGCAGAAAAAACATTTACGTCAGTTGGATTTATTGAGGACTTATTGCCAAGCAACATTGCTGACAGTAGCGCATAAGATTCATCATTCAAATTTGCAGCGGATAGACGCTTACTCAGATTGCGATTTAATCGAGCCATCGATGCACGAAACGAACGCGCGTCGCCACAAAATTTCAACGAATCAGGAAGAATCATCGTTTTTCCAACCACACCATACCGAATTTCGGAAGAATTACGGAAGGAAACGTCAGGAATATCAGATACTGTGTCCGGACGTTCCAGTATGGAATTGAAAGCTATCCGCTCACCGGGATAAATCACATTTATGTGACCAATGACTTCCACACTAATATTAAACGGAGGGACCCCGGCACCGTTAACGGAATCAACGGAAACAATTCCGAACATTGCATTTCCCGCCGTCTGGCGCGTCTCAAGCACCTCTGCCGAGCAATATGCGAGTCCAGTCACAGGAAGCGGCTCAGGTCGGTGGACATAACTGACAATCCACCCAACTCCGAGAAAAATGAACAGAAAAGGTAAAGTGCCGGGACGCAAAAACGCGCCCGACACTCCTATAATAAATACTAATATAATAACTCCGACCGAAACTGCAGGACAAAACTCCGCGAGCAGAATGCCGGCAACCATGCCGAGCAACGGAAGCAGAAGCGGAGCGCGTCCCATCAATCAATGGTGTTCATCACCACAAAGAAGGAGCTTACGCCAATAGCAATCCAGAGGATAATGGCAAGTACAAGCGGCTTAACTCCCACAGCCTTGATGCTCTTAAGCGAAAGCGAAGCACCAATCATGAACAGGGTGAGAACCATTCCCTTCTTAGCCCAGAATGCCATGCCTTTACCGAATTCAACGGGAAGTCCGGCGTAAGTATTGACAACCATGGCAAGAATAAAGAGGAATATGAACCAAGGAATGGATATTTTAGCGGTTTTATCACGGAAAATTACCATAGTTACAAGTGCGAGAGGAATAATCCACAACGCACGCGTAAGTTTAATCAGAGTTGCGACCTCAAGAGCCTTGGGTCCGTAGGCGTCGCCGGCTCCGACAACAGATGAGGTATCATGGATAGCGATAGCAGCCCAAGTACCGAACTGCGTCTCGGTCATGTTAGCCAAATGACCTAAAGGCGGGAAAATAAATAGCGCGATGGCATTTAAAATGAATATGACACCGAGCGAAACAGCCATCTCATTATCATTTGCCTTGACTACGGGACCGACGGCGGCGATAGCGGAGCCACCGCATATTGCGGTACCGGAGGAAATCAAATAAGCGGTCTTGCGTTCAACGTGCAGCCAGTAGCCGAACATAACGCCAAGTACCATCACTCCGACAACAGAAACGATTGTGAATGCCATGCCTTCCGCACCGGACTTGAGCGACTGTTCAAGATTCATTGAGAAACCATAACCTACCACAGAAGCCTGCAAAAGATACTTGGAACACTTTTTATTGAACTTTGGGAACGGATTCTGGAAAGTAAATGCAAAAATCAGACCCAAAAGGAGCGCGTAAGCGGGAGTTATGGGCTCAGCAAGCTCGCAAAAGTACGAAACAGGTACAAGAATAAGTAAAATAATCAGGATATAAATCCATTTTCCTGCTTTTTTCATTTTTCAAAAAAGGGTGTTTCAAGATGACGTAAATTATAATTGGATGCCATGGTCTCACCATATGCTCCGGCAGACCTGAATGCAATCAAATCGCCACGGCGCGCGGCAGGAAGGAGCTCATCTGTTCCAAAAACGTCAGATGACTCGCAAACAGGACCGACAACATCATACGTTTCAACCGGAGCGTCTTCCGGCTCGGAAAGATTTTCGATTTTATGATGCGCCTGATAAAGCGCGGGGCGAATCAGTTCGCTCATGCCGGCGTCACAAATAAGGAAATTTTTTGCGGTACCATGCTTTACATACACAACCCTTGAAATTAACGAACCGCACTGAGCAACAACGCTACGACCAAGTTCGAAATGGAGTGTCTGACCCGGCATAAGATTCAAATTACGACGGAATACATCAAAATAACCCTTAAAATCGGGAATTGGATGCTCATCCGGCTCGGAATAATCAATTCCAAGTCCGCCGCCAACATTAATGTGATTTACGCGTACCTGAGTCTGGAGGCGGTTAATCACGCGACACAACTGCTCGAAAGGCTCATAATCCAAAATCTGCGAACCAATATGGAAATGCAGTCCGGTAAGCTCAACTCCGGGAAGAGAATGAGCTAACCTGACGATGGCGGGAAGCATCTCGAAATTTATGCCGAACTTGTTTTCCGCCAATCCGGTAGTGATGTTGGCATGGGTATGGGCATCGACATTCGGGTTAACCCGGACTGCCACACGCGCAACCTTACCGGCAGCTTGTGCCAACTCTGAAATGACCTCAAGTTCCATCGCCGACTCTACATTGAAACACCCGATACCGGCACTCAAGGCGAGATTGATTTCCGCGTCGGTCTTGCCAACACCGGCAAATACAATTTTCTCCGCAGGAATACCACACTCGAGCGCACGCCTGATTTCACCGCCGCTCACACAATCCGCGCCAAATCCGCGCGCAGCGATATGGCTTACAATTACAGGATTGGAATTAGCTTTCAGAGCATAATGAACATGGAAATCGCCACAATGCTCGCAAATAGCATCGAGAGTGCGGTCAAGCAATCTCAAATCATAGTAATAAAAGGGAGTTGAGCATTTCTCAAACTCCCTTACAGGAAAACCGGAATTCATTTTTTATCACCGAAAAGTGACTTCTGGAGCGCGTTAAGAGCAGCAATCTTGTCGCTCTGGCGAACCAAAACAGATATATTATAGTTACTTCCGCCGTAAGAAATCATTCTGACGGGGATATTTGTCATCGCATCAAGAACTCGGGTTTCAAATCCGCAGTTATGCCACTCCAAGTCACCGACCACACATATAATAGCCATATCATGGTCGACAGTGACCGTACCGAACTTCTTCAGGTCATCAAGAATCAGATGAAGGTTGCGGGTATTGTCAATGGTGACGGAAACACCGACCTCGGAGGTTGCAATCATATCGATTGATGTCTGATAAGTCTCAAATATTTCGAATACCTTGCGCAGGAAACCATATGCCAGCAGCATACGTCCGCTCTTGATTTTAATAGCGGTAATGTTGTCCTTTGCAGCAACCGCCTTTATAGTATGGGTGGGCGCGCAGTTATATATAACAGTGCCGGGAGCCTCGGGCTGCATAGTGTTCAGCAGGCGCACGGGAATGTTGTTGAGCTTGGCGGGAAGCACACATGTGGGGTGAAGAATCTTCGCGCCGAAATAAGCAAGTTCGGCTGCTTCTTCAAAATGAAGCTCAGCCACGGGCGACGTACCCTCGACATATCTGGGGTCATTGTTGTGCATGCCGTCAATGTCGGTCCAGATTTCAATTTCATCGGCGTTAATTGCCGCACCGATAAGCGACGCAGTGTAATCGCTGCCGCCACGCTGAAGATTGTCAACTTCACCGTAAGCATTCCGACAGATATAACCCTGAGTTATATAGAGTTCGGCATCGGGATGCTTGTCAAGCAGTTCCTGAAGATGAGTGCGGATAAACTGAGTGTCAGGCTCGGAGTTCTTGTCGGTACGCATGAAGTCGAGAGCGGGAATCAGGACAGAAGCGATGCCCTGCTCATGGAGGTAGATGTTCATGAGACGGGTACTCATCATTTCACCCTGAGCCAAGATTTCGCGCTCCTCAAAAAGAGTGAAAATGTCCTTTGAAAGCGAACGTATGTAAGCGAAAATTTCTTTTATCTCGCGACCGGCTTCCTCCTTGGCACCCTCAGTTGAGTAAAGTTCTGAAATTACCTGATTATACTTAGCTTCAAGCTGATTTATAATCTCCTTTGCACCATCGACATTCTTTTTGTAAAGATAGTCACTGATTTCCACGAGGGTATTCGTAGTTCCTGACATTGCAGAAAGCACAATAATGTTCTTTCCGCGCTGCGTTACCAGACGCGCCACTTCTTTAATACGGGCGGCAGAACCGACGGAAGTACCGCCGAACTTCATTACATTCATTCTTCTATATCTTGATTTTGATTTATTTCAGATTCCGAGTCATTGGAAGTCAAACATGAAAGCTTCTTATCCTCTATTTTATATACCTTAGCGGGAAACTGGTTAGTCAATGCCAGATTATGGGTTGCCATGATAACGGCAGTTCCCTGCTCGGCAGTAATGCGATGGAGCATTTCAACGATGCGTGTGCCGGTCTCTGGGTCAAGGTTTCCGGTAGGCTCATCGGCAAGAATAAGATCCGGCTCGTTGAGGAGAGCGCGCGCAATAGCGATACGCTGCTGCTCACCGCCTGAAAGTTCATGAGGCATCTTGTATGATTTATTGTCCATGCCAACCATCGACAATACTTTTTCAATGCGCTCATCCATTTCATTTTTATTCTTCCATCCGGTAGCTTTCAGCACAAAAAGCAGGTTTTCATACACGGAACGGTCAGTCAGCAACTGGAAATCCTGAAAAACGATACCGATTTTGCGACGAAGCAGATGAATTCGCCCCGGCTTAATCTTACGGAGGTCAAACTCGAAAGCGCGGGCTTCGCCTCCGGACACGGGTACTTCAGCATACATGGTTTTAAGCAGCGATGATTTTCCGCTGCCCACCTTGCCGATAAAGTAAACAAATTCACCCTTATGCAGCCGGAAATCGACGTGTTTCAACACGACCAATTCCTTGCGCAGCACTTCGGCGTCAACATAATCGATAATCAGGTCTTCCATAAGCAATCAGTTTGCCACCTCAGAAAGGAACTTAATCCTTACCAGTCGGATTTCATTTTCGCTGTAATCATTACCCAGCTCGGATATAGCCGTCTCGATATCGCCGCTTTCGCTGTCATTTTTGAAATAATCGGAAATTTCATCGACAATATCCGGGTCAATCTCCTGAGTGATGTAATAGTTAATGTTGATTTTTGTACCGGAGTAAACGATTGCCTCAATCTCGCTTAAAAGCTCATCAAATTCCAAATCAAGTGAACGCGCAAGCTCATCAAGCGGAATCTTACGGTCAATACCTTGAATAATTGAAATTTTCTGCTTACTCTTGTTCGGCACTGTACGTACCCTTAAATCCTCGGGGCGTTCAATTTCATTTTCTTCAACATGGGTACGGATTACCTGAATGAATTCCTCGCCATATCTCTTAGCCTTACCCTGACCTACCCCTGTAATGTTCTGAAGTTCCTCAATGGTTACGGGGTAAGTAGTAGCCATCTGTTCGAGCGACGGGTCCTGAAATATTACATAAGGAGGCAGCGAATGGCGACGGGCAATCTTTTTACGCAAATCTTTCAATATGGAGAAAAGCTCAGGGTCAACCGCACCGGTCGAACCACCCTTCACCGCCGTTTCGTCATATTCCTCTTCACTGAAATCATTGTCCTCGACAATTTTGAACGAAACAGGCTTTTTCAAGAATTGCATACCCTTATCGGTTACACGTATAAGTCCGTAATTCTCAATATCGCGGCTAAGATAACCGGCAATAACCGCCTGACGGATTACCGCCATGAGCACACGCTCGCTACTATGGTCAAATATGCCGAACTGTTCCATGTCTTCAAGACCATATGCCTTTACATCAGCTGTCTTTTTACCGAGAGCTACGTCAACAATCAGTTCTGCCTTAAATTTCTCCTTCAGAGCGGCTACAATCTCTATGATTGCAGACAGTTCTTCTTTAGCTTCCACTTTTTTCTTAGGATGATTGCAATTATCGCAGTTTCCGCAATTCTCAACGTCATAATTCTCACCAAAATAATGGAGAAGAGTGCGCCGGCGACAAACCGACGACTCGGCATAAGATGCCGTTTCAGTAAGCAACTGCTTGCCTATTTCCTGCTCGGAAACGGGTTTGCCCTGCATGAATTTCTCCATCTTGCGCAAGTCCTTGGCAGAATAGAAAGTCACACACTGACCTTCACCTCCGTCACGTCCGGCACGCCCGGTTTCCTGATAGTACCCTTCGAGACTCTTAGGCATATCATAATGGATAACAAAGCGTACATCAGGTTTGTCAATACCCATGCCAAAGGCAATGGTTGCGACAATAACGTCAACCTCCTCAAGCAGGAACGCATCCTGATTTGCCGAGCGGGTAGCAGAATCCATACCGGCGTGATAAGGAAGTGCCTTAATATTGTTCACACGGAGCAACTCGGCAAGTTCCTCAACTTTTTTACGAGCCAGACAATAGATAATTCCGCTTTTACCCTCATTATTTTTTATATACTTGATAATATCCTTATCGGTATTTGCCGTTTTAGACCTAATCTCATAATAGAGGTTCTCACGGTTGAATGACGACTTAAAGACGCAGGCAGACGACATTCCGAGGTTCTTCTGAATGTCATGCTGAACCTTAGGTGTGGCTGTTGCCGTCAGGGCAATCACCGGGCGCACCCCAATCTCATTTATAATAGGACGGATGCGGCGATATTCGGGGCGGAAATCATGTCCCCACTCGGAAATACAATGAGCCTCATCGATGGCATAGAATGAAATAGTGATGGTCTTAAGGAAATCGATATTCTCATCCTTGGTAAGCGACTCCGGAGCGACATAAAGCAATTTAGTGCGTCCGGACACGATATCATCCTTCACAGCATCGACTGCGGCACGATTGAGACTTGAATTCAGGAAATGGGCAATTCCGTCGTCCTCGCTGAAATTACGCATGGCATCGACCTGATTTTTCATCAGGGCGATAAGCGGAGAAACGACAATGGCACAACCCTGCATCAGCAGCGCGGGGAGCTGATAGCAGAGGGACTTTCCTCCGCCGGTAGGCATAAGGACGAATACATCGTTACCTTCAAGGAGCGCATTCATGATGGGCTCCTGATTACCCTTGAAAGATTCGAAACCGAAATAACGTTTCAGGGCGTCGGTGAGGTCGGTGCGGTTGGCCATAATGAATTAAATGTGAGAATTGTTAATGGTTGAGTAAGAGAGTATAGATTTTAACTAATTGCTTTCTTTGAAACTGCGAAAAAAACGTAAATTTTGTTGTTGTCTTACAGAATATTTATTCAATACCAAAATCGGTGCAGTAACCCCGGAACAGGATTACTGCACGACATCAGTTTCGAAATGTGCTTTTTGAATTTGCGCGAGAGCATAATCGCGTGTAATGTCAAGTTTCTTCTTTCCAGAACCGGGAATCTCGAACATGGCATCCACCATAATTGACTCTACAATCGAACGGAGTCCACGCGCGCCGAGCTTATATTCAATAGCCTTATCGACAATAAGGTCGAGCGCATCGGGGGCAAACGTCAGTTTTACACCGTCCATCTCGAACATTTTCTGATACTGCTTGATAATGGCATTCTTCGGCTCGGTAAGTACCCGCAGAAGAGCGTCGCGGTCCAGAGGGTCAAGATGGGTCAGAATAGGCAAACGTCCGATTATCTCAGGAATGAGACCAAACGACTTAAGGTCCTGAGGAGCGACATAGCTAAGATAATTGTCACGCTTGATTTTCTGCTTGGTAGAGTCAGTGGCATAACCGACTACGTGGGTATTCAGGCGGTGGGCAATCTTGCGCTCGATACCATCAAACGCACCTCCACAAATAAAGAGGATGTTCTTAGTATCAACCGCAATCATTTTCTGCTCCGGATGTTTACGTCCACCCTGCGGCGGAACATTTACAATAGAACCTTCAAGAAGTTTCAAAAGTCCTTGCTGCACACCCTCGCCGGAAACGTCGCGAGTTATTGACGGGTTGTCACTCTTGCGGGCAATCTTGTCAATCTCATCGATGAATACGATACCACGTTCAGCCTTTGCAACGTCATAATCAGCAACCTGAAGCAAACGGGTAAGAAGGCTTTCGATATCCTCACCAACATAACCGGCCTCGGTCAGTACCGTAGCATCGACAATTGTGAACGGCACGTCAAGCAGACGGGCAATGGTTTTGGCAAGAAGGGTCTTACCCGTACCGGTTGGACCAACAATGATGATGTTGCTCTTTTCTATATCAACATCATCATCGGTATGCTTCTGGGCAAGTCGCTTGTAATGGTTATAAACGGCAACTGACAGGTAACGCTTGGCACTATCCTGACCAATCACATACTGATCAAGATATTCGTTAATCTGACGGGGAGTGGGCACCTTATCCATAGACTTTACGTCAGACTTGGACTTGGCGTGCTTGCCGTCTTGATTTACTTCTTTAAGAAGCTCGCTTATGCCTTCGACACAATCGGAGCAAATCAGGACTCCGGACTGGAGGGGCGACGGGACGACTACGGCGTCGGGGCTCATCGGACCTCCACAGAAACTACAGGTATGGCCTGAAGATTTCTTAGCCATTACTTCTTGGAACGGATAAGAACATTATCAATCATGCCGTATTCAAGGGCTTCCTGAGCAGTCATCCAGTAGTCGCGGTCGCTGTCACGCTCAACCTTTTCAAGGGGACGGCCGGAATGGTCAGAAATGATTGAATAAAGCTCATGTTTGAGTTTCAGGATTTCACGGGCTGTGATTTCAATATCGCTTGCCTGACCCTGAGCTCCGCCCATAGGCTGATGAATCATGACGCGAGAGTGTTTGAGGGCAAAACGCTTACCCTTCTCGCCGGCAACGAGGAGAACGGCAGCCATCGAAGCAGCCATACCGGTACAGATAGTAGCTACATCGCTGTTGATATACTGCATGGTGTCATAGATACCAAGACCGGCATAAACAGAACCGCCGGGGGAGTTAATGTAGAGGTTAACATCCTTGCCGGGATCATTATTATCCAGATAAAGGAGCTGGGCCTGAATCACGTTAGCTGAGTAGTCATCAACCTGAGTTCCGAGGAAGATGATACGGTCCATCATCAATCGGGAGAAAACGTCCATCTGAGTAACATTCAGTGAACGTTCTTCCATGATAGTAGGACTGATGTAACTTGACTCGATGGTGGCGGAAGCCTTGGCAGTGTACTGGTCAAATACCTGCGGATTTATGCGGCAATGTTTAGTCGCGAAATCGCGAAAATCGTTTTGCATAAAATTATTCATTACAAATTACCTTTCTTGTTATTCAAATTTATATTCAAAGTTACGAAATTTTTTTCATACTCGCAAAAAACTCAGAAAAAATATTGAAATATATGTAAATAAAACGAAAGTAGGCTGTTTGAACGTGTCAAACAGCCTACTTATGCTAAACAATTAAAGTATTATTCAAGTTCAAGTTCGGCAACGCGATTCATGTTTTCTTCGTCGCCGAGGTTATAGTACAGATTGCGGAGGATTGAGAATGCCTGACGGTTTGTCTCCTTATCAATGGCAAGACACTTTTCAAGTTCTTCAGCAGCCTGCTTGAACAAGGGGAGGATTACATCTTCACGGAGTTTGTTATACTCGGGAGTGGTCAGCTGGCTTGCTTCATCGCTATCGCTGATTTTATAAGCCTTGTTGGCAAGCATACGACCGTAGTGGTAATGAGCCTCAGCGTTATTGGGGTCAAGCTCGGATGCACGCTTGTAGAGTTCAAGAGCTTCGGCATTGGCAGCATCGGCAACCTCCGGAGCAATACCCTCTTCGTTTACCTGATTTTCAACAAGGATACCCTTTGCGTTATAGAGAACGGCATTGTCTGGGGTGGTTTCAATTGCCTTGTTAATCATTGCAAGAGCACTTTCATAGTCCTTCTCCTTGATGTAAAGATTAATGAGAGCGGCAATATAGCTCTGTTTGCCATACTTGGCAAAAGCCTCGTTAGCAACGGCTTCAATCTGGGCGCGGTCGCCGATTTCAGTAGCCATGGCGAGGGCGTTATCGTAAGCCACATCACCGTTGCCAAGACGTCCTGCCTTAAGGAAAGCGTCAAGTGCCTCGGGCTTCATGTCAGCCTGATAAGCAAAGATACCCATATTGTAATAGGTAGTAGCCTGAACGGAATCATTGTCGGCAGCGGGAGCACTCTTTCCGAGGTAAGCCTGATGAGGGAGTTCGGAGTAGATATCCCAAGCGTGGTAGGCACCGCCAAGGTCACCACTTTCATAGAGGAAAACGCCGGCATCCTTAAATGCGTTGGCATTAGAGGAAACGAGCTTTACAATATCCTTTGAATATTTTGTCTTAACTTTACCTTTAGGGTCAACTACGGTATCCATTGACAATGCCTTCATAAAGTATCCGTAACCGTCGATAAGAGCTTGACTCATGTTACGCTTGTCGGGCTGATTGCCAATCATATACTGTTCAAAACCGGTTTGCCATGTCTGGAAACCGTTTTTACCGGCAAGATACCAAGTCTTGACGTTATTGGCGGTAGAAGGGTCAGCCATAGCATTACGAAGCATTGTAGCAATCTTGTTATGGTCAGGAACTTCAACCTTAAGCATTCTGTCCGCTTCTTTCAGAACGGCTTCCTGAGCGAAAGCAGAACCTGTAAGGCAAACGCCACAGGTCAGCAGCATAAGCAATTTTTTCATGTTACTTTTTTGAAATATTTAGGTTAAGATTTATTCGTTTGATTCTATATTTTCGGTATTTTCCGCTTCTTCAACTGCCTCGTCTGGGTCAGAGTCGACAACGCAGACGCTGGCGATGGTATCACCACGCTTTTCAAGGTTGATGAAGCGCACGCCCTGAGTGGCTCGTCCCATCACGCGAACGTCAGTCATATGGAGTCTGATGGTGATTCCGGAGCGATTGATAATCACGAGGTCGTTTTCATCATCGACACTCTTGATGGCAACGAGCGAACCGGTCTTGTCGGTAATATTGAGGGTCTTGACGCCCTTACCGCCTCGGTTAGTGATACGATAGTCGTCAAGGTCAGAACGCTTGCCGAAGCCATTTTCGGAAAGGACAAGAACAGACTTGGTCGACTCCGGCTCCATGCAAATCATGCCTACAACCTCATCGTTTTCATCATCGAGGGTCATGCCGCGGACGCCGGTTGACATACGTCCCATTTCGCGAACGCGCTTTTCATCGAAACGAATTGCGCGACCATTACGGTTTGCCATGATAATTTCGCTGTTTCCGCTGGTCATTTCAACCTGAATGAGCTCATCGTCATCACGGATAATGATTGCATTGACGCCAAGAGAACGGGGACGCGAATATGCCTCAAGCGGGGTCTTCTTGATAACACCCTTCTTGGTACAGAACACAAGATTGTGACTATTGACAAATTCGGCATCGGAGAGCGAAGGCACGGCAATATATGCCTTTACGGAGTCATTGGACTCAATGCTGAGCAAATTTTGGATTGCACGACCCTTCTGGTTACGCGCAAATTCGGGAATATTGTAAACCTTCAGCCAATAGCAGCGTCCGCGCTCGGTAAAGAACAGCATATAGCTGCGGTTGTTGGCGGTATAAATATGTTCGATAAAGTCCTCGGAGCGGGTTGATGAGCCCTTGATGCCGACACCGCCACGGTTCTGCGCGCGGAACTCGGAAAGCTTGGTACGCTTGATGTAACCAAGATGACTTATGGTGATTACCATCTCATCATCATCGTAGAAGGAGTCATCATCAAACTGCCCGCCGGCACGATTGATTTCCGAACGGCGGTCATCGCCATATTTGTCGCGAACTTCTTCAAGTTCGGTGCGGATAACCTCGCGGCAAACCTCGGGGTTCTCAAGGATTTCATGGAGGCGTTTGATTTCAGCCTGAATATCCTCATAGTTCTGATGAAGCTTATCCTGTTCGAGTCCGGTAAGCTGACGCAGGCGCATTTCAACAATAGCCTGAGTCTGGGCGTCGGTCAAGCCGAAGCGTGCCGAGAGTGACTGACGCGCCTCTTCGGTATTTGCGCTCTCCTTGATTATCTTGATTACCTCGTCGATATTCTGCGACGCAATAATCATACCTTCAAGGATATGGGCGCGCTCCTCGACCTTTCGCAGTTCGTAGCGGGTACGGCGGGTTACGACGTCATAACGATGGTCTATGAATGCCTGAAGGATTTCCTTAAGATTCAGAGTCTTGGGGCGACCGTTGACCAGCGCGACATTATTTACGGAGAAACTGGACTGGAGGGCAGACATCTTAAAGAGCTTGTTCATCACCACTCCGGGGTTAGCATCAACCTTGAGTGAGATAACAATACGCTGAACAAGGTTTGAGTCACTCTCGTCGTTGATATCGGCGATACCGTCAATCTTCTTTTCGGTTATAAGCTCGGCAATCTGCTTGACCAGTTCGCCGCGGTTGACGCCATAAGGAATTTCAGAAATGATAATGTCAGTATGGTTGCCGACATTTTCCATGGTGTACTTGGAACGGATAATGACTCTGCCGCGACCGGTTTCGTATGCCTCCTTGACGCCCTGTATACCATAAATAATACCGCCGGTGGGGAAATCAGGAGCCGGGATATAGTCCATCAATTCCTCAATAGTCAGTTCAGGGTTTTCAAGCAGGGCAATCGAAGCGTTGATTGACTCGCGAAGATTGTGGGTAGGCATATTCGTTGCCATACCTACGGCAATACCGGAGCCACCATTTACCAGCAGATTCGGGAAACGGGTAGGAAGCACGGTAGGTTCGTCGCGGGTATTATCGTAGTTTCGCTGCATATCAACGGTCTCAGCGTTGATATCGGCAAGCATTTCTTCACCCATCTTGGCGAGACGGACCTCGGTATAACGCATTGCGGCAGCAGAGTCGCCGTCAATCGAGCCGAAGTTACCGTGACCGTCAATCAAAATGTTACGCATAGCCCAGTCCTGAGCCATACGAACCACGGTTCCATAAATAGATGAGTCGCCATGGGGGTGATATTTACCCATAACATCACCGACACAGTTTGCCGACTTTTTGAAAGGCTTATCGGAAGTATTACCCATCTCGTTCATGCCATACAGCACACGGCGATGAACGGGTTTGAGACCATCACGTACATCCGGAAGAGCACGCGATACAATAACAGACATCGAGTAGTCGATATAAGCGGACTTCATCTCGCTCTCGATGTTAATTTTCTGAATCCTGTCGTCTTGCATATAGTAAGATTGTCAATAATTTCAGTTTGCCTATGGCTGACATTAGGTCACGCCAATCAACCTACAAAGGTAGCAATTTTTCCTTATTCCGACCAAATTTTTACAAAATTTTCAAAATTCCGGTATCTACAAGTGAATATTTTGTCTAATACGATACAAATATGTACCTTTGCCACATTCAATAAACCGATAAATCAATATTTGTATGAAAAAGTTATTTACTTGTATTGTCGCAATCATCCTTGGCGTAGGCGTATCAGACGCAAAAGACAAGTTTTATCTCGGAGGTAATTTAGGTTTTTGGAACAATGATAATGCGCTCACCGTATCCATCGCGCCTGAATTCGGTTACAAAATCAATAAAGCTTGGTCAGTAGGTGCTCCAATCGGATATTCCTACGTCGGGAGCAGTGAAATTGATGTGTCACTCTTTGAAATATCTCCTTATGCAAGATGGAACTGCGTCAAGGCCGGAATAGTCGAGCTATTCATTGACGGCGGATTTGATTTTGGATTTGGCAAGGTAACTACGGAATATGATATGGGTAACGCAGCATATCCTTATAAATATACGGACACAGAGAATTTTGCTTCGGTTGCCATAGGACTTAAACCCGGCATTACGATAAACTTGACCGATCAGTTCAGTCTTGTAGCCCACTTCGGTTTTATAGGCTATAAAGGAGTGACCGAATCCATCGATGGTCTGGGACTTACGACCGGATTCGGAATTGACCTGTCTAACTCAGTTAGCTTCGGCTTCTTCTATAATTTTTAATTCAACAGCCAATAAGTTGACGGTCAAAGGAAACGCAGTTTTATTTGGAATTGACAGAGGAAATTAATAACTTTGTCGGCGTTATGGAATCAAAACCGACCCCCCAACCCATTGACCCACAGAAGGTCTACGAATCGACGCTCGCATATTTCGACGGCGATGAACTCGCAGCGCGCGTCTGGGCTTCAAAATATGCCCTTAAAGACAGTTTCGGAAACATTTTCGAAGAAACACCCGATGACATGCACCATCGCATGGCAGCGGAACTCGCCCGCATAGAGGCGCGATATCCCAACCCCATGAGCGAGGAGGAAATCTTCAATCTGATGAAAGATTTCCGCTATGTCGTTCCTCAGGGCTCGCCCATGAGCGGCATGGGCAATCCGTTTCAGACAGTTTCCCTGAGCAACTGTTTCGTCATCGGACTTGAAAACCCCGCTGACTCATACGGCGCAATCCTTAAACTTGATGAAGAGCAAGTACAGCTGATGAAACGTCGCGGGGGTGTCGGTCATGACCTCAGCCAGCTTCGTCCCAAAGGCATGCCGGTTAAGAATTCGGCACTAACCTCTACCGGACTGGTGCCGTTTATGGAACGCTATTCAAATACGACGCGTGAAGTGGCACAGGACGGCAGACGTGGCGCATTGATGCTCACAACCTCCATTGTACATCCTGATGCCGAAGCAGTTATCGACGCCAAGATGACCGAAGGCAAAATAACCGGTGCGAACGTGTCGATACGCATCACAGATGACTTTATGCGTGCAGCCGAATCAGGCGAAAAATTCACCCAGAAGTTCCCGGTTGACTCAGACACCCCTGCCATGACACAGGAAGTCGATGCCGCAGCCATCTGGCGCAAAATTGTTCACAACGCATGGAAATCAGCCGAGCCGGGTGTACTTTTCTGGGACACAATCACACGCGAATCGCTTCCGGACTGCTATGCCGACCTCGGTTTCCGCACAATTTCAACAAATCCGTGTGGCGAAATCCCGTTATGTCCTTATGACAGCTGCCGCCTGCTCGCTATCAACCTATATTCTTATGTAGAAAATCCGTTCACTCCCGAAGCGCGGATGAATTTCGATTTACTTCGCGAACACGTTGGTAAGGCTCAACGGATAATGGATGACCTGATTGACCTCGAAATCGAAAAAATCGACGCAATCCTTGAGAAAATAGACATCGACCCGGAAGATGAGGACACAAAACATACGGAACGTCACCTTTGGGAGAAAATCCGCAAGCGCACTCTGCAGGGTCGTCGTACCGGTCTCGGCACAACCGCAGAAGGCGATATGATTGCCGCTTTAGGTCTGCGTTACGGAACGGAAGATGCCTCGGCAATGTCGGAGCTTGTCCACAAGACCGTAGCTTTAGCTGCCTATCATTCATCGGTGACGATGGCGGCTGAACGCGGTGCGTTTGAGGTATATGACGCCAACCGCGAAGAGAACAACCCGTACCTTAACCGTCTTTTTGACGCCGACCCAACCCTCAAAGAGAGAATGCTTGCCAACGGACGCCGCAATATTGCATGTCTGACCATCGCGCCGACCGGCACGGTTTCGCTCATGACTCGCACGTCGTCAGGAATTGAGCCGGTATTCATGCCCGTATACAAACGCCGTCGCAAGGTTAATCCAAATGACCGTGACGTCAGGGTGGATTATGTTGATGAAAACGGCGATTCATTTGAGGAATACGTGGTTTACCATCCGAAGTTTATCGATTGGATGAAAGTACAAGGCATGGAACCATCTCAGACACTGACCGCCGAAGAAATTACCGAACTTGTGGCAAAATCGCCTTATGCCGGTGCATCAGCCAACGAAATCGACTGGGCGGAAAAGGTAAAGATGCAGGGACGTGTACAGAAATGGGTTGACCACTCCATATCGGTAACTATCAACCTGCCATCAACCATCAGCGAGCAGGTTGTCAACGAACTTTACCTGACAGCATGGAAAGCTGGATGTAAAGGCTGCACCGTTTACCGCGACGGAAGCCGCTCCGGTGTGCTTAACGCCATTACACCTTCAAAAGACAAGAAGGCAGAAACCGCCCATAGCCACGAACACGCACCGCTTCTTGCCAAACGCCCGACAAGCCTTGAGGCAGACGTGGTCCGTTTCCAGAACAACAAAGAAAAGTGGATTGCATTCATCGGTCTGGTGGATGGACGTCCTTATGAGATTTTCACCGGTCTTGCCGATGATGAGGACGGACTTTTCCTTCCGAAGTCGGTCACCCGCGGACATATCATTAAAGCTATTGATGACAATGGCAATAAGCGATATGACTTCCAGTTTACTAACAAGCGCGGACACAAGACCACTATTGAGGGACTGAGTGACAAGTTCAATCCTGAATACTGGAACTACGCCAAACTGATTTCAGGTGTGTTGCGATATCAGATGCCTATTGACCAAGTAATAAAGATGGTCGATGGACTGCAGCTCAATTCAGAGAGCATAAACACATGGAAAGCCGGTGTGGAGCGCGCACTGAAGAAATATATTCCGTCAGGCACCATTGCCGGCGGTCAGGTATGTCCCAACTGCGGTCAGGCAACCCTTGTTTATCAGGAAGGCTGTTTAGTATGCAAATCATGCGGTGCAAGTAAATGCGGATAAGCCTATGATGTTTCGCGTAATCACACCGAGGGTTAAACCGGGACAGACAGTCAAAGTTGTCGGCTCCTGCGCTGAACTTGGAGACTGGAATCCGCGATTGGGTGTCACAATGACCGCTGACCGCGTCATTCCTCTCTATACCGCCACAGTCCCCTACTCGCTTCCGGAGTCAATTGAATACAAATTCATTATCTGCGAAGGAGAAAATGTTACGTGGGAAGAGGGTGCGAACCGTACACTCCATAACCATGGTCCGCTTGATTTCCGCGGACGCGAGCGTTGGAAAGCTACGGGTGTCGCCATTCCGGTATTCTCGCTTCGTTCCGATAACGATTTCGGAGTTGGTGACTTTGAAGACCTCAAAATGATGGCTGACTGGGCGGCAGAACGCGGAATGAACGTCATTCAGATTCTGCCAATCAACGATACGACGATGACGCGTACGCGCACTGACTCCTATCCATATAATGCCAACTCAACTATCGCGCTCCATCCCCTTTATCTGCGTCCGGAACTGCTCGGTCAAATAGAGGATGAGGCAACCCGACGCAATTTCGAACTTTTACGCGATGAATTACAGCAGCTTCCGGAGGTTGACTATGAGCGAGTAATTGCAGCCAAAGAAGCATACGCACGCGCTATTTTTGAACAAGAAGGACAAAAAACGCTAAAAAATCAGGAATTTTATCGTTTTCTCGACGATAATTCCTCATGGCTCATACCTTATGCGGCCTTTTCAGCCCTACGCGATAAATACGGCACTCCTGATTTCCGTCAGTGGGGCGATGACAGCCGCTACTCTGCAGCGCGCATAGTCAATATGCTCAATCAGGATGACATGCGCCACATTATGCAGTTTTACTTCTTTGTCCAGTTCCATCTGCATAAACAGCTTCGTGATGCTGCCGCATATTGCCGCTCGAAGGGAGTCGCACTTAAGGGCGATATACCTATCGGCATCTCTCCTGATAGTGTTGATGCATGGCAATATCCTGACCTTTTCAACTTGGATATGCAGGCGGGAGCTCCGCCGGATGATTTTGCGCGCGAGGGACAAAACTGGGGTTTCCCGACATATAATTGGGACCGCATGGCTCCCGACGGATATGCGTGGTGGGCTCGTCGACTAAAAAAGATGGGCGAATATTTCGACGCATTCCGCATTGACCACGTGCTCGGTTTCTTCCGTATATGGGAAATCCCGTCAACTGAGGTGTATGGTTTACTCGGTCATTTCTCACCCGCCCTGCCCTTGACTCCGGAGGAAATGGAAAATCAGTTCGGATTTCGGTTCAAATCAGAAATGGCTCGTCCGCTCCACTCAACCGAGGGGTATGCAAATCAGCGCGAGGCTCTTGCCGCGGGACGTGCTGACCTTCTGCCGCGTTTTGCTGACCGTCTTTTTGTTGAAGATCCATACCAACCGGGCAAGTATCATCCACGCATTGCCGGCTACGATACTGAAATGTTCCGTACGCTGCTGGATGACCAACGCGACGCATATGGTCGGCTTCACGAGGAGTTTTTCTATCGTCGGCATGACAATCTATGGCGAAAAAATGCCGAACGACGTTTGCCAGCCGTGGTCAATGCCACATCAATGCTTGCGTGTGCTGAGGACCTCGGCATGATTCCGGCGTGTGTGCCATCTGTTCTCAACAATCTTCAAGTTCTCTCGCTTGAGGTCCAGCGTATGCCTAAAGAGTACGGCGTAAGCCTCGGCAGACCGGAAGCATATCCGTATCAAAGCGTTGCGACTACGTCAACCCATGATATGCCTCCATTGCGACTTTGGCTCATGCAGGTTTCTTCACCTGTGTCAGACCCTACGCCCAAAGAATGTGCGGTCTACATCGACGCACATATTCAGTCACCTGCCATGTTGACCATTCTGCCACTGCAGGATTGGCTCTCTACTGATGCAAAACTGCGTCGCCCGGATCCGACAGAGGAACAAATCAACATACCGTCAAATCCGCGTCACTATTGGCGTTACAGAATGCATCTGACACTGGAAAATCTTCTGGCGAACATTTAAGTATCTGTCTTTGTTATAAAAGTAAAAGAAAATCTAACAAAACGAAAAGTATGAAACGACTCCTTTTCTTGCCTTTTATAGCAATGATGCTGACTCTCAGCTCCTGCTCGCCGTTTACTCTAGTAAATTCAGAGACATACAACAATGCCAATATGGCAGATTACAAGACCTTCCGTATTGTCTATCCCGACGGCGATAATAAACTTCCGGACGGAATGCAGATGGTTACCTATTATAATATAGCTGCCGCAATACGCGAACAGATGGTTGAGCGTGGATATACTGAAGATCCTTCTTCGCCCTTGCTTGTTAACTTCGCCGTTACCGTTCATCGTGAAATCGACACAGCTCCGGCATATACCATGACACCGCCCCCTACCGGTCCGATTGGTCCCGGCTACGGGTTTGGTCCCGGTCCCGGTCCGTTGAACGGATTTTACCCCAGTTTCGTATATCCCCGTTACTATTACTGGAATCCTAACGCCCAAGTCATAACGGGAATTTACAAGGAAGGAGTCTTGACTGTCGACATGGTCAATACGCAAGAGAAACTTCCGCTCTTCTCTGCCTCAGTCGCCACTATTATTGATGGAAGTCAAGGTCAGTACCGCAATCTAAAGAGCATAGCTGAAGCTGTTCAGACGCTATTCTCCAAGTTCCCCGTACCACTTGAACCTCAATATAAGAACCAGAAATAAATAATGAACTTACCCTCCCGCATAACATCATTTTATGTTGGCGCATTCCGCCGATCGGTTGCAACTGCGACCGGTCGGAGATTATGGTTGGTATTAATTCTTAAAATATCCATCCTGCTTGTGCTTTTCAAGATTTTATTTTTCCCTAATCGGCTCTCAGAGTATTCCAGTGATGAAGAACGTGCTGAAGCGGTCCGAACATCACTCACGGAAATTAAAAATTAAAATATAAAACTCCCCCATAAACCATAAACACTAAACCATAAACACTAAACCATAAACACTAAACCATAAACACTAAACTCTAAACCATAAACCAACCCAACATGACCGATCTCATTTCTACCGTCGACTGGTCAAGATGGCAATTTGCACTGACCGCGTGTTATCATTGGCTCTTCGTTCCCCTTACTCTCGGACTTTCCGTGATAATAGCCGTAATGGAGAGTATTTATCTCAAAAAGGGACGTCCTGAAAAATGGCTCAAACTCATTAAATTCTGGATGAGCCTCTTTGCAATCAACTTTGTATGCGGTATTGCTACGGGCATTATCCTTGAATTTGAATTTGGCACAAACTGGAGTAACTACTCTTGGTTTGTAGGCGACATTTTCGGTGCTCCGCTCGCCATAGAGGGATTGTTCGCATTTTTCCTTGAAGCAACATTTGTGGTAGTGATGCTTTTCGGATGGAAACGCGTAAGTCCCAAATTTCACCTTACAGCTACATGGCTGACCGCAATCGGCACCTCCCTTTCCGCCCTTTGGATTCTCGTTGCCAACGCATGGATGCAATATCCCGTCGGTATGGAATTCAATCCTGACACAATGCGTAACGAAATGGCTGACTTTTGGGCTGTAGCTCTTTCTCCCGTAGCCATGAACAAGTTTTTCCATACCGTAATGAGCGGATGGGCTCTCAGCGGCTGTTTCGTGCTCGGGGTTAGCGGCTGGTTGGCTGCCTTCGGCAAACGCAGCGACATGGCTATTCCGTCGGTTAAAGTCGGAGGCTGGGTAGGTCTTATCGGCATTCTTCTTACCATGGCAGCCGGTCATGGCTCAATTCTGCAGGTAAGCAAATCGCAACCCATGAAGTTTGCGGCACTCGAAGGTGTATGGCAAGGCTCGACCAACGCCGAACTGACAGCATTCGGTCTACTGAAACAAGACAAGCAGCTTAATGACGGAGAAGACCCGTTCATCTTCAAGATAGGAGCTCCCGGTGTCCTCTCGTGGGCAACTCGCGGTAGCTTCGACGCCTTCATCCCGGGCATTGAGGATATCGTTGCCGGTCATGACATTGTTGACGGCGAGGAAATAAATACCGTAAGCTACGCCGAACGCATCGAGCGTGGAAAGCTTGCGCTCAAGGCTCTTGCAGAATATGGTGAAACTCAGTCGGAAGACGCGCTCCAGACACTGAAGGAAAATTACCAATATTTCGGTTACGGATATTATGACAATCCCGCAGACCTTATTCCGCCGGTAGGCATGACATATTATTCTTATCACATCATGGTGGCAGGAGGTATGTATATGCTTCTTATTCTTGCCGTAGGTCTCTTCCTTTCTTATCGCCGACCGGGCATGCTTGACAAGAAATGGTGGGCAGCCGCTGCAATGATTGCGCTCGTTGTCTCATGGATTGTCAGTCAAAGCGGCTGGTGTTGTGCCGAAGTGGGACGTCAGCCATGGGTTATCCAGAACCTTATGCCCACGCGCGCAGCCATCAGCGCAGTAAGCCCCGATGGCGTAAAGACTACCTTCTGGGCATTCGCCGTAGTCTTTACGGGACTGCTCGCTGCCGAGATTTCCATCATGATTAACAAAATCCGTCAAGTCGCACACAAATGATTACATATTTTCAAAATTACTGGTGGTTTCTGATTTCAGTACTCGGAGCCGCATTGGTTTTCCTCCTTTTCGTTCAAGGAGGTCAGACTCTCCTTCCTTCTTTTAAAGACAAGGAAAACAAACGCATTGCAGTCAATGCCCTCGGACGCAAATGGGAACTGACATACACGACCCTCGTGGTTTTCGGCGCAGGATTCTTTGCATCGTTTCCGCTTTTCTACTCTACCAGTTTCGGAGGTGCATGGGCTCTGTGGATGCTCATTCTCTTCTCATTCGTTATTCAGGCTGCAAGCTATGAGTTCCGTCGCAAACGCGGTAATCTATACGGTACCGGGTTTTATGACACTCTTCTGCTCCTTAACGGCTCTTTAGGTTGCATACTTCTCGGAGTGGCTGTAGGCACCATGATTTTCGGTGCGGAATTCACGGTTGAGAAAGTCAACATAACCCGTCCCGGCGAACCGGTAATTTCCACTTGGGCAAACTCATGGAACGGACTTGAGGCAATCGCCGACTGGCGTTGCCTGCTTCTCGGAGTTGCAATCCTTTTCCTCGCAAGAATGAACGGCGCATTATTCCTGATGCAGTCAACCGAAGGTGATACCTCCTACGAAAAACGTCTCCGCCGTCTTGCAATGACCTCCGGCATAATTTTTGTTCCCCTGATTGTAACATTCCTCATTGTTGTGCTCTTTTCATCCACTTATGTCAGCACTCCCGAAGGTATAGTTGAACAGGCTTACGGTTATCTCGCCAATTATATCAACCTTTGGTGGGCGTCAGTAGCATTGCTTTTGGGGGTCGTTGCCGTGCTTGGAGCCCTTATCGGCACAATCTTATGTAAAAAACGCCCGATGAAAAATGCATTCTATCTGTCAGGTCTCGGTACCATGCTCGTAGTCATGAGCCTTTTCTGGGTTATGGCATACGGCGATACATCATTTTATCCGTCGCTGACCGATATGCAGTCATCACTGACATTAGCTAACAGCTCATCTTCGCTCTTTACCCTCCGCACCATGACCTATGTGAGTCTGATACTCCCCGTGGTTATTGCATATATTGTATATGTATGGTATAAAATGGGACGCAAACCTATTACCGGTCACGATTTGACCTCAGAAGGCGAATATTAAAGATATTTATTGAATATTCTACCGGACTAATTGGACTAATTCTGTATATTAGACACCAATTAGTCCGATTTTTTTTGCTAACTTTGCAAAAAATTTATCGAAAATGAAAAATATTCGCAATTTTTGCATCATAGCCCATATTGACCACGGGAAAAGCACCCTTGCCGACCGTTTGCTTGAGTACACCAATACTGTTAGCCAAAAGGACATGGAGGCACAGGTACTCGATGATATGGAACTTGAACGCGAACGCGGTATCACCATCAAGAGCCATGCTATCCAGATGGATTATGAGCTTGACGGAAGCAAATATGTTCTCAATCTTATCGACACTCCGGGACACGTTGACTTCAGCTATGAGGTTAGCCGCTCCATCGCAGCCTGCGAGGGCGCGCTCCTTATTGTCGATGCTTCACAAGGCATTCAGGCGCAGACCATCTCCAACCTCTATATGGCACTTGAGAATGACCTTGAAATCATTCCCGTTTTAAACAAGGTTGACCTTGACTCGGCCAAGCCTGATGAAGTAGAGGACCAGATTATAGACCTTCTCGGCTGCAAGCGCGAGGAAATTCTCCGCGCATCCGGTAAGACAGGACAAGGCGTTCCTGACATACTTCGTGCCATTATCGAGCGTATTCCTGCTCCCGAAGGCGACCCCGAAGCTCCGCTTCAGGCTTTGATTTTTGACTCCGTCTTCAATCCGTTCCGTGGCATCATTGCATATTATAAAGTTGTCAACGGCACTCTGCGTAGCGGTGACTTCGTTAAGTTTGTCAGCACCGGTAAGGAGTATCATGCCGATGAAATCGGTATTCTGCGCCTTGATATGGAACCGCGAAAGGAAATCTCAGCGGGTAACGTAGGCTACATCATTTCCGGAATTAAAACGAGTAAGGAGGTAAAGGTTGGTGACACCATCACCCATGTGAACCGTCCGTGCGAAAAAGCCATTGAAGGTTTTGAGGAGGTCAAACCGATGGTGTTTGCCGGCGTATACCCCATCGAAACGGAAGATTTTGAAAATCTGCGTGCCTCGCTTGAGAAACTGCAGCTCAATGACGCGTCACTGACATTCCAGCCGGAAAGTTCTGTTGCGCTCGGGTTCGGTTTCCGTTGCGGATTCTTAGGTCTGCTCCACATGGAAATCATTCAGGAGCGTCTTGGTCGCGAATTTGACATGGATGTGATTACAACCGTACCTAACGTAAGTTATCGCGTCTATGACAAAAAAGGAAACATGACCGAGGTGCATAATCCTTCAGGACTTCCCGACCCTACCCTTATTGACCGCATTGAGGAGCCATATATCCGCGCATCCATTATCACTGCCGCCGATTATATCGGTCCGATAATGACCCTCTGTCTTGGTAAGCGCGGCGAGCTGGTAAAACAGGAATATATTTCCGGCAACCGTATGGAAATGATTTTCGATATGCCATTAGGTGAGATTGTCATTGATTTCTATGATAAATTGAAGTCTATTTCGAAAGGATACGCTTCATTTGACTATCATATCCATGATTTCCGCGAAAGCAAGCTGGTAAAACTTGACATTCTGCTAAACGGCGAAAGTGTCGACGCACTTTCTACGTTGACTCATGTCGATAATTCCGTTTCGTTCGGACGCCGTATGTGCGAGAAATTGAAGGAACTTATTCCACGTCAGCAATTCGACATTGCCATTCAGGCAGCTATCGGCGCAAAAATCATTGCCCGCGAAACCATCAAGGCTGTGCGTAAGGACGTTACGGCAAAATGTTACGGCGGTGACATCAGCCGTAAGCGCAAACTCCTTGAAAAGCAGAAAAAAGGTAAAAAGCGCATGAAACAGATTGGATCGGTTGAAGTTCCGCAAAAAGCATTCCTTGCGGTGCTAAAACTTGACTGATGCGTCAACTTTTCTGCCTCTAATTTGGTTTTATAGAAAAAATACTGCCAAAATTCACTAACATGGAGAATAATAACGAGAACCTACAGCCTCCAAAGACTGAACCGGAAATTAACAATATGCCTCATCGCGTATTTTTTGCCGCGCGTCAGGCTATAGCTCGCCACGCCACCGGTGGCAACATTCTTATTTTTGCGACTTTGCTCGCCTTGATTGTGGCGAATATTCCTGCCATCAGCGGTCATTACGAGGCAATGTGGACACGCGAAGTACGTCTGCAGATAGGCTCGTTTAACCTTTTCAGCCACCATGGTGAACCAATGACTCTAATTGAGTTCATTAATGATGCCTTGATGGCGGTGTTCTTTTTCAGCATCGGACTGGAAATAAAACGCGAGGTGCTCGTTGGTGAACTTTCATCGTTCCGTCAGGCGTTGCTACCCATTGTAGGAGCTATAGGCGGTATGATTGTTCCGGTAATAATCTTTTTCTGTCTTGCCAAAGGAACGGATTATAGCGGTGGCGCAGCCATACCGATGGCAACTGACATAGCATTCTCTCTCGGAGTGCTTGCCATGCTCGGAAAGCGAGTGCCCATCTCGCTGAAAATATTCCTGACCACCCTTGCCGTCGTCGATGACATAGGCGGCATCATAGTTATCGCCATGTTCTACAGCGGCGGTATCGAGTATGAGCTTCTTGCTTGGGCTGCAGGTATTCTTGTCCTCCTGTATCTGGGCGGTAGAATCATGATTCAGAATAAATTTTTCTATATCGGACTCGGCATCATTGTATGGTTCCTGTTCCTTAACTCCGGAATCCATCCGACCATTGCCGGTGTGCTCGTTGCCTTCTGCATTCCTGCAAAACCGGTTTACGCACCCAAGAAATATATCCAGAAGATAAGAGAAGCCATTGGTAATTTCCGCAAGGAAGATGACGAAACGCTCAACTCGCGTACAATTCTGAACAAAGAGCAGATGAACTGGCTGAAAGTGGTCGAATCGTCAAGCGATAAAGTCATATCTCCCCTTCAGGAGCTTGAGGACACGCTCCATCCGCTGGTAAATTTCTTCATTGTTCCGCTTTTTGCCTTTGCCAATGCAGGAATCGTACTTATAGGACTTGACCCGATGTCTATTTTCAGCGGTGTTTCACTCGCAATTATCTGTGGTCTGGTTTTAGGCAAATTCCTCGGAATACTTTCTTTCTCTTGGCTTACCATCAAACTCAAACTGGCACCTATGCCTGCCCATGCCGACTGGCATCAGATAGCCTCCGTAGCGATGCTCGGCGGTATCGGCTTTACTGTCAGCCTCTTTATAGCTACGCTGTCATTCGGAACACCTGAACAGACCGACCTTCTCAATCATGCTAAACTCGGCATTGTAGTAGGCTCAATCCTCAGCGGTATAATCGGTTTCATCTGGCTGCACAGGACTCTGCCTCAGGTTGCGCCTGACGCCGCCGAAGCCGACGATTAATCCAACCCAACCATGAAATAACAAACCAATCATTATCACAACATATTTAATGAAAAAAGAAACCAAGGCAATACATACTCCATTCCGTCTGCCTGACGCTTACGGCGCAATCTCGATGCCGGTCTATCATACCGCCGCATTTGAGTTCAACAATGCCGAGGAGATGATTGAGTCTTTTTCGGGACGCAGCGGAATGCCGGACTATTCCCGCGTAACTAATCCTACAGTATATCATTTTGAGGACCAGATTAAGGCTCTCACGGGTGCGGAGAATGTCTTTGCTCTTAACTCCGGAATGGCTGCGATTGCAAACACACTTATGGCTGTGGCAGCTTCGGGCAAGAATATTGTCACCTCACGCCATGTCTTTGGAAATACCTTCGCGCTGATTAACTCCACGCTGAAGCGTTTCGGAGTGGAGTCACGTCTTATTGACCTTACTGACCTCGATGCCGTTGAACGCGCAGTTGACGCAAACACATGTTGCATATACCTTGAAATCATTACCAATCCGCAACTCGAAGTTGCCAATCTCAAAGAATTGGCACGCATAGCCCATAGCGCGGATATTCCTTTGATTGCAGACACCACAGCTATACCTTTTACCGAATTCAGCGCAAAAAAACTCGGAGTTGATATCGAAGTGGTAAGCACGACAAAATATCTGAGCGGAGGCGCAACCTCAGTCGGCGGTGCGATTATAGATTACGGTACATGCCCCGGATTTGGCGAGCGCGTTCGCTTCGAACTGATGTTTAACCTCGGCGCATACATGACGCCTCATGTCGCATATATGCAGAGCCTTGGATTAGAAACACTGCCCGTACGCTATCAGCGTCAGGCATCATCAGCCCTTACCATTGCGAAAGCACTCAAGGATATACCCGAAATCAAGGCTGTCAATTACACCGGACTGGAAGATAATCCTTTCCATCAGCTCTCTGTCGAGCAGTTCGGACAGACAGCCGGTGCAATGCTTACCATTGACCTTGCTGACCGTGACACCTGTTTCCGTTTTCTCAATAACCTGAAAATCTTCAAACGGGCAACGAATCTTTTCGATAACAAGAGTCTTGCCATTCATCCCGCTTCAACCATATTCGTTTCTTTCTCGCCCGAGGAAAGAGCAAAGATGGACCTTTATGATACCACAATCCGTCTATCCATTGGACTTGAAGACCCCGAGGACCTTATTGCCGACATTAAACAAGCTATTTCAAAATGAGTAATTTCGATAAAATTATTGACCGACACAACACAAACGCACTGAAATATCTGCGTCTGCCTGAAATGTGTGGCACCGACAATCTGACAGCTCTTTGGATTGCCGATATGGATTTTGAAACTCCGGATTTCATTGTGGACGCAATGCGTCGTCGCCTTGACCACAAGATTTTCGGATATACAGGCGAACCTGCCGAATATCGCCCCACCCTGTGTCGGTGGGTTGAGGACCATGGCGACTGGAAAATCAAACCGGAGTGGATAACCTTCATTCCCGGTATTGTTAAAGGTATCGGTATGGCAATAAACGTATTTGTCAAACCCGACGAAAAAGTTATCATTCAGCCGCCGGTTTATCATCCTTTCCGTCTTACTCCGCTCGCTAACAAGCGCGAAGTAGTTTACAATCCGTTGATTTTGCGTGAGGATGGACATTTTGACATGGATTTTGACAATCTTGCAAAGGTTGCCGATGAGAAATGCCGCCTGCTTATTCTCTGCAATCCTCATAACCCCGGCGGACGCATCTGGTCGCGTGAAACCCTTAAACGTCTGGCTGATTTCTGTGCCGAGCGCAACATTCTTGTCATAAGCGATGAAATTCACTGCGACATGCCGCTCTGGGGTAACCGCCACATACCCTTTGCTTCAGTAAGCGAAACAGCAGCCCAGAACTCCATCACCTTCCAAGCTCCGTCAAAAACATTTAATATTGCCGGCATTGTAAGCTCTTTCGCCATAGTGCCTAACGATGAAATACGCGAGCAATTCTTCTCATGGCTTGCGGCAAACGAACTTAACGAGGCGGATATTTTCGCACATATCGCAGCGTGTGCCGCTTACACACCCGAAGGTGAGGAATGGCGATGCGAAATGCTCCGCTATGTTGAAGGAAACATCGAATTTGCCCAAAAATTCTGTGAAGAGAATATTCCCGGAGTAAAAGCTCTGCGTCCCGATGCGTCATTCCTTATATGGCTTGACTGCCGTGGGCTCGGTCTCGCTCAGCCTGACCTTGTGCGTCTTTTCGTGGAAAAAGCAAAACTCGCGCTTAATGACGGCACAATGTTCGGTAATGAAGGTACCGGATTTATGCGTCTGAACATCGCAGCCCCCCGCAGTGTTATCAAAGAGGCACTGCAGCAACTAAAGGCGGCGGTTGACCAACTGTAAATGGAACTAAAAGATATAATAAAGAACGCGCGCGCGAAACTGAACGTCGAACATCTTACTCCAATGCAGAGCAAGATGGCAGATCTTCCCCGCGACGCGCGTTCTGTCACACTCATTGCGCCGACCGGTTCAGGTAAAACGCTTGCCTTTGCACTCCCCCTTTTGCGTCGCACCGTCGAACAGCCTAAGGGAATACAGTCGGTAGTCATCGCTCCTGCACGCGAACTCGCCCTGCAGATAACAAAAGTACTCGCCACGCTCGCTCCCGGACTGCGTGTCACCGCGCTTTATGGCGGACATTCGATGCTCGAAGAGAAAAGATCGCTTGAAGCACGCACACCCGATGTTGTCGTAGCAACACCCGGCCGCCTGCTGGACCATCAGCAGAGGCATACGGTTGACCTGCGTACCGTGCGCACCTTGGTTCTCGATGAATATGACAAGTCACTTGAACTCGGATTTAGTGCAGAAATGCGTCGTCTGGTAGCTGCAATGCGTAATATAAGGCTTCTTATTCTTACATCTGCCACGCGCCTGAAGGAAATACCTGAGTTTATTAACATAGCTGATAATCGCGAACTCGATTTCAGCGCGGAAGCAATTACGCCTGACTTGGAGTTTTTCAACGTAATATCGCCCGAGGCAGACAAACTGCCGATACTCAAGCAACTTCTGCTCCGGCTGCCGCACGAACGCACTCTTGTGTTCGTAAACCATCGAGAAAGCGTTGACCGAGTATATGAATTCCTTCGCAAAGGCGGATTTCCCGCAGGAATATATCACGGTGCTCTTGACCAGTCCCAGCGCGAAATTGCAGTCGAGGTATTTACCAACGGGTCGAGACCTATCCTCGTTGCCACAGACCTTGCCGCGCGCGGACTTGACATTCCTGAGGTAGCATCCGTAATTCATTATCATCTTCCCGTAGGTGATGAGACCATGACTCACCGCAACGGGCGAGCCGCGCGCATGGGAGCAACCGGTTCGGTATACTACCTTATTGGTCCGACTGAAAGTCCGGTTGAAGGAGCGCAGACATGGGAACCGGTTGCCGAACCTGTTCCATGGCGTCAATCTACGGTTTCTCTTTATTTCCACGCAGGGAAAAAAGAAAAACTGTCAAAAGGTGACATTGTCGGTGCCCTTACGAAAATCTGCGGTCTTGAATCAGCCGAAATAGGTACCATAGCCCTCCACGACCATTTCGCACTTGTTGCAGTTCCCGCCGACAAAGCCTCGGCAATAGTGGCAGAGCTGGCTCAAAACAAGGTAAAAGGTCACAAAATACGGGTCACAAAACTTGGCAACACTTTTTAACATTCTTTCTTTTTTCACGGAAACCGACTCAAAACGTCGACAAAATGTCAGTAATAACATACATTCGTTTGACTTTTACCAGAAATCATTTAAAAAGTAAAAAAAACGACATTTTTAACACTTTATGTTTAAAAACATTTTTACTTGACAACGTCAAATTTTGAGTGTATCTTTGCATACGTAAACGAGACAAAAGAGTTTCGAAAACCTAATTAAGTATCTTTTTCATTTTAAGTGTAACCATACAACAATAGGCTTAGACATAACGAATAATAGCATTTAAGTACTACCGTAAAATCCGAGTGGTGGCCCGTCGAGACGATGCGCCACCATTTTCTTTATATAATTTTTAGTTCTAACTGCAATTTTTCACCGTTCATTTTTCATTTTTCATTTAAAAGTCGTAACTTTGCATATTCAATTGGATAATAATCAATCAAAAAATTAAACATACAGACAGATGTATAGAACCAATACTTGCGGCGAACTCCGCCTTGCGGACAGAGGTAAGAAAGTTACTCTGGCAGGCTGGGTTCAGCGCGCCCGCAAAATGGGCGGTATGACCTTTGTAGACCTTCGTGACCGCTACGGAATCACTCAGATTGTATTTACCGATGAAAGTAATGCCGAACTTGCCGAAGCTGCTTCAAAACTTGGTCGCGAATGGGTTATTCAGGTAGAAGGCACCGTAGAGGAACGCACTTCAAAGAACCCCCATCTCCCTACCGGCGACATTGAAATCATAGCATCCGCAATGACGGTTCTGAACTCTGCGCTGACTCCTCCCTTTACCATCGAAGAGGATACCGACGGCGGTGATGACCTGCGTATGCGCTACCGTTATCTTGACCTTCGTCGTCCAAATGTCCGCGCTAACCTTGAACTCCGTCATAAAATGACCATGGAGGTACGCCGCTATCTTGATTCCAAAGGTTTCCTTGAAATCGAGACTCCTATGCTGGTGGGCTCAACCCCCGAGGGTGCGCGCGACTTCGTTGTTCCCTCTCGCATGAACCCCGGACAGTTCTATGCTCTGCCCCAGTCGCCACAGACCCTCAAACAACTTTTGATGGTCAGCGGTATGGACCGTTATTTCCAGATTGTAAAATGTTTCCGCGATGAGGACCTCCGTGCTGACCGTCAGCCGGAATTCACCCAGATTGACTGCGAAATGAGCTTCGTTGAGCAGGATGATGTCATTAATCTTTTCGAAGGTATGGCAAAACATCTGTTCAAGGAAATCCGTGGCGTTGAACTCGACGGTCAGTTCCCCCGCATGAGCTGGGCTGACGCAATGAAATATTATGGTTCCGATAAGCCTGACACACGTTTCGACATGAAATTTGTCGAACTTGACGACGTATTGAAGGGACATGGCTTCAGCGTATTTGACAATGCAGCTTATATCGGCGGCATTTGCGCCAAGGGAGCAGCAACCTACACCCGCAAACAGCTTGACCAACTGACCGACTACGTAAAACGCCCGCAAATCGGCGCGAAAGGCATGGTTTATGCGCGCGTCGAAGCGGACGGAAACGTCAAATCATCGGTTGACAAATTCTACTCACAGGAAACCCTCCGCGAAATGGCGGCAAAGATGGGAGCCGAGCCCGGCGACCTCATCCTGATATTGAGCGGTGATGACGTTATGAAAACCCGCAAGCAGCTCTGCGAACTGCGTCTTGA
>CAZPHN010000014.1:0-56898 GCA_964586765.1 uncultured Bacteroides sp.
CTTTTCTGGTTGTACCTCCCTCCAGTCAGTTGGAGAAATGCCTGCACTTACATCAATAGGAGCGTCCGCCTTTTCTGGTTGTATCTCCCTCCAGTCAGTTGGAGAAATGCCGAGACTTACATCAATAGGAGCGTCCGCCTTTTCTGGTTGTATCTCCCTCCAGTCAGTTGGAGAAATGCCACAACTCGAAACGATTGGTTCAAAAGCGTTTAGTTCTTGTGATGTTGCGGATTTTTACTTGCCAGAATCGGTAATCTCCGTAGTGACGGATGCTTTCTCTGCACCATCTTTAGTGCATTTTGCGGGAGTTACCCCACCTTCGTTTACCGGAACTAAATTTGATGCACTTATTTGTGTACCTTATGGTTGTAAAAGCGTTTATGCTTCTGCACTTCCGGATATGTCCGGTAGTAAGATTCTTATTCAAGGGTTGACTAATTTCGATGTTAAAGTTTCGGCACGTGAGAATGACTCCGATGTGCTGATAAAGGTCAATGAAAATTATGACAACGATTTGGCTTATAATGTACTCGCCCTTAAAGTTTCTGGTACGATTAATAGTTACGATATTATCGCGTTCCGAAACAAGATGCTCAATCTGCGCAAGCTTGATTTGAGTGAGGCAACGATTGTTGGAAGTTCATATGAATATTACGCAGGATGCCATACGGAGAATAATGTTGTTGGCGCGAATATGTTCCGTGATTTGAATCTTACAGAAGTTATTTTGCCGGACAATGTGACTGAGATTGGAGAAAGTGCATTCGAGTCGTGTGCGAAACTGGTGTCTGTAAAATTGTCCGACAATCTTCGTTCTGTCGGGGATGGTGCATTTAAGTCCTGTAGCAAGTTGGTTAATATCGAATTTCCTGCTTCAATTAATTCGATTGGTTCTAATGCTTTCAGATCATGTAGCAATTTGAAGACGGTGACATTCCCTAAGGAAGTTTCAGATAATGCTACAATAGGTTTGTCCGCATTTCTCAATTGCTCAAAATTAGAGGAAATTACTCTGCCTCAGGGTATAACTGAGATTCGTAGATATTCGTATTCGTATTTAAGCTCCAGCTATGGAGCTTTCTCCGGATGTTCTTCTCTTAAACGGGTTATTCTTCCCCCGTCACTTGTAGGAATTCCAGCCTATACTTTCTATGGATGTAAATCTTTGGAGACGATAAGTTTGCCTCCGACACTTAAAAGTATAGAAGCGAACGCTTTTGAAGGTTGCACGGCTCTAAAGGAATTCCGCATTCCTGCCGGTGTAAACTCTATTGGAGCCAGTGCCATTCCCGGTACAGTTAAAGACGTTTATACCTATACTATCCAGCCGACCTCTATCGGTCAGAGTACATTTGCGAGCGATACTTACCTGAACGCGACTCTCCATGTTCCGGAAACGAGCGAAGCTCTCTATTATTGGGACACTCAGTGGAGTCAGTTCCAGTCAATCAAGAATTTTAACGAGCCATATTCTTACTTCTACTTGGAAGATAAGGACCTGATTGAGGATCCCGATACTCCCCGAATTGATGGCGAGGCCGATGAAGAAACCGGCGACAAGAAGAACCCAGATGCCGACCTCGGTCAAGGTTCCGGTTTGATTGTCAGCGGCGATGAAAGCCAAGACCTCGGCAATGTTGACCTTGAAGCTGACGGTAAAGGCAACGGTGCGACCATCATTGGCGGCGACAGCAACACCACCGAAACGGGCGGCAACGTCAATATTGACAAACTCAATGTCAATATCCCCGTTGTGGCTAACAAATGGTACTTCTTTGCCTTCCCCTTCGATGTTCCTTGCGAAAACATCAAGTTTAACGGTCAGATGGTATGGAGATACTATGATGGCGAATGGCGTGCAATGCATGGCTCCGGCTCATGGAAAGACATGAAGGGCGACAAGCTGGAGCGCGGTCGCGGCTATATTTTCCAAGGCAGCAAGAACGGCACCTTGACCCTGACCGTTGACAATGTAAGCTTCGACGGTCAGAACTGGAACAATGTCCTCGAGCAGTTCGTTGCGGCTAATCCGCAGGATGCAAGCTGGAACTTCGTTGGTAACCCCTTCCTGAGTTTCTATGAACTGGCAGACCTTGGCTTTGACGGACCTATTACATGGTGGAACCCCAACAGCAACTCATATGAGGCTTTCAGTCCCATCGACGATGACCTTTCGATGTATCCCTTTATGGCATTCTTCGTTCAGAAGCCTGAAAACGTAGATGAAGTTGAATTCTTCAGCGAATATCGCGAAACGAATAATCAGAAGAACGACCCCAACCATCGTTCCGCTGTCAGCCGCCGTCGCGCTGCCCGTCGCGAGAAAGCCGTAGCTACTGACCGCAAGCTGATTAACCTCACCGTTACCGACGGAACGAACAGCGACCGCACGCGCGTTGTGTTCAACAGTCAGGCTTCCGGTGATTACGAAGTAGGCGTCGATGCGTCGAAGTTTGTAAGCGGTGATGCACCTCAGCTTTATTCTATCGATGACCGGAATGTCCGCTATTCTATCAATGAGCGTCCTTTCGGCGACGGCATTGTGAAACTCGGTTTCTATGCCCCCGCTTCAGGAGCCTTCACCATAGGATGTACCCGCAATGACTGCCCCGTAACACTCAAGGACTGTCAGACAGGCAGAACCGTCACGCTTGCCGCCGGCGCAACCTATGAGTTTACCGCAGAAAAGGGTTATGATGACACCCGCTTTGTTCTCAACGTCAAGGCTGATGAGTCTTCCTCTATTGACAATGACATCGACGCTCCGACAACCGACGCTACATATTATCAGATAAATGGCGTCGAGACCGATGGCTCGCGCACGGGTCTGATGATTGAAGTTAAAGGAAACGAGGCTACAAAAGTAATCCGTAAATAAAATCATACTTTGTGAAACACTCAATATCCACTTTGCTGCTGACTATACTGTTCTCCATTCTATTGGGGGGCAGTATAGCCTCGGCACAAGATTTCAATCCGACAAATCCGCCGGAACCCGAAGCCCGATATAAGCTCACGGTCAATGTCTATCCTCCGGAGGTTGGCAAAGCGTCAGGTACGGGACGATATACCGGCGGAACCCGAGTGTATGTAAATACGTCGGTAAATGACATCGATTATGGCTTCAAACACTGGGAAAAGGATGGAAAAGTAGTCTCGACATCCCGTTATTTCTACTTTACTACCGGCTGGGAAGATGAAACGCTGACCGCCGTCTATGAATATGTGATATTTAATCCCGACAGCCCGGCGGAACCGTCAGAAGGCTATAAATGGCATCTTTATCTTGACTGTGAGCCGGCAGAAGGTTGCTCGTTCAATCTCAACAATGGCTCGCGCCACCTTGAGGGCGCAAGTTTCAACGTAATTGCTTATCCCAGTCAGGGATTCGTGTTTGACGGATGGTTTGACGGCGAGCGCAAGATTTCCGATACGCTGACGCTTCCCTACAAGATGCCCGGAAAGAATACATCTCTTACCGCCCGGTTTACTTTCATACCCGATAGCCCTGACGAGCCGCAAGGCGGAAATCAGACTAACGTTGACAACACAAGGAAAGGAGACGTAAACGGTGACGGAACTGTAAATGTGACCGATGCGACGACAGTCATAGCCCATTACCTTTCTGAGCAGCCATATTTAAAGCGATATGACATAAATGGTGACGGCGTTATCAATGTTACTGACGCCACGATAATCATATCGATTTACCTCACGGAAATGTAAAGCCCTCCGCATACTTCAGGGGGGCATCCCTGCTTGGGGGCGGCATGCGTCCACGCGTGCCGGCGGGCAGTTTGCATTGGAATTTTGGGTATGTCGGGGAAAGTTTGTAACTTTGCACTTATGATTGCAGTGCGGAATTTGACAGTTGAGTTTTCGGCTAAGACACTTTTGGATAATATCAATTATGTCATTAACCGGCGTGACAGGATTGCCCTTGTGGGCAAGAATGGCGCGGGAAAGTCGACTATGCTGAAAATCATAGCCGGGTTGCAACGCCCTACCTCCGGCTCGGTCGATGTCCCTCAGGGGATTACGATAGGTTACCTGCCGCAGCATATGACTACCGAGGACTCCTGTTCCGTGGTCGATGAGGCGCGCAAGGCGTTCGGTCACATCAAGGAAATGCAGGCTGAGCTCGACCGGATGAATCAGGAGCTTGCCGAGCGCACCGATTATGAGTCGGACGCTTACGCCGAACTGATTGAGCGCGTGTCGACCATGACTGAGCGCATGGCAATGGAGGATGGCTCCGGCGGCGAGGCTGAAATCGAAAAGACGCTTCTCGGTCTTGGCTTTACACGCGATGATTTCAACAGACCCACGAGTGAGTTCTCCGGCGGATGGCGCATGCGCATCGAACTGGCAAAGCTGCTGTTGCAGCGACCCGACGTGCTCCTGCTCGACGAGCCTACCAACCATCTTGACATTGAGTCTATCCAGTGGCTTGAACAGTTTCTCGTTTCCAAGGCGGGGGCGGTAGTGCTGGTGAGCCACGACCGCGCTTTCATTGACAATGTAACTAACCGCACAATCGAGATTTCGCTTGGAAGAATCTACGATTATGCGGTTAACTATTCAAAATATGTAGTTCTCCATAAGGAGCGTATCGAGCAGCAGATGCGTGCCTACCAGAACCAGCAGAAGCAGATTGCCGACACCGAGGAGTTCATCGAGCGGTTCCGTTATAAGGCAACCAAGGCGGTTCAGGTTCAGAGCCGAATGAAGCAGCTGGCTAAAATCGAACGCATTGAGGTTGATGAGGTCGACACCTCCCATCTTAACCTCCGCTTTCCGCCGGCTCCGCGCTCGGGCGACTATCCTCTGATTGTAGAGAACTTAGGAAAGAAGTACGGCGACCATCAGGTGTTTGCCGACGCTACGTTTACAATCAAGCGCGGCGAAAAAGTTGCCTTTGTCGGCAAAAATGGCGAGGGTAAGTCTACGTTGGTCAAGTGTATAATGCATGAAATACCGTTTGACGGCACCCTCCGCATAGGTCATAACGTAAAAATCGGCTATTTCGCGCAAAATCAGGCGCAGCTGCTCGACCCGGACGTGACCGTTTTCGATACGATTGACCGCGTTGCCGTTGGCGACATACGCCTGAAAATCCGCGATATTCTCGGCGCATTCATGTTTGGCGGCGAGGCGAGCGACAAGAAAGTAAAAGTTCTGAGTGGCGGCGAAAAGACCCGTCTCGCCATGATAAGGCTGCTGCTCGAGCCGGTGAACCTGCTGATTCTCGACGAACCGACCAACCATCTCGATATGGCTACGAAGGATATCCTCAAGCAGGCAATCAAGGATTTTGACGGGACGGTCATCGTGGTAAGCCACGACCGCGAATTTCTTGACGGACTCGTTGAGAAGGTCTATGAATTCGGCGGCGGAAAAGTGCGCGAGTGTCTCGGCGGCATTTACGAATTTCTTGAAAAGAAGAAATTGGCGTCACTTCAGGAACTTGAACGTCGCGTTCAGCCCGAAAAACAGCCTGAAAAGTCCGTTGAACAGCCCAAAAGTGAGAAAAAACTCACCTATGAGGAGAAAAAAGAGCGCGATCGCGCCATAAACCGGGCAACTAAAAAAGTTAAGGAGGCGGAAGATGAAATAGCCAAGATTGAGGCTGAGATTGCGGACCTCGAAGCCGCGCTCGCGTCAGGCTCCCCTCAGACCCCCGATGTTTATGACCGACATGCCTCCCTCGGGAAAAAACTTGACAATGCCATGAGCCTCTGGGAGCTCGCCGGCATGGAACTCGAAGAACTAAAGTCAAAATATGGAATACTTTAACTCACGTTCAACCATTCGAAACTATACGTCGGACATGATTTCCGACGCGGAGATTGACGAGATGCTCGCCGCAGCCACCCATGCGCCTACCTGCGGCGGCATGCAGTTATATAATGTGGTGGTGACGCGCTCGGAGGAGGGCAAGGCGGCTTTGGCTCCCGCCCACTTCAATCAGCCGTGTCTTACCGGCGCGAGTGCCGTCCTTACCTTCTGTGCCGATTTCAGCCGGGTGTCGCGCTGGGCGGAGGCGCGCGGAGCCGTTCCGGGGTTTGAAAACCTCCAGAGCTTCGTTTCGGCGATGCTCGACGCCACAATCTTTGCCCAGCAGTTCGTGACCATCGCCGAAATGCGCGGCTATGGAACCTGCTATCTCGGCACGACCACATGGAACGCTCCGCAGATTATCGACGCGCTCGGGCTGCCCCGCCTTGTCGTGCCTGTCATAACGGTTACGCTCGGCGTCCCTGCCGGACGTCCTGCCGAACTTCAGCCGCGGTTGCCGCTCGATGCCATCCGCAGCCGCGAGAAGTATACCCCAGCCGATATTGACGCCGCCTATTCCGCGCTCGAGGCGCGCCCGGACTCCCGCCGCTTTATGGAGGAAAACAATAAGCCGTCGCTTGCCGCCGTATTTACGGATGTGCGTTATCCGCGCGAAGGCAACGAGCATTTTTCCGAAGTTTTGCTTGCGGTGCTTAAAAAACAAGGATTTTTAGATTAAAAGCATAAAAAAGATGGAACTCATTCAATCGCTACTTGCGCCCGGCAATGAAAATCTGGCAGCCACTCTGGTGCTTTATTCTTTTGTGATTGCCGTAGGTATTTATCTCGGCAAACTGAAATTCGGAGGCATCTCTCTCGGTGTCACTTTTGTGTTGTTTGTCGGCATCCTGATGGGACATTTTGGCTATGTCGTTAATCCTGAAGTACTGAAATTCGTTCGCGAATTCGGTCTTATACTCTTTATTTTCGCAATTGGTCTGCAGGTTGGTCCGGCATTCTTCTCCTCTTTTAAGGAGGGAGGCATAAGGCTGAACATGCTTGCCGTACTGATAGTGCTGCTTAATGTCGGTATTGTCGTGGCATTGTTCTATATCGACGGCAATACGTCAATCGCGGCTCTTGTCGGCGTAATGAGCGGTGCCGTCACGAATACTCCCGGACTTGCGGCTGCCCAGCAGGCTGTCGGGGCTTCCGACGCCGACCTGATGGCTATGGGTTATGCCGCCGCTTATCCGCTCGGTGTTTGCGGCATTATCCTCTCTATGCTTGTGCTGAAATGGATATTCCGCATTAACGTGGCAGATGAAGAGAAAAAGCTCGAAGATGAAGCGAATGCGGCAATGTCGGCTCCCATTAAGGAGACTTTTGAGGTTACGAATGAGCTTATCAACGGACTGACCGTTATGGAGCTCCATAATGTTATTCATTGTGATTTCGTCGTTTCCCGCCTCCTCAATGCCTATAATGAAGTGGTAATCCCTACCTCCCATACCGTGCTCCATACCGGCGACAAGCTGCTTGTAATAATGTCGGCTCAGGACGAGACCGCGTTCCGTGCCGTGCTCGGTCCGATGGTCCAGATGGAGTGGGAGGAAAATCCTGCTCAGGTGGTCAGCCGCCGCATTCTCCTTACGCAGCCTAAATATAATGGCGTCACCCTCGGTTCGCTCCATCTCCGCTCTGCTTTCCAGCTCAATGCCACCCGTGTCAATCGTGCGGGTGTCGACCTGCTCGCCTCTTCCGGACTCCGCCTGCAGATGGGCGACCGTCTGACCGTTGTCGGTGCGCTTGATGACATTAACCGCCTTGCGTCGCGTCTGGGTAACTCCATGCGCCGCCTCAACGAGCCTAACCTCATTACGATTTTTGTCGGTATCCTTTTCGGTATCATCCTCGGCTCAATCGACGTTGGCTACGGCATGAAACTTGGACTGGCAGGCGGTCCGCTGGTTGTTGCAATCCTCCTGTCGCGTTTCGGCTATAAGGCAAAACTGATAACCTATACGTCCAGTTCCGCCTCCATGCTTATGCGAGAACTTGGAATATGTCTGTTTCTTGCCTCCGTGGGTATTGCTGCCGGTAAGGACTTTGCTGCAACGGTGTTTAACCAGACCGGTATGTGGTGGGTAATCTGGGGTTTCATCATCACCTTCGTTCCGCTGGTTGTGGTCGGCTTCATTGCCCGCAAGGTATTCAAGATTAACTACCTCCACATCATGGGTCTTCTTTCCGGCTCCTACACTGATCCCCCGGCACTGGCTTATGCCGGCACCTCAAGCGCGAGCGACGCCCCCGCCGTCGCCTACTCAACGGTCTACCCCCTGACCATGTTCCTCCGCGTCGTCGCCGCCCAAGTCCTCGTCCTCGCCCTCCTTTGATTAGCAGGATATAAAAATGAAGCGGCGGCTGCGTGGGGGCAGTCGCCGCTTGGTTTTTAGGGGCAGAGGTTACTTTTTGTTGCCGAAGTAACGCTGATAGAGGCCGTAGAAGCCGCGACCGTGGCGCGCTTCGTCCTTAGCCATTTCGTGAACGGTATCGTGGATGGCGTCCATGTTGGCTTTCTTGGCGTTGGCGGCAATGCGCATCTTGTCGGCGTTAGCACCGGCTTCGGCGTGCATGCGCTTTTCAAGGTTGGTCTTGGTGTCCCAAACCACGTCACCGAGCAGCTCGGCAAACTTGGCTGCGTGTTCTGCTTCCTCAAATGCGTAACGCTTGAAAGCCTCGGCGATTTCGCTGTAGCCTTCGCGGTCAGCCTGACGGCTCATGGCAAGATACATACCTACTTCGGTACATTCGCCCATGAAGTGAGCGTTGAGGTCTTTAATCATTTCCTCATCAGCCTCGAGCTTCTTGGCAATGCCGATTTCATGCTCGGTAACGAAATTGAGAACTTCTTCGTCCTTTACTTCTTCAAACTTGCTGCGGGGAGCCTTGCAGAGCGGGCACTGTTCGGGTGCTTCGTCACCTTCGTGGATGTAACCACATACGGTGCAGATGAATTTTTTCTTCATAATGGATGATTTTTTTGAAATTTTGTATAAAAGTATGATTTATTTTACGGCAATTACCTCAACCTCGCAGAGAACCTGCTTGGGCAGCTCCTTGACAGCCACACATGAGCGTGCGGGGTAGGGGGCGGTGAAAGCTTCGGCGTAAACCTCGTTGAAAGGAACGAAATCGCTCATGTTTGCGAGGAAACAGGTAGTCTTTACAACATTTTCCATCGTCAGACCTGCCTCTGCGAGGATAGCCTTAACGTTTGCGAGGCTCTGGCGGGCCTGTGCGGTGATGCCTTCGGGAATTTCACCGGTTGCGGGATTAACAGGAATCTGACCTGAAGCATAAACGAATGAACCGCAGTCAATAGCCTGACTGTAAGGACCGATAGCTCCGGGAGCGTTGTTGGTTGCAATTACTTTTTTCATAATCTTGTTTAATGTAATGAGTTATGGTTATGTTCTGATTGTCAGTGCGCGTTGAGGAACCTCCAGCTCGGAAATAAGGGTCGAAGCAGAGGTCGAAATGGTATGCTCCAATGCGTCAAGTGTGTTGGAGAGCTGCTTGAACTCGCTGTCGAATTCGCGTACAAAATCGTGGGAGCCTTGATTGCGGAACTCCTTGACCACCTGACCTACCGTCAGCGTCGAAATGTCGCGCGCCGGCTGATAGGCAATCAGCTCGGAGTTATTGCTTGGAAGCACGCGGCAAACAAGTTTCAGGTCCTCCATCTCCTGAAGCAGACGCGAAACCAGACGCAGCGGAATATTAAATTCGCGCTGAAGATTGACGGCGGTGAGCGGCGGAAGCCCCTTGCGGTATCGCTGGGATATTACGGCAAGAAGTCCTATGCCTATGCGTGTCTTATAGTTAAAGGATATTCCGTAAACGTCACTTTCAAGCGCATAGTCCGTAATACTTTGCGCCGCATAACAGATTAAGGCTCCGCTCAGGGTAAAAAGCCATACTAATTGCAGCCAGATGAGCAGCAACGGAAGGAAAGCGAAACCGCCGTAAATGGCGTTATACTTGCTAACATAAATCTGACCGCCCACAAAGAGCCACTGCAGGACCTGATAGGCTATGCCAGCCATGATGCCTGCTGGAAGCGCATTCATGAATTTGACTTTGGCATTGGGTATAAGCATGTATACTCCCGTGAAGAAAAGCCATATGAAAAGTACGGAGGCAATGTCGAGTCCAACCGTAAGTATCGGACTCATGAACGGCAGCAGATTTTCAACCGATGAGCTCATGAATGCCGTCAGACCCGAACCGCAGACCATCAGCACCGGCAGGATGAGGAAAATGGCGGTATAGTCTGTAATTTTCCGCCATATGGTTCTGCCATGTTTTACGCCCCATATTTTATTAAAGGCGTCCTCAACCGCGCTTACAAGGGAAATCAAGGTCCAGAGCAGCACGGCGATGCCCACTCCTACAAATATTCCTTCCGACGCCTGCTCCAGATAGCTGTCAACAAATGTCAACGCCGTTTCAAGAGCCTTGCGTTGCGATGGGAAATAATTAAAAAGCTGAGATTTAAGCAAGTTTTGGAAACCGAAGCCGCGACCTATGGCAAAAAGCAGGGCGAGGGCGGGCACCAAGGCAAGGAGCAATCTGTAGGTTAAAGCGCAGGCGGTTGACTGCACATCTGTGCTGAGAAACGACTTGACAGTCAAGTTGACGGTTTTGATTATCCGTACGGGCACGGTGTTGCGCCGGTCGTGCCATACGCCGACGGTGACATACTGCCATATCCTTGTGGCTTTACGCTGCCATAGGTTTATTTTCTCGGCAAATTTACTCCTTTTTTTTGCTTTCATTCGCTGCAAAATTACACATTTTATATCAAAATTAAAAGATAACCGCATAAATTTTGCTATTGTTCCTAAATGCCATTTTTGTTGTAAAAAGTGCCAATAGTTTGCTCATTTGGATTTTTATAAATATATTTGCAGTGTCCTCAAAAGGGTTTTATCACGACTAAACTAAATTCAACCAATAATTTACACTTATCACAATGAAAAAAGCAACCTTCATAGGGTCTTTGGGAGCCGTTTCGATGCTTCTGTTCTCGGCGTGTGACGATAGTCTCACTCTGAGCAAGGGTACCGGCACCATTTTCCCTCTGGTGGACGTGGACCCCACTGTGGTAACCTCGCGCTCATCGCGTGCAGGTTCCGAAATCGGTGACCTGACGGCTTCTGACCTGATGCTCACCCTGACAAGTGCCGATGGCTCTGTCAACGAATCGTTCGCTTACCCTGATTTCCCTACCGATAAGGCTTATCCCGTAGGTGAATACACCCTTACCGCTTCTTACGGCTCGGATAGCGAAGAAGGCTTCGAGAAACCCGCTGTCAGTGGCTCGTGCTCTCTTACCGTGGCGGAGGGTAAGGCGTCTAAACCGTCAATTGTGGCAACTCCGTCGAAGGCGATGGTTGCTCTCGAGTTCGATGAAGGACTCCTTAATTATATGACCTCAGTTTCCGCTCGCCTCCACAGTGCCGGCGGTACTTATGTTGAATATCCCGTAACTGAAACGCGTGCCGCTTACCTCAAGCCCGGTAACACTACCGTCAGCGTTTCGTTCACAAAGCCCAACGGTAAGGAGGGCAACATTGAAGTGGCAAACTTCAATGCCGAAGCTCAACATCGCTATACGCTTAAACTCACCCTTGGCGGTGACGGATATGGCTCTGCCGACGCCATTACGGTTAAATATGACGATATGCTCGAGCTGGAGGACGTTACCGTAGATATTTCTGACGACGTTCTTTCAATTCCTGCTCCCGAGGTTACTGCAATCGGATTTACCCCCGGCGAAACCGTTACAATTATTGAAGGTACTGTAAGCTCGGACCTCAAGCCGCAGATTCAGGTCATTGCCCGTGGCGAAATAGCCAAGGCTGTGCTGACCACTGCCAACTGTCCCGCTCTCATCGAGCTCGGATGGCCTGAGGAAATTGACCTTTGCGCTGCATCTGACGCTCAGGTTGCCACCATGCAGGCTCTCGGACTAAAGGCTATGGGGCTTACCGGCGTAACCGGCAAGATGGGTCTGCTTGACCTTACTAAGGTGCTGACCCATATCAAGCCGCGCAACTCCGTGCTTGCTCCCACTGAGTTTACTCTTGCCGTTACCGATAAGGGCGGTAAGACCTGCGACCCCGTGACATTTTCCGTCAAGGTTGAGCCGCTCAAACTCGAGATTTCTTACGAAGGAGTCTACGAAGGCGAAGATACGATTGACCTTAACGTGGAATATAATGGCTCGGACATTGAAAACAACGTTAAATTCGAATATGTTAATGACCGTGGCGTATGGGCTGATGCCGAGGTCGTTTCAGTTCGCCGGTCGCGCGCAAGCTATGTCGTTTCAATCAAGGTACCTGAAAACGCACTGATGCCTTTCCAGATTCGTGCGAGCGTCGCTTCGGTTTCAGTTGTTTCCGAGATTGAGATCAAATCCGTCCCCGGACCGGAGATTTCAGCCAATGCTAATGACGTTTTTGCGAAATCAGCAATCATTGATTTTGCGTCTGGCGAATATAACTGCGCCTCAAAGAAACTTGACGTGCGCGTATCCACTGATGGTGTGGTTTTTAACCGTGCCGCGTCAACTCAGGATGGCGCGGCGGTCAAAATCACCGGTTTGACTCCCGGAACGACCTATAAGGTACGCGGATATATCGGCGCGCTTGTCTCTGACGAAATTACCCTCACCACCGAAGCTGCCGCTCAGATTCCCGGCGGCGACATGGAAAGCTGGGAGGCTAAGAGTGAGAAATCGGGTGCCAATACATGGAATTATCATAACCCTGTTTCTCCTTGGGCTTCCAATAATTCCGTAGGTTTCTCTAAAAAGTCAGCATTGGCAATGCGCTCGGCAGTTTCATGTGTTGACCTTGCCGGTGCAGCTCATGGCGGTTCTCAGGCAGGTATGGTTCGGACAATAGGTTATGGTGCAAGTACTACTTTTACTACTACTGCATCTGGTTATGCCGCAGGCGAGCTTACTCTTGGTGCCGATAATTCCGGCACTTCGTTCGCTTCGCGTCCCTCCTCGCTTTCGTTCTGGGCGCAGTATTCTGCATACAATGCCGGCGATACCGGTTTAGCAGAGGTTTCAGTTCTTGACGCTTCGGGCAATGTAATAGCTTCAGGGTCGACCACTGTTGCACCCAGCTCCGCCTATCTGCAGCAATCAATTGCGCTGACCTATGCCAAAGGTGCCGCAAAGGCAGCAACGATTAAAGTTCGTTTCCGCTCATCGGCAACTGACAATTTCCGGAATAAAAATGGCGTTTCCGCACCCAAATCAGGTGCTATTACCGGTCATTTCACTGGTTCATACATGTGGATTGACGATGTTGAACTCGCTTATTAATTAATTTGATATGAAAATAAAGAATTTATATAAGGTAGCTTTGCTGCTCCCCGCTCTGGTCGGTCTTTCGGCTTGTGACGAGGAACTCGATGTGGTTAAAGCAACCCGTGGCGAGCTCAATCTCGCCACTCTTGGCGTTGAAGTCAGCAATCTGGAAAAGGTTGTAAACTCTCGCGCCGTTGTCAACGTTTCCGGTTATCTTGTCGACATTTGCCGTGCCGGCGAAACCGTCCCCGTTGAATCGTATGTTTATGGCAATATGCCCGGAGTGGTCACTCTGACCCCCGGCGACTATTACATTAACGTACGTTCTCACAACCTGCAGAAAGCCGAGTGGGAAAATCCTTATTTCGAAGGTAAATCGGCTCAGTTTACTATCGCTGCCAATCAGATTACTGAGATTGACCCGGTAAAGTGCTCATTCGCTTCCCTGAAGGTCAGCATCATTTTCGGCGAAAAGCTTCGCGCCAATATGGGTGATGACGTTCAGGTGACGGTCGTTGCCAACGATGAGGGCAAACTCGTTTATACCCCTTCCGACTCGCGCGCCGGCTATTTTGCTCCGCTGGAAGGCTCTACCACTATCGTGGCTACCTTCTCCGGTACCGTCAACGGTCATAAGGAAGAATTCTCACGCACCTATACCGACATTGCTGCCGGTCAGCACCGCAAGATTACATTTGAGTGTGGCGAGGATGTTCCTACTCCTGACAAACCCTCAGGCAATGTTGACCATACCGATGGTATCAGCGTAGACATTTCTTACGTTGACGAGAACCTCAACGCCGATGTTGACCCCGGTACGGAAGATGTAATCAACGATGGCGAAGAAGAACCCGGAAAACTTCCTGACCTTCCCGGCGAAGATGATGATCCTACTCCTCCCGGTCCCGTTGACCCTGACCAGCCCGTATTTGACTTTGCCGGTTCTACCTTAGAGAACGGAAAGACATATATGAACACTGACTTTGGTGAAGGACACCCTGCAAAGGTTATCATCAACTGCGCCGAGGGTATCGCTAAGGCAGATGTGGTTATCGATTCTGACTTCCTGACCGCTGAGGAACTCGAAGGCGTAGGTCTCGCCAAGACTTTCGACCTCTGCAATCCCGGTGACCTCCGTGAGGGTCTTGAAGGCTTGGGCTTCCCTTGTGGCGAAAACATCGTCAACAAGACTACGGCTGAGGTCAACGTTACCGATTTCATGCCTCTGCTCGGTGCCGGTGCCGGTTCGACGTCGAAATTTACCTTTACTATCACTGACAGTAAAGGAAACGTCAAAGTAACTACTTTTACTATTAAAGTTGCATAAATCTTACCCCATAATACAGAATTGTTATGAAAAAGACTAAGATTTATCCCATTTTAGGTGCAGTAGCCGTTATGGCTGCGCTGACAGGCTGCTCCGATGAGCAGACCCTTCCTGTGGGCGAGGGTAAGATTTTCCTTTCCGCCCGCGTCAACTCCGACGTGGTTGTCGAGTCTCGTGCCGAGGCTGAAGATGAACTTGCCGCGTCAACTCAGATCTGGATAAGTTCTTCCGAGGGCGTCGTTCGCAAGTATTCTTCCATGAGCGAGGTTCCCGCATCGGGCGTTACGCTTCTCAGCGGCGAATATACCATCAAGGCTTGGGCGGGTAAAGCCTCCTATGCTTCGTTTGACGACCGCTGGTTTGAAGGCTCTGAAAACTTCGTGATTACCGCCGGTGACCGCAAGTCAATCGAGGTAACCTGTAAGATTGTTAACGTCTGTGCTTCGGTCAACTATGATGAGGAGTCAGCCAAGCTCCTGACCGACGCTGTCATCACGGTGGGTCACCGTGGCGGCGAACTCTCGTTTGAGGGTACGGATGATACCCGTCGCGGCTATTTCATGATGCCCGACGGAATTACCTCGCTTGACTGGACGCTGACCGCTACCGCCGAAGGTAAGGAATTTACCAAGACCGGCGTGATTGAAAACGTCCTTCCTGCTCATGAATATCGCCTCAATGTCGTTTCCAATTCAGAAACCGAGGAAATTGGTGGCGCATGGTTCTCAATCGAGGTTGATGACTCGATGGTTGAGAGTGAGGACAATGTCGTAATCACCACTCCTCCCGCCATTACCGGCTATGGTTTCGATATAGCCAAGCCTGTTACCGGCGAGAGCGGTGCTATTGGTCGCAAGAGCGTATATGTCAGTGCATCGTCGGCTATCACCCAGCTCATTATCAGCGGGCTGCCCGGAGTTGAAACCTTCGACTTTGTGCGCGCTACTCCTGCTGTCCTCGGTGAACTTGCCGCTAAAGGCATCATGGCTGAGACGCAGAACTGCGAAAACGGTGCCCAGATGATTAAGGTGATTTTCGAAGATACCTATCTCAACTCTCTGCCCAACAGCGATGACCCCTATGTAATCACCCTTTCAGCTAAGGACAGCGGCAACAAACAGACCACTGCCAACCTGACAATCAAGGTGTCGCAGGCTCCTGTCTTTACCGTCGAAGCTCCCGCAGACGCTGCGACCTATAACACTGTTACCCTTCAGGGTCAGATTGCTAAGGATGATATTGAATCTGCCGGCTTCTTATATCGCGTGCAGGGCTCTTCCAACTGGGAGTATGTTGCCGGTCAGGCTGTGAGCCGTGCCGCATTTGCCAAGGGCGATGTCTACTCCGCCGTTGTCACTCTGCCCGATTTCAGCTATGTTACCGTTGAATATAAGGCTGTTTGCGGAACTGCATCCAATCCCACAGAGTATGAGTCAGACGTCCAGACCGTATCGACCAAGCAGACTCCCCAGCTGCCCAACGGCGATATGGAACTCTGGTCAACCGGCTCCGACAAGGCTATCGTCCCCGTAGCTGCCGGAGGCACCGCCTTCTGGGATTGCGGTAATCACGGTTCAATCACCATGAACAAGAACGTTACCACCTCAACCACTGAGAAGCGTCATGGCGGTCAGTATTCCGCAAAACTCAAATCTGAGTTTGTAGGTATCGGCTCGCTCGGCAAACTTGCTTCCGGTAACATCTGCGTAGGTCAGTATCTTAAAACTGACGGTACGGACGGCGTATTCGGCTTCGGCCGTGAATTTGACTTCGACGGTCTCCGTCCCAAGGCTCTTCGCGTATGGGTTCACTACACTCCCGTTGCCGTGACCCACACCGGCTCCGGTGCTACCCTCAAGAAGGGCGATATGGATATGGGTCATATCTTTGTGGCTCTCTTCGACTCGACCGACCCTGACACTGCCGATGGCGTGGCTCCCTTCGTTGTCCGCACCAAGACCTCAAAGGCTAAGTATTTCGACAGGAATGCCAGCTGGATTATGGCTTACGGCGAAAAGATTTTGACCGAAACCACTCCCGGCTCAGACATGGTTCAGATTGAAATCCCCATTGACTACAAGGCTGGAACCGATTCGCGCATCCCGCAGTATATCGCCATTGTCTGCACCGCCTCCAAGGAAGGTGACTTCTACACCGGCGGCAGCGGCTCTACTCTCTATGTCGACGACTTTGAAATTGTGTATTGATTAACTGACTGATTTTCTATCGGGCGGCACCTCAGTCCCAACCGCGGTGCCGCCCGATTTTCATAAATTCCGCTTTAGCCATGAAACAGAAAGTAAAACTCAGTAAATATTCCATTATCGTAACGGCTATCACCTTGCTGACCCTGATTGGGGTGATGATATATCTTATGTATATTGGACAGGAGGTTGCCGGAATGGTAATTGCGGGCGTGATAATCCTGTGTAGCGGGGGAGCTGCGTTTTATATGCCCGAGTCTGTTCATGTAACCGAAACGGACCTCATCATCGCCTTTCAGCTCCGTAGAAAGATAATACCCCTGTCATCTATTGAATCCGCAGAGCTGTTCAGCCCCTCATTGACCAAAACTGTCCGCATATGTGGCAGCGGAGGCTTCTACGGCTACTGGGGCTGGTTCTACAACCGCTCAGTTGGTCGCTTCTTCGTTTATAGCACCACCCTTTCCGAGGGAGTACTGATCCGCCTCACCTCCGGTCGCCGCTGCCTCATCGGCTCCCCCAATCCCTCCGCCCTCCTCTCCGCCCTCACTCATTCTCCACACAATTAACACGGCTGAATTAAATTTCAGTCGTGTTTTTTTGTGGTATTGGCATATTTTTCATTCTTCATTGTTCATTTTTCATTTAAAATACGTAACTTTGCGTGTTAAAAACTATTGAAACAAAAAAGTAAACCATGCTTACTGCAAAGGAAATACGCGAGTCTTTCAAAGACTTTTTCCGCTCCAAGGAGCACCAGATTGTGCCTTCCGCACCCATGGTCATTAAAGATGACCCCACTTTGATGTTTACCAACGCCGGTATGAACCAGTTTAAGGACATTATTCTCGGCAATAAGGCGGCGAAATACAAACGTGTAGCCGACTCGCAGAAGTGTCTGCGTGTCAGCGGTAAACATAACGACCTTGAAGAGGTCGGTATGGACACTTACCATCATACCATGTTTGAAATGCTCGGGAACTGGAGTTTCGGTGACTATTTCAAACAGGAAGCTATCGATTGGGCGTGGGAATACCTTGTCGACGTGCTCAAACTTGACCCGGACCGTCTCTACGCTACCGTTTTCGAGGGCTCGAAGGAAGAAGGTCTCGGTCGTGATGATGAAGCCGCCGCAATCTGGGAAAAACACCTTCCCAAAGAGCATATCATCAACGGCAACAAGCATGACAACTTCTGGGAAATGGGCGATACCGGTCCCTGCGGTCCCTGCTCTGAAATCCACATTGACCTCCGTCCGCAGTCGGAGCGTGAACAGATTCCCGGACGTGACCTTGTCAACCACGACCATCCGCAGGTAATTGAAATCTGGAACCTCGTGTTCATGCAGTATAACCGCAAGGCTGACGGCTCGCTCGAACCGCTGCCCGCCAAGGTTATCGATACCGGTATGGGCTTCGAACGTCTCTGTATGGCTCTTCAGGGCAAGACCTCTAACTACGACACCGACGTCTTTACCCCGCTGATTGATACCATTTCTCGCCTCAGCGGCAAGAAATATGGCGATGACAAGAAAGTAGATATCGCCATGCGCGTCATTGCTGACCATGTGCGCACCATTTCCTTCGCCATTGCCGACAGTCAGCTCCCCGGCAACGCAAAGGCGGGCTACGTAATCCGCCGCATCCTGCGCCGCGCCGTCCGCTATGCCTATACCTTCCTCGAACGCCGCGAAGCGTTCATGTATCAGCTGGTCGATACCCTTATCGAGTCGATGGGCGAGGCTTATCCCGAACTGCCCAAGCAGCGTGAACTCATCATGCGCGTAATCAAAGAGGAAGAGGATTCCTTCCTGCGCACCCTTGAAAACGGCATCCGTATGCTTGATCAGGCTATGGCGGAGGCAAAAGCCAAGGGCATGACCGAAATTTCAGGCAAACAGGCGTTTGTCCTCTATGATACTTACGGTTTCCCGCTCGACCTCACCGAACTTATTCTCAAAGAGAACGGAATGACCCTTGACCATAAGGAATTTGACAGCGAAATGCAGGCTCAGAAGGACCGCGCGCGTGCTGCCGCCGCCGTCGAGGCGTCTGACTGGGTTTCGCTCCGTCCCGGCGAACAGGAGTTCGTGGGTTATGACCTGACGGCTTGCCCCGCTGAAATTCTCCGTTACCGCAAGGTTAAACAGAAGGGTCGCGAATATTACCAGATTGTGCTGTCCCAGACGCCTTTCTATGGCGAAATGGGTGGTCAGGTTGGTGACCGCGGCTATCTTACCGATGATATAACCGGCGAAAAGACCGAAATTTACGATACCAAGCGCGAAAATGGCATGAGTGTGCATCTTGCCACGAAGCTTCCCTCAAATCCCGAGGCTCAGTTTACCGCCGCAATTGATGTAGAGGCGCGCCGCGCAACCGAGTGCAACCATACGGCAACCCATCTGCTCCACCTCGCGCTCCGTCAGGTGCTCGGCACCCACGTAGAGCAGAAAGGCTCATTTGTCAGTCCCGACCTGCTACGCTTTGACTTCAGCCACTTCCAGAAGGTTACCCCCGAAGAAATCCGCAAGGTGGAACATCTTGCCAACTCGATAGTCCGCAAGGCTATTCCGCTCGACGAACATCGCGCCGTTCCTATCGAAGTAGCGCGCGAAATGGGCGCAATGGCTCTTTTCGGCGAAAAATATGGCGATGAAGTGCGCGTAATCCGCTATGGCGACAGTATTGAGCTTTGCGGCGGCACTCATGTGCCTAACACCGGATGCATCGGTATGATTCGCATCATTTCCGAGGGCTCTACCGCTGCCGGTATCCGCCGTATCGAGGCGCAGACCGGAGCTGCTGTCGAGAATACCCTCGACACCCTTCAGGATACCCTCGGCGATATAGCCCGTATGTTCAATAACGCTCCTGACCTTCGCGGCGCGCTCAAAAAGGCTCTCGAAGAGAACGCCGAGCTTCGCAAGGAGGCTGAGGAAGTCGCTAAGCAGAAACTCAATGAACTCGCCGCTAAGCTCACCGAGAAGGCAAAAATCATGAACGGTATTCAGGTGGTTGAGTTCCGCGGTCCGGCTAAACCTGACATGGCGAAGAGTCTCGCCTTTGCCGTGCGCCAGCTCTCAGGTGACCATACCGCCTTCATTTCGGCAACGACCGATGCATCCGGCAAGCCGCTGCTCACAGTGATGCTGACCGAAGACCTTGTCAAGGGAGGTATGAACGCATCCGCTATGGTCCGCGAGGCTGCCAAGGCTATCAAGGGCGGCGGTGGCGGTCAACCCGGTTTCGCTCAGGCAGGCGGTAAGGATAGCGAGGGTCTCGGCGCGGCTGCCGATGCTCTGCTCGCGAACTTTAAGTGACCTGTAATGGTTATTAAGATATAGGGTAGGGCGCACTCCGCGCCCGCCCTGTTATTCACCTTACAACTAACACCCTGAAAATTTATGAGAAAAGACGTTGTCATTCTGGTAGAAGAAGTTATCAAGAAACAGTGGGAGCATCTCGCGCTCACCGATTTCTATGGTATGGAGCTTTCCTATAAGGAGGTCGGACGTAAAATTGCTAAACTTCATCTGCTTTTTGAGCATACCGGAATCAAACCGGGCGATAAAATTGCCATCTGCGGCAAGAATTCGGCACAATGGTCGGTGGCTTTTTATGCCGTCATGACTTATGGTGCCGTTGTCGTTCCTATTCTCCATGAGTTCAAGCCGGATAATATCCACCATCTTGTAACCCATAGCGACGCCCGTCTTTTCTTTGTCGACGACAGTATCTACGAAAATCTTGACCCGGCACAGATTACCGCGCTCGAGGGCATTATCTCGCTCAAGGATTTCTCCCTGCTCCTCAGCCGCTCCGAGCAGCTTACCGATGCGCGCTCGCGCCTTAACGAGCTTTTCGGCAAGAAATATCCTGAACGTTTTACTCCGGAAGACGTAAAATATTTTGAGGTGAAAGACCCTGACTCTCTCGCCTTGATTAACTATACAAGCGGCTCCACCGGATTTAGCAAGGGCGTGATGCTCAGCCATAAAGCTATCTGGAGCAACATATATGCCATCCAGTGTATTCTGCCTGACCTGCCCAAGGCGGGCGATTCGATGGTCTGCCTCCTCCCCATGGCTCATATGTATGGTCTGGTCATCGAAATGATTCACGGCTTTATCAAAGGAGCTCATCTGTATTTCCTTACCCGTCAGCCCTCGCCCAAGATACTGATCGATGCGTTCCGTACCGCGAAACCGCGTCTGATTATTACCGTTCCGCTGATTATCGAGAAAATTATCAAGACCAAGGTATTCCCCTCGCTCGAGAAGCCTATGACCAAACTGCTGCTCAAGACTCCGGTGGTCGACAAAAAGATTCTCGAAAAAGTGCGTGCTGCCCTGATGGAAACCTTTGGCGGAAACCTTGAAATGATGATTGTTGGCGGGGCCGCGCTAAATCGCGAGGTTGAGGAATTCCTTACGCGTATTAAATTCCCTATTACCGTCGGTTACGGAATGACCGAGTGTGCGCCGCTGATTGGCTATACCCATCATTCTACCTTCCGTCCCGGATGTTGCGGTCAGGTCGTTCCCCGCATGGAGGTCAAGATTGCCTCGCCTGACCCTGAACATATCCCCGGCGAAATCATGGTCAAGGGCGATAACGTGATGCTCGGATACTACAAGAACCCCGAAGCCACTAAAGCCGTAATGAGACCTGACGGATGGATGCTTACCGGCGATGTCGGCACCCTCGACAAGGATAATTATATCTATATCCGCGGCAGAAACAAGACTATGATTCTCGGACCGAGCGGACAGAACATTTATCCCGAGGAAATCGAACAGAAGCTCAATAATATGCCCCTTGTAGCGGAAAGTCTGATTGTCGACTCCGGCGAGGGCAAGCTGCAGGCTCTGATTTATCCTGACCTTGAAGAGGTCAGAAAGGAAGGGCTGACTCAGGAGCAGATTCGCGAGCGTCTCCAGAAGGATATTGACGAAGTAAACTCCTCCTTAGAGTCATATAGCCGTATTTCTTCGCTAAAAGTGATGTCTGAGGAGTTTGAAAAGACACCAAAACGCTCAATTAAGCGTTATCTATACACATAATTACTATAAAGCAACTCAAATACACCAATCTTTGCATTTCTTTTATGATGAAAAAACTTATACTTCCGGCCTTGATTGCCGCAGTCACCGCCGTCTCTGCAAGCGCAGTCCCCGCCAAGCGAGGACCATATAGCGCGTATAATACCGACGGCAAGGAAATTCTGGTCCAGCGAGTGGGCGATGAACGCGGTTCGTGGTTTCTCGATATGGATGGAAACCTACTGATGCGCACCGAGCGTGGATTTGACTTCGCGCGGATTGAGTCTGACGGCTCGTTGACCCATAGCGATGTCCCCGTGCGTTTCTCCCGGTCATTGCTTCCCGTTCAGGCTCCCATGGTTGCGCCTACCGCTGACGCCATAGGTCGCTTCCCCGGAACTTCATTCCCCTCCGCCGGCAAGCAGAAAGCTCTCGTTGTCCTCGTTGAGTTTCAGGATACCAAGTTCAGCCTTGGCGAGAATACCCATCAGTATTTCAGCGATATGCTCAATAAGGAAGGATTCAGCGAATATGAGGGCACCGGCTCCGCCAATGAGTATTTCTATGAAATGAGCGGTGGTATTTTTGACTGCGATTTCGACGTCTATGGTCCCGTAACCCTGAAGAATAATTATAAGTATTACGGTCAGAACTCCGCCGGTTCAGACCGGTATGCTTATAAGATGGCTATTGAAGCGTGTGACGCTCTCGATGATGAGGTTGACTTCAGCCAGTATGACCGCGACAATGACGGAGATATCGACAATATCTTCATTTTCTATGCCGGTCAGGGCGAGGCTTCCGCTTATCCCGAAAACAGTAACCTTGTTTGGCCTCATGCTTATTATGTTACCGTCTATGGAACCTATAAGTATGACGGCAAGCGTCTTAATTCTTATGGCTGCACCAATGAGCTGGAACCGGTTTACTCGCAAAACGCTTGGGGCTCTATCAAGTATGAAGGGGAGCGTCCAGACGGTGTAGGCACATTCGTTCATGAGTTCAGCCATATCCTCGGTCTCCCTGACCTGTATCTGACCGATGACTCCGAACTCTCGGCAAATGAAGACGGCTATTTTACTCCCGGTCAGTGGAGTGTGCTTGACTATGGTCCCTATAACAACAACGGCCGTACCCCTCCGGCTTATTCCGCTTTCGAGCGTAACGCACTCGGCTGGATGACCCTCGAGGAGCTTACTGCTGACATGACCGAAGGAGAACTGACCCACATTGAAGAGTCTAACCACGCCTATTCAATCACAAAACCCAATAAGTCAACTGAATTCTATCTGTTGGAGTGCCGTAAGCGTTCCGGTTGGGATAAATATATTCCTTATGACGGTATGCTGGTATGGCATATTGACTATGACTCAAACCGCTGGTACAACAACAGTGTCAATAATAAAGGCTCCCACCAGTATGTTGACCTTATCGAGGCTGACGGAATTGCTGAAAAAGCATACCGCAACGGCGGTGACTGCTTCCCCGGAACGAAAAAAGTGACTGAGCTATCAACCAAGTGGTGGGACAAGTCCTCTACCGGCATTAAACTCTCCGATATTACTCTTACTTCCGACCTGCGCGTAACTTTTACCGTTACCGGAACCGGGAATGTGTCGCCCGATGACCCCTCAAAGGACTGGCTCAGCGTAACCCAGTTGCTCGACTCTCCGATGGATGGCTCCGATGCCTCCGTGCGCGGCTACATTGTCGGTTACGTCAAGTCCGGAACATACAATGCCAAAGGTGTAGTATTCGACTCACAGAATGCGGTGCAGACCAATATCGTGATTGCCGATTCGCCCAACGAAACTGACATTGACAACTGCGTTCCGGTTCAGCTCGTTAAGAGCACCTCTGCCCGCACTGACCTTAACCTTGCAGACAATCCATCGCTGCTCGGACGTCAGGTGGAATTATACGGTACGGCATCGATCTATATGTCAGTCCCGGGTCTGAAAAATGTCTCTACCTATAAGCTCATTGATGATGAAGGACAGAACACTTCGATTGTCGAAATTGATACCGACGCCGCGGACTCTGTCATCTATGACCTGCAGGGACGCCGGGTGCTTGCGCCCAAGGCGGGACATATCTACGTCACCAAGGGCAAAGTTATCCGATATTAATCACTTTTTTAACAAATAAACCAATCAATTTTTTATGAAAACCAGAATTTCTCTGCTGCTGGTGGCAATTCTTGCCTTCTGTGGCACTGTAAAGGCGGATTTAGGCAATTTGATTCCGGCCCCCGCTCAGATGACGGTTGGTACCGGCGAACTCACCTTGCCCGCCGGCTTCAACGTCTCTACCGTCGGTCTGTCTGACGACATGAAGGCTGAGGCTGACAAGTTTGTTGCCGCAATCAACAAGACTACCGGGCTCGGTGCTACAGCTACAGACGCTGCCGGACTTTTTACCGTCACTGTTGACGCTAACCTTCCCGCCGAAGGCTATGTCCTCAATGTTACTCCCGAGGGCGTGACCATCGAGGCAGGTACACCTGCAGGTCTCTTCTATGCTTTCCAGACTGTCAAGAAAATTCTTCCCGTGAATGTTATGGCGGGGGTTGCCGGCGAAACCGGTGCCGTTTACTCTCTGCCAGTTGTCAGCATCAATGACCAGCCCCGTTTTGAGTATCGTGGCTTCATGCTTGACGTGAGCCGTCACTTCTTCGATGCCGCTCAGGTCAAGAAGATGATTGACGTTATGGCAATGTATAAGCTCAACCGCTTCCACTGGCACCTTACCGACGACCAAGGCTGGCGTATCCCCATGGAGAAATACCCCTTGCTGACCACTCAGGGTGCTACCAACCATAATATCCTTCATACTAACTTCCAAGTTGACCCGCAGCAGAAGTATCGTGATGACCAGAACGATACCTACGATAGCGGTAGCCCTTATGGACCTTACTCCTACACCATCGATGAGATGAAAGATATTGTGGCTTATGCCAAGGAGCGTCATATCGAAGTTATTCCTGAGGTTGATATGCCCGGTCATATGGTTGCAGCCATCAACTGCTATCCTAATTTCTCTACCGACCCCGAGAGCAAAATCGCCCTCGCTGCCGGTTATAACCTCAATACCCAGCCCATTCCCGGTCAGCAGGACAGCCACTTCACCCACAATATCTGGAATGACGGTGGCGTTTCCAAGGACGTGCTCGACGTATCCAAGCCCGAGGTAATCACTTTCTGCAAGGATGTGATTGATGTGCTTGCCGACGTGTTCCCCTACGAATATATCCACGTTGGCGGTGACGAATGTCCTACCTATGCTTGGAGCAAGAGCAACGACGTTCAGAACTTCAAGACCACCATCGGTTATAAGAAGTCTGACTCTGACCATGTACTCCAGACTTGGTTCACCAAGCAGATTGCCGACTATGCCAAGGAAAAATACGGCAAGAAGATTATGGCTTGGAACGAACTCATCACTGCCGGCGGTGCCGACATGAATGTTGTTAAGGAAATGGATCCCGCTATTTTCTGCTGGATTGGCGGTGAACAGAAGGCTCAGCAGAATGGTCTGAAGTTCGTTTACACTCCCTTCAACGGCGGTTATTACATCAACCGTTCATATGCCGGTTATGACAAGATTGGTGCCGTTGGTGACGGACGTCTTGCCACTACCCTCAACGTTATGCCCCCCACCTATTCTAACTGTATCGGTGTTCAGGGTACTTTCTGGACCGAACAGGTTGAACTTCCTCAGGATGTTGAATATCTCGCGCTTCCCCGTCTGCTCGGTATCGCCGAACAGGGCTGGGCTCTCGCCGAAGGCCGCGACAACGATGAAGTAATGGAGCGCATCTGCAATGATGCCGCCATGCTTGATGCCGCCGGCTATAGCTACGGTGCCCATCAGCTCGTGCGTCCCTCTTACTATCAGACTCCTGACCCCAACAAATGGTATCGTCTGCAGAGCATCTGCGGCGACGAGCGTGCTGACCGCGTGTTTGAGCTTGTTCAGGCAGGTTCGCCTCTGATTTCTTCAAACAGTGCTGTCGTAGGCAAGCTTTGGTCAAATACCGTTGATGCCAATAATGACGCCCAACTTTTCCGCTTTGCCGAAGATCCTGCCAACAAGGGTCACTATGCCATCATCTGTAAAGCTGCCAATAACGGCTCCATCAGCTCTACTCCTACCGGTACCGCCAATACTGACCGCTGGAACTACTCTGACGACAAGGTTGACTACGGTTTCGAACTCAGCAAGGACTATTATACCGAGGTTGACGGCGTTTTCCGCTATGCAATCCGTCCTTACGGCGCAAACTACTACCTTAACTATTCTAAAAACGGTCAGAAGCTCGCAATCAACGTATGGAACAATCCTAACGACGGCAATGGCGGTCTTATCGCCTTCATTCCCGCCGGCGACGTTGACCCTTCCGATATTCCTACTCCCGAGCCCCCGGTTGTTACCCCCAATGTTCCCGAAGAAGGCAAATATTACCGCCTGCTGACCCGCTTTAACGGCGATGAAAGTCAGGAACGTTACGGCTCATGCATCGAACTTCTCGGCAACAACCACGACAAGGGCGGAAACGCTCAGTATAACCGCCTTTGGAGCAATGCTCCCGCTGAACCCGGTGCCACCAACTATGACCACCAGTTCTTTACCTTCATTCCCGACCCTGCCGGCAGCGGCTACTACGCAATGGTCTGCAAGGCAATGCCCGGCGGTTCTGTAAACTGCGTTCCTTCTGAGTCTAACAGCAGCAACACCGCCCGTTGGGACTATGATGATACCGTGCGCCACTTTGGTTTCTACCTTGTTGATACCCATAACGGCAACTCAACTCAGGGCACCGATGAAAACGGCTTCTACTCCGCCATTACCTCAAAGGACGCTGCCGAAGGCTGGTACATGAACACCTCAGCCGGTGGTCAGAACTTCTCAATTCACCTCTGGAACAACCCTCTCGACCAGAACGCCGGTATTTACACCTTCGAGCCCTATCCCGAAGAAAACCCTAATCCGGGCGAGGACAGCATCAACAATGTTGCCGCCGATTCCTCCTCTGCACCCATCTACGACCTCCAAGGTCGTCGCGTTCTCGCCCCTACCCGCGGCCTCTACATCCAGTCCGGCTCCATCGTCCGCAAATAACCCCCTCTCTATTTAACCATGTCAAAGGAGAGACCGTCATCAAAACGGTCTCTTCTCGTTTATATAGGCAAACACATAGTAGCGACACATCTTGGGAGCGGCATGCGTCCTCGCATGCCGGAATATTACCTTGCCTCGCAGAAAGTTACCGATACGCGAGGACGCGTATCGCCCCCAAGATTTCGTTCCCAAGCAATATCCAGTTTAATTGCTGTGGTGATGTTCGTGGGTGGATTTTTTGAGGATGTAGCGTTCGTAGTAGGAGATGAGGAGGGTGGTCATCGGGAGGGCGATAATCATGCCGAGGAGTCCGAGGAGTGAGCCCCAGATGCTGAGGCTGAGCAGGATTATGGCGGGGTTGAGTCCCATGACTTTGCCCATAATCTTGGGAGTAAGAAAGAGGTCCTGAATAGCTTGGACGACTATGTAGACCAGCATTGCCTCGCCGAAGTAAATCCAGAAGCCCATGCCGGTCTGCATGGAGTAGACAATGCAGAGAAGCACCGTGATTGGGATGGAAATCAGCTGGAGGTAGGGCACAAGGTTAAGCAGCCCGATGAAGAGACCGAGAATGACGGCGAGCGGCAGCCCCATGATGAGAAATCCGATGCTGAACAGGATGCCGACGCAGAACGCAACGAGTGCCTGTCCGCGGAAATAATGGTTCATGGAGTCCTTGAGGTCGCGGGCAATGCCGAAAACCAACCGGCGGTATTGGGCGGGCACCAGAGCGCGGATGCTGCGTCCAAGCCGTTCGTAATCAAGCATGATGAACACAACGTAGAGCAAGACAAGGAGCCAGTTGAATATCTCGATGACAAAGTTGACACCGCTGCTGACCAATGTGGATATCCATGAGCCTATGGCATTCCAGTCGGCGTCTATGAGCCAGTCACCTATAGCTTTAAGGTTTATGCGGTCAATTATATAGCGGTGGAGCGACTCGGGGAGGAACGGCAGCAGACGACCTGACGATGAGGAGTATGCACGGATAAAGTCACCCACGGTGCGCATCTCGCTGACAATCGAAGGCACGAAGAAGTATGCCAGAACGCCCATCATGAACATAAGCCCGAACAGGGTTACAAAGACGGCTATCACCCTTCCGTTAAGGTGGAGCAGACGGCGGTTGAACTGCACAAGCGGCTCACACAGATATGCGATGACCACTGCGACTCCGAAGGGAAGCAGCACACCGCGAAGCACGTAAATCAGGCATACTATGAGCAAGAAAATGACGGTGGTAATGAACATCCTTACCACTCTGTCGAAGGTAAACGGTCTTTGAGGCATAAAAATGACGAATTAATTGCGCGAAATTACAAGATTTTCCGTAATTTTGCAACCAATAAACCAATTATTTCTAAAATGCAAAAAACTCAAGTTTACCTCAACGACAAGGCATGGGCGCGTTGGACCGCGCTGTTGCTTCTGGCACTCGCAATGTTTTGCAGTTACATCTTTATGGATGTAATGTCGCCCATCAAGGATTTGGTTCAGAGTACTCTGGGCTGGGACAATACCGCGTTCGGCACTATGCAGGGTTCGGAAACGTTCCTCAACGTGTTTATCTTCTTCCTGATTTTCGCGGGTATCATCCTCGACAAGATGGGTGTGCGCTTTACCGCGCTTCTTTCCGGCGTCGTAATGCTTATCGGCGCAACAATCAACTGGTATGCAGTTACTTCTTACTTTGCAGGCTCAAGCCTTGAGGTATGGTTTACCGACCATCTCAATTATATCCCCGTTTTCGATGAATTAGGCGTAAGTCCTTTCTATAAGGGCATGCCCGCATCGGCAAAGCTTTCAGCCATCGGCTTTATGATTTTCGGCTGTGGCGTTGAAATGGCGGGTATCACCGTCAGCCGCGGTATCGTAAAGTGGTTCAAAGGTCGCGAAATGGCTCTTGCCATGGGTTCGGAAATGGCTCTGGCGCGCTTGGGCGTTGCAACCTGTATGATTTTCTCGCCGATGTTCGCCTATATGGGCGGTACTCCCAAGGTGAGCAATGCAGTGGCATTCGGCGTTGTCCTGCTGATGATTGCGCTCATCATGTTTATTGTTTACTTCTTCATGGACCGCAAGCTCGACTCGCAGACCCATGCCGAGGAAGAAAAGGATGACCCCTTCCGCCTGTCGGACCTCGGTCAGATTCTTACCAGCTCCGGCTTCTGGCTTGTGGCTCTGCTCTGCGTGCTTTACTATTCAGCCATCTTCCCCTTCCAGAAGTATGCCGTAAACATGCTCCAGTGTAACCTTACGTTTACCGAGGTTGACCCCGATAGCTTTTGGGCATCCGATACGGAGACCGTGGTTCAGTACGTGGTGATGCTGATTGCCGCCGCCGGTGCTTTTATCAGCAATTTCTCGTCAAACAAGGCAATGAAGTCCGGTATGCTCGCCGTAGCCATCATCGCTCTTGTGGTTTACTGCTGGATGGGCTATATGTGTCAGAGCGCGTCGGCAATCTTCGCCGTGTTCCCGCTGCTCGCCGTAGGTATCACTCCTATTCTCGGCAAGTATGTCGACCATAAGGGTAAGGCAGCCTCGATGCTTGTTATCGGCGCGCTGCTGCTGATTGTCTGCCACCTGACCTTCGCGTTTGTCCTGCCGCTGTTCAAGGGTAATCCCATTGGCGGTGTGACAGTAGCTTACCTGACCATCCTCGTTCTGGGTGCATCGTTCTCGCTCGTTCCCGCGTCGCTCTGGCCTTCGGTTCCCAAGCTGGTCGACGCTAAGATTATCGGTTCTGCCTACGCGCTTATTTTCTGGATTCAGAACATCGGTCTCTGGCTCTTCCCGCTCCTTATCGGCAAGGTTCTCGACAAGACCAACCCGGAAATCACCGAAGGACTTGCCAACGGCACTATTTCAGAAGAAGTTGCCTCGGTAAGCTATAACTATACTTGGCCGCTGGTTATGCTCGCATCGCTCGGCGTCGCCGCCCTCCTTATCGGTCTGTGGCTTAAAGTTATTGACCGCAAACACCACCTCGGACTTGAAGAACCGAACATCAAGCCTTCAACCGAGGCTGCCGAGATGGAGATGGCGGATACTGAACTCTAATGCGTAAGGAAGCTGAAATAAAAGGCTGCAAGATAGCCTATGACTATACTCCCGGCGAAGGTGCCCCGGTCGTGCTGATGCATGGCTGGGGTTGCCGCGCTTCTACTTTGGAGTCTGTCGCAAGGGTGGTCCGCGAACTTGGACGCCCGGTAATAAACGTGGACTTCCCCGGTTTCGGCGATTCGACGGAACCTGACGGAATATGGGGCGTCGAGCAGTATACCGAGGCTATCGAGGAGTTGCTGCGCCGCGAGGGTGTCGGCTCCGACGCTGTCATGCTTGGTCACTCTTTCGGCGGACGTGTCGGTATCGTTTACGCGTCGCGCAATCCGTTGGGCAAGCTGATACTTGTCGATGCCGCCGGCGTGAAACCCAAGCGCAGCCTGAAGTATTATCTTAAGGTTTATACTTTCAAGACCAAAAAACAGCTGCTCAAACTCGTTTTGGGCAAGAAACGGGCAGAAAAGTACCTTGACAAGCTCCGGGCGAAGGCAGGGTCAAGCGATTATCGCAATTCGACGCCGAAAATGCGCGCCATCATGAGCCGTGTGGTCAACGAGGACCTCTGTCACCTCATGCCGCAAATCAAGGCTCCGACCCTGCTCATCTGGGGCACTGCCGACACCGCCACTCCTATCTCTGACGCAAAGAAAATGGAACGGCTCATCCCCGGTGCAGGACTCGTGGAGTTCGAGGGCGCGGGCCATTATTCCTTCCTTGACCGTCCCGGTCAGTTTGCCGCCGTCCTTAGGTCATTCCTGAATAACTAAAACAACATTCCGCAATGAATATTTCGATAGATATATTATTCATTTTTGCCGCTCTTTGCGGACTCGATGCACTCTGGACCGAGTTCAGCCGCACGCTGATGATGCTCCAGCAGAACTCATATCGTATTGACCGCTATAATCGCTATCTGAAAACCTCGGGCGAGATGACAAGCTATGGCAAGCTGTTTGCCGTGATTCTCCTGCTCGTCTCGCTCTTCAAGGATATTCCGGAGATCATAGCCGCCGCGCTGCAGGTTATCTTCTTCGTTGTGATGGGGGTTAAGGGCTTGCTTGCCCGTCGCACATATAAGAAGCCGCTTGTCCGGACCAATCGCGTTGACCGCATTACCGGAATGATGTATGTTCTGGTAGTTCTGCTCTGCGTATGGTTCAGCCTCGGCAAGGGTATATTTGAAATATTCTATGTCATATCGACCGTCTGCATGGGCTGCTGGTTCGCTTCATCATGGCTCGCCATTGCGGCAGTATGGCTGCTCTCTCCGCTTGAAAAGCATATCAATCAGAAGTATGTCAAGGATGCCGCCCGCATACTTGCCGCCATGCCTGACCTGAAGGTTATCGGCATAACCGGCAGCTACGGCAAGACCTCCACAAAACACTATCTGCAGCGTATCCTTGCCGAAAAGTACAGTGTCTGCATGACTCCCGGCTCGTTCAATACCACCATGGGTGTGGTCCGCACCATCCGCGAATATCTTAAGCCGTATGACCAAGTGTTTATTTGCGAAATGGGCGCGAAGCAGCGCGGCGATATCAAGGAGATATGTGACCTTGTCCATCCGTCGGTGGGCATCGTGACCGCCGTAGGTCCGCAACACCTTGAAAGTTTCAAGACCATAGAGAATGTCCAGCACACCAAGTTTGAGCTGATTGACGCTCTGCCCGCTGACGGACTCGCCATTATCAACGATGATTTCGAGTATGTGGCAAACCGTCCCGTAGGTAATGTCGAGGCTATCCGCTATGGCGTCAAGAACCGTCCGGAAATCGAATTCTGGGTGGAAGATATCAATTATTCCGCCACCGGAACGGATTTTACCATCATGAGCCGCAAGGGAGAGCCCCTGACGCTGCATACCCAGCTCGTTGGCGAGTGTAACGTCAGCAACCTCGTTGCCGCCGTTATTACCGCCCTCCATTTAGGCGTTGAGCGTGACCGTATCCGTTATGCCGTCGAGAAAATCGAACAGGTTGAACACCGTCTGAGCATCAAGCGTCTGCCCGGCGGAGTGACCATCATTGACGATGCCTTCAATTCTAACCCTACCGGTTCATCGATGGCTCTCGATGTGCTTGCCGCCATGCCCGGACAGCGTGTAATCATCACTCCCGGCATGATTGAGCTCGGACAGGAGCAGTTTGACCATAACCGCCGCTTCGGCGAGAAGATAGCTCGCAGTTGCGACGTAGCCATCATCGTTGGTCGCTATAACCGCGACGCCATACTCGAGGGGCTCGGCTCGCCCAAGGGCGTGAACGTGATGCCTGTCGAGACTTTTGCCGAGGCTATTACCCTGCTGCCCAAGAGCAACTATACGGTTCTTTACGAAAACGACCTTCCCGATACTTTCAAATGAAACGGATGGTGATTATGGGTGCCTCATCAGGCATCGGATTGGCGGCTGCCCGTGCGCTGGCTTCCCGAGGAGTGTGTGTCGGACTCGCCGCCCGTCGCCTCGGTCCGCTTGAGGAACTCAAGTCGCTTTATCCCGACAATGTCGAGATTGCGGAAATCGATGTCAATTCGCCTGACGGACCTGCGCGCTTGCGCGAGCTGATTGATCGTGTCGGCGGAATGGATATATACTTCCACGTTGCCGGCATAGGGTATGACAATCCTGCCTTCACGCCTGAACGCGAAGTTGAAATCCTTGAAACGAACTCAGTGGGCTTTGCCCGTATGGTCAGTGCCGCCTACGGATGGTTTCGCGAGCGCGGCAGGGGCGGACAGATTGCCGCCGTCACCTCCGTTGCAGGTACTAACGGGATAGGCGACCTCAGTGCCTATTCTGCCTCGAAAAAGTGTGCGCAGACTTATCTGACCGCTCTGGAGCAGCTGTCGCGTAGCCGTCATGACAACATCGCGATAACCGATATCCGTCCGGGTTGGATAACCACTCCTTTGCTTCACGCCGACAAGCGTTATCCATTGGCGATGACGCTCGATTATGCTCTGCCGCAGATTTTGCGTGCGGTGGTTGCCCGCCGTCGTGTGGCTTACATTGACTGTCGGTGGGGGCTTCTTGCGCGTGTGTGGCGGTTGATTCCTGACTGTCTGTGGACGCGGATGCACATTCCGGTTGACCTTCCGAAATAAAGTCGAACAGACCGAAGTCACACATCACGGCGCGTACCAGCTCCGCGTCAAGATTCAAAAGATATGCAATGCGCTTACTGTCAGACGGTGAGCGCATCGCCTTTTTATTAGAGAAATAGTCAGCGAGCAGACAGTAAACCCCGAAACCCTCAATGCCGTGGGCAATCTGCAGGTCAATAATCCGTGGGTCTTTGCGTGAAAGTAATTTCATAGCTTAAATAATTTCAGTGTGTTTTATCGATTTACGCTGCAAAGGTACAACAAAAATTTCATTTTGTCAAGACTTTTTGCCAAAATTTCACCAACTGATACCAATTATGTAAATCGCATTATGTGATTTGCATAATTGAGGGAATTTGACTAAATTTGCAGAAAGTTTTTGATATGGATAAACCCCGCAATCCTTTCATATTAGGACATAGAATAAACCGTCCGTATTTTTGCGACCGATTGAGCGAACAGAAGGCTTTGACTTCCGCTATGATTAACGGGCGCAATGTCGTGCTGATTTCTCCGCGTCGAATGGGCAAGACTTCGCTTGCATATGTTTCCCTGAATGATTCCGAAGAGATTTCAGGCGATTATATTACAATTTTTATCGATATTCTTCAAACAGGCTCTCTGGCTGAATTCACTTTTTTGCTCGGAAAGACTGTTTTTGACACTTTAGCGGCTAAGTCAACCTCACGGGTGCGCGGTTTTCTTGCGGCACTCAAGTCTCTGAAGGGTTCTTTCGGTTTTGATGCCCTCAGCGGAACTCCTACATTTAATATTCAGTTGGGCGATATAAAGCAGCCGGAATATACCCTTGAGGAGATTTTCACGTATATAGAGCAGTGTGAAAAGTCTGTAATCATTGTTATCGATGAATTCCAGCAGATAACAAAGTATCCCGAGAAAAACATCGAGGCACTCCTTCGCAGTCATATTCAGCGTCTCGGCAATGCCTCGTTTATTTTTGCCGGTAGTGAACGCTCGATTCTTCAGGAAATGTTCGTTTCCACGAAGCGTCCGTTCTATAATAGCGCGGAAATCATGCATCTTGGACCGATAGAAGAGGATGTTTATGTCGATTTCGCGCAAAAACTCTTTGCCGATTACGGAAAAACGCTTGAAGAATCCCCTGTGCGCTTCGCTTTTCGCCTTTTTGACGGAAATACCTTCTATCTGCAGCGCACAATGAATGGAGCGTTTGCCGATACCTCAGTTGGCGATACTTGCGGCGATGAAACCGTTCGCCGTTCCATCAAGTCCATGATGGCGGCAAATGATGTGGTTTATCGTGAGGCATTGTCAAACATGAGTACGCGTCAAAAATCTACGTTATATGCCATTGCCCAAGAGAGAATTGTCACAAATCCGATGAGCGGGCAGTTTGTAAAGTCACATTCCCTCCAGTCGGCAAGCTCCGTTCAGAGTGCGTTGCTTAAACTGACCAAATCCGGCGTCGTGACCAAAAACGACCTTGGATATACCCTGACCGACCCCCTTTTCCGTATTTTCATCAATGCCGAATATTCCTCCCCCGAACTTTGAACCGCGTGGCGGTTACTCTGAGGGGAGGGACCAGCCGCCGCCAAGGGATTTGTAGAGGTCAATGAGGGCGAAGTATTCGTTGCGGATGGAGTTGCTGACGTCGATGCGCGCGTCGAAGTAGCGGCGTTGGGCGTCAAGCACGTCGATGTAGTTCAGTGTGCCTGCGTTGTATTGCAGACGTGCCAGCTGGACATATTTTTCGGCGGCGTCACACAGGTTTAGCTTCAGTTTTCGCGATTTGCGCGCGTTATCGTAGGCGTTTATGGCTGAATTAACCTCGGTAAACGCCTGAAGTATGGTTTTTTCGTACTGAAGGCGTGATTGCTCATAGGCGGCAACGGCTGCCTGATATTTGCGCTTGCGCCGTCCGAAGTCGAAAACCGGACCTGAAATCGTGCCGACAACGAAGGTAAAGGGCGACTGCAGGAACTTGGTCAGCTCGTTGTTTTCAAGTCCGGGGGTGAAACCGAGCTGAAGCGACGGAAAGCGGTTGGCATACGTGGCTCCGCAGTTTGCCGTGGCGGCGGCAAGGCGACGCTCGGCGGCGCGGATGTCGGGTCGCCGCTGCAGCAGGTCTGACGGTACGCCCGTGGGGATATTGTCGAGGTTAATCGGTTCGAGCCGCTTGATGTAAGGCATCAGTGAGTCCTGAGGAAAATCGCCCATCAGGAGCGTCAGTTCATTGCGCGCCGAGTTGAGCTGTTTGCGCAGATTAGGCACGAGAGCTGCGGCAGTGGAGTATTCCACCATTGCCTGCTGATAGACCGTTTCTGACGTCAGACCGCCTTCAAAGCGAATTTTAGCCATGCGGAGGGACTCTTTGCGTGACTCCATGGTGTGGCTGACAATGGCAAACTCATTTTCGAGAGCCAGAAGGCGGAAATAAGCCTCGGCGGTGCGGGATATAAGCAGTATCTGCATGGCGCGGAAATCTTCGACCGACGCCTGAAAATCAGCCTTAGCGCGCCGTGAGTTCCACGTCAGCGCGCCCATAAGGTTTATTTCCCATGAAATGGGGATTTTTATGCCTATTTCGCGGTCGTGGGTAATTCCCGTGCCGGAATAATCGTTAGTTTCATCATTGGCATAGACCGTTCCGCCGATATTAGGCAGCCTGTTGGCACGTTCCGAGCCGTAAAGCCGGTTCATCTGTTCGATTTTGTAGGCTGCCGCGAGCAGGTCTTTGTTGTTTTCAAGCGTTCTGCCTATGAAGTCACGCAGGGTAGGGTCAGTATAGAATTCCCACCAGCCTATGTCGGCAAGACAGGCGGAATCATTCTCTGCCGGAGCGGAGGTGAACCTTGCGGGAACGTCGGTCTGCGCCTTGGTGAGTTTCCTGACGCCGGAGCATGCCGAAAGCAGGAGGGAGGCAGCGAGTATTATTAATAAGGTATGGCGACTCATTTTTTCTTCCTGTTTTTCAGTTTGTCAATGGCTACGAAAAAGAAGGGTACGAACACAATGCCGAGCGTGATAGCCGTCAGCATTCCGAAGAATACTCCCGTGCCGATGTCGCGTCGGGCGGCAGAGCCGGGACCTGAGGCGAACAGCAGCGGAAGCAGACCGAGCATGAACGCCAGCGAGGTCATGACTATCGGGCGGAAGCGCAGGCGGGCGGCAGTCAGCGCGGCATGGGTCGCATCCAATCCTTTCTCAACCTCTTCCTTGGCGAACTCGACAATCATAATTGCATTTTTAGCCACAAGACCGATAAGCATTACAAGTCCAATCTGGAAATAGATGTTGTTCTCGAGTCCGCAGAGCCAGATGCCTAAATATGCGCCAACTCCGGCAATTGGGAGCGAGAGGATGACCGCTATGGGCACACTCCAGCTTTCATACTGGGCGGCAAGGAAGAGAAAGACAAAGAGCAACGCCAGAGAGAGGACAAAGCCGGTATTGCCGCTTTCGTGTTTCTGCTGGTAGGAAATACCGCTCCATTCCACCCCGATGTTATCCGGAAGATGCTCCTTTACGATGTTCTGGATAGCATCCATCGCTTCGCCGGTACTGTGACCCGAAGCAGCCTCGCCGGTAACTGTGGCTGAGTTGAACATGTTAAATCGACCTATGGTGCCGGGACCGGTGGTATAGTGGCTGCGACCAAGCGATGAAATCGGAACCATGGAGCCTTTCGCGCTTCTTACGAAGAAAAGGTTCAGATTGTCGCGGTTTGAGCGATATGGAGCCTCAGCCTGAATGTAAACGCGATAAATTCGGTTATACATGTTGAAGTCGTTGACATAAATCGAGCCGGTAAATGCTTTCATGGTCGAGAAAATGTCGCTTACGGGAATTCCTTGCATCTTCGCGCGGTCGCGGTCCACCTCAAAAAACAGCTGTGGGATATCGCTTTGCAGCGAGGATGAAATATCAGCCAAGGCAGGCTCCATCGCCGCATAATATTTAAGGGTATCAACGGCATTCTGCAGGTCTGTATATGTGGCGTCGCCGCGAGCCTCGAGCACCATCTCGAATCCTCCCGACGAACCCAGACCGGGAATAATGGCTGGAGTGAAAATATAGACCTTGCTTTCCGGGTATTGGCTCAATTCGTTGTGAATACGGTTTCGCACCTCGGTGATGGAGCCTGATTTACGCTCTTCCCAAGGTTTGAGGATTACCGTCAGCTGCGAGTGTGCCTGATTGGTGCCGACACGCGGCGACGAACCGGTCACATTCAGTACATAAGCCACATCGGGGTCATTGAGCAGGAAAGACATGGCGCGCTCCGTTACCTCGCGGCTGCGCTCAATGGTGGCACCTTCCGGCAGTTCCAGTTCGACGGTGAAGTAGCCCTGATCTTCCTGCGACATAAAGCTCTGAGGCAGCAGGCTGTTCATCATCCAGATGAAAACCAAGGCGAGGCCGAAGGCGGCATACATTCGCCGCGGATGGTGGAACGTACGTCTGATGGCTCTGCCGTAGAAGCGGTTGCTACGGTTTAGCCATAGGTTTATGAGCCTGAAAATCTTAGCTTTCTTTTTCTTGCGCTCAGGGCGAAGGAGTTTTGAACACATTACCGGTGTCAGCGTCAGCGCGACGATGGTTGAAATAACCACAGAGACGGCAATAGTCACGGTAAACTGGCGGTAAAGTTGTCCGGTGATGCCCGGAAGGAAGCTGACGGGTACGAATACGGCGCAGAGAACCAACGACATGGCAATCAGCGCGCTCCCGAGGTTAGACATGGCTTTCTCCGTCGCCTCGAACGGCGACAGATTTTCGGAGTGCATAATGCGGTCAACATTCTCTACGACCACAATCGCGTCATCGACCACAATGCCGATAGCCAGAATCAAGCCCAAGAGCGTCAGCATATTCAGCGAGAAACCGAACATGAGCATCACTCCGAATGTGCCGACAAGTGAAATAGGCACGGCGATTACGGGAATCAGGGCGGCGCGCCAGTTTTGAAGCGACAGGAACACCACGATAATCACCAGAATCAAAGCCTCGAAAAAGGTGCGGTAGACATGATGAATCGACTCGGCGATATACGTAGTCATGTCGAACGGGATATCGTAAGTGACGCCTTCAGGGAAGTTCTTGGCTATCTCAGCCATCTCTTTCTTTACTGCTTGGGCTACCTCCATGGCGTTGGCTCCAGGGAGCATATTCAGGTTAAGCACGGCGGCATTTCCGCCATTGATGCCACTCTCCGTGGCATAGCTTGACGCTTCGAGCGATACTCTCGCAACGTCCCTGAGTCGGATAATCGACCCGTCGGCGTTGGCTCTGAGTACGATATCTTCAAATTCCGAAACGGACGACAGACGTCCGCGGGCAATAATGGGCATTGTAATGTCGACGTCGCGTGCCGGAGCCTGCCCTAATGCGCCAGCCGCCGATTCGCGGTTCTGGTCTTTCAGCGCGCTCTGTATGTCCTGAACGGTAATTCCGAGGTCGGCGAGCTTGTCGGGCTGCACCCAAATCTGCATGGCATAATAGCGTCCGCCCACAGTGGTCAGGCTGCCCACACCGGGTATACGCCTGAGCGGGTCAACGACGTTCAGGGTGGTATAGTTACTCAGGTAAACCTCATCAAACTTAGGGTCATCAGACTGGATTGTGATGGTCATAAGCTTGTTTGCCGTTTCCTTGACCACGGAGATGCCGTTCTGTACCACCTCGGCAGGCAGGCGTGACTCGGCTTTCTTCACGCGGTTCTGAATGTCGACGGCGGCAAGTTCCGGGTCCGTATCGATATCGAAAGTTACAAGGGCGGTAAAGCCTCCGGAGTTCGAGCTTGATGACGACATATAAATCATGCCCGGGGTACCGTTCAGCTCCTGTTCGATGGGGGTAGCTACCGCCTGAGTGACGGTCGAGGCATCCGCGCCCGGATATGACGCGCTGATTTTTACAACGGGAGGAACAATTTCCGGGTATTGGTCAATGGGAAGCAGCTGCAGACCTATAAGGCCCACAATCAGTATCACCATCGATATAACTATCGAAAAAACCGGATGGCGAAGAAAGAAATTCCGTTTCATTCCTCCTCCTTTGTTTCAATGGGGTTGACCTTCATTGAGTGGGTCAGTTTGTGGTAGCCTTCGGTTACGATTTTTTCGCCTTTGCCCAGACCGCGCTCAACTATTACCTTGTTGTTGAGTTCCGGTCCTGTCTCGATAAAGCGTTTTTCGACTACGCTGTCGGGGCGTACCACGTAAATGTATGCGCCGCCTTTTTCAATAACTACCGCTTTCGCCGGAACTTCGACAGCATTACGCCGGATATCGAGCAGAACCTTCACTTTGGTAAACTCGCCCGGAAGCAACTGGCGGTTGGGGTTGGGCATTTCCGCGCGCACGGAAAATGTTCCGGTCTGGGAGTCAACCTGCGGCTCGGCAAAGTCAACAAGACCCTTATAGGGATATTCGGACCCATCGGCAAGCGTGATGGTTACGTATGAGGAAAGCTTGTCTGACTCCTCGTCGCTTCCTAAGCTGACGTTGCGGTCCTTGCTACGGAGATAGTCCAGCGCGGTCATGGAGAAATCGATCCTGACGGTATCGCTTTTTACCACAGTGGCAAGCAGCGACTTTCCACCGGTCGGACCAACCAAGGTGCCGATATCAGCCACTCGCTCGGAGATGTAGCCTGATATGGGGGAGGTTACGTGGGTATACCCTAAGGTGAGTTCCGCCTGCGTTAAATCTGCCTGCGCCACGGCTTCTTCAGCCTTGGCACTCTCATAGGCGGCTATGGCATTGTCGAGGTCGAGCTGCGACGCCGCGTTCTGCTCAAAGAGCGGGCGAATGCGCTTTAGGTCGCGGTCGGCTTTCTGAGCCTGCGCCTTGGCCTTATTGAGTTGCGCTTTAGCCTTGTTTACGCGGGCTTCATAGACTCTCGGGTCTATAACGAACAGAGTCTGTCCTTTTTCAATGCGTGAACCTTCCTTGAAAGTCATCCGCTCCAGATAGCCTTCGACGCGCGCATGGATTTCCACAAACTGCTGGGCGCGGATTCTTCCTACGTATTCGCCATAGATGTTTATGTCTGAGGTATTGACCGACTGGACTTCCACGTTAGGCAACACAATGTCCTGTTGCTTAGGTCTGAGCAGGAAATAAAGGGCAGCAGCCAAGATTAGAACAACAAGCGCGATAACGAGCCATAACCTTTTGCCTCGTAGCAGGATGCGAGATAGGGTGCGGATATTCTTTTTCATTTTGTTGAATTAAGTCTCCGCAAAGATATGTAAATTTCCGCTAACCGCCCAAATCTTTTTGTAATTTAATCAAATTTAGGGATGGGAGAGGTGTTTGAGCTGTTTGAGGGTGGAGAGGTAGCCGGATTCTACGAGGAGTTCGAGGTCGTGGAGGTCGAAGGTCTGATGGTTGGCGGTTTCGGTCAGGTTGACCACTACGTCACACATTTCGAGGTCGGGAGTGACGTTGTTTTTTGACATCAGGCGATATGACCGCTTGGCGATTTCGATTATGCCTTTTGCGTCGGGGGTCTCTCCCATCGGGGAGCAGTTTACGCCTATGAGAAAGTCGCAGAGGTGGCGGATGGCGTAGGCGGGCAGATTGCGCAACACTCCGCCGTCAACGTAGCGGTGACCGTCGATAATCACCGGCTCGAATACAATAGGGACGCAGCATGAGGCGACGACGCGCTCGGCAATGGGTCCGCGCTCGAAGGCTGTCTTTGTACCGGCGTCTAGGTCGGTGGCGCAGACAAATGTCTTGAGTGGCAAATCTTCAAGATTACCGTACGGAATCATTGAATTTAGCTGATTGCGGAACTTTTCGAGCGAGAAGAAGCCGTCTTTGGGTATGCGAGGCTTTACGAAGTCGGTGAATTTACCGCCGGTAAAGAGCTTTAACAGCTTATCATCGTGGCGGTCAATCAGACCTGCGGAATAGCATACTGCCACCACGGAGCCGGCACTGACTCCGGCAATTACGTCGGGAGCCAGTCCGAGGTCCTGAATGGCGTGCATCGCTCCGATATGGGCAAAACCACGCGCACCGCCGCCGCTGAGTGCGACGCCGATGCGATAAGGTTTCTTCTTTGAGGCAGGTAATTTCATTTTTTACTTTTCGCGCATGAAGATTGAAATAGGAGTTCCGCAGAAATCCCAGTTTTCACGGATTTTGTTTTCAAGATAGCGTCGGTACGGCTCCTTGACCCACTGAGGCAGGTTACAGAAGAATACGAAAGTAGGTATCCGCTGCTCCTTAAGCTGGGTGACGTACTTGATTTTGATAAATTTGCCCTTGTTGGCGGGAGGAGGATATGCGCCGATAACTTCGAGCATTACGTCGTTGAGTTTTGCGGTGGGCACCTGACGGTTGCGGTTTTCATAAACCTGCATGGCGGTTTCGAGCACCTTATGGATGCGCTGTTTGGTCAGGGCAGACGCAAAAATAATGGGGAAGTCCTCAAAGGGCGCGAACTTGCGGCGGATTGCCTCCTCGAAATGTTTGATGGCTTCCTGACTCTTGTCTTCTACAAGGTCCCACTTGTTGACGCAGACCACCAGCCCCTTCTTATTCTTCTGGATAAGGGAGAAAATGTTGCCGTCCTGCGCTTCGATGCCGCGGGTGGCGTCAATCATGAGGATGCAGACATCCGAAGCCTCGATTGCGCGGATAGAGCGGATAACCGAGTAGTATTCAATGTCTTCGTTGACTTTGGCTTTCTTGCGGATACCGGCGGTATCAACCAGATAGAAGTCAAAGCCAAACTTGTTATAGCGGGTGTAGATACTGTCGCGGGTGGTGCCGGCAATGTCGGTTACGATATGGCGGTCTTCGCCGATAAAGGCGTTGATAAGGCTCGATTTTCCTGCGTTAGGTCTGCCTACTATGGCAAATTTAGGCAGGGCTTCGAGGCGAGCCGCCTCTTCATCGTCGGTTGCGGGAAGTTTCTTGACAATTTCATCAAGAAGGTCGCCGGTGCCAAATCCGCTGACTGCGCTGACGGGATACGGTTCGCCAAGTCCCAACGAGTAGAATTCGGGAACGTTATACATCCAGTCGTTTGAGTCAACCTTGTTGGCTACGAGGATTACAGGCTTTTTCGCGCGGCGAAGAATTGCCGCTACATGGTCATCGAGGTCTGTGACGCCGTTCATGGCGTCGACCACAAAGAGAATTTCATCAGCCTGCTCGATAGCTAAGTGTACTTGCTTGTTTATTTCTCCCTCAAAAATGTCTTCCGAGTTGACTACCCAGCCGCCTGTGTCGATTATCGAGAATTCGCGACCGTTCCAGTCAACTTTACCATACTGACGGTCACGGGTTGTTCCGGCGGTTTCGTCGACAATGGCGCGTCGGCTTTGCGTCAGGCGGTTAAAGAGGGTGGACTTACCCACATTCGGGCGTCCTACTATTGCTACTATCTGTCCCATATTTTTTTGATTTTTACTGGATATAGCCGAAGGCTTTCAGTTTGTTTTCGCGGTTACGCCAGTTTGCCTCCACTTTGACAAAAAGTTCGAGGTAGACGCTCTTGCCAAAGAATTGTTCAATTTCCTTGCGCGCCTGCATCCCCACTTTCTTAAGCATTGAGCCCTGACGGCCTATGAGGATTCCCTTCTGGGAGTCCCGCTCAACGTAGATGACCGCCATTATGTGGATGCTCTTTTCTTTTTCTTCGAATTTTTCTACTATGACCTCGGTGGAGTAAGGCACTTCCTTGTCGTAGTTCTCGAGGATTTTCTCGCGGATAATTTCCGTAACGAAGAAGCGGGCAGGCTTGTCGGTCAGCGCGTCCTTGCCGAAATAGGGGGGCGACGGGGGCAGAAGCTCGACAATGCGCTTCATGAGGTTGTCGACATTGAAGTCTTCAGTAGCCGATATGGGGAATATTTCAGCATTGGGAAGGCGGTTCTGCCAGTCGTTGACAATCTTGAGCAAATCGCCGCCGTCGCCTGTCAGCAGGTCGACCTTATTTATTACGAGCAGTACGGGAATTTTCTCTTTTGCAACTTTTGCGAGGAATTCGGCATTTTTCTCGGGGTCTTCAACCACATCGGTCACATAGAGCAGGATATCGGCGTCGGTCAGCGCGCCTTCGCTGAAATTCAGCATGGCTTCCTGCATTTTGTAGCGCGGTTTGAGCACACCGGGAGTATCGGAGAATACAATCTGATATTCGGGAGTATTTACTATGCCGGTAATGCGGTGGCGGGTGGTCTGAGCTTTGGGGGTAATGATGCTCATGCGTTCGCCTACAAGGCGGTTCATCAGGGTTGATTTGCCGACGTTGGGGTTCCCCACTATGTTTACAAATCCGGCTTTGTGCGGATTCTGGGTGTTTTGTTCTTCTGACATACTTGAATCAGGTTTTTAGGTAATCACGTTTTTTATTATCACATATATAACGTCATGAGAGGGCGTAAGGTTTTCCGGACGTTGCCGGAAAAATGTTGCGCGGATGTTTGCCCTACCGGAGGGTAAGCATCCGCGCGAAGATTTTGGAATTTCGGCTACGGGGCTGAAAATCAGATATCCCAGATAATATACATCGCACCCCAAGTAAAGCCGGCACCGAAGGCTGTCAGCAGGAGCTTATCGCCTTTTTTGATGCGGTCCTTATATTCTGCAATGCAGATGGGAATTGAGGCTGCCGAGGTATTACCGGTGTGGTCAATGTTTACCAGCACTTTGGCACGGTCAATGCCTGCGCGGTCAGCTACAGCCTCGATGATGCGGGCGTTAGCCTGATGAGGAATGAACCAGTCTACGGTTTCCATGGTCAGACCGTTGCGCTGAGCCACTTCCATCGATGAGTTTAGCATGTTGGTTACGGCGTGCTTATAAACAGCGCGACCTTCCTGATAAACATAATGCTCATGTGCGTCAACGGTTTCGTGGCTTGCGGGCTTAGCAGAGCCGCCTGCCTTCATTATGAGGTTGTTGAGACCGTTGCCGTCAACGTAGAACTGACCGTCCATTACTCCGACTGCCTCCTCGGTGGGTTCGAGAAGCATGGCACCGGCACCGTCGCCAAAGAGGGGACAGGTAGCGCGGTCGGTATAATCGACCATCGATGACATTTTTTCGCAAGCCACTACGACAACTTTCTTACGCAGTCCGGAACGAATATAGGCGGCACCGTCCTGAAGTCCAACGAGGAAACCGGCGCACGCTGCCTGAAGATCATAGCTGTAAGCGTTGCTCATGCCAAGGTCGTGGCAGATGATTGAACCGGTGGAGGGGAAACGGTAGTCGGGGTTACAGGTACAGCAAATCAGCAGGTCAACCTCTTCGGGTTTTGTGCCGGTCTGTACGAGCAACTCTTCGACCGCTTTCTTTCCAAGATAGGATGAGCCGAGGTTCGGGTCCTTAAGAATGTGGCGGGTCTTGATGCCTACGCGGGTGGTAATCCACTCGTCGTTGGTGTCGACCATCTGTGACAGCATTTCGTTGTCGAGGATGTCATCGGGCACATAGGCGGCCACTCCGGAAATTCTTGCGTGAAGCATTGTCTGTTCTTGGGGGGTGGTTAGTCTGGAAAATTGAATTGGATTAATCTTTTGTTGGATATCAGTAAGCGTCAGGCTTAGATAGCTTCAGCTTTCTCAATCACTACGTGGCCGCGATAGAAACCACATTCGCCGCAAACACAGTGGTAGATGTGCCATGCGCCGCAGTTGGGGCAGATAGCGATAGTGGGCATTTTAGCTACGTCATGGGTACGACGTTTGGCGGTACGGGTCTTTGATTGTCTGCGTTTAGGATGTGCCATTGTTTTTTATAGTTAATCTGTTATTTTTTTAGTTTTTTGTCGGGTATATGTTGTTTTTGAGCTAATCTTCGGCTGCAGAGTCGTCAATGAGCAGGTCCGAATCGATATCATCGGCATCTTCTTCGGAGTCCTTGACAAGATATTTCTTGTTCAGGGCACTCATTGCGCGGTTGCATTTACCTTGCGGGTGAACGTGGCGAGGGGGGATGGCAAGAACGGCAGTGTCGTAAATCATGTAGGCGACGTTCAGGTAGTTGTCGCTTTCGGGAATTACGAGCAGGGTATCGCTCTCATTATCGTAATCGTCGCCATACTTGACCGTAAGGTCGTAAGTGGTGTCAATATCAAGGGGGAGCTCGTCAAGGCAGCGGTCACAAAGTACCGTCAGCGTTCCTGTCAGGTGAAATGACAACTGGTAGGCGTCGTTGCTATGGTTGACCGTAAGGGCAACATTTACATCGGCGTCACGCACGTCCGAGTTCTCCATGTTGATGAAGAACTGCTTGTCCAAATGGTACTCAAAATCGTGCTTACCGAGGGGTAAACTCTTGAGCATCAGTTTGTAGTCTGAGAACTTTCCCATTGTTGACGTTTACTGAATGGTTAGAAAAACTCCGCAAAGTTACGAAATAATCCGGAAATAATGAAAATTCCGATGAAAAAAGTTATGTTTTTTTATTTGCGGGGCTGTTTTGAGAAATTATATACTACGCGGACCATCAGATATGCGGGTAGGGTATTGAAGGTGGTTTCGGTGCGTCCTTGGGCATTTATGGTGACGTGAGTGTTGCGAATTTGCCGGAGTATGTCGAATGCGTCGAGTTTTACTATCAGCGCGCCCTTGAGCAGCGGTTTGCTTACGCCGGCGTTCCACACCATGGAGTTATAGTTGGCGTTCGGGTCAGAATATCCGCGCTTGGAGTGAACAAAGAAGTCAGTTGAAATCTGGAAGTCGAGCGGCAGGGTGAACATGCCGGTCAGACCGTAGCTGTAGCTCCATATGTTCAGGTGTCCGAAGCCTGCCTGCGAGCCTTCAATGTGATTATAGTTCATTTCGCCCTTGGCTTTGACGCGGTGGCGGCGGAATTTATATTCAAGCGAGAGTATATCCCATGTGTTGTGATTGTAAATAAGCGTCTTGACAGTGCTTTCCATGCCGTTCTCTGAACTCATGTCCGCGCTTTCGGAGTAGCCGTAATATATGGTTGTTCCGAGGTTGAGGTTCCGGTCGCGCGTCAGCGGGAAAGTCATGTCGGAGCGTGCGTGTGTATTCCAGTTTCCGTCAATGTTGATGGGTTTGGTGATTCGTACACCCGTGGCTCGGTCATATATCGTGCTCATGGCATGCGCCATGTTTGTGATGGCATATTCCACCTGAGCCGAAATCCAGATGCCTTTGCGGTAGAGTCCGTCGGCGCGATAATTGCTCTGGAAGAAGTGGCGCGATGAGTTTTTGAGATTGGGATTGCCTTGGCGAATGTTTAGCGGGTCATTGGTAAACACCACATCGGCTAAGTTCATTATCGTAGGGTCGGTGACATTGAAATAGTATTTTACGTCGAGATAATGGGCGCGCCGGTGGGTTGTGAACGCCAGTGTGGTATTGAAATCCGGCAGAATGAAGTCCTTTGACAACCGGAAGTCGGTAATTCCGCGATAATCCAGAACGGAATGGCGGAAATTCGACCCGAGAGCCGCATCGAGCCGGACATAACCGTCGTTATTGCCATCCGCTTCGCGGTCATACTGATAGAAGAACTTTAACTGCGGTTTGTGGTCAAGGTGGTAATTGCGCGAGTGGTAACTGTTTTCAATGTCGAGCTGGCGGGCTATTTCCTCCGCTTCGGACTGGGTCTGCGCCGTGCGGTTTGAATTGTACCAGTCGTTTACGCCGTTATTGTTATTATAGATTGTGTTGTATTCGGCATTAATCTGCATCTGACCGTTGGGGCGGAAGCAATAGTAAATGGAGCCGGTGGCGGAGACGCCTTTGGTATCATTGAGGTTGAGGCGGTCACGCAAGCTCTGGGGTTGCGTTCCATAGAATAGCTGATATGTGTCGGGCGCATTCTTGACGGAGGAATTTCCACCCACTTGCGCGTCATAGCCGAAGAAATCATCCCTGCCGGCGATTGTGAAGGTTCCGTGGGAGTACAGATAGCCGTTTAGGCTATGGGCGCGTTGGCGTGACTTCTGAAGCATGCGGTTTACCGCCGAGTTGGCAAGTTGTCCGCCGGTTATCAGGTCGTCGCGCAGCGATTCAGCCTCGGGGTTCTGGTTGAATGTAGCCTCGATGATTGAGCCGGATGTACGATTATTATTGTAGCTGCCGTTTACGCTGAATGATATGTTGTCATACTTTGACGGATTGGGTCTCAGTTTGATTGCATGATAGGTAGAGATGTTCAGGTAACGATTGAAATTGTTGTTAAATCGGGCGGTGTAAGTGTCGCCTTCGGGCAGGAAGTTCTGAATATAGGTAGTAGTTGTGCGGTTATTGTCGTTGACTCCCGCGTTAAGTGTGCCGACGAGTTCATATTTGTTCTCCTTGCCGTAGACCTGATAGTCGAAACCTGCCTGACGGATGATTTCGCGTCCGGAATTGCCGGAACTGCCGCGCCAGTTTCCGTCGCGTCCGGGTTTGCGACCGTCGTTGGTATTATTTATAGTCCCGTATGCCGACAGGCGAAAATGATCAGAGTAGAGTAGTCCGAAAGCGCGCGCCGCATATCGCAGATGGGTGCCGATGCCTAATTCCGCATTGGCAATCACTCCTTTCGAGAACTCCTTTTTGAGCGAGACGTTCATCGTCAGGATTTCGTTCCCACGTATGCCTAAAAGTTTGTCTTCCTCGGTCTGACCTTCATAAACTTTCACGTCTTTTACCATATATGCGGGCATATTTTCAAGCAAAACGCTGTTTTTGCCCTTGAAAAACTCCTTGCCGTTGAGCAGAAGTGACTCCACGGGCTTGCCGTTGACCTTGATTACGCCGTTTGAGTCAAGTTCCACTCCCGGCAGCTGCTCAATCAGTCCGTCGAGCATCGAGCCCTGAGCCAAGTTGAAGGCGTCGGCATTATATACTATGGTGTCGCCCTTATGGTAGAACTTAATCTTGGTGGCGGTTACGGTTACTTCGCCAAGCAGGTGTCGCTTCTCGCTCAGGGTGAGTTTATGGATAGGGAGGGCTCCGACGTTGACCATGCGTATCCGCTTGGTGAGTTCGACGGGGAAGTTTGCCGTGGAATAGTCAGGGTGTTCCAACCGCAGGGTGTATTTTCCCATCCCATCTTCGCCGACGTTTATCCTGAAGTCATTTTTCTCGCCTTGTTCGGGTTTGGCAGATGTGGATTTCACCACCACACCTTCGGAGGAAATGAGCGAGACCTTGATGGTGTCCATCACGTTGCGCCGCGTCATGTCGTTGATAACGTTGCCGTAGATGGTCCAAGCGGAAGCGTCCTTGCGCTTCTGGGCGGCGGCTACGAGCGCAAGAACTGCGGCAAGAAAAAGCATTGCGATACGGTTCATTGATTTGTTGGTTTTGATGATTTTTTTCGTACCGCAAAGTTACATCACAAACCAAGAACCAACCCGTGAAGCCGGTCGGAAAGTATGGGACACTTCTGGTGTTAACCGGTTGAGTATCAGGTGATATATAAAGTGTCATATAAGACACTTTTATATACAGCTGATAATCAATGTGTTATCCACGCGGTGTCTCTGAATTTATAAATAGCTGACAGTCAGCTTGCTATCTTAGTTGCCCATTTCGTTAAGGAAACGCTGGCGGGAGGGCGCGTCGGAGTCAGCTATGCGCGCCTTGATGCGACGGCGGCGCATATAGTAATTGTCTTTCGTTATTCCCAAGAACAGACAGATGGTGCGAGCGGCAAAACCGGCGTAGACATAGGTCAGGAAATTCAAGTCCTGTTCCCTGAGCTGAGGCATCTCCTCGCGGACCTGCGCCATAAGTCCGCCCTTGCATACGTTGACCAACTGTTCAATCTCGGCGATGGTCTGTTTTGACCCCAAGTCAGCCAGACGCGACTCAAACTCGCGATAGAACATGGATTTTGCCCTCTCGCCCATGTCGCGGTGGTTATAGTAATTGTCGCAAAGGCGGTTGATTTCAGACAGGCGTTGGGCAAAAAGTTTGTCTGTAAGGGTCTTTAACCGCTCATCGTGGGCTTGGTCTGCATCGGCACGCAGGCGCATTTCCTCTCTGAGAGACCGGATTTCATCGATACGCATGGCGAGTTCATCCTCCTTGCGTATAAGCCGGCGTCGATATAACCATATACATCCGCCCAGAAGAAGGATGAAGCTGACAGAGCTCCAGATGAGAATCAGGAGGGTGCGTCTCCTTAGCGATTTCTGTGCTTCGACGGCTTGCTGCTCGATGGTGTAATTTTGCAGAGCCTGAACCACATTGGGTATTTTGCGCGTCCGTTGGGGGTGCTGAATATCAAATGTGTCAACTCCTGCTGCGGCGAGTTTGGGTATAAGTGCGCCGATAAGCTGCGGATTTCTCACTTTGGCGCGGTAATAGTCACGCTCCAGACGCATGTAATCTATTGACTCCAATACATGTTTTGCTAAAGGAATTGCGTCAATTGCGTCATAGTCAGCGGCAATCTGTTCATAATCCACGAATGGGGTGGTGCGCACGGCAGCCCGGAACAATGCCAAGTTATAATACACTCTCGATGGATCTGTTTCCTGTCCGAGCAGCACGGGAATGTTTTCACGGAAAAAGGCAAGCGCGCTGTCCGAATAGCCTGCTTGACTCCATGAAGAGAACGCTTTCCGCACAAAATATCCACGGTTCCAGCTTTCCAGATCAGGATTTTGGTCAAGATATTTCGCCGCTTTGCCATAATATTGCGCGGCTTCCAGATGATTGTTGGTGCGTTCATAGCTTGATGCCATAATGTCGCAGAATCGCAACAAATAAAGCGAGTCGGCGAGTTCTTCGGCGTAAGGACGCATATGCAGGGCATAGTAGACCGCTTCGGCATAAAGCCCCTGATCCCAGTTGGAGCATGCCCGGAAATACCATGCCATCATGGCGCGGCGTGGCTCCCGTCCGTCGCCGTAAAAATCTGTGGCGGTGGCTATGAGCGAGTCAGCCGGGACAATGCGTCCTGACCGCTTTAAATTTGCGTAGGCAAGGAGTGAATATAGGGCGGAATCAGCTTTGGTTTGTAATTTGGCGGGGTCAATCTGTTCTATTTGCGGACATTTGCGCTCCCATTCCGTGGAGTCCATTGCCCGTGCCAAGGCCTCCAGCTTGGAACCATACTGTACGCCCGGTTGCTTGGTGCAGCCTGCCATGGCAAATATCGCCAAAGCTATAAGAGTCAGCCGTTTCATGTGTTTTAGCGAATAATCTGCTTTTTGCCGTCGATAATGTATATTCCGGGGCGTGCGTCTTTAAGGCTGCGGAGGGGGGTGCCCATCAGGGTGTAGGCATTGGCTGCGGCTGCGGTAGTCTCGATTTCGCCGATGGCGGACTCAGGGTCATCGGGGTCGGGCAGGGCAATGAGCTCGAAACGGAATTTACAGCCGGTATCGGAAATGTTTGTGCCGTCGCCCCAGTTGTAAATCTGATAGTTCAGGCTGGAATTGGTCTGGTTCCATTGCGCTCCGTTGGCAGCGGTTATAATCATGTAGCCGAGTTCATCGGAAGCTTTGGGAGTCCAGCCGCGCGAGGGCTGTGACTTCATGGTTTTGAGTGCGCTGTTTGTAGCCGCTGCGGGCGACACATATCCGGCGTCGCCGGCATTTATTATATTATAGGTGTCGGTGTTGTCATCTCGTTTGCTGAATGTCCACTTTGCAGCATCGGTGATTTCCGTGATGCCTGTAAGACCTTTGCCTATGCCTTGGGAGGCTACATAGCGTCCGTTACGCAGGGGGGTAGACATGGCGTAAGTTGCGCCGTCAATCGGCATGGAGAGTCCGGCGGTCTCTGCCGCCGCTTTCATTGCCGCAAAAGCGGTCCGGAGTTGCCGTAATTGTTCGTCACGCTCTTCAGGGAGCATGTTGCACCCGAGGGTTTCGCGAATTTCGTTTGAAATGCGGTCAAATTCTTCAGCAATGCTCTCGGGATAGTAGCCGGGCAGGTCACTTACCGAGGCATTACGCCATGAGGTCATGTCATCGAGTTCGGAAGCAAGAACCTCAGCCTCCTGCTGGAGAATTCTGTTAGGCGAGTAAATCAGACCGTCGAGCGCGTCGGTGCCTTCAGGGTCGGTGATGACAAAGGTAAATTGCCATTTATCGCGCGCGGTGCCGCCGCTATTGGCGTGGGGAAGCTTCAGGAAGACCTTGTTCCAACCCTCCTTGAGATGGATTTTAACCGGTTGGCGTGCGGTGAAGTTCTCATTGGTCAGACCTGAGTCGTTCTGGTCCTGACGGATGTTTGCTCCGGGTTGAGTCCACGTCGGAGCTGTGATTTCGGTGCCGTTAAGCCATATACGCGAGCCGCGGCGGTCCCATTTTCCCGCGTCGGGTGCTTTTTCGTTTCCGGAACGGCTGTAAGTATAAAATTCAATCAGCGCGCCGGCTTCCTGTTCTTCGGGCGAATAGACGTAGGTCCACGCATAGGCGGTCATGCCGTCCTGAGGATTGGAGAAGAACCCTTTTACTGTGGGGTGCCATATGTGGCGGAGATATATTCCCGCTCCGGTCGCGCTCTGAGTCGGGATGGTTGACGGCATGGTCTCGGCGTTGAGATGCTGCTCCGGCTCGAGGATGGCATCGGGATTGCCGCCGTTAGGAATCTGGTCGGTGATGCGCCAGCGTACGTTGGTCTGTTTTACGTAGGGAATAAGCCGGGCAGCTGCAGCCATGGTTGTGGTCTTATGGTGGAGAAAACGGCGTTCCCAGTCGGCGAATTCTTCAAATTCCTCGCCTGAATTGGGAAGGGTCACACCGCCCTGCTCGATATATTGCGCGCCTCCGCCGGTCCATGCACGCTCACACGAGGCAAGAACATTGGCGTAGATGTTGTTCTGGCGGACTATGTCGTCGGGCGTGGGTGTCATCGTGTCGTTCCATGCCGCTGAAATTGTGCCTGCAACGTCGGGATTGCCTTGCTCAAGTCCGAAAATAGTAGATTTGAAAATGCCTACAACGTCGGCGAACACATCGAAATGGTTTGTATAATTATAGCGCATGTCTATGTTGGGTACGCCTTCGCTTAGGGTTCCTGATGTTGCCCAGTTGGTGGTCATGTCACATGGAATGACATTCGGGTCCACTTTTTTAGCCGGACTGTTGTATCGGTTCCATATTACGGCTTTTTTGCCCAAAGAGTGGACATAATCTATCATTTCTATCAGATAACTGTCCTGAAAGCCGATTTCATCGCCGCCAATGTGGATATATGGAGCTTTTTCAAATAAATCAGCCACTTCTTTCAAAATGACCTTAAGCTCGGAGATGCCTTCAGCGGTCTGCATTGAGTGACCCATCGCGCTTTCAAACGGGTGGGAGTGACCGGGCATATCGATTTCCGGAATGATGGTCATTCCGCGTTCGGCGGCGAAATCCTGAAGCTCGCGAGCCTGCTCCTGAGTGTAATATTGTCCCGGAAAGCGTGTGATTCCTTTTTCGCCGGTAAGCTGCGGATAGGCTTTGATTTCGAGACGCCAGCCGGTATAGTCGGTCAGATGCCAGTGGAAGGTATTGACCTTAAACCGGCTCAAAAGGTCGATTTCCTGCTTCAGTTCCTCGATTGGGAGGAAAGACCTGCCTACGTCATGCATGAATCCGCGCAGCTTGAATGCGGGCCAGTCGGTGATGGTCGCGCTCTCAATGGAGCCGGCGGAGCCTTCAGCCATCAGGCGCAGGGTCTGTGCGGCGCGGGTAACTCCGAGTGCTGTCGGCGCGGTAATCGATATTTCATCGGGGGTGACGGTGAGGGAGTATGCTTCGGATGGATAGCCGGCAAGCTGATAGTCGTATGCGCCTTCGACCGGGGCGATGGTGACTGTGATTTTCGCCATGGCATCGGGGGCGACGGTCAGCGACGCATCTTTGGCAAAGCGTTGAAGCTCGGTTGACGCTGTAGGGTCAGTGATTGAAACCGGACGTACCGTAGCAAATCCTTCGCCTGCGTTCACCTTGACCTGTTTGGGTTTCGGCATTATGTTTTCAACCAATGCGAATGAAGGGGTGGCGAGCGCAAGTACTATTGCAGAAAAAAGTATTCTGTGTTTCATTGTGAAATAAGGTTGGTCTAACTTGTGCAAATATAGTAAATTATTTTCACCACAACAAAAAAAGTTAGGACGTCATCGCGACGTCCTAACTCCTTTAACCTTTATCTTAATCTAATACTATGAAAAACACACGCTGCAAAGTTAGCAACATTTTTTGAATCTGCAACCCTATTGTGTGAAAAAATCTTCACATGTTAACGAAATTTAACTGTTATATTAATGTGTGTTAAAATGGGGGGGGGTAAAAATTAATTCTTACATTTGCCAAGAATTAATGTTTAATCAAATTTTTAGTAAAATGAAGAAAAAATTTAAAAAATGTATTTTCGTAGTGGCTGCACTGATTTCACTTTTGTCAATTACTTCATGTAGCAGTAATAACAAAGACGATGACAATAACCTGAAAGGATATTGGGTTTCGCCGATTAAAGGATATGTAATGGCAGGTGGTCCATCTATACCGTTAGCCGGGCAATATGTTGAGTTTTTGCATTTTTATGAGTTTGTTAACGGAAACACTGTAAGGGTAGGTTCCTTTGAATCCGTTCCTGATCCTGAAATGGAAGAATTCAGTCAGCCGTTTGTAACAATAGATGGGAAGGATTGGTATATCTGGGAGAAAGATTATTGCAAGACTTACACATATAGTTATAGCGATGGAAAGGTGCTTATCCTTAAATTGGGAGATATTTTTACCATCAGTGGAAACACAATGATTCCTGACGGTTCAACTGACTCCGACGTTTACACGAAGGCGAAGAACGTCAAAAAGCACTGATTTTAAGTTGCTAATAATTTATTCTCTGACGGTGTGTCAAAAAGTATTTTAGTCCCGGAGGGACGTCTAATAATTAGTAAACAACTCATTAGACGTCCCTCCGGGACTTTCATATATTCTCTCTTTCCTTTCCCCCGGCTGAAGCCGAGGGTTAACAACAATATCGTGCCTCCGGCACACCTATATATTTTGACACACTCTAATATTATTACATATAGGTGAGTTGAAAAGGTTGTGGGGAGTGAAAAGTGAACAATTTGGGGTGGTGGCGCGTTATGATGGTATAATCATCCGTTTTCAACTTTTTATTCATCTCTACAACTATTATGAAACTTACTTTTCTCGGAACCGGAACAAGCACCGGAGTACCTCAAATAATGTGTAACTGCCCTACATGTCAGAGTCGCGATGAACATGACAAGCGTCTGCGCTGCTCGGCAATGGTCACTTACAAGGGTAAGAATATCCTTATTGACTGCGGTCCTGACTTCCGCCAGCAGATGCTGACTCAGGGTTCGCCCATGCTTGAAGCCCTCCTCGTTACCCACAGTCATTATGACCACGTAGGCGGTGTTGATGACCTCCGGCCTTATTGCGCTATGGGCGACGGTTTCCCTATTTATTGCCGTCCTGACGTTGCCGGCGACCTCCGCGACCGTGTGCCTTACTGTTTTGCCGAGGCTCCTTATCCCGGGGTGCCCGCTTTCAATATCACCGAGGTTACGACCAAGCCTTTTCAGGTAGCTGACCTTGAGGTGGTTCCTCTGCCGGTGATGCACCATCGTCTCCCCATTATCGGTTTCAAGATGGAAAATCTTGCGTATATAACTGACGCCAAGACGATACCTGATTCTACCCTTGAGCTTATACGCGGTGTGGATACCCTTGTTATCAATGCGCTGCGACTGAAGGATCATCATTCACATATGAACCTCCAGCAGGCTCTCGACGTTATAGCTGAAGTAAAACCCCGAGTTGCTTACCTGACCCACCTCAGTCACGGCATCGGTCCGGCAGTCGAAGCAAGTCTGCGACTTCCCGACGGAGTCAAGCTGGCATATGACGGGCTTGTAATTCATATTCCTGACCAATTTGATGAAAATGATTAACAAAGAATTTACGCTCCCCGGCGGCGGTAAAGCCGTGGTTTTTCCCGAAGAAGTGGTTGTTTTTAACTTCTCGGAAGGTGATGAAGTAGCTCTTGGCAAATTGCTGACTGAGTATACCGTAGTTCCTGTGACGTTTCTCGCCACAAAGTTTGATCCGGAAGTCTTTTCGCAGGCTGAAACGCGAAATCGTTCGTTTATTTTTGCCGAAAAGTTCATTCCCCGCTCATCAGTGAGCCCCGAATATCCTGTGCAATGGCTTGCCGATGGCGATATAATCCCAATGGATGCCGGAGGTCTCGAAGTCGTCGCTACTTCAACCAGCTTTCAAGTTAAAGACGTAAATTTCTAACCTCGCTAAATTGAAATTATCAGAAGTCAAATCCGGCTTCTGATAATTTTTGTTTTTTTGATGAAAAGAGACTGTCTAAAAGTTTAGACGGCTTCTCTTTGCTTGGGAGAGGCGCGCGTCCTCGCGCGCCTGTAATCATTTGGGAGACAAATGTTTTAAGTGATATTTCCGACATGCGAGGACGCATGCCGCCCCCAAGCAACGATGTCCACCCCCATAAAAAAGGAACTGTCTAAACTTGTTAGACAGTTCCTTTATGTTGGCGTTGAGAAATTCTCTAATTAGTCCTGATTGAGGTTTACGCGCTTGAAGGAAACGACGGTCAGACCTTTTTGAGCCTGTTCGAGATACTGACCGATGGTCAGGTTGCCGTCCTTTACGAATTCCTGCTCTACGAGCACGTTTTCCTTGTAGAACTTGTTGATACGTCCCTTTACGATGTTTTCGATCATCTGGGCGGGCAGGTTTGCAGCCTTCTGTTCGGAAACTTCGGCAATAATCTTGCGTGCCTGTTCAGCCTGTTCGGGAGTAATCCAGCCCTTGCTCATGTTTGATTCGATGTGAGCCTCAGAGTCAACGTGAGCGGGGTTGATGCCAGCCTTGCTGAGAGCGGCGGCAACAGCCTTCTGAACCTGTTCCTGTTTGGTCTTTTCGATAGCCACATTCTTTTCAGACTCGATGATGGCTTCTGAAACTGATTCGCGGTTAACGGCTACGGGGTTCATTGAAGCAACCTGCATGGCTACGTCGCGACCTACCTGATAGTCTACACCTTCAACGTTGAAGCCGCAGATGGTAGCGAGCTTGTTGCCGAGGTGGTTGTAAGAGGTGGTTGAGGGAGCCTCAATCCATTCGTATGAGCCGATTTCGGTCTTTTCGCCGGTTTTACCGCCTTCTTCAATTACGAGGTCGGCAACGGTCAAGCCGTCAACGGTCACAGCCTTGAGTTCGTCGAGGCTCTTGCACTTGTTGGCAACAGCAAGGTCAACGAGTTTCTGGGTGAGGGCTACGAAACCTGCATTCTTGGCAACGAAGTCGGTTTCGCAGTTGAGGGCAACGATAGCGGCAAATGAGCCTTCGTTCTTGGCGAGTACGCAACCTTCAGCAGCGTTACGGTCTTCGCGCTTAGCGGCAACAGCCTGACCTTTTTTGCGAAGGATTTCTACTGCTGCTTCGATATCGCCGTTGGTTTCGGCAAGGGCCTTTTTGCAGTCCATCAGGCCGGCACTGGTAAGGTGGCGCAGCTTGGTGATTTCTGCCATTGTAACTGCCATATATCTTAAGTATTAAGGGAGTTAATGATTAATTTATTCAGCGGCTGCTTCGGTTTCGGCAGGAGCTGCGGCTGCGGGACGAGCCACACGGCGACGTTCGCGGCGGGGAGCTGCGGGAGCTTCGCCTTCAGCGGCTTCAGCTTCAGCGGCAGCAGAGTCAGCCTTCTCAATCTTGCGCTCTTCGATGCCTTCGTTCATGGCGGCGATAACGGTGTCAAGAACGAGCTCGATGCTCTTTGATGCGTCATCGTTGGCGGGGATTACGAAGTCTACGCCGTTGGGGTTAGAGTTGGTGTCGACCATAGCGAACACGGGGATACCGAGGCGGATTGCTTCAGCAACTGCGATGTGTTCCTTGTGCACGTCGATTA
>CAZPHN010000015.1:0-54331 GCA_964586765.1 uncultured Bacteroides sp.
AACAGATGATTATTGTACAAGTAAAAGAAGGCGAAAACATCGAAAAGGCCCTCAAGAAATTTAAGCGCAAATTTGAAAAAACCGGCATCGTGCGTGAACTTCGCGCCCGTCAGGCTTTTGAAAAGCCCTCTGTCGCAAACCGCAAAAAGATGATGAAGGCGGTTTACGTTCAGCAGTTGCGCTCAGTTGAGGATTAAGTCCGCGCGCAAAGTTGGATAATTTTTAAATACTAACCCTCATCAGTTATTAACAAATGAAAAGAGTCGCATTATTCTGGGTAATGACAGTGCTCTCGGTAATGCGAATGTTCGGCTACGATATAGAAGTACGAGAGGAGTATTCATTATGGAGCCAGACATTTTGCTACAATATTACCGGAGAAGGAGAAGTGGAACTTGCAAAGTACAGTGCATATGCTTCCAAGTACTATAACATTCCGTCCGACGTTACAATCCCTGGCGAAATCACTTATGAGGATAAAACTTATCAAGTGGTGTCTCTCGGTAACGAGGCGTTTAAAGAGAATACCTATCTGCGGAGTGTCTACCTCCCTTATACTATAGCGAGAATAGGGGATGGCTGCTTCCTGTCCGCTAAAGAACTGGGGAGAGTTAGAGTAATAAGTACCAACGGTACTAATTCCATTACGTACATCGGTAACAATGCTTTTAAGAATTGTTTGGCTTTGTATGACACGAATGTCATAGGAGAGTCCGTTACTTACATCGGCACTTCGGCATTCGAGTTTTGCTGCGATTTGCTTTCCGTCAGAATTCCTAATTCAGTTACTTCGTTGGGCTATAGGGCGTTTTCTGATTGCAGGCGGTTAAAGTCCGCATCTATTGGAACGGGGGTAAGCAAAATCCCTCCGGAATGCTTTTCAGGATGCATTGTGATGACTTCTGTTTCAATCGCTTCGGGCGTAAAAACCATTATGCAGAATGCATTTGAGGGCACCGCAATTTCAAGCGTGCGCATTCCAGACACGACAACTGAAATATATCGCGAGGCATTCCGTAACTGTCAGCAGTTAAAGTCAGTTACCCTTTCGAACTCACTCACCACCCTAAGTGAATCGCTCTTCGCCGGTTGTATAAATCTTACGGAAGTAGTGATTCCCGCATCCGTCAGGAAAATCGAGTTATCGGCATTCTATGGATGTACGAATCTGAGTAAGGTGGATTTTTCATCAGCAACATCCCTTCAGGAAATTGCAACAGGTGCGTTCTTCGGAGCAAGATTGTCAAATGTTACCTTACCTAACTCCGTTCAGACAATCGGTCAAGGATGCTTCCAGAATTGTACTTCGATACTTTCGCTTACATTAGGTAATTCAGTGGCGACAATCGGTGACATCGCATTCTCAAACTGCAATTCACTACGCCAGATATTCGCATATCCAGTGACTCCTCCGAATATAAGTTTTACAACCTTCAGTGCCGCTAACTATGACAATGTTACCCTTAAGGTGCCAATTGAGGCTGTAGCCTCCTACTCTGCTCATGAAGTCTGGGGCTTGTTCAGAAATATTGTTGGCGTTGAGGGTGCAGGACTGGAGAATGCTTTGGTAGACGGGAAAGAGGTGGTAGCAGTATATTCTATTTCAGGAAGACCCGTAGATAAGAGGTTAGACCTTCTGCCTCAAGGGATATATTTGGTTAAGTATTCAGACGGTTCAACGGCAAAAATATTTGTAAAACCTGTTGGTTGAACTTTTGCTGAAAAATTTCGCCTGATTTATTTGGCGGATTGAAAAGATTTTCCTAATTTCGTGGTCAGGACTATCAGCCTAAAACCGGCATAGACCCGACGCAGATATGACGAAAAATTGGATAGAATCTTTTCTGGAATATATCCGGTGTGAGTTGACATTATCGACTTGCACCGTTTCGGCATATACCGTCGACTTGCAGGAATGGGCAGACTGGGCAACCGACGGTCACCCCGAGGAACTGGACCCGCAGAGCGTAACGCAGAGCGACATACGCGCGTGGGTAGCTTTCCTGAGCCGCACCGGACGCTCGGCGCGCACCATCCGGCGCAAGGTCTCCGCACTGAGGTCATTTTTCCGTTACCTATGCCGCCGCCACGGAATGAAATCAAACCCGGCGGCAGAACTGCAGACAGCGCGTCCGGAGCGCGTTCTGCCGAAATTTGTCCGCACTTCCGAGCTAAATTCCATAATAGACTCGCCAATTGATACTAACGACTTTGAGCAGGTGCGTGACCAACTGATAATCACCATGTTCTATACCTGCGGGCTACGCTGCTCCGAGCTAATTAATCTTCGAGACGCAGATATTAATTTACACTCGAGCGAACTAAAAGTGACCGGTAAGCGTAATAAAGACAGAGTGCTGCCATTAGACAGCGAGCTGAGTAAAATGATTACACGCTACCGCAACCTGCGCCCATCCGGACCCGGACCTGAAGGCGAGTTCTTCACCCGTCCGAACGGACTCGCGCTATACCGGAAGGCGGTCTACAATCTGGTTCACGACGCCTTGGAAGGAACCAGTGCCGGCAAGAAGTCGCCACACGTGCTTCGCCACACGTTTGCGACGGATATGCTCAACGGAGGCGCGGACATTGACGCGGTTCGACGGCTTTTAGGTCACGCATCTCTATCGACAACACAAGTCTACACTCATGTCTCCCTTCGAGACTTAAAAAATAATTATCAACTCGCCCACCCCCGGGCACAAAGAAAAGGAGAAAACCATGGAAATCAAAATTCAAGCAATCCACTTTGACGCAACTGAAGCCCTCAACTCTTTCATTGAAAAGAAAATTGAAAAACTTGCCCGCAAGAACCCAGAAATCCTGCTTGCAGAAGTAACCCTGAAGGTAGTAAAACCGGAATCTGCCAAAAACAAAGAGGCAATCATCAGCATCAAGTATCCTCAGGCAGCCGATGTGGTTGTCAACAAGACAGCCGATACCTTTGAAGAGGCAATCGACTTGGGCATCGCCGCGCTTGAGCCTCAGCTCGAGAAAGTTAAGGCAAGAAAATAAGCCTACCCTCTCATTATGTTCTCGGAATTCGCCGGCACCCCCCGGAGAGTTCCGAGAACTCATAAATTTGCAAATGCAAAGAACAGAAAACACACAAATCTAACCATTTACAGATTGTTGAAAAATAATTCTGTTTAAATTTGTAAATTATTGACGGAAAATTTGTAAATTTGAGGGCATGAATAGCACTCAGGTTTACCATATTCCGGCTCTCTTACCCCAGACCCTTGAAGGCTTGGCGATTATTCCGTCGGGCATTTATGCCGACGCCACATTTGGCGGTGGCGGTCATTCGCGCGCAATTTTCGAGGCTCTCGGTCCAGAAGGTCACCTGTATGTGTTTGACCGCGACGAGGAGGCTCTTGCCAACACATGGACCGACCCGCGCCTCACTCCAATTCATGGAAATTTCCGTTACATAGCCCAATATCTGCGCTACTATGGGGTCAAAGGCAAGGTTAACGGCATATTAGCCGACCTCGGCGTCTCATTCCATCACTTTGACGACCCCGAAAGGGGATTTTCATTCCGTTTTGACGGGCCATTGGACATGCGCATGAACCGCTGTGGCGGTCGTAGCGCGGCTGAACTCCTTGCGGAAGAGACCGAGGAGAACCTCGCGCAGATTTTCCATCTGTACGGCGAACTGCGTCAGGCTCGCCGGCTTGCCTCCGCCATTGTGCGCGAACGGGCAAAGTCGCCGGTCGACACCGTTGAGCGTCTGCTCGAAATAGCTAAGCCTTTCGTCTCGCCCAAGAGCGAAAAAAAGGAACTTGCGCAGATTTTCCAAGCCCTGCGTATAGTGGTCAACGATGAAATAGGCGCGCTCAGGCAGTTTCTCAAACAGTCGCTCGAGTCATTGACTCCGGGCGGACGCTTGGTCATCATAACCTATCACTCATTAGAGGACCGTCTTGTCAAGAACTTCATGAAAACCGGAAGCCTTGACGGCAAAGAGCAGAAGGATTTCTTCGGAAGAAACCTCACCCCCTTCAAACTTATAAACTCCAAACCTATCGTGGCGGACGATGCGGAAGTGGAGCGTAACCCGCGCTCACGCAGCGCGAAACTGCGTGTGGCAGTAAAATTGTGATTACCGGCAATGGAACAGGAAAAATCACAACTTAAAGACACGATATTCCGCCGTCTGGTTCAGGGCAGACTCCTGACCGGACATTTCTTCATGAGGTATTGGCTTCAGATATTCGTGATAATCGCTATGGTGCTGATTTATATCACGAACCGGTATAGCTGTCAGCGTTCCATGGAGCAAATAAAAACCCTTACGTCACGCTTAGAAGTAGTCGAGACAGAGAGTTTCCGCGTCAGAGGCATCTACATGAGCCGTATTCGCGAAAGTGCGATGCGCGCGCGCCTCGATTCCCTCGGCATCCCCTTGTCAGTTCAAATTCGCCCTCCATATCACCTTTCCTCCGATGAAGCCGAGAAGCACTAAACCGAAAAAACAGAGTAAACGCGGCGCGGTACTTTCGCGCTATCTGCTGGTAACAACAGGAATTCTCCTGCTGTCCGGCTGGATATTGTATAACGCATTCAAAAATGCGGTAATCGACGCACCACACTGGAACGCACTCGCCCACAAGGAGCTGAGCCGCTCATCGACCATAATCCAGCCCGAGCGCGGCGACATTCTCGCATCAGACGGCTCGGTGCTTGCCACTACGATGCAGTTCTACGACCTGCGTATGGACTTTGGTTCGGAAGGCTTCAAATGGCAATCATATGTATCGGCAATCGACTCGCTTGCCGACTCGCTCCATGTACACTTCCCGATGGAGGGTGGACTTGTGGCATGGCAGGACAAACTGCGCCAGCCCTTGGACAACAAACGCTACAAAAAGCGTCCGCGCGGATGGCGTCTGCTTAAAAACGTCAGCTATGCGGACTATCAGTTAGTAAAGACATTCCCGTTTTTCAAAGGTCGGCGCGTAGGTCACCACGGACTGATAGCCGAACCGGTAAAACGTCGCCGCAATCCCTATGGAAGCATGGCGAAACTATCAATCGGGGTGGTAAGCGAAAACCGCAATACCGGCGAGGTTCACGGTATGTCAGGACTGGAATACGCCCTTGACTCGCTGCTTTACGGACGTCCGGGCGTAGCAAAGAAGGTTAGTTTCAACCGTGGCATCGGCAACTGGGCAGACACCGCCGCCGTCAGAGGCTGGGACGTGGTCAGCACTATCGACATACAGATGCAGGACATTCTCGAAAACGCCCTGCTGAAACGCCTCCAAGAGACACGCGCCGAATGGGGCACGGCAGTATTGATGGAAGTTGCCACCGGTGAAATCAAAGCTATTTCAAACCTTGAGGAATATCCCTTAGGCTCCGGCTCGGGAGAATATGTCGAGGCAATGAACCGAGCCGTCAGAGGTTTCGAGCCGGGTTCAGTTGTCAAGACCCTCAGTATGATGATAGCGGTTGACGACGGCTACGTAACTGACATAGATTCGGTTATCGACATAGGTTCGAGCTTCAGGGCGTTCAATCAGGGAAGTCCCATCACCGACTCCCACCATAACTCCCAGCTGACCGTAGGCGGCGTAATCGAAGAGTCAAGCAACATAGGCATGGCTAAAATCATGTCGCGCCACTATAAGTCGCCTAAGGAATGGCATGACCGCATAGCCTCCCTCGGCTTCCTCGAACGTCTACATTCCGGCATAGGCGAAGAGCAGCCCGCGCGCTTTCCCGTAGTGCCGTTAGGCTCGGGCGGCTTAGTCACGCTTTCGCGCCAGTTCTACGGTTACGGAAGCGAAATTCCGCCGCTCCACACCCTGAGTATCTACAATGCCATAGCCAACGGCGGTCGCTACGTGCGTCCGCGCTTGGTCAAGGGGCTTCGCCGCGAAGGCAGGGACTCGGTTATCCCGACCGACTACGTTAGACCGCGCGCATGCTCGGAAAAGACAGCCTTGATGATGCAACAGATGCTTTCCTTGGTGGTTAACGGCAACAGAGGCACGGCGCGCTCACTCAAAAATCCCTACGTCACCCTTGCGGGTAAGACAGGAACCTGTTACAGCATCGACCCTGAAACGCATCAGTACAATAAAGCACAGAAGCGTCTGGCGTTCTGCGGATTCTTCCCTGTCGAAGACCCGAAATACAGTTGCATTGTGCTGACATTCCATCCGCGTCAGGAAGCATTCGGCGCAGCATCCACATCGGGAGTAGTGTTCCGCGAGACCGCCATCGGAATGTACTCGCGCGGAATGCTCGGCAACACGAGCGACTTCCGTGGCGAGCCTGATTCAGAAACTGAACCGAGCCTCCCTTTAATCTATGCGTCAGACGGTGACCTTCTTGCCAATGCAGTGAAACAAGCTACCGGCTCATCGCCGCGCCGCATGAAAAGAGAAGAGTCTCCGGAAGGCGGAGTCCCTAACGTGAGAGGCATGGGGCTGCGCGAAGCCATCAGTCAGTTAGAGAGCGAACGCTATGAAGTCACATTCAGCGGAAGCGGCTATGTGCGCCAGCAGATACCCGCACCCGGGGCAAAAGTGGCAGCCGGCACCAAAGTTCAACTCTTTTTAAGCGAATAATCCCCCCCAAAAAACGAATAAATCAACATGAAACTGCTTCAGCTCATCCAATCGATAAAAACCCGACAGGTAATCGGGCCGAAAAACCCGGAAATCACCTCGATGACCTTCGACTCACGCAAGGTTACCCCGGGCGCGCTTTTCGTTGCAATCCGTGGCACATCAGTTGACGGTCATACCTTCATTCCGCTGCTTGAACATTCAGGCGTAAGCGCGATTGTCTGCGAACAGCTTCCGGACAAGCTGCTCCCGTCAATTACATACGTAGTAGTTGAAAACACATCGATTGCCCTCGGACACCTGTCAAGCGAATGGTTCGGACACCCCTCACGCAAGCTGAAGTTAGTCGGAGTAACCGGCACCAACGGCAAGACAACCACCGCAACGCTCATTTACGAAATGGCGCGCCTGATGGGTCACAAAGCCGGACTGCTTTCCACCGTATGCAACTACATAGAAACGGAAGCCGTTCACGCCACGCAAACCACCCCCGACGCATATTCAATCAACGAACTGCTCGCGCGCATGGTTGACGCAGGCTGTACATATGCCGCAATGGAAGTGAGCTCACACGCCGCCCATCAGCACCGCATAGCGGGTCTGACCTTTGCCGGCGGTGTGTTCACAAACCTTACGCGCGACCACTTGGACTATCACAAGACGGTGCAGGCATACCTTCAGGCAAAGAAATCTTTCTTTGACGGACTTCCTGCCGATGCGTTTGCGCTTGTAAATGCCGATGACAAGGTCGGAGCCGTAATGCTTCAGAACTGCGCCGCACATCATTATACCTATTCGCTGCGCACCCTTGCGGACTTTACCTGCAAAATCATTGAGAGCCGCCTTGACGGAACCCTGCTGAGCATTAACGGCAAGGAAGTCGAGACCATGTTTACCGGTAAATTCAACGCCTATAATCTTACGGCGGTTTACGGTGCATGCTGCCTCCTTGGATGGGACGCCGATGAAGTGCTGAAAAACGTAAGCAAGCTTGTGCCCGTAGCCGGTCGCTTCCAAGCCGTGCGTTCAGAGAGCGGACTGATTGCGATTGTGGACTATGCGCACACACCCGATGCCGTTGTCAACGTGCTCGAAACCATCCGCGAGGTAGGTCCGAAGCAGATTATCACAGTGGTTGGCGCAGGCGGCGACCGCGACAAAGGCAAGCGTCCAATCATGGCGGCAGAGGCAGCGCGCCTTAGCGACCGCGTCATCCTGACCTCTGACAATCCACGCACGGAGGATCCCCGCGCCATCCTTGCCGACATGGAAGCGGGACTGACCGATGAGACCCGCGAGAAAGCCATCGTAATTGTGGACCGCCGCGAGGCAATCAACGCGGCAGCCGCGCTCGCCGAGCCGGGTGATGTAATCCTGATTGCGGGTAAGGGTCATGAAGATTATCAGGAAGTCAACGGCGTAAAGCATCATTTCGATGATCGCGAAGAAGCAATCGCCGCTTTCGCCAAGCTGAAGGTCAAATAATACGCCCGACGCTGCATAAACCTATCTTTTTTCACTTTTCATTTTTCACTCAGCGAAAGTGTTTTACTATCTTTTCAGCAAATTAGGGCTCGCAGGCGAGACTTTTGCCCGACTCAGCGAATACGTGACCGTCCGGTCGGCGGTATCGTTCATGGTAGCACTTCTGTGTGCCACCATCCTCGGTCGGCATATCATAAACCGACTCCAGATGGCGCAGATGGGCGAAATAATCCGCAATCTGGGTCTCGAAGGTCAGACAAAGAAACAGGGCACCCCGACCATGGGCGGAATCATCATCATTGTATCGATACTCATTCCCGCCCTTCTGTTCGGCAATCTGTCAAACGTATATATGCTTTTGATGATTGTGGCAACGATATGGCTCGGCGCACTCGGTTTTGCCGATGATTACCTGAAAATCAGACGCCATAACAAGGACGGCATGGCGGGAAAATACAAGATTGTCGGTCAGATTGGCATCGGATTGATTGTAGGACTGACCATGATTTACAGCCCCGCCATCACCATAAGAGACAACACTGCGACACAAATCGCCACGACCCAAAACGTATATATCGAAAAAATTACCGAGGGGCAGGATACGAAAGCCACTCAGACCACCATCCCGTTTGTCAAGAACAACAACCTTGACTATGCATGGTTTACCAAATGGATAGGCAACGAAAAGACAGCCCAGACAGCCGGCTGGATTTTGTTTGTATTAGTCGTAATCGTAGCCGTGACTGCCACGAGCAACGGCGCGAACCTTACCGACGGCATTGACGGACTCGCCACAGGAGTCAGCGCAATCATAGGCGTCGCTCTGCTGATAATGGGTTATCTGGGCAGCAACGTAATCTACTCGACATACCTTAATATAATGTACATACCCGGAAGCGAAGAGCTGGTAGTCTACATGGCGGCATTTATCGGCGCGCTGATAGGTTTCCTCTGGTATAACTCATTTCCGGCTCAGGTATTTATGGGTGATACCGGCTCACTGACCCTCGGGGGTATCATAGCCGTTTTTGCCATACTAATCCGCAAGGAACTGCTTCTGCCGCTGCTATGCGGAGTATTCTTTATTGAGGATATTTCGGTAATGATTCAGACTTTTTGGTTCAAATTTACAAAAAAACGCACCGGAGAGGGACAGCGTGTGTTCAAAATGGCACCGATTCACCATCATTTCCAAAAAGATGCCACTCCCGGAGCGAAAGTTCTATGGAATCACCCTACCAACGGGATGCATGAGGCAAAAATCACAATCCGCTTCTGGATTATCTCGATTTTGCTTGCAGCCCTAACATTCATTACACTAAAAATTCGATAAATGGAAAAGAGAATAGTAATACTTGGTGGAGGTGAGAGCGGCGTCGGAGCCGCCATACTCGCCAAAGACAAAGGTTTTGACGTATTTCTGAGCGACAGCGGCAACCTGAAGCCCGTCCATGCCGCAACCCTCGAGCGTGAAGGCATAGCCTACGAGCAAGGGGGACACACGGAGTCACTTATTCTCAACGCCGACGAGGTAATCAAGAGTCCGGGCATTCCGCCCACCGCGCCCCTCATCCAGAAACTGATGGCGCAAGGGACTCCGATTATCTCTGAAATCGAATTTGCCGGACGCTATACCAAGTCGAAAATGGTATGCATCACCGGCAGCAACGGCAAGACCACAACGACGGAGCTTACCTGCCATATTCTCCGCGCGGGAGGCATCGACGCATCGGTAGCCGGCAACGTCGGACGGTCACTCGCCCTTCAGGTGGCGCGCGAGCCTCATGATGTCTACGTGGTTGAGCTTTCGTCATTCCAATTAGAAAATATGTATGATTTTCGCGCCAATATAGCGATGATTCTCAACATCACTCCTGACCACATGGACCGCTACGACCATGAAATGCAGAATTACATTGACGCGAAATTCCGCATTATCCGCAACATGACCCCTGAGGACGCCTTTATATACTGGCAGGATGACCCCGTCATTAGACGTCAGCTCGAGCGAGTGGAAATTCAGGCTCAGCTGATGCCCTTCGGCGAACATCGCGAAGAGCTGACCCAAGCCTATATCGACGCGGAAAACGACCTGATTATCGGAGCGCAAAACGAGCCGTTGAAAATGCCCCGTGCCGACCTTGCCCTTAACGGACTGCACAATCTCTACAACTCGATGGCAGCCGGACTGAGCGCGAAACTCACCGGAGTCAAAAACGACAAGATTGCCCAAGCACTGGGCGACTTCGAGGGTGTGCCCCACCGCTTGGAGTATGTAGCCACTATTGACGGCGTGCGTTGGATTAACGACTCGAAGGCAACCAACGTCAACTCATGCTGGTATGCGCTTGAAAGTATGCCCGAAAGCCGTACTACAGTGCTGATTCTCGGCGGCACGGACAAGGGCAACGATTATTCCGAAATACTTCCGCTTGTTCACCGTAAAGTGAAAGCAATAGTAGCGATGGGACTCAAAAATGAAAAAATAATGGAGTTTTTCAGCAAAGAAGTACCCGAAATCGTATCGACTGACTCACTTGAGTCAGCCATCAAGGAATGTCAGCGTCTCAGCAGCGAAGGCGATACGGTTCTGTTGAGCCCCTGCTGCGCGAGCTTCGACCTTTTCACCTCCTACGTGGACCGCGGCAACAAATTCAAAAACGCAGTTAACTCTCTCAAAAAATAAAACCGACCGCTTATGTATCGTAAAGGAGACACAGAAATCACGGCAGCCGCAATAGACCGGAGCGAAACGCGCGCGGAAGCGACTCCGGTCAACAAACCGGACACTCACATCTGGGGCGTATATTGCTGCATAGTGATTATTTCGGTTATAGAACTTTACTCCGCCTCCTCGTTTGAAATAGCCAAACAGGGACTTTACAGCCCGCTGATACGCCACATCGGCTTCCTTTTCATAGGATTTCTGCTGATGATAGGTATTCAGCGAATCCACTACCGCTATTTCGCGCCGGCGGCATACCTGATATTCGGAGCGAGCGCACTGGCGATGATTTATGTATTCTTCTTCGGTGAGGTAATCAACGGAGCCAAACGCGCCATAAATCTGCATTTCATGTCACTTCAACCTGCAGAATTCATAAAACTGTCTGCAGTGCTGATACTTGCGGTGGTTTTGGGGCGCACACAGCTCAAAAAAGATGAAAACATAAGAAACAAGGGTCTGATATTGGCAACCGTCTTGGTACTGGTAATGTCATTGCTTCTGTTCACCCAAGGACTGACCAATACGCTCATCCTGATGGCAATCTGCATCTCAATGCTGCTGTTAGGTTCGCTCGAGTGGCGCAAGTTCGGCATAATCATGTTCGTGTTCGCCATCTGTGCCGGCATGGGTGCGTGCGCCAAGATAGCAATGTCGAAAAAATCGAAGGATGTCGTTGCCGATGCTCCGTCTTTGGTCGACTCGCGCGGAAAGGTCTATATCATACCCGAAGCGGTAGGCGGGGGCGGCGGTTCACGTATGGAAGATGATACTTGGAGCAACCGTCTCAAGCAGTTCTTCAGCACCAGCAAGAAATACGAGCAGGGCATCAACGCGAGCAACCTTCAGGAAATGCGCTCATACATGGCGCAGGCAAACGGAGGTCTGTTCGGAGTCTTTCCCGGCAACTCGCGCGAGACATCACGACTGCCGCTGGCATTCTCAGATTATATCTACGCCATAATTATAGAGGACCTCGGGTTCGTAATAGGCGGAGTGGGCGTAATGCTGCTCTATCTGTGGCTGCTGGCACGCGCCTACATGATAGCCCGCCGATGCAATCAGATATACCCGGCATTCCTCGTGACAGGCTGCGCGGTGCTGATTACGGTACAGGCTCTGTTTCATATGGCAATCGTTACGGGAGCTTTCCCCGTGTCGGGTCAGCCCTTACCGCTCTTCTCCAAGGGAGGTACGTCAATAATCGTGACGAGTATCGCTTTCGGCGTGATGCTAAGCGTAAGCCGCTACAGCGTGCGCAACAAGGGCGCGAGCAGCAAGGCACTCAAAGCCGAAGCAGATGCCCTTCCTGAAGCACTTCGTGGCGAAAATCCGACACAATTTTAATGTTTTTGAACTCATTTGAACTAAAAATATGAAAATCCTGATAAGTGGCGGCGGGACCGGAGGTCACATTTTCCCCGCACTATCCATAGCCAACGCGCTCAGACGCAGAATGCCCGACTGTGAGATTCTCTACGTAGGTGCATTAGGGCGAATGGAAATGGAGCGTGTTCCCGAAGCGGGATATAAGATTGTAGGTCTGCCGGTTGCCGGTTTTGACCGCAAACGCCTGTGGCGTAACATTCCGGTTCTTTGGAAACTATGGAAATCCATGAGGATGGCGCGCCGTATTGTCCGCAAATTCAAACCCGATATAGCTATCGGTGTAGGAGGATATGCGTCCGGTCCGACACTTAAAGCAGCCCAGAAAGCAAAAGTGCCGACACTGCTTCAGGAACAGAATTCATATGCAGGCGTGACAAACAAACTGCTTGCCGAAAAAGCAACGGCAATCTGCTGCGCCTACGAAGGAATGGAACGTTTTTTCGACCCGGAGCGCATAGTCCTGACCGGCAATCCTGTTCGTGCGGCACTGACAGAATGTTCGCTTACCCAACAGGAAGCAAAGGTAAAACTCGGTTTTGACCCGGAGAAACCCCTTGTGCTTGCCGTAGGCGGCTCATTGGGCGCGCGCACCATCAACCGCGCCATGGCGAAGTCACTACACGCCATCTTGGCAGAGGGCGCGCAACTGATGTGGCAGACGGGTAAACTCTATATAAACGAGTTTGAAGGCATGGCAAAGGGTCACGAAGGCGTAAAAATTTCCGCCTTCATATCTGACATGGCGGTAGCATATCGTGCCGCTGACCTTGTAGTGGCGCGTGCGGGCGCATGCACCATCTCGGAGCTGACCCTGCTGGGCAAACCGTCAATCCTCGTGCCGAGTCCCAACGTGGCGGAGGACCATCAGCGCAAGAACGCGGAGGCACTTGCCAAGCGCGGAGCGGCGCGTATGATTCTCGATGCGGATGCCGACACCAAGCTGACCGATGCGATTGTCGAACTGCTGCGCGATACTGACGGGCGCAACAAATTGGCGACGGAGGTCCTGAAGATGGGACTGCCCGACGCCGATGAGAAAATTGTCGATAAAATCATAGAAATCATAACCAATGCAAGAAAAAAATAAAAATATATACTTTGTAGGAGCCGGCGGCATAGGAATGGCTGCGCTTGAACGCTATTTCCTTAACCGCGGATGTAAAGTGGCGGGATATGACCGCACACGCACCGACCTTACCGACGCGCTTACCAACGAGGGCGTCCATATTGACTTTGATGATGACCCCGCACTCATTCCCACGGATTTCCGCAATCCGGAGGACACACTGGTTGTCTATACGCCCGCCATTCCGGAAAGCCACCGCGGACTGCAGTGGTTTCGCGAGAACGGTTTCAACCCGGTAAAGCGCGCGGCGGTTCTCGGACAGGTCACCCGTCAGTTAAAGGCACTCTGTTTTGCGGGAACTCACGGCAAGACAACCACAAGCTCCATGGCTGCCCATCTGTTGGAGTCAAGCGGCACGGGATGTAACGCATTCCTTGGCGGAGTACTGCGCAATTACGGCACGAACTATCTGCTGAAGCCGGAAAGCCCCTATGCGGTGGTCGAAGCTGATGAATATGACCGCTCATTCCATCACCTGACACCTTATATTGCCGTAATCACGTCGACAGACCCTGACCATCTTGACATTTACGGTACGGAAGAAGCATATTTAGAGAGTTTCGCACACTTTACGGAGCTAATCCGTCCCGACGGCTATCTGCTTATCCACTCCGGACTGAAACTGAAACCGCGTCCTGCCGAGGGCGTCACGGTCTATACCTATGGAGCCGCCGAAGGAGACTTCCACGCTGAAAATATTGACATGGGTCAAGGTCAGATTACATTTGACATGGTTACGCCCGACGGCGCGACCATCAAAGGTATCAGCCTCGGCGTTCCGGTTGAAATAAACATTGACAATGCTATCGCAGCCTGTGGCGCGGTTTGGATTGCCGCACGCAATGAAGTCAGCCCTCAGGATTTCCGCAGTGCCATGGCTTCATTCCTCGGAGCCAAACGCAGATTTGAATTCTGGCTCAAGACCGCAGACCATGTAGTTATTGATGATTACGCACATCATCCCGACGAACTGCGCGCATCTATCCGCTCGGTGCGCCGCCTCTATCCCGGGAAGAAACTTACCGTAGCTTTCCAGCCTCACCTGTTCAGCCGTACGCGCGACTTCGCGCCCGACTTCGCATCTGCACTGAGCCTTGCCGATGAGGTAATGATTCTTCCCATATATCCTGCCCGCGAACTGCCTATAGAGGGAGTTGACTCGGACCTCATTCTGCGCTCGGTCACCTCTCCGGAGAAATCAGTAGTTAGCCGCGAAGAATTAGTTGAGCGTATAGCCACCGAAAAGCCTGAGCTGCTGCTCACCGTAGGCGCGGGCGACATCAACCTACTGCTTCCCGAAATCACCGAATCGCTTAAATGACAAAAAAGACCCTCATAATAATCTTCGGATGCGTTCTGCTGACCTTCTACCTGATAGTGGCGGTTGGCTGGAGCCGGTTCAGTGCCCGTACGGAAAAGTGCCGGGGGCTGGAGAACGGACGCATAGAGGTAGTGGACCCCGACGACGTTGGCTTCGTGACGTCAGAGGAGCTTACCCACGAACTCATAGCCTCACTTGGCGACTCCCTGACCGAAATGAGTTATGACGCGCTTGACCTGTCAAACCTGCAGAAACACCTTAACAGCTTAGATAAAATAGAACGCGCCGAGGTGGTCCGGCTATCAGATGACCATCTGCGAATACGCGTATATCCTATGGAACCGGTGGCACGCATCTGGACCAACGGCAAAAGCTATTATGTCAACCGCGAGGGAAAAACCATAGCCGCGTCAAGCAAATACAGGATAGACGTTCCGCAGGTTATAGGCAGGTTCGATTCGCTCTACTCCACCACCCGACTGCTCCCGCTGCTTGATAATCTGAGCAAACGTCCCGACTTTGAGCGCATAATCACGATGATTAACGCCACGGACTCTGCCAATATCCTGTTGGTACCGGCAGTCAGAGGTCATATAATCAATCTTGGCAATCCCGACAATATCAATGACAAGCTCAACCGTCTGCAAACCTTCTACCGTAAGGTCCTTCCCGTTAAAGGATGGAATCATTACGACACCATATCGCTTAAATGGGACGGTCAGATAGTTGCGACACGTCGCAACGGCAAATTACCGGACCTCAGCGTCAAAATTATCGAAGAACTTGAAAACGAAGCCGACGATGCGTCAACAATGTCAACCTCGACCGTCGCCGACATTTCTCAACCATAAACACAAAACCTAAACACTAAACACTAAACACTAAACCAAACACTAACCCGAAAACCATAAACCATAGACCAATATATGTCACGTTCTATCGTCGCCATTGAAATAGGCAGTTCAAAAATCAAGGGAGCCATAGGCGAACTTGACCCATCAGGCGCACTCCTGATAAGAGGCATCGAAGAAATTCAGCAGGACCCGAACATTGTCAGCTACGGACTTGTCCAGAACGTCCGCGAGGTTGCCAATGAGCTCAAGCGAGTTATCACGGCACTTGACAGCCGCCTGTCCAAGTCAAACATCTCAGGCGTCTACGTAGCCGTAGGCGGACGTTCGCTCAAATCGACCCCGGCATTGCTCGAAGAGCATCTTCCCGGAGTAACGGAGGTCACACCTGAAATAGTAGAGCAACTGATGGACCGCGCGCAGACCACCTCGCCTGACCGCACCTTGCTTGAAGTTCTGCCTACAGAATACAGAATTGACGGCAAAGCCCACGGTATCAACCCCATCGGTATACTCGGTACCGATATGCAGGCTCACGTCAACCTCGTTACCATCCGCACCCAGCTCATGCGCAATCTGCAGATGGCAATCAGCGACAAATTAGGATTGAAAATCAACGGATTTGTGGTGCGTCCGCTTGCTGTGTCCAATCTCGTAATGAGCGATGAAGAGCGTCGCTTAGGCGCGATGCTTGTAGACTTCGGCGCGGAAACCACCACCGTATCCATCTACAAAAAGGGAACCTTGCAGTATTTAGCGACCATCCCCTTAGGCTCTCGACATATCACACGTGACCTCACCGCCCTACCCTTTACGGAAGAGCGCGCCGAGGAAATCAAAAAGACGCTCGGCAATGCCCTGCCCGGCAAAGCCACGGTTGAGGACTCCCTGAGTCAGGTCGACACAACCGAAATCAATAATTATATAGGCATGCGTGCAGGCGAAATCGCCGCCAATATCAACGCCCAGATTGGATTTGCGGGTCTGACGGCGCAGGATTTACCTTGCGGTGTAATCCTTGTGGGCGGTGGAGCCAACCTTCGCGGGTTCGTCGAATTGCTTGGTCAGGAGACCGGACTGCCGGTACGCCGTGGCACCACCCCGTCGACCGTCAGAGTACTTGGCGCGAAGCTCAATCCCGTACAGGACTTGGATATCGTTGCTATCATGAAGGCACTTTCGGCTGATGAAATCAAAGAATGTGTTGCGGTAAAACCCACCGAAGTAGCGGAACCGAAACCGGAGCCTAAGCCGGTAGTCGAAACGCCCGCGAAACCGGTTGATGAAGAGCCGTTTGCCGGAGCTGACGATGAAGATGAAGAGGAGGATGACATTGAACATTATGAGAAACCGGGACTTTTCCGACGCATTTTTACAGGAATCCGGCGTTCAATGGCTCCCCTTGATGAGGATGATACCGATGAGGACTTTAAATAACACCTATTCCAAATCAGAACTAACAAGTCAAAAGATATGACAATAGATGATATCTGCACAAACAGCGAGTTTGTGACTCCCCAAGAGGACAAGGAACATTCAAACACCAAAGATATTATAAAGGTTATCGGCGTAGGTGGCGGCGGCGGTAATGCCGTTGGTTATATGTATAACCAGAACGTCAAGGACGTTAAATTCGTTGTCACCAATACCGATGAACAGGCACTGAAAATTTCGCCGGTACCTGACCGAGTATTGTTAGGCAGCACCGGATTGGGTGCAGGCGACAAGCCGGAAGTAGCGCGTCTGGCAGCGGAAGAGAGCATCGAGGCAATCAACGCGCTTTTTGATGAAAAAACCAAGATGGTATTCATCACTGCCGGTATGGGCGGCGGCACCGGTACCGGCGCGGCTCCCGTAGTAGCACGCGCGGCAAAAGAACATGGAGTGCTGACCGTAGGCATCGTGACAATCCCCTTTGAGTTCGAGGGCAAAAAGAAAATTATCAAGGCACTTCAGGGCGCGGAAGAAATCCGCAAACATGTCGACGCTCTGCTCCTTATTAATAATGAGCGACTGATTGACATTTATCCCGACCTTGATTTCGATACGGCTTTTGCCAAGGCGGATGATACGCTCGCAACTGCCGCACGCTCCATTTCCGACCTGATTACCAACAATGACGTCAAGATGAACATTGACTTCAACGATGTCGACACAACCTTGCGCAACGGCGGCTCCGCAATCATTTCCTGCGGCTATGGCGAGGGCGATGACCGCGTTGATGTAGCTATCAATAACGCATTGGAATCACCGCTGCTCCGCAATAGCAATATCCTCAGCGCAAAGCGTCTGCTCATCAACCTTACGTATGACCCGGACGCAGAACAGAAATTCAAGATGGGCGAGATGACCGCATTCTCTGAATTCGTAAACTCCATCGAGGATGTCGCAGTTATTTCCGGCGTAAGCTATGACCGCACCTTGGGAAATAAGATTCAGGTCACCATCCTTGCTTCAGGTTTTGAGACCGAAATGACAATCAAGAATGAGCCTGTCAAGTCCGTCAAGCCTAAAAAGGATGAATCGGGTCAGAAACCTCAGGTTGAGTCAGGTACTGGCATTGATGATGTAGAAAGTGCGTTCCGCCGCAAAAAATATGTCATACTTCAACCGGACCAGATGGATGACGACGCCGTCATTGACCGTTTGGAAAATACCCCCACATACAGCCGTAAAGGCAAGGCGGTAAGCAACATTGCCGGTAAGGAAGGCGGGGTACCCGTCACTCCCGCCGCCGCACCCGTTCCCCAGCCCTCCGGCAACCGTCAGGAGTCACAAGACGACGCTATTATTTTCTAAAGCGGAAACTTTTGCTTATATTTGCACTCAGGTATGAAAAAACTGATGCTGATTTGCGCGATGGCGTTAGCTTTTGTCGGCTGTACGAACGAAAAAAGCGAAGAACCGGAAGTGTCCTTCCTTACTCTGGTGACTTATCAGGGTACGGATGAGGCGCAAGGAATCTCCACGTTCACCTTTCAGGCAATCGACGACTCACCGCTGATTACGCTTACAGCCACATGGCGACCTTCCACAGAGCTGAAAGACGGCGCGCGCGTCATGCTTGACTACTATGCGGACAATTATCAGGTTTCGGGACCGATTACAGTGCGCCGCGTTACTCCGGTAATCGGTTCGACCCCGTCGGAAACCGACACGCCGCTCTCAGGCAACATCGGCATCCACCCGGCTACGGTATGGCGTTCCGGACCGTACCTCAACGCATATATAGAGGCATACGTTACCGGCGACCCCGTCACGGTAAAGTTCGCGCTCGACAAGTCGACGGTCACGGAAGCCGTTCCGGTCTACTATCTTGCGCTTGACCAGAAAAACTACCGCGAGGTAGAGGCGTATCGCCGCATAGCGAGCCTGTCGTACGACATTTCCGACGTATGGAACCTCCCTACCTGCAAAGGCATTAAAGTATTTTACCGCGATATGGCGGGTAACATAAAATCATTTGAAAATTTAAAAACAAAAAACTAAAACAACAGCTATGGCACAGAACAATAACCAACAGGAACTTAAAATCGAACTCTCACCCGAAGTGGCTAAAGGCAACTACTGCAACCTTGCAATGATTGCCCACGGTCCAAACGAATTCTTCCTTGACTTCATCACCCTCGCGCCCAACATGAACCCCGCGCGCGTTCAGACCCGCGTCATCATGACCCCTGAAAACGCAAAGCAGCTCCTTCATGCCCTTGCCGACAATGTGAAGAAGTATGAGAGCACCTTCGGCGAAATCGTTCAGCGTCAGCCCCGCAACACCCCGAACCAGAACGGCGGTATCCCCAACCCGTTCATGAACGCCTAATTCCGGCTTTTATGGCTATCAAACCGAACAATCTGACAATTTATAACTCGTTGAGCCGCACCAAGCAGCTTTTCACACCACTCCACCCGGAGCGTGTGGGAATGTACGTGTGCGGTCCGACGGTTTATGGCGACGGTCATCTTGGTCACGCGCGCCCCGCAATCACCTTCGACGTACTTTTCCGCTACCTTACTTATTTGGGGTATAAGGTACGCTACGTGCGCAACATTACCGATGTGGGTCATCTTGAGAACGACGCCGATGAAGGCGAGGACAAAATCTCCAAGAAGGCACGCCTCGAACAGCTGGAGCCGATGGAAGTGGTTCAGCACTACCTCAACCGCTACCATAAGGCTATGGAGCGGCTCAATGTGCTGCCTCCCAGCATCGAGCCTCACGCCTCGGGTCACATCATAGAGCAGATTGCCTATGTGCAGTCCATTCTCGACGCGGGTTACGCCTACGTTTCCGACGGTTCGGTTTATTTTGACGTTCCCAAGTTCAACCGTGACCATCCTTACGGCAAACTTTCGGGCAGAAACATTGACGAACTGCTTGCCAACACACGCGAGCTTGACGGACAGAGCGAGAAGCATCATCCCGCCGACTTCGCGCTATGGAAGAAAGCCGCACCCGAGCATATAATGCACTGGCCGTCGCCTTGGAGCGAGGGTTTCCCCGGATGGCACCTCGAGTGCTCCACGATGGGCGAGAAGTATCTGGGCGAGACTTTCGACATTCACGGCGGAGGCATGGACCTGATGTTCCCCCACCATGAGTGTGAAATAGCGCAGAGTGTGGCACACAACGGACATGACGCCGTGCGCTACTGGATGCACAACAACATGATTACCATCGACGGCAAAAAGATGGGCAAGAGCTACAACAACTTCATTACGCTCGATGAGTTTTTCGACGGGACACACCCCCTGTTGCAGCAGCCCTATTCGCCCATGGTAATCCGTTTCTTCATCCTGATGGCGCAGTATCGCTCCACCCTTGATTTCAGCAACGAAGCCCTTCAGGCTGCCGAAAAGGGACTCAAACGCATCCTTGAGGGATGGAAACGCCTTCAGGACATCAAACCAAGCACGGAATCGACCCTTAACCTTGACGGAATAGAGGCGAAAATGCAGGAAGCGATGGACGATGATCTGAACACCCCGGTGGTAATCGGTCACCTGTTTGACCTCTGCCGCATGATTAATCAGGTCAACGACGGCACCGCAAAGGCATCGGAAGCCGACATTGAACTGATGAAGCGTCTGTTCAACGACTATCTGTTCGACATCATGGGCATTCTGCCTCCCGACGGCTCGCAAGGCGGCACTAACCTCAAGCCTTACGAAGACGCCGTTGACCTCCTGCTTGAAATCCGCGCCGAAAGCAAGGCGAAAAAGGATTGGGCTACCAGCGACCTTATCCGCAACCGCCTTGCCGAAATCGGATTCAAGGTCAAGGACACCAAGGACGGTGTGGAGTGGACTCTCTGATTTTTCATGACTGTTTCCGAATTTGCGCAGACTATTCTCGAACAGCTCCCATATGAGCCGACCGAGCAACAGGTAGTGACGGCGGCGGCGTTGGCACGCTTTTGTCGCAGTTCGGCATCACATGACTCCGTTTTTCTTCTCTGCGGTTATGCCGGGACAGGCAAGACCACCCTTGTGAGCGCACTTGTGCGCTCACTTCATTTAGTCGACATACCGACGGTGCTTCTCGCGCCTACCGGGCGTGCGGCAAAGGTACTTGCAGCCTATGCCGATTATCCCGCCTCGACCATCCACCGCAAAATCTACTATCCTCCGGGGCAGGGACGACCCTTTGCCGCCGTAATGGACAATCCCCATAAGGGGACAATCTTCATTGTCGACGAGGCATCGATGATTGGCGCGCGCGACGCCGGCTCCGATGTGCTTACCGACCTTATACATTATGTATATTCGGGACACTTCTGCCGCATAATTTTTGTAGGCGATACGGCTCAGCTGCCTCCGGTGGGATGCACGGATTCACCCGCGCTCAAGCCGGAGGAGCTTCGCGGCTACGGACTCAGGGTGAGCCGCGTGCAGCTGACCCACACCGTGCGTCAGGCAGGCTCAAGCGGCATCCTTTTCAACGCAACCGCCCAACGGAAACAGATGCTGCTCGACCCCTTGGAGCGACCTTATTTCAACTTCAATTTCGACGATGTCTTTGCCCTGCCCGGCGAGGAGCTGCAGGACACCATCAGCGAACTGTATGCCTCCGACGGTATTGAGGAAACTGTGTTGATTACGCGCGCAAACTGGCGCGCCACGAAGTTTAATCTCGCTATCCGCTCAAAAATTCTTGACCGGGCGGAGGAACTGAGCCGCGACGAGCAACTCCTTGTCGCTAAAAACAACTACCACTGGGCATCGAAAATCCGCGAACTTGACTTCATTGCCAATGGCGATACCGCGCGAGTGGTGCGCATTTACGGCACGGAAGAACGCTACGGGTTCCGGTTTGCCGACGTCAGGCTCGAATTCCCCTACCGCTCGGTAGAGTTAGACTGCAAGATAATTCTCGAGTGTCTGACATCCGACGCGCCCGCTCTAAGCGCGGAGCAGCAACAGGCTCTGTTTGACGCCGTCTATAACGACCCGTCGCTCTTTCCCGAGTCAACGGCGCGATACGTACGTCTGCGCGCCATGAAAACCAATCCGTACTTTCAGGCTCTGCAGGTCAAATATGCCTATGCCATCACCTGCCATAAGGCGCAAGGCGGACAGTGGGCAAACGTGATTGCCGACTTGGGCGGAGTGCCGACGGAAGCCCTGACTACCCTCGACTTTCACCGCTGGCTCTATACCGCCACGACCCGCGCCACGCGCCGGCTGTTCTATCTCAACCCTATGTAACCAAAATCATATCCAATCAATCGAAAAATGGAAACTTTCGCTCTATTTCAGCCGGAAAACTTCCGGATTTTTCTCTGGGTGATGACGGCAACCGCCGTTGTAGTGTTCATTGCCCTGAATTTTGTCGAAGCCGGTTATGGCGTCGCCTATACCAGAAAATGGGGTCCGACAATCAACAATCGCCTCGGATGGGTGCTGATGGAGGCTCCGGTGTTCATCGTGATGTGCATTCTCTGGCTATGCTCATCGCGCCGGTTCGAAACGGCTCCGCTGGTAATGTTCTGCATTTTTCAGCTTCATTATTTCCAACGCTCGTTTGTTTTCCCCCTGCTGATTAAGACCAAGGGAAAAATGCCGCTATCGGTGATGCTCATGGGCATTACGTTCAATACGCTCAACGCGCTGATGCAGGGCGGATGGATTTTCTATGTGTCGTCGCCCGACCGCTACCCGGCGTCATGGCTCGGGAGCTGGCAGTTCATCGTAGGCACACTCATTTTCCTCTGGGGAATGTTCACGAACATCCAGAGTGACAGCATTATCCGCTCCCTGCGCAAACCGGGCGACACGCGCCATTATCTTCCCAAGGGCGGAATGTTCCGCTACGTTACCTCCGCAAACTATCTCGGAGAGTTCATGGAGTGGGTAGGTTTCGCCATACTTACATGGTCATGGGCAGGCGCAGTGTTTGCCCTCTGGACTTTCGCCAACTTGGCTCCCCGCGCACGCAAAATCAACGGACGCTATCAGCGCGAGTTCGGTCCGCTGTCCCAGAAATCGATTATACCGTTTATTTATTAATACCAACCAACATGAAAAAAATTATGCTTGCGGTCCTGATGACCGTAATATCCACGCTCGGCATCAACGCCCAGCAAGTTCGTAAAGCTCCCGTGTTCGCGCTGCCCGATGCCTCCGGCAAGATGGTCAGCATCAGCGACTTCAAGGGCAAATGGGTAGTTCTTGACTTCTGGGGCTCATGGTGCGGATGGTGCATCAAAGGATTTCCCCAGATGAAAGAAAACCGCGACGCTCTGGGCGATAAGGTTGAGTTTGTAGGAGTAGCCATAGGCGATTCCAAAGAAAAATGGCTCGACGCAATCAAAAAATACGGACTCACATGGACAAACCTATGGGAGGACCCCGACACAGACCGCAGTAAGTCCGTAGCAACCCTTTACGGCGTCAAAGGCTTCCCCACCAAGCTGATAATCAACCCCGACGGCTATATTGTCAACACTACCGTCGGCGAGGACCCCGAATTTTACTCTATTCTTTCCGCGCTGGTCAAATAAGCTCTATTTGATAAAAAATGCGTAAATTTGCATCAAATTAATTCATCATTTTTTCTTATGGAATTGACCGAACTTACCGCAATTTCACCTATTGACGGTCGTTATCGCTCAAAATGTGAGCGTCTTGACGAGTTTTTCTCGGAGTATGCACTTATTCGTTATCGCGTACGCGTAGAAGTTGAGTATTTTATCGCCCTGTGTGAAATTCCGCTTCCTCAGCTCGCCGACGTGCCCGCATCGGTTTTCCCGCTGCTGCGTGCAATTTACGAGAACTTCACCGTAGCTGATGCAGCGCGCATCAAGGAGATTGAACGCACCACTAACCATGACGTCAAAGCCGTTGAATACTTCCTCAAGGAGAAATTTGCCGTTCTGGAGCTTGACAAGTGGAAAGAATTCATCCACTTCGGACTGACCAGTCAGGATATCAACAACACGGCGGTGCCCATGAGCATCTGCGACGCCATAGTAGAGGTTTACGCTCCCGCCATCGACGCGCTCATAGAGCAGCTCGAAGACCTCGCCGCCCAGTGGCGCGACATTTCCCTGCTTGCCCACACCCACGGTCAGCCCGCCAGCCCCACCCGTCTTGGCAAGGAAATCATGGTCTACGTAAGCCGCCTGCAGACTCAGTTAGCTCTGCTCAAAACCACACCCATCAGCGGCAAATTCGGCGGTGCAACCGGCAATTTCAACGCCCATAACGTTGCCTATCCCCAGATAGACTGGAACGCCTTTGCCCAGAACTTCCTCCGCGAGAAACTCGGACTGGTGCGCGAATATCCCACCACTCAGATTTCCCACTACGACAACCTCGCCGCCCTTTTTGATGCCCTTCGCCGCGTCAACACCATTCTGATGGACCTTGACCGCGATATGTGGATGTACATTTCAATGAACTACTTCAAGCAGCGCATCAAGGCTGGCGAAGTAGGCTCATCCGCCATGCCCCATAAGGTCAACCCCATTGACTTTGAGAACTCCGAGGGCAACATTGGTATGGCTAACGCCCTGTTTGCCCATCTGGCACAGAAACTTCCCGTAAGCCGCCTTCAGCGCGACCTTACGGACTCGACGGTTCTGCGCAACGTCGGTGTGCCTTTAGGTCATACCCTCATTGCCATCGCCTCAACCGCCAAGGGACTCGGCAAACTGCTCCTCAACGAGTCAGCCATCGCCACTGACCTTGACGCCAACTATGCCGTAGTAGCCGAGGGTATCCAGACCATTCTGCGTCGCGAAGGTTATCCTAACCCTTACGAAACACTCAAGGCACTGACCCGCGTCAACACAGCCATTACCCCGCAGATTGTCAACGAGTTTATCGATACCCTCGAAGTCAGCGACGAAGTTAAGGCAGAACTCCGCGCCATCACTCCGTCAACTTATGTGGGCCGCTAATTGTTTAGATAGGTAAACAGAAAGTCTTTGAGGTCCTTAATGTCATTAAGGACCTCAAAGACCCCCATAAACCCTAAACCATAAACTCTAAACACTAAACCATAAACCTCAATGGCTAAGATTACTAAAGAAGACGCACTCAACTATCACCGCTATCCCCGCCCCGGCAAAATCGAGGTGGAACCGACCAAACCGTACTCATCCCAGACCGACCTTGCGCTGGCATACTCGCCCGGTGTGGCATATCCATGCAAGGAAATCGAGGCACATCCGTCTGACATTTACGAATATACCAACAAGGGCAATCTCGTTGCCGTAATCTCAAACGGCACCGCAGTGCTCGGACTCGGCGACATCGGTCCCGAGGCAGGCAAACCCGTAATGGAAGGCAAGGCTCTGCTGTTTAAGATTTTTGCCGGTCTGGACTGTTTTGATATCGAGGTCAACGAGAAAGACCCTGACCGGTTTGTCGAAGTGGTCAAAGCCATTGCACCTACCTTTGGCGGAATTAACCTTGAGGACATCAAGGCTCCGGAGTGTTTCGAGATAGAACGCCGGCTCAAAGAGGAATGTAATATCCCCGTGATGCACGACGACCAACACGGAACCGCCATCATATCTGCCGCCGGACTGCTCAACGCCCTTGAGCTTCAGGACAAGGAGATAGGCGATATCCGCTTGGTTGTCAACGGTGCCGGCGCGGCAGCCGTCAGCTGCACCCGCCTCTACGTGGCTCTCGGCGTGAAGCCTGAAAACGTGGTTATGTGTGACAGCAAGGGCGTTATCCGCGCCGACCGTGCCGGACTTTCAAGCCAGAAAAAGGAATTTGCCACCACCCGCGACCTCCATACCCTTGCCGACGCCATGGTCGATGCCGACGTGTTCCTCGGACTGTCGGTGAAGGACGTAGTGACCCCTGAGATGGTTAAATCCATGGCTCCGCGCCCCATTGTGTTCGCGCTTGCCAACCCTGACCCCGAAATTGCCTATGAGGTAGCCATAAAGACCCGTCCCGACCTCATTTTTGCCACCGGACGCTCCGATTATCCTAACCAGATTAACAACGTGCTCGGATTTCCCTACATTTTCCGCGGAGCCCTTGACTCCGGCGCGACGGAAATCAACGAGGCGATGAAACTCGGTGCGGTACGCGCCATTGCCCGCCTTGCCAAGGAGCCGGTTCCGTCTGTGGTAAACGCCGCTTATGAGATTGGCAAACTTGAGTTCGGCAAGGACTACATCCTGCCGAAACCGCTCGACCCGCGACTGCTGACAACGGTTTCGCCCGCGGTGGCGCGCGCCGCTGCCGAAAGCGGTGTTGCCCGCCGTCCTATCACGGACTGGGCTGACTATGAGGAGCGTCTGCGCCGACTCATGGGCTATGACAACAAGATGGTGCGCCGGATTCATGATGAAGCCAAGGCTGCCGGCTGTAAGCGTGTAGCCTTCGGCGAGGGCAATACTGACAATGTAATCCGCGCCGCTCAGGCTGCCCTCAACGAGGGTATCTGTCGCCCAGTGTTGCTCGGCAATGAGGAGATGATTGCCAAGCGCGCCAAACGCCTCGGCGTCAGCCTTGAAGGCATTGAAATTGTCAATCCGCGCCACGACCGCGAGGCAGGCCGTCGCGAACGTTATGCCGACGCCCTTACGCGCAAGCTCCAGCGTCGCGGCATGACCCGCTCCATCGCATTGGAAAAGATGATGGACCGCGACTATTTCGGCATGATGATGCTCGAAAGCGGAGATGCCGACGCCTTTATCTCCGGAATTTACTCCGGCGGCGAGACAAAGTCTGAAATAGCCAAGGATGTCATTGGCGTACGCGAGCCATACCACACTTTTGCCACCATGCACATTGTCAACACCAAGCGCGGCACTTTCTTCCTTGCCGATACGGCAATCAACACCCGCATGGATGAAGAAACGCTCTATGACATTACCCGCCTTGCGCGCCACTCGGTTGAATACTTTGCCCATAACCCGGTTATGGCTATGGTAAGCTACTCTAATTTCGGCTCGAGCCGCGAAGAGGAAGGCGACATGATTGCCCGAGTGGTTGACCGCGTGCAGCGCGAATATCCCGAGCTTGCCATTGACGGCGAAATGCAGATTCACAACGCGCTCAATCGCTCCCTGCGCGATGCCAACTACCCCTTCTCGCGGCTTAACGGGCGCGACGTCAACACTCTTATTTTCCCGAACCTGAGTGCTGCCAACACCGCCTACCGCCTTCTGCTCGAAATGGGCATAGGCGACGCCATCGGTCCGATTCAGATTGGTTTGAAAAAACCGGTCCACTTTGTCAACGTCGACACCCCTGTGCGCGACATTGTCAACCTGACCGCCATCGCCGCCCTCGACGCCCATATCGCCACCCTTTGACCGCCACGAGGATGCACCATGGTGCATCCCTACGGTTTTGACGCGACCTGTAGGGATGCATCCTGATGCATCCTCCGCGCGTGTCGCACCAAGATTTTGTATAAAAAATTTTGACAGATATGGGAAATTTTATTACATTTGCAGTCAGCAACCAATTCTCATCAAATCTAACCATAAACACTAAGTGGCTAATTTTCAACTAATTACCCCCCCCATTTTGCATATCGCCACGCCATAACTGGCGCGGATTTCACTCTTCAACTTTACATTCTCCCGCAAATACAAGCCGTCTGCGCTCAGGTTACAGCCTGAACGCAGATGGCTCCTTTTTTATGCTCTAAATTCTAATATCAACCAAATAAACCATCAAATTTTTTTACAAATGAAAAAACTGTTACTTTCATGCGGCTTTGTGTTGATGGCAGCCTCACTCTCGGCTACCACATATACAATGGGCACAAAGCTGACACAAGCTCCGACCTCAGAGACCAAGGTCATCATCGAAGGTTGGACTCAAGCCTCCAAAGGTTTTATGACCAATTCATCACAAGATCAGGTGTTCGCAATCCTTGATAAGTCAGACGCTCAACGCATTGTTTTCACCGAGGATTATGTCTACACCATTATCCCCGTTGAAGGCTCTACTACCGAGTTCTATATCCAGAGCCCCACAGGTTTATATGCTCCTATTTCAACCAAACATATGAATGTCGCCAACGGTGCCGGTTATGTAAACCCGGGCGTTGAAGATATTTCTGAAGCCGGTATATATGAGATATTAACATCCAAGCCAATCACAACCCAAGCATATGCCGACAAGTATATGTTTAGAAACACGAACCAAGCTGCCTCCGGCATGACACATATGGAAGTACACTTCGGTTCACACGCTGACGAGCTCCAATGGTGTTATCTACAAACTGGCGACACCGGTATGGCAGACGCCGGCAATGCCACTCGTACCGCCTGTGCTTTTGCGCTCTACATAGCAGAAGAAAGCGCAACCGAACCTGTTGATGTAACATTTAATTATCCCAACTTCGGAGGCTTCACAACCTCTAAAACCGTACAACTTTTACCCGGCGAAGTTGAGATTAGCTCGATTCCCTCTATCGAGTATTTCACTATAACGGGTGTTGAGGGAGTTGTAGGTACTGAACCGACCACTCTTAATGTCACCGGTACATGGAACTTCCCATTTGTACTGAACAACGTATATCGCTTAGACATCCGCAAAAAAAATAAAAAGTTTGCAATCAACTCAGACAACAAAATTGCCACAAATACCGATGACGGTGACAACTTTGACCCCAAGAGCTTATTCTACCTTAAAGGTCACGGTTTCAACAATGAGAATCATTTGAAAGTTACCCTCCATAGCATCTACTTCGATGACAATATGGCGATTGTATGTCCCAACACAAACAACGGACAAGGTACATTCACATCAGAAAATCCCACAGAATGGATTGTAAGAACCTCAGTCAATGGCACAAACGGTATTCTTTTGGAATACCCTACCAATTCATCAGCTCACGCCAACGATGTAGGTGGTTCTACCATTTTCGGTCTCTGGACTGACGCTGCCTCAAGAAATGACGTAGGTTCGTTCATCCGCTTCAATGCTCTAACAGAGGAAGACTTTGCAAACACTACATGGACAAATTCTGGAGATGGTCTTCTTTACATGCTTGATTCACAAGCTCGTGAAACTGCTAAAAACGCCCCCACCAGCCAAAACATCCGCAACATATTCGAATCTGCAATAGCACCCATCCTGACCGTTAACTTTAAATACAGAGACGTCACTCTCAACACCGTCGAAATCAACGATCTTCCGGGTACTACACATACTATCGCACCCCCCGTATTCTTCAACGATAGTATTAAGGTTACAATTCAAGGCACTAATGATATCATCAATCATGCCTTGAATGAGCCCGTACTTCCCTTCAAGTATACAGAGAACACCGACAATATGATATGGCAGGTTGTACAGCAGCACTCATCATATAAGGGCAATGGAAAGCATAACTACACTTGGACTTTCACCGAATCCGAAAGTAACACCATCGTTGCAGAGCAAGATTCAGACGTAGCGACCAAAGGTTTCAGAGACACACAGCTTTGGGCGTTTGTTGGTAACTACAACGACGGTTTCACCATCTATAATAAAGTTGCCGGCACTGAACAGTGGCTTTACTCTGACGGAACAAATGCCAAAATCGGCACTGGAACAGAAAAGAACATTTGGAAAGTTTATCCTACAAATGACCTTACCGATCGTCCTACCGACTCATATTGCTGCTTTAAAACAACCGGATCTACTTACATCAATCTTAATGTCAACACAGAAAATGGCACTCAACTTACGTTCTGGAGCCATGCTGACCAAGGTTCTTCAATCTGGTTCTCTTCTTTGGTAGAACCTACTGTAAATTATATCAATACAATTAAGAATACCCCTGAGACCGTCATAGGTGCACACTCAGGTGCTTCTGCACTTGTATCGGATGCTGAAGCTGCCATGACGGATGCATATAATCCCGCTGTAGCAGAAAACCTTCGCGCAAAACTTGCTGAATTTTTGGCAACTCCTGCGAACGAGTTTGATCCTAATTGCTGGTATCGCCTTAGAAACACCACATATAATAATGAGCACTTTACATTAGGCACAAACAACAACATCTATGGTGGTGAACAAAACTACATGACCAACCACAATTCAATTGTTAAGTTTGTACCTGTTGCAGATAAGGAGAACCGTTATTACATTCTCTCACAGGGCAATTATGTTGGTCATATCACTCAAAGTGTAACTGCTCACCATGTTGAAGCAGAAGAAGATGTTACTAACCGTGGCGAATTTAAAATTGATGAGCATGGTTATGCTGCCTACACATTTACCGATGTTGAAAGCTCCTCATATGTAGCTGAAAAGTCATCACTGCACCATGCGAACCACGGAGGAATCAATGACATAGTAGGATGGGGAACCGATGCCGGAGCTTCGCAATGGTATATTGTTCTCGCCGAAAGCGTTGAAGTTGCACTTGACAGTCAGGTTGACGGCATGAACGTAGGTTTTGGATACTTCCCCTTCCCCGTTAGAGCTACTAATGACGGCACGAAGCTCTATTACGTTGACTGCGGTACTCACAATACCACCAACGAACAGGTCGTTACATACGCCGAAGTTCAGACCGTACCCGCCCACACTGCATTCATGATTGGTAACGAGGAACTCACCTCAACTACCTTGGCTATCGACTACAACGGTATCGCTACCTTTGCAGCAACAGCTACTCCAGGCAACCTGCTGAACGGTACACTCCGCTCCAAGGCTGCCGAAGCAGGTGACTTCACCTTCGGTCCTGTGCATGAGACCTATGGCTTTACTGCAAACGCGGAAGCTCCCACCGTAAGCGGCAACTCAGCTTATCTGCCTAAGAGCGCGCTTCCTGAAGAGTTCCAGAGCGCAGTAGCCCTGCCGTTCAGTGCTCCCGGTCATACCACCAAGATTGCTGAAATCAATGCCGAAAGCAATGCTTCCGCTGCGGTTTATGACCTTCAGGGTCGCAAGCTTGCCGCTCCCGCCAAGGGTATTAACATAATCAACGGCAAGAAAGTACTCGTAAAATAAAGATTAGTAAGTATATCCCCACAAAAAAAAGGCGGTTGTCAGGAATGACAACCGCTTTTTTTTAGGGTCTGAGGAAAAAAGCTTGGGGGCGGCGCGCGTCCTCGCGCGCCGGTAACTATTTATATAATAGACATTTCAAGGCAAAATCACCGGCATGCGAGGACGCATGCCGCCCCCAAGCATTGCTCCCCCCAAAAGTATTATCCCTCACAAAAAAACGACCGCCGGATAGGCGATCGTTTTTTTACATATATGTTATATCACTTATTTTACGAGTACTTTCTTGCCGTTGATAATGTTGATGCCCTTGGCAGGAGCAGCAAGCTTGCGACCCTGAAGGTCGAAGACTGCTGTGGAGGTCTGAGCGGCGTTGACAGCGTCGATTCCTGACTCTTCATAAAGATTATGGAACACTAACTTGAATTTGCCGTTAAGGTTTGCCCAGCCTTGTGCGCCATTGGTCAGTGCGATATACATGCCGCCGAAATCAGCGTCAACGGGAGGCAGGTCAAAGGTCAGGATACCGTTTTCAAAGTGGCTGCCGCTGGAAGTAACGCCTTTGTATGCCTCAAACCAAGCCTTATCACTCTCATAGTCATCAGTGCCCCACTGCTCAATCAAATCGCCCCAGTCGCTACACAGGCAAATCTCACTGTCGAGCATTTCAAGACCGAGAACACTGCGCTCAACATAGACGTTTTCGGGGTCAGAGGCGTTGATGTAGATATGATGGGTATGGTTATGACCATAGGCAAGATACTGTTCGGCAGGAGCATAATTCTTATAAGGGTCTACCACGCGGTAATAGTCCGGACGGGTCTTATGCTTTTCAATCTGCACCTCAAAGTCAGTCGCGTCAAAGAGCGAGGGCCAGATACCGGAGAGGATGCCCTCGGTCATGGTGCCGGTACCGAAGTCTTCCCACTGGTCAGCCTCGAAGTCATGGTTATAAACGGGGAAGTACTTGAACGCCTGCTCCTCGCCCTCGGCATTAAAGGCGGTAACGATAACATAGCCGTAGCGCATGGGCATATTGTTAGTGTTTACAACGATAACCTCGCCGGGGGCAATATTCTTGCCTGTCTCGATAACCATGTCGCGATAAGCTATGGGGAATTCAGGATATTCATTGACCACGGCATAGCGGAGCACGGGGATATTCTCATCGCCGTCTACACGGAACTGATAGTTGCCGGCGTTTGACGGACAAAGCGAGTAATCCTTCACTACGAGGTCAAAATCATAGTTGACGGGAAGAACGGTGCCGTCAAGCACTAACTGAGTGTTGCCGCGCTTATTTCCAAGGTAATAGTCAAACGGCTCGCCATTTTCATCAAACGCAATCAGATAATATGAATATACGGGAAACGTAATCACATTGTCCTTCAGTTTGCCATAAGAAGCCTCGGCAGCCTCCGCGGTAATGCCGTACTTGCCTACGAGCAGATTCTTTCCGTAAGCCTTACAGGTAACGACGGTATACTCATTGTCGCCGCCGGTTTCATAGCCATAGACCACATGAGTATAAACAATGCCTATGGGGCTTTCATCAATGTAAACCTTATCAGGGTCAGTGGCATTGATAAGGATGTAATATTCATCGCCAACAAGGAGCTGACCGGGGTTGGAGTCATCATTCTCGACGGCGGCGCGGGCAGATGCGGGATAATTTTTCCACGGGTTTACAATGCGGTACATTCCGGGATGGTTGGCATCATATTCCAGATCGACCGAATAAGTCTGCGGACCTACTGACCAACAGGAGTAAACAGCTTCGTCGGTATATGCACATTCGCCGATGCTGACCCATTTCGGGGCGACCTCATCGGCAGTTTCAGGCAGCTCGGCGTCGTCGCCCTCGGCTGCCATAGCGGCAACGCGATGGGCAGCGGAATGTTTGGCGATGGTCTGCCACACGCCGTCGGCAGGGGTGGAGGCTGAAGCCATCAACGCACCCACGGCGAGCGCAATAGAAAGGTAGAATTTTTTCATTGAATGGTTGTTTAAATGTAATAAAAGAGTGGCAATATTAAATTAGGGTTGCAAATTTAGCGAAAATCCGTCAAATTTCAAGCAAAACGAAAGCTAATTTGCAAAATTATTCAAAAATAGCTATGAAATATGAGAATTTTGTGTAATTTTGCAGTCAACTACAAAACAAATTGCCACAATAATTCAATAGTTACACATTTCTTATGAAAAAGATTTACTCAATTTTCACCGTGCTGATAGCCGCGCTCTGCTCGATGACCGCCAATGCAGAAACGCGGACAGTCAAAATCCATGTCGATGACCCGACTCATATAGACCACCTTTCCGACTGGGATTCATACTCCACGGAATTTACCTTTGATGCTGACGGCATCGCCGAGGTTGTATGCGGAGATGATGCCGTCCACAGCTTGGAGGTAGAACCTAAATCAGGTTATAAAATTGCGTCCATAACATCAACCTCGGGCAAAAAGGTTACCGACCCTTACGATACCTTCCCCACAACCAGCTATGTCAAAATCCGCATTCATGACAGATATGACGGATTTATTATTGACGAAGGAGATGAAATTTTCATAACCACAGAGGCTCCCAAAGCTAAAATCATAACCCTTAAGGGCAATGCGGAACACATTCAAAAAGTTGAATATGGTTACTCATATAGCAAAATGCCGATTGAGCCCACCGAGACCGGCGTATGGGTCATTGACGCCACTGATGAGAAAGCCATCTTTGTTACCGCAAACGACAGCTACAGAATTCGCAAAATAACCGATGAAAGCGGAAGCAGCCTCCCCAGAATTGACAACACAAGCTCCGCCACAATCTGGACGGATGAACTTAACGGAAGCTGCACTCTGACCATTGACTCATATAATATCAATGACAGCCGCACTGCCACAATGCTCATTTCGGTAACCGGTGGAGATTTTTCAGAGGTTGGAATAACCCGTAAAGACGGTACCGGCATAACCTTGACCTCAAACGAGGAAACGATCAGCTTCAACCCTGATACGGAAGCACCTTTCACCTTCAAAAATGCAAAAGACTCATGGAGCAACCTCTACAAAGTTGAGATTGTAGATAACCCGGCGAATAGCTCTGTTATCAAAAACAACTACAGTTGGACCGTAACTCCCGTTGACGGATGTACCGTTTTGGTAGAGGTCAAGAGCAATAAGCCCGTTCCCGTTCATTTCACTTTCACCAACGAAGGCACAGAGGGCGTCATTTCGGCAATCACCGTTGACGACACCAAATATGCAAACGGCGAATGGCTTGCAGATGACTTCACCGTCAAAATGGGCAGCAAAGTATACCTGAGCTATAACAGCGTCTACAATATTTCAACGATCAAGGTTAATAATGCAGAAAAAAACTCACTTTCTTCATTTACCGTAACCGAAGATGAGTATAACATTGAAATTACCGCCACAAAGCAAGCGGTAAGCACCGTAACATTCGTATGCAAAGAGTGGGAAAATGTAATTGTCCAGACCTCCTCATCAAATTATTACCTTACGGGCGAAACTACAGTTATTGAATTCCCTCAGACCACATATAAACTCTACGTAAAGGCTCAGAACGGATATTATATTACCGGCGTTTATGACGCATCAGGAACAAACGTTTATTCCGATTACGGGTTCTATTTCAACGACAACGACACATTCCGTGTCGAAGCCGCGAAGTTTGAGCGCAACAAACATATAATGGCATACGTGGAAGACATAACTTGGAGTGACAAATACATCCGCCTTGCTCCTTATACATCTAACGATGCATATGTCGACCTTGAGACCGGATATAACGTAGTGGATTTTGCCGACGGCGACTTTGCGAAATACGGAAGTCTGAATTTCTATCTGCCCAACTACTCACGCGGCGTTATCTACCTCAATGACAACCTCGTAGAGTATGATTATGGCGAGTATCCCGACATTGAGAACGTAAAAGACGGCGATGTACTGAAGATTTATGGCGAGGCAAAGACACCTCACACCGTTACTTACGACATTGCTCCCGAGGTTAGCGTCGAGGTTCGCCACGACCACATCAAGACCATCGACTCTCCGGCTGTCCACAGCGTACTGCCCGGCACCCAGATTCACATTGCGCCCAAGGCTATTGCCCGCGCCGCAGCGAGCCCCATCAAGGTAACCGTTGACAATGAAGCAATCGAGCCGGACTCCGAAGGTATATTCTCAGTGATTGCCGATGGCGACAAAACCATCAAGATTGAAAAAGACGCAAGCACCGGCATCGTAGAAATCAACACCGGCTCCGCAGCAAAGGTTTATGACCTGCAGGGCCGCCGGGTGACCACTCCCGGTCGTGGCATCTACATTGTCAACGGCAAGAAAGTCTATATTAATAACTCTGCTTTCTAAAACACCTCTTACACAATGCAAAAACGAGCAATTAAATTATTAGCCTTTTTGGCAATGGCGATTGGCGCATCAGAGGCAAATGCGGCAATCTATAAAGTAGACATTGACAATGTCAATAACGTAACGGTTGATATCAACGGCACTGAGGTCACCGGGCTTCAGAACGGTCTTAACGAAATCGACATGAACGGAGAGCGTTATCTGACAGTCACGGCGAAAGAGGGCGTAATGTTCTCGGAAGTCACCCTTGTTGACTCATACGATAACTCGGAATACGACATTCTCTATCAGGTATATCCGAATGCCAACGGTCTGTTTTACATTGACCTTAGCTCATCGTTTCCCGAAGATGAGTCATTCCGTATCCGTACCGCATCTGCCGCCGAGGCGCGCACGGCAACCTTCACCGTGACCATCGATGACCCATCGAAGGCAAAAATCACGCGCAAGGACGTTGAAATCGAGCTCACCGCCGGCGAAAACGCAATCAAGTTTGACCCCGCAACGGAGTCGAAAATCGAAATCGTGCCCACCGGAAAGCCATTTTACAGCATCACGCATAACGGCACCGCCATCACAAGCGACTACCGCTATGAGCTGACGGTTTCCGACGGCGACAAGGTGGACATTGTCACAGCCTATCCTGACGTGGATTACTCTGTGAAATTCATCCTCACCGGCACCGGCTCGGAGGATTTCATTACCGAGGTAGACGTTGACGGTAAGCCGGAATTCAACTGGAAGGCAGCTAATTTCACCGTCAAGGCAGGCTCGGAACTGAGCCTCAAGGGTAACACCAACGAGTTTGAGGTGATGAGCTTCACCATCAACGGTCATTCAGCCATGTTTGCCAACCCGACTAAAATCCTGATTACCGAAGATGCCGAAATAGCTATTGAAGTCAGGAAATACGCCTCGTTTGAAATGACCATTAACGTAGATGATCCCTCGCGCGTCAAGGTTTACCGCGGACATAGCTACAACGGCGACCTGCTCGAGCTTAAGGCGGGCGACAACACGGTAGAAATCACCCGCAATACTCCGATTGTCAGCCTTGTGCCCGTCGACGGATTCTACATCAACACCTTGGAGGTCAATTCATCCGCCTACGACGTTGAAGAGCTCCAGCGTTCGCCCGTCAGAGTCGGTTCGCTCTCAGATGGCTCGGTTATGAAAGTGACCACCGGCGTAATTGTCCGCGACAAAAAAGCGATGGTCTATGTCTACAACCTCGAGCCGGCGGCTGACTTCTTCAAACTGATGCGCGCCGACCAGTCAGCCATAGAGATTACCGAAGGCTACAATCCCATAGAATATTATGACCGTGACAACGCCTTCCGCTTTGAAACCGGCGGACCGGTCGAAGCTAAGGTCTACCAGAACGACAAGCTGGCAGAACCGCTTCCCGGCGGATTCAACTATGACCTTGTGCTGGCTCAGGGCGATGTGGTCAAAGTGTTCTTCGACTTTACGCCTGTGTTCCACAATGTAAGTTTCGCCGTCGAGCCGGAGGGCTCGGAGATGGTCAAGGTAATTCGCGACCACATGACCGAAAGCGGAGCCGCCGACTTTAAAGCCGCAACCCACACTCACGTATGCCTGACTCCGACTCAGCCCGAGGCCCGGATTGAGGTAAAAGTCAATGGCGAAACCCTTGAGGCGGATGCGGATGGCAACTTCACCTTCACCGTGGACAGCGACAAGGCTGTCAGCATCACAGGCACCGAAAGCGGCATAGCCGAAATAGGCGTCGGAGCCGCCTCCGGACCGGTTTATGACCTTCAGGGCCGCAAGCTTGCCGCTCCTGCCAAGGGCATCAACATTATCAACGGCAAGAAAGTCCTTGTAAAATAAAGATTAGTAAGTATATCCCCCACAAAAAAGCGGTTGTCATTCCTGACAGCCGCTTTTTTTGTTGGGCTTGAGGGTGACTTTATATATTTTTCCAAAGATTTCATTTCAAATGGCTTTTTTCGTAATTTTTCATTTTTCATTTTTCATTTTTCATTTAAAAGTCGTAACTTTGCAAAATCAATAAAAATAAACCAAACTTTTGAAAATATCATCTAAGTTATGAACAGCAAGCTGAGCCTTGTTCTGGCGATGGTGGCAGGCCTCGCCCTTACCGGATGCTCTAAGAAATTAGGGCAGATGAAATCCGACTATTTCTCGGTAAACCCCAATCCGCTGGAGGTTGTAGGCGAAAAAGTTCCCGCAACCGTTTCCGCCCGTATCCCCGCAAAATATTTTGCAAAAAACGCCAAGCTGACGGTCACTCCTTATCTGACCTATGCCGGCGGTGAGAGTCAGTCCACCTCCCTCACCCTTCAGGGCGAGAACGTACGTGGCAACAACCAGACCATCTCCTACGAACAGGGCGGCAACGTAACCATGCCCGTAAGTTTCCTTTATCAGCCCGAAATGGCAACGAGCAAACTTGAGCTCGGCTTCACCGTCAATCAGGGTAAAAAGAATTACGTCCTGCCGCGTGTGACAGTGGCTAACGGCGTAGTGGCAACCGCAACTTTCGCTTCGGCTGAAAATGCGACTCCCGCCATCGCCACTGACAAGTTCCAGCGCATCATTGCTGAAAAAGTCGATGCAGACATTCTCTTCCTTATCAATCAGGCAAACATCCGCGACGACCAACTCCGCACTCAGGCAATGACCGGATTGAACAACCGCATCAGCGAAGCCAACAAGGACGCCCGTCAGGAAATTGAGGAAATCAACATCAGCTCCTACGCATCGCCCGACGGCACATATGAGTTCAACTCGAAACTCGCCCAGCGACGCGAAGACACCACCAAAGAGTACATGAACAAGCAGCTCAAGGGTGTAAGCTTCGGCGAACTTACAGCAGACTTCACCCCCGAGGACTGGGAAGGCTTCCGTCGCCTTGTCAGCGAAAGCAAGATTCAGGACAAGGACCTTATCCTGAGCGTGCTGAGCATGTATAAAGACCCTGAGGAGCGCGAACGCGAAATTCACAACCTCAGCTCCGTATTCGAGCAGCTTGCCGAAGAAATCCTTCCGCAGCTCCGTTACAGCCGCATTACCGCTAAAATTAACGTTATCGGTAAGAGCGACGACGAAATCGCACAGGCTTATGACAAGAATCCCTCAACCCTCAGCGTTGATGAGCTTCTCTATTTCGCAACCCTGACCGACTCTGCCGACAAGCGCGCCGAAATCTACTCGACCGCAGCCGAGATTTATCCTACAGACTACCGTACGTTTAACAACCTCGGCATGGCACAGTATCAGCAGGGCGACTTTGACGCCGCACGCGCCTCGTTCGCTCAGGCAGCACGCCTTGCGCCCCAGAGCCCCGAACCCCAGATGAACATGGGTCTCGTTTCGCTCCTCAACGGCAAATATGATGAAGCGCAGAGCCGCTTCGGCGAAGCTGCCGGTGTTCCCGAACTCGGCGAAGCTCTCGGCATCTACTACCTCAAGCAGGGCGACAATGCAGCTGCCGCACGCGCTATGGAGGAAACCGTCAGCAACAACGCTGCGCTCGCACAGATTCTCACCAAGGACTATTCAGGCGCGAAGCGCACTCTGGCAGGAATTGCCGAGCCCGACGCAACCACCTATTACCTCACAGCAGTTTTGGGCGCACGTACCAATAACGAAACCATGCTTATCAACGCCCTGCGTCAGGCAATCAAACTTGACCCCAAAATGGCAGCGAAAGCACGTCAGGACATCGAGTTCAATCGCTTCAACCTCTCAGCCGTACTCTAATAAACCGGAATTATGGAACGTAAATTCAAACGCGTACTCCTGAAACTCAGCGGCGAATCTCTTGCCGCCGGTCAGGGTCACGGCATTTCGACAGAACGGCTCGAACAATATGCCTCTCAGATAAAAGAAGCCGTTGAGCGCGGTATTCAGGTAGCAATAGTCATTGGCGGCGGAAATATTTTCCGCGGCCTGCAGGGAGCCTCACGCGGTTTTGACCGCGTAAAGGGCGACCAGATGGGCATGCTCGCCACCGTCATCAACTCACTCGCGCTCAGTTCCGCCCTTGAATCCATCGGTCAGGGAGCGGAAGTGTTCACCGCCATCGCCATGCACCCCATAGGCAAGCATTACAGCAAGTGGGCAGCCATCGACGCCATGAAAGCGGGCAAGGTAGCCATACTCAGCGGCGGCACGGGCAACCCCTTCTTCACTACCGACACCGGAGCCGCCCTCCGCGGCGTCGAAGTCGAGGCAGACGTGATGCTCAAAGGCACCAGAGTTGACGGCATTTACACCGCCGACCCTGAAAAAGACCCCACCGCCACGAAATTTGACCGCATCACCTACGATGAAGTATACTCCCGCGGACTCAAAGTGATGGACCTTACAGCCACTGCCCTCTGCAAGGAAAACGGACTGCCCATCATAGTATTTGACATGGACACCCCCGGAAACCTCGGCAAAGTCCTTGGCGGCGAAAACATTGGAACCTTAGTTTATTAACCATAAAAAACATAAACCAAATCATGGAAAATCAGGAAAAACTCCAAAAAATCATTGACCAATTCGATATAAAAGGCACAGTAAGCGCAATCAAGCCCCTTGGCAACGGTCTGATTAACGATACTTACGTTGTCCGCACCGAAGGCGATACCCCCGACTACGTTCTTCAGCGCATCAACCATCATATCTTTACCGACGTTGACGGACTGCAGCACAACATCGAGGCTGTGACCCGCCACATACGCCGCAAACTCGAAGCCGCCGGCGAAACCGACATTGACCGCAAGGTCCTGACCTTCGTTCCGCTCAAAAAGGGCGACAAGACTTACTATTTCGATGGCGAAAGCTACTGGCGCATCATGGTGTTCATTCCCCGCAGCATTACCTTCGAAGCCGTTACCCCCGAGAGCAGCCTTGACGCCGGTCGCGCCTTCGGTCGCTTCCAGAGCATGCTCGTTGACATCCCCGAGACCCTCGTGGAGACCATTCCTGATTTCCACAACATGGAACTGCGCCTGCGTCAGCTTCGCGAAGCCGTTGCTGCTGACCCCGTAGGTCGCGTCAAGGAAGTGCAGCCCCTGCTCGATGAACTGGAAAAGCGCGCCGACGAAATGTGTAAAGCCGAACGCCTCCACCGCGAAGGCAAACTGCCCAAGCGCATCTGCCACTGCGACACCAAGGTCAACAACATGATGTTTGATGAGGACGGCAAGACTGTTCTCTGCGTCATTGACCTTGACACCGTAATGCCCTCGTTCATTTTCAGCGACTTCGGCGACTTCATGCGTACCGGCGCGAACACCGGTCTGGAAGATGACAAGAACCTCGACAACGTTGAGTTCAACATGGACATCTTCAAGGCATTCACCGAGGGCTACCTCTCGACCGCCAAGGACTTCCTGCTCCCCATCGAAATCGAAAACCTGCCCTATGCCGCCGCTCTGTTCCCCTACATGCAGACCGTCCGCTTCCTCGCTGACTACATCAACGGCGACACATACTACAAAATCCAGTATCCGGAGCACAACCTCGTACGCTCCAAAGCGCAGTTCAAACTCCTTCAGAGCGTAGAGAAACATACTCCCGAAATGAAGGAATTTATCGAAAAAATCAAGTAATTTATCAATTAGGAATTAGAAATCAGCAATTATAATGGAAATTAAAGGAAAAATCATCGCCGCACTGCCCGAACAGGGAGGTACAAGCAAGGCGGGTAACGCTTGGCGCAAGCGCGAATATGTTCTCGAGACACAAGAGACCTATCCCAAGAAAGTCTGCTTCAACCTTTTTGGCGACCGCATTGACCAGTATCCCATGAACGTGGGCGAGGAAGTAACCGTATCGTTCGACCTTGAGAGCCGCGAATATAACGGTCGCTGGTATACCGACGTGCGCGCATTCAAGGTTGACAAAGCCGGCGCAGGAGCTCCCGTGCCCCCGCCGCCCGCATCAGCCATTCCGGGCGACTTTCCTCCCGCCCCCGCAGACCTGACCCCCGCCGACGGCGCGACAGATGATCTGCCCTTCTAATCCGCGACGAACCTCAACTCCAAAATTCTGATAAACTCGTTAATTCAGTGAATCAAGAAGGATTTGTGCGCGTTGGCGCCGCAGTGCCCCGGGTAACTCCCGCGGACTGCGACGCCAATGCCGCGTCAATCATAGAACTGTGTCACCGGCTCTCAGCCGAGGGTGTACGCCTTGCCGCATTCCCCGAACTTGCCATTACAGGCTACACCTGCGGCGACCTCCTGCTTCAGGACACCCTGCTTGAAGGCGCACGCCGCGCCCTCGACCATATAGCCGTTGAAACCGCGCGGCTGCCGTTAGTTGCCGTAGTCGGTGTTCCGATGCGTGTCGAAGGTGTTCTGTGTAACTGCGCCGCCGTCATTTCGAGCGGCAAGGTCCACGCGTTAGTGACAAAAACCTATCTGCCCAACTACGGCGAGTTTTACGAAAAACGATGGTTCCACGCGCTGCTCCATCCAAATTCGACCCTGTTCGAACTTGATGGCTTCCGCTTCGGAGTGGAAATATGCGAGGACCTCTGGGCTCCCATCCCACCGAGCCGCCATCTGTCGCTTGCCGGCGCGGAAGTGATTGTCAACCTCTCAGCGTCAAACTCGTTAGTGGCAAAGCGCAAGGCTCTGACGCGCCTGATAGTTGCCGAATCGGCATCGCAACACTGCGCCTACGTCTACTGCTCGTCGGGCTACGGCGAATCAACCACCGACTGCGTGTTTGACGGCAAAGCCATCATCGCCGACAACGGTTTCCTGCAAGCCGACTCGGAGCGATGGCAGCTCGACCCCTTCTTCGAGATGGCTGATATTGACATAGAGCTTATCAAATCGGAAAGAAACGCAAACGGCACTTTTTGTGACTGCGCGCAGCGCGAAAATGCCACAAATGACTTCAAAATCATCAACGTGACGCCAAAAACGCCCGCAATGACCTCCGATGGCTTCATTCGTCGCGTGGATTCGCGTCCGTTCGTTCCCTCTGACCCCGCCAAACTTGCCGAAAACTGCGATGAGATTGCCTCAATTCAGGCTCTCGGGCTTGCCCGCCGCCTGCAAGCAACGGGGTGCAAGTCACTGACCATAGGTATCAGCGGCGGTCTGGACTCCACGCTCGCCCTGCTGATAGCGGTAAAGACCTTCGATATGCTCGGACTTGACCGCAAGGGCATCATTGCCGTAACCATGCCCGGCTTCGGAACCTCGGGACGCACCAAAAACAATGCCGACGCTCTTATGCGACACCTTGGCGTCACCATGCGCGAAATCCCCATCGGTCCCTCCGTGATGCAGCATTTCAGCGACATAGGTCACAACCCGGAGCAACGCGACGTTACCTATGAGAACGCGCAGGCGCGCACGCGCACGTTAATACTTATGGACATAGCCAACCAGACAGGCGGAATGGTTCTCGGTACGGGCGACCTCTCCGAACTTGCCCTCGGCTGGGCTACCTACAACGGCGACCACATGAGCATGTACGGAATCAACGCCGGAGTGCCCAAGACGGCGGTGCGCGAGGTTGTAAACCGCTTTGCTCAACTTGACCCCGCCCTCGCCCCCACCCTGCGCGACATAATCGAGACTCCGGTCTCGCCGGAACTGCTTCCCGCCGACGCCAACGGCGAGATAGCCCAAGTTACCGAGGACCTTGTCGGGCCATATGAACTCCATGACTTTTTCCTCTACCATCTGGTGCGTTTTCGCCGCCGCCCGAAAAAGATTTTCCTCCTTGCATGTAAAGCGTTTGAAGGCGAATATGACGCGGAAACCATCGCAAAATGGCTCAAAACGTTCATCAGACGCTTCTTTTCGCAGCAATTCAAGCGTTCATGTCTGCCTGACGGTCCGAAAGTGGGCACGGTAGGCATCAGTCCGCGCGGCGACTGGCGCATGCCCTCCGACGCTTCTGCCGCACTCTGGCTCCGCGAAGCCGACGAACTAATCCCTGATAAGAAATGAAACTACCCCTTGCCCTCATTATCGCATCCCTGACCGCCACAGCGGTAAATGCCATAGAACGTAACGACACACTGAAGGAAGTTACCGTCACCGCCATCAAACAGGCAGAAGTCCTGAGCCAAGAGCCGGTGGCAGCCACGACCCTCGGCGAGAAAGCCATTGACCGCTATAACATCACGACAATGAAAGATGCATCGGAAATCGTTCCGAACTTCTTCATGCCCGACTATGGCTCGCGAATTACTTCGAGCATCTACGTGCGCGGACTTGGCGCGCGCATGGACCAGCCGGCGGTAGGTCTGAATGTCGACAATATCCCCGTGCTCAACAAGAATGACTATGACATAGACCTTTTCGACATTGAGCGCATCGAAATACTCCGCGGTCCGCAGAGCGTACTCTACGGCAGAAACACCATGGGCGGTCTAATCAACATATATACCCTGTCGCCCATGCGCTATCAGGGTCTGCGCCTGCTCGAGGAGTGGGCTGACCACAATACTTGGCGTACCGCCATGGGTATATACCATAAATTTTCAGAGAAGTTCGCCATGGGGCTTGACCTCAACGCCTATGCTACCTACGGCAGATTTACCAACCTCTGGACCCAAGAACATTTCCCGCAACAGCACCATAAGGCTGACCAAGCGGAACAATATGCCGGAAAACTGAAATTAGCGTGGCTTCCGCGAACCAATGTAAGCGTTGACAATGTAATTTCATTCAATTATAACCGTCAGGGCGGCTATCCATATATAAAAATAGGCGAAGACCACGTAAACTATAACGATACGTGTCATTATGACCGCACCTCAGTGAGCGAGGGTCTGACGGTCCAGTGGCGCGCCCCCGGTTTTACGTTCAGCTCCATAACCGGACTGCGCTATATGGACGACTCCATGACCCTTGATCAGGACTTCACGCCCGCGAGCTACTTCACCCTGACTCAGGCACAGAAGGAATGGACCCTGACCCAAGACTTCATTGCCCGAGGCAAAAAGGATATTTACAGCTGGATGGGAGGTATTTTCGGTTTTATGCGCCATACGCGTATGTCCGCCCCCGTCAAAATGCTTCATGACGGTATTCAGCACCTTATTATCGACAATATGCCGGCGTTCCTCAATCCTGTATGGGACAGTGACCACTTCTATCTCGACTCGGAGTTTACCCTGCCGGTATGGGGTCTTGCCGCTTACCATCAGAGCGAGGTGGAAATAGGCAGATGGGTTTTAGCCGCCGCCCTCCGACTTGACTATGAACACTCGGCAATGTTCTACGGGAGCGATGCCTCAACCGGGGTGACCGTGACAATGCCTCAAGTTCCCCGCCCGATACATATGCCCCTCGACGCGCACGAAAAAGGGCATCTGAAACAGCATTTCCTCGAGCTGTTGCCCAAAGTGACGGCAACTTACCGTCTGCCTATGGCAGAGGAATCAAATCTATACGTCTCCATTGCCAAGGGTTACAAGTCAGGCGGCTACAACACGCAAATGTTCAGCGACATTCTGCAGAACAAACTTATTCCCGACATGGGCGGGAAACCGAAACCGGACTACGATATCAACACCGTAACGAGCTATAAGCCGGAAAAGTCATGGAACTACGAAATAGGCGGACACTTCTCCTGCGCCCAAGGCAGAGTGCTGACCGACCTGACTGCCTTCTATATTGACTGCCGCGACCAGCAGCTGACGGTGTTCCCCGACGGCACTACGACGGGACGAATGATGACCAACGCGGGACGCACACGCTCCGTCGGCGCGGAAGTGAGCATCATAGCCATGCCTACATCGCGCTGGACCGTGCGCGCCACCTACGGTTTCACCGACGCCCGCTTCCTCCGCTATACTGACTATGAGGACGGAAAGGAAATCAGCTACAAAGGCAACGTGATTCCTTACGCGCCGCGCCATACCGTGTTCGGCTCGGTAGAATATCGCCAGCCGCTGCCCATGTGGTGGTTCAACGCGCTGTCCGTCATGGCGGAATGTCGCGCCGCAGGTCCCATCTACTGGGATGAAGCCAACGCACACCGCCAGAACTTCTATGCCCTCCCCGGAGCTACCATACGCCTCGAAATGCAGAAGGTAAGCCTTGACCTATGGGCGCGTAACATACTAAACACCCGTTATGATACGTTCTATTTCAAGTCGATGGGCAATGAATTTACCCAGCGGGGCAAGTCGCGCTCGCTCGGCGTAACCCTCCGATATGTAATGTAACCTAAAACACCCAATTTTTTTCATAATGAAAAGACTTATCTCACTCCTTATTCCCTTTGCCGCATTAGCTCTCGGTTCATGCTCGAAAATAGACTATACAGTGGACTATGAAAGCTATAATGAAAACATATTCTTTGCCGCCAATACCATGACCGGCGAGACACACGTTTCCGACAACGGCGAAATTGACATTACCGGCGACCTGACAACCCAGACCTATGCCGTCAACATTAAAAACGTGCAGCTAACCGAGGCTTCTCCCCTAAAATCATGTAAGGTTTCCAACCTTCTTCAGCTTTACCAACCCAAAGGCGAGTCTGAGGAAGACAAGTACCTCCCGCTATATTTCTATTTCAAGCAGGAAAACGCCTATACCTCCGGTGACCTTGACGTAACCGGCATGAAATACTGCTATCTGACCGGAACCTACTGGCTGTCATTCACCTCAGGCGATTACTCCGTATGGTCAACTCCGCGCGTGCGTACGCTCTATGCCTTGAGGACACAGGTGGTCAGCCCGCTCTCCACTACCGGCATCATGGTTGAAGACTATCTGGAACCGGGATATAAATTTAGCGTCGATATTGACAAACGCACGGTTTCAATCAAGGCTCAGGGAGTTAAGTTCCCTCAGGACGGTCATGAAGTAAAATATACGCTCAATTTCCAGTCGATGGAATGGAAAGACATACCCATCGAGTTCTCCTCGTCTGGTTATAGCTTCTACGTTCCGGAGCTTATTCCCGTAATCAACGGAAAGGCTGCGCCCGAACATGCCATTTCAGAGCTCTACGGAGAAATTGCCTTTGACTATGACGGCAAAAAGCTCCTGAAGTATAAAATGAAGAACCAGAACGGCGACAATATGCTGATTGAATCAACGCTGGCTCTCGCCAAGTCATATAAACAATAAAAAAAGCACCGAATGCCTTCGATTTCGCAGCGCGGCATGGATATGCCGCAATCGCCTATCAGAAAACTCGTGCCGCTTAGCAATGAAGCAAAGCGGCGCGGACTGAAGGTCTACCACCTCAACATAGGTCAGCCGGACCTCCCTACCCCGCAGGAAGGACTCGACGCGCTGAAACACATTGACCGCACTACCCTCGAGTATTCCCCGTCAGAGGGACTGCTCTCCCTCCGCCAGAAACTGAAAGGTTACTATGACCGGTTCAATATCAAGGTGGATGTCGATGACATTATCGTCACCACCGGCGGCTCTGAGGCGGTGCTTTTTGCCTTCATGGCTTGCCTTGACCCCGGCGACGAAATCATTGTGCCCGAACCGGCATATGCCAACTATATGGCGTTTGCCATTTCATGTGGCGCGAAAATCATTACCGTGCCCTCATCAATCGACACAGGCTTCGCCCTGCCGTCGGTCGAAGAATTCGAAAAGCTGATTACTCCCCGCACCAAGGGCATCCTCATCTGTAACCCCAATAACCCGACGGGTTATCTCTACACGATGAAGGAAATGATTCAGCTTCGCGATATTGTAAAGAAATATGACCTGTATCTCTTTTCCGATGAAGTATATCGCGAGTTCTGCTATACGGGCGCGCCTTATATCTCGGCATTCCATCTGCCCGGCATAGAAGAGCAGGTTGTGCTGATTGACTCCGTCAGCAAGCGATACAGCGAATGTGGTATCCGCATAGGCGCAATCATCACCAAACACAAGCAGCTGAAACAGAGCATCATGAAATTCTGCATGGCTCGCCTGAGTCCGCCCCTGCTCGGTCAGATTGTGGCGGAAGCGTCAATCGACGCCTCGCCGGACTATATGCTGATGAACTATAACGAATACGTTGACCGCCGCAAATTCCTGATTGACGGCCTCAACCGTATTCCCGGCTGCTACTCCCCCATACCCATGGGCGCATTCTACACGGTTGTAAGCCTTCCTGTAGACGATGCCGACCGTTTCTGCGAATGGTGTCTCAAAGAGTTCGAATATGAAGGTCAGACCATCTTTATGGCTCCCGCAAGCGGCTTCTATACCACTCCCGACGCCGGTAAAAACGAAGTCAGAATGGCATATGTCCTAAATAAAGACGACCTCGGAGCCGCACTGAAGGTGCTTGCCGAAGCACTCAAGGCGTACCCCGGGCGAGTAAATCCGGAATAAGACAACATTACCATACCCCCCAAATATATCATGGACCTTTCAGTATCTGCTTATGGTGACGTCCGCCCCCGCCGGTTTGACATAGCAATCCTTCCGTGGGGAGCTACGGAGCCCCATAATCTCCATCTGCCTTACCTTACCGACGCAATTCTTGCCCACGCCATCGCCGTCGACTCTGCCCGGCTTGCCGAAGAGCGTTACGGCGTCAACGCCATGGTGCTTCCCGCCATGCCGCTCGGCGCACAGAACCCCGGACAGCGCGAGCTTCAGTTCTGTATTCATTACAGCCATCAGACTCAGTTTGCAGTGCTGCGTGACATTGTCCTGTCGCTCTACCATCAGGGAATGCGCAAACTGCTTATAATTAACGGACATGGCGGAAATTCATTCAAGCCCTTCATCCGCGACCTTGCCGTCGAGCTCCCCGACTTCCTGATTGCCTCAAGCGAGTGGTTTACCGTGCTCCCCGCCAAGGAATATTTTGACCAACCGGGCGACCATGCCGACGAACTCGAGACTTCGGTCATGATGCACTACCGCCCCGAACTTGTCGACCTTTCAAAAGCCGGACCGGGCAAATCGCGCCCGTGGGAATGCGAGTCGCTGCAGAAAAAAGTTGCTTGGGTACCCCGGAACTGGCAAAAAACCACCGATGACACGGGCATAGGCGACCCCTCGCTCTCTACCCCCGAAAAAGGCGCGCGATATGCTGCAGACTGTGCCGAATTATACGCGAAACTCCTTTTTGATCTAAAAAATTACAATTTGTAACCTGTAACTCACTTAGCGTAAAAATTTAACACAAAATTTCGTATGGAATTTTGTGTTTTTTTAATTTTTATTTGTAATTTTGTGCCTTAAAACCTACACAGATATACAATACTATACCTTTCATCTTTACTGAGGAGTGTAATGTTTTCATGAGGAAAGTCATTGCGTACACACTTATGCTATTAATTGGATTGGTAGCTTACGGGCAAAATCAATCCGATTCCGTACGCGTGTATTTCCGGGTAAATAAATCCCTTTTTGACAATAAGCTCGGCGAAAATGTCACATCAATGGATTTGTTTATCGAAAACATCTCAAAGGCTGCCGGGACTGACAGACTTGACCACATAGTAATCTATGGCTATGCGTCGCCCGACGGTCCGGAGGAATTTAACGAGCGATTGGCTAAAAAGCGTTGTGAAGCGATTGCCGACTATATTTCCGACCGTACCGGAATCAGCCGCGACCTGATCACTACCGAGGCGGGAGGCGAAGCATGGGAAGAATTGCGCAAGATGGTGGCTGACAGCGACCAAATTCCCGACCGCGAGTTAGTTTTAGAACTACTTGACAACAAGGAACTTATAGAACAATCGGGGGGGATGAAACGCAAAAATCAGCTAAAAGCGTTAGACAACGGCAAGCCATATCGATGGATGCTGACCAATATATTCCCGGACTTGCGCTATGCGCTTGCGGTTTCATTCTATAAGCCTGAGCTAAAGGAAGAAGCCAAGGAGGATAAAGATTCTATCCCTACCATAGCCGAGATTATTGAACTCAGCGAACGGCAGGAATCAATGCCTACCGACTCAGTGATATCGGCAGATGAAAGCTGGGCAATTGAAGATATTTCAGAATATAGCTCCGAACTTCAGACAATCAAGGAGGAACAACCGCGCCATCTGCTCGCGCTCAAGACTAATCTGCTGTATTATTTAGCGTTGATGCCCAATCTGGAACTTGAATGGCTTATCCGCGACAACTGGTCAGTAGCCGTTGAGGGCAATGTGGCATGGTGGGGCAGCTATGCCAAGGAGCGCAGCTATCGTGTGGCACTTTTTGATGCCGAAGCCCGCTACTGGATTAAACCGCGCGCACCGTGGCATGGATTTTACGTAGGCGTCTTTGCCGGCGGCGGCTGGTATGACCTTGAGAAAGGCAAAGGATATTACGGAGATGGCGGTATGACCGGACTCTCCTTAGGCTACATGTGGCCCATAAAGCGCACGCTCTCACTTGAGGCAGGCATAGGTGCAGGTTATGCCTATACCCGATATAAGGAATACATCCCCTTCGAAGGACACCATATTTATCAGCGAACCAAGGAAATTAACTATTTCGGTCCGCTGAAGCTGAAATTATCGCTTGTATGGCGGTTTCTTGACAGGAATAAAACCCCAAAGAGTAAATCGGTACTGAATGAGAATTAACAGGCATTACATAATAGCTGCGCTGCTTTTCATCCTGCCGATACTCTCATCGTGTCGCCAAGAGCTTTGTTATGACCATTACCCGACCATGGACATAGCCTTCACATGGGAACAGGAATGGGAACGCGACTACGGTAACTATCACCTTGAGGACTGGGATGCGGAATATCATGGAAAGACTTACGATGAGCTCCGACCCGCCATGCCCGAATGGGTAAACATGATTAATTATTATGACGACGGACGCAGGTCTAACAGCTTCATGAGTCCTGACGGCAAGCATTTCATTGTCGAGGCAGATAAGGGCGGCTCCATACTGCTGTATAACGGCGACACGGAATATATCGTATTGTCTGACGTGGCATCGCTGAATGACGCCCGCGCTTCGGCTACATCACGCTCACGCGCCTCGCTTGAAATCATGCATCAGAGATATTCCGATGCCCGCACCACCAATCCGCCCGATATCCTGTATTCGGCATTCATAGAACACGTTCCCGGACTGAAGAACCACGACCGCCATAATCTGCAGGTCACCATGCAGCCGTTGGTTTACACATATGTGATTAACTATGAGTTTGAATATGGCATAAACAACGTGGTGCTTGCCCGCGGTGCCATCGGCGGTATGGCAGAGTCAGTCTATCTGCGAACCGGCGTGACCTCGGAGGAATCATCAATCATCCTCTTTGACTGTGAGGTCATGTCGACCGCCTGCAAGTCACACGTCCGCTCATTCGGTATTCCCAATTTCCCGGATATCTATTATGGCAGAACGGACGAGAAAGCGTCGGAGGAGCGACCCTACACCCTCAATCTTGAGGTAATGCTTCGAAACGGAAAAACTCTCGAGTTCAACTTCGATATAACCGACCAAATGAAAACCCAACCCCGCGGCGGTGTCATAACAGTCGGAGGAATAAGAATCGAGGACGAACCCGACACACCAACCGGAGGCTTCACCGTTGATGTCACGGAATGGGACGAATCCGGAGAAATAATTGACCTACCTGTAAATCCACAATAAATTTCAAGTAAAAAAATCAATAATATAAATCTATTTATTAATCATTTAAATTTTTAATCACATGAAAAGTAAGTATTTTCTTTTCGCATTAAGTGCTTTTGCGCTCACTGCATGTTCATCTGAAGATGTGGTAAACGACGTTACTACGGAGCAGAACGCAATTACGTTTGACAACGTGGTAAACAAGCTCTCTCGTGCCGAAGGTGACCTGACAAAGAAAAACCTTAACCACTTCAACGTGTTCGGTTACTACACCACTCCCAACAATCCGCTGGTGGCGGTTCCCGTATTCGAGGATGTAGACGTTACTCTAAAAACGATCTCAAATAAATGGGAGTATGATGTCCCCCGCTACTGGGTAGAAAATGGTCACTACTATTTCTTTGCTTATAGCTGTGGCAGCGTTTCGAAAATTGACACAGAGACATATAAGGACATATCATTCTCAATGGATATGAAAGACGGTATAGAGCCCTCTGCCCGTGTACTGATTATCCAGAATTATCTTTGCGACTACTCACACCAGCACGACCTGATTTACGCATCAAACGTTGGCGGTACAGAAGATAACCCATGGAACGGTATCGTTGCATCAGCAAAGGGTAACCCCGACGTAGCCTTTGAGTTCAAGCACCTCCTTTCTAAAGTAAATGCACAGTTTACAAGCAAGTTCCCCGCCGGCTACGAAGTAAGCATCAGCAACGTCTCTCTTCAAAACATCAGAAACCAAGGCTCTTATAACCCCACTGGCGATGGTGCTTGGCAGAATGTAATCCGTAAGTATTCAGAAGCAGCTAACTGGGTCTATCTTCTCAACACAGAAGATAAAGACGTAGAGCCGATTGTAGCAACGGTTGATAAAGAAGGCAAGGAGACCTCTCCCACAACTCCATATGCATTCGTTATTCCCTACCTGTACTCTACATCAGCTAGCGATGCTGATGATCCCAACGTATATCTTTCGTTCCACATCCAAGTAACCAACAAGAAAGAAATCATCTTCGAGCAGGATATGCTTGGTCAGTTCCATCCCAACTGGGCTGCAGGATATCAATACACCTATAATGTGGAAGTCAGCGGTGGCACAACCCACCTCCAGCCTATTACATTCACAACAACTGTTACCGACCAAGACGGCAACGTGAAAGATGCTGTAATGAGCTGGGCTAATGGAAATGATGACCCCACCGTTACTATTCCGGAAGAGAAAAATGAGACTAAGAATTAATCTCAGTAAAATTTGACAATTAAAGGCTGCGCCGCTCATATCGAGTGGCGCAGTTTTTTTAGGAGTGGCGCGCGTCTCGCGTACCGGTATTCATATTCATCGGGAAAGGCGCACTCCATTGCGCCGTATTCACTTTGCCGTCGAGGGGACGGCGGTTGGAAACCGCCTTTCCTTTGGGAAGCACAAAAAACAGACCGTCTGAGTTGCGTCAGACGGTCTGTTTCGGTTATTCGAGTGTTTGTTTATGCTCTTAGAGGATGGGGTCGATGTCGTCGGTAGAGGTAACAACCAGACGTTCGTATTCGGGAAGTCCGGTACCGGCGGGGATGAGGTGTCCGCAGATAACGTTCTCCTTCATGCCCTCGAGGGTGTCTGTCTTGCCCTGAATCGCAGCTTCGTTGAGGACCTTGGTGGTTTCCTGGAACGATGCAGCCGACATGAACGATGAGGTCTGCAAGGCGGCACGGGTGATACCCTGAAGAATCTGCTCGGAGGTAGCGGGCATGGCGTCACGTACAATGACCTGACGCAGGTCCTTACGCTTGAGGGCAGAGTTCTCGTCGCGGAGACGACGGGTAGTGATAATCATACCTACCTTCATGTTCTCGGAGTCACCGGCATCAATTACGACTTTCTTGCCCCAGATGCGGTCATTTTCTTCCATGAAGTCAATCTTATCGACAATCTGCTGTTCGAGGAAGCCGGTGTCGCCCGGATCGATGATGTTTACCTTACGCATCATCTGGCGCACGATAACCTCAAAGTGCTTGTCGTTGATTTTTACACCCTGCATGCGGTACACATCCTGAACCTCGTTGACAATGTATTCCTGAACGGCAGTCGGACCCATGATGTTGAGGATATCCTCAGGGGTGATTGCACCGTCAGAAAGCGGAGTTCCGGCGCGAACGTAGTCATTTTCCTGAACAAGGAGCTGCTTGGACTGCGGAACGAGATATTTCTTCTCTTCACCGAGCTTGGAGGTAACGGTGATTTCGCGGTTGCCACGCTTAACCTTGCCGAAATGAACCTCACCGTCGATTTCCGAAACGATTGCGGGATTTGACGGGTTACGGGCTTCGAAGAGCTCGGTAACACGGGGCAGACCACCGGTAATATCGCCGGCACCGGAAGTGGCGCGGGTCATCTTGACGAGGATACCGCCAGCCTTGACTTCATCGCCCTCGTTGACCATGAGGTGTGCGCCAACGGGGAGAACGTAGGTCTTAAGCACTTCGCCATTTCCATCAACGATGTTGATTTCAGGAGCCTTGGCGCGGTCCTTGGATTCAATGATAATCTTTTCAGAGTTACCGGTCTGTTCATCGGTCTCGGTGCGGAACGTAACGTTTTCAACCATGTTGGTGAAAGCGACCTTACCGCCAACTTCGGTAACGATAACGGAGTTGAAGGGGTCCCACTCGGCAATCACATCGCCCTTCTTGACCATATCGCCGCTATGGAAGTAGAGTTTGGAGCCATAGGAGATAGGTGCGGTAGTGAGCATCATGCCGGTATTAGGGTCGTTGATACGCATTTCAGCCAGACGACCGATAACAACTTCAACGGGCTGTCCGTTAGGACCTACTTCATCGGTAACGACGGTACGGAGCTCATCGATTTCGAGTTTACCGTCATAGCGTGAGGTAAGGGTAGAGACGGCAGCGACGTTTGAAGCCACACCACCGACGTGGAAGGTACGGAGGGTAAGCTGTGTACCGGGCTCACCGATAGACTGGGCAGCGATTACGCCGACAGCCTCACCCTTCTGGACCATGCGGAGGTTAGAGAGGTTACGACCATAACACTTGGCGCAGACGCCGCTCTTGCTCTCGCAGGTAAGTACGGAACGGATTTCGACGCTTTCGATGGGAGATTCGTTGATACGGTCAGCAGCGGCATCGTTGATTTCCTCGCCGGCGGCAACAATGATTTCGCCAGTGGTGGGGTCAATGATGTCATGGACGCTGACACGACCGAGAATACGCTCGCCGAGCGAAGCTACAACTTCGTCGTTGTTCTTGATTTCGGTGCATACGAGTCCGCGCAGGGTGCCGCAGTCCTCTTCGCGAATAATCACGTCGTGGGCAACGTCGACCAGACGACGGGTAAGATAACCGGCGTCGGCGGTCTTAAGTGCGGTATCGGCAAGACCCTTACGGGCACCGTGGGTAGAGATAAAGTATTCGAGCACCGAGAGGCCTTCCTTAAAGTTGGCAAGAATCGGGTTCTCGATGATCTGGCCGCCTTCGGCACCGGCTTTCTG
>CAZPHN010000016.1:0-46630 GCA_964586765.1 uncultured Bacteroides sp.
CGTTGGTCAGGCGCACACGCGCAACCTTACGCATTGCCGAATTAGGTTTTTTAGGAGTGGTGGTGTAGACACGAACGCACACACCGCGACGCTGAGGGCAGCTGTCCAGAGCGGGCGACTTGCTCTTGTCGGTCAGAGCCACGCGGCCTTTTCGTACTAATTGCTGAATAGTAGGCATCTTAGTTTTTTAACTGTTAATACTGTTTGTTTATATTTTGGTTTATTCAAATTTTGTCGTTATTCCGCCGCACCATGCGCGCCACCCAACGCCCACACCCTCAAAGTGTTAGCCTCGCGTGTCGCGTCAAAATGCTTTGAATCACGCTGCAAAGTTACAAATTTATTCTGACTCTCGCAAACTTTTTACTCCTGAATTTCAGCCACTTTTAAACATTTCCCGCCTCTCTCCAATCCAACCTACAATCAAGTCCGTCAATTTTGCTGTTTTCGAAAAAATTGACTATCTTTGCCCCACATAATGAGAATGCGTTTACTCAACGCTCAATCTTGACAATAGGAAACTTCGCAACTTTCAGAATTACCAAGACTGACGCAACACACAGTAGACGCCTTCGTGAATATGCTATATCCGCCCTCATCCCTTTGGGATTTGAGGACGTTTATTCCGTATATTTGCGTGAGGTTGCTACATGCGTTGCTCGTTTCGGTAATTCGGGCAATGCGAAGGCCTCCTATTGCGAAATGAGCAGCCGGTAAGACCCTCGCGCAATGTTTTTTAACGGCTATTTCTGAGGGTCGGATAGCCGTACATACGCAAACTATGACACAATGCTCGCAAAGCACTTTGCTGGCAATAGCCCCGCAAGCGCGAAAGATGTCCAGTCATGGCAGGAAGCAATGAGAAAAATTAGAGAGAAATGGGCTAAACGCGGAAAAACAATTACAAAAGTGGACAACGAAACCCGTTCCTGTAACTATTCGAACATAAATACAATTCATTCCCACTAAAATCAAGTTAAATTGAAGCCTGCTTGGGAGAGGCACGCGTCCTCGCGCGCCTGTAACTAACTGACAAGCAGAGATATTACCGGCATGCGAGGACGCATGCCGCTCCCAAGTAAGGATACCCCAAAAGAGAGGTTGTCTAACCTTGTTAGATGACCTCTCTTTGCTTTTTCAATTCTAATTGTTTATATTTGCGGGTATGAAACCGATTTTTTTGATTGGATATATGGGTTGCGGAAAATCAACCCTCGGTCGCGCACTCCAAAACACCACCGGGATGGAGTTCATCGACCTTGACCACTATATCGAAAACCGCTTTCACGCCACAGTGTCTGAAATCTTCGCCCAACGCGGCGAAGAGGGTTTCCGACGCGCCGAAGCCGCCATGCTCGATGAAGTGAGCCAGTTTTCCGACGTCGTGATTGCCTGCGGCGGCGGCACTCCCTGCTTCTTCAATAATATGGAGCTGATGAACCAACGCGGGCTGACCGTATGGCTCACCACTCCCATCGAACGCCTTTTCGAGCGTCTGCAGCGCAACCGCGCCAAACGCCCCATCCTCGCCAATAAGTCAGACGAGGAACTACTGACATTCATAACCGACGCCCTCGAGCAGCGACGCCCCTTTTATTCGCGCGCGCAGGAGCAGTTTTGCGCCACATTGCTTGAGGACAAAAGCCAGATTTCTATAACCGCGCGGCAGTTTGCCAAGCGTTTTAATCTCCCTGTTAACCAATGATAGTATTAGACTATGTTACGATGGAGCAGGCGGTCATGATTGACACTGACCGCCGCGGAGTAACCCTTGGACTTCCTTCCGGATTCAGCTACGGCGAAAGCCGGTTTCCACTGACTCCCGAGGGTGTCGCCCATCTTGTTGAACAAGGCGCGAAAGTCAGGATTGAACAAGGGTCCGGCACCCCAATCCACTACTCCGATGCCACTTATCTCCACCACGGAGCCGACATAGTTACCCGCGCGGAAACCCTCCGTGCCGACATCATAGTCAGCTTAGCTCCGCTGACACCCGCCGAGGCGGCAACCATGCGCCGCGGCGCGCTGCTGATTACCCTGTCGTCGGTTCTGCTTGCCAATCCGGAGTTTGCACGCGCCCTGATGCGCGCCCGCGTCAACGTCCTCGCCGCCGACCTTGTGTCGGACGGCAAGCAACGCATCATAGCGGATATCCTCCACGAAATAGACGGCTGCGCCTCCTTAGCCATCGCCTCGGCAATGCTTACTGACCTTGTCTACGGCAAGGGCATCCTCCTTGGCGGTGTGACCGGCATTGTCCCCTGCGAGGTTACTATCATAGGCTCAGGTATGGGAGCTATTGCCGCCGCCCACAATGCCGTAGGACTCGGAGCCACTGTCCGCATGTTTGACAACGACCTCCACTCGCTGCGTGAGGCTGGGCGTGTGCTCAACAACAAGCCAATCGCCTCCGCGCTCCATACCAAGGTACTCCGCTCTGCCCTCCGCGAAGCCGACATCGTCGTTGTCACCCCTACCGCCCGACCCTTCTCCGCTCCGCTGGACTATGTCGACGTCATGAAAACGCGAGTGCTTGTGTTTGACCTCACTGACCGTCCCGGAGCCGCATTCCCCTCCCTCTCCCTTATTGACCTTTCGAGCTCCGTGTCAACCCAGATTCAGGCGTCAGATACCCGAGCCTGTTACTATAATGTAGGCTGCAGGGTGCCCCGAACCGCGGCAATGGCTCTGACCAATGCCCTGACCGGCAACTTCGAAGCCATCAAAGAAGCATGGGGCTCACCCGTATCCATGGCTCGCCCCTTGCGCCCAGCCATGATGCTCTTCTGGGGTAAATGCGTATCCCAGCCCCTGAGCCACAAACTCAAGGTCCCATATTTCGATTTCAATATTTTAGCGTCCGGAAACTGATGAAACGCAAATACTACGTAGTCTGGCAAGGGCTCTCGCCCGGAATATATGACTCATGGGAAGAATGTCAGGCTCAGGTCGAAGGGTTTGCCGGAGCCCGCTATAAATCCTTTCCCGACATCGAATCGGCAACCGCGGCATTCCGCGGCTCATACGAGGACCAAGCGTCGCTCCTGATTGCGCTCGCCGCCCGCGCGCCTCAATCAACAAACATCACTGACTACCCCGAGATACGCACCGAGGCATGGGCGGTCGACGGCGCGTGTGCCGGCGTTCCCGGTCCCATGGAGTACCAGTGTGTAGAGGTAGGCACCGGAAAGCGGATTTTCCACTTCGGTCCCCTCGAAGGAGGCACCAACAATATCGCTGAATACGTCGCGCTGGTCCATGCCCTCGCCCTGCTCGACCAGCGTGGCGACTACTCGCGCCCAATCTATTCCGACTCACGCACAGCCCTCGCGTGGCTTCGCAACCGCCACTCGAAAACCACCCTTACCCCTACCCCGGAAAACGCAAAAGTGTTCGAGATTCTTGCGCGTGCCGACCGCTGGGTTGCCACCCATCAGCTACGCAACCCCGTACTCAAATGGAAAACCGACGAATGGGGCGAAATCCCCGCCGACTTCCACCGCAAATAACCGTTTTACCACTGAAATCAAAAGCCGTTTGAGCAGACTGCCTACGTCAAAGACGGTCCAGAATAACAGCAGGAGAACTCTCCATTTTTGAGAAAGCAAATAACTTCTTCCCTAAATCCTTAATAGAAGCTCCAATATGATATAGCATGTCGTCTATAATCAAGAATCGGTCATGCACATTGCCGGACTCCTTTACTTCTATCTGAGGATATTGGTCGTTATGACGTTTCAAATCCAGTTGCAAGCCCTTGTCTATACGCTTAGTATAGATTAGGGCGTCAACATTTTCTTTACGTTTATTCAAAAGAGTCAAAACGGTTTCATCGACATAATTGTCAACGAGCACCACCCGTGTTTTCGCTCTTCGAACCAAATCACAAACGAATCTATATGCATCAAATATCTGACCATCAAATAATATTCCCTCTTGCGGAGGTAAAGATGTTCTCAGAATAAAATCGACTTTACCTGACAATTCTCTTATCTGCATCTCATGGTCAGCAAGCCGTCGCTCTATATGAGACTCAACCCGCGCCAACTGATTATTGATGCTGTACCCCCTCAAAAGGTACTCCTTCAACACATTATTTGCCCATATTCTAAACTGCGTACCCCTTATGGACTTTACCCTGTAACCTACTGATATTATGACATCAAGAGAATATAACTTGGTTCTATACTTTTTACCGTCTGCGGCAGTTAGTAAGGATTCCTTACATACTGCTGTTTCCTCTAATTCTCCTTCCTTAAAAATATTGCGGATATGAAGGGTTATATTATTTCGGGTAGTCTGAAAAAGCTCCGTCATTTGCGACTGTGTTAACCAAACCGTTTCATTCTCAACCTTAACATCAAGTGATAAAGTAGAGTCCGGTTGGTAAACGATTATCTCATTTTGACTCATAGCTTCCATATCTATTAAATGATTTTATGGTTATTTGAAAAAGAGGTAGGCGGCGAGGATGCCGGCGATGGAGCCGGTAATGTCAGCAAGGAGAGCATAAGGGACCGCATAGCGCGTCTTTTTGACGCCGATGCTGCCGAAGTAAACGGCTAAGACATAGAACATAGTGTCGGTGCTCCCCTGAATGGCGGCAGAACAGCGAGCAACGAATGAGTCAGGACCATAGGTGGTCATTAGGTCGACCATCATGCCGCGCGACCCTGAGCCGCTCAGCGGTTTCATAAGGGCTGTGGGGAGTGCGCCTACCCACTCGGCATCAAAACCCATAGCGGCGACAAGCCATGTCATCCAATCGGTTAACACATCCATCGCACCCGATGCCCTGAAAACACCTATCGCCACAAGGATTGCCACAAGGTAAGGGATTATCTTGACGGCAGTCTGGAATCCCTCCTTAGCTCCGTCGATAAACGCTTCATATACGTTAATGCGCTTTCTCATGGCGGCAACCAGAAAGCCCGCTATGACGCAAAACAACAGGCAGTTTGCCATAAATCCGCTGTAAAGCTGAACAGCCTCCTTGGGCAAGGAACTGAAGAACCACACCAAACCTCCGACAAGGGCGGCAAGTCCGCCCAGCCACCCTATCAGCACCGGGTCCTTGAGCGAAATGCGCTGCTTCAGACAGAGGGCAATTATGCCCACAAACGTAGCGATAAACGTCGCCGTCAGGATGGGGAGGAACACGTCCGTAGGGTTCGACGCGCCCGCCTGCGCGCGATACATTATTATGCTGATAGGAATCAGGCAGAGACCAGAGGCGTTGAGTACCAAGAACATAATCATGGCGTCAGTAGCGGTATCTTTCTTGCGGTTAAGCTCCTGCAGCTCCTGCATAGCCTTGAGTCCGAGGGGGGTGGCGGCATTGTCAAGTCCGAGCATATTGGCTGACACATTCATGAAAATCGACCCCATGGCGGGATGATTTTTTGGCACTCCGGGAAAAAGACGCGAAAACAGCGGACTTACCAGCCGTCCGAAAAAGTTGATTACCCCGCCACGCTCCCCTATCTTCATTAGCCCGAGCCAGAGGGAGAGTACGCCGGTCAGCCCGAGAGCCAGCTCAAAGGCGGTTCCGGCGGAGGTAAACGTGGCGTTCATTACCTGACTCCATATCTCAAAATTACCGCTAATGAGAGTTTCGCCCACACAAACCGCAAAAGCGATAAGAAAAAACGCTATCCAGATATAATTCAGTGCCATAAAAGTGCCGTTTCAGGTCCAAGATTAAAAATAAGGTCGAGAATTGAGAGTCCGGGAATAAAACCGAGGCGGTCAGCGCGCACCTGCCAGTAAGGCTGCGGTTCCCACGGCTCGACCGGCTGCGGATTTGACTCGGTAGGCGAGTAAACCACCGGGGAAGTTATGCCGAGCGCGCGCCGTATCGCAAGGTCAAAGCGGAAATTAAGCTCGCCTACGGTGCCATAATCGTCCACCCCGACAATCAGCGGACGGAAATCGTCGGCATAAAACTCGAAAAAAGGAGTACGCCCATACGCACTCTCAAGGGCGGTCCACATTACCTGCCACCACTCGCCATGACGGCTTACGGCTGTGTCAGCCCACGTCCTGCCGTAAGGCTTCGCTACCGGTACGGTCAGTTCGAGGAGTCCGCGCGTATCCGCAACGGTCATGCGGTGGGCGTCCTTGCGCCGCTTGTCAAATCGTTCGCCGGCGCAGACCACCGTGGTCGCGCCGGGGTTCAGTGCAACCATCCTATAATATGCCGCCGATGGACAAAAACGCGACGGAAGCATCAAAATTTCCTTATTTTCCATCATTTTCGATTCAAAAAACGTAAATTCCGCTGCAAACCGGCAAGTTTTGTGCGCTTAATCGCACTATGTCGGAAAACGGCGGAAAATTTCTCCGGGGTCATCGCCTCTACTTCCTGAGCCGTCAGTTCCTTCAGGTCCGCCGACGGGCGAAACTCCTCAATCGGAGTTTCCGCTACCTCTCTATTAAGAGGACACACGCGCTGACAGACGTCACAGCCGTAGAGCGACGTAAGCCGCAAGCCATCGGGCAGCTCGCCGCGATGCTCTATGGTCAGATAACTCACACAGCGGCGCGCGTCAATCGCCCCACCCGCCGGCGGGATGCACGCACCGGGACACGCATCCACACATTTCGAGCAGCCCCCGCAAGGGTCAGGCGAGTCAAACTCAAAAGGCGTGCGCTCCGGAAGCAGCGCGGTAGTCAAAATCGTTCCGATAAAGCAATATGACCCCAGTCCGGGAACATAAAGCTGATTGTTGCGCCCTATCCTGCCGAGCCCGGCGCGCGCAGCCCAGTAACGCTCGCGCAGCGGGGCGGTGTCGACACAGACGCGCGTCTCGCCGGGCAAGAGAGCGGCTATCTCGCTGAGCCGCTCGCGCACCACCTCATGATAGTCACGTCCGCGCGCATAAAGCGCAATGGGCAGTGCTACCGTCTCACGGGTAAAGTAAGGGAAAGCGACAATCACCATTGAGCGCGCACCCTCAAGCAGCAGCGCAGGATTGCGGCGCACTTCATCATATCGCGCCAGATACTCCATTCCGCCATGCTTGCCTACGCCAATCCACCGGCTATAAGCCTCCGCCGCTCCGGGCTCAACCGCCGTCACATGACAGACAGCATAAGGAAGGTCAACCGGGAGGGAGAGTTCTGAGTTCAAATCCATTGTCAAGAAGCCACTCGATGGCGGCAGGAAGTGCCGCTACGGTTATCGCGGCAGACTTTTCAGAATCGTGGAAAACTATTATGGAGCCGTTGCGGGCATAGCGGCGCACATTGTCCACAACCTCCTCGGGGGTGATATAGCGCGCATAGTCGCGGGTAACCACATCGTACATCACCATATTATAATGCTTCTGAATCAGGCGCGCCTGACGGAAACTGAGCAGACCGTGAGGCGGACGGAACAAATCTGACTCAATCAACTCGTTTGCCTCGGTAACATCGCGCAGATATCGCCGGAAAGAGGTCTTGCGCCCGCGCAAATGGTGCATGGTATGATTGCCTATACGGTGACCGGCATCCTTTACCGCGTCATAAAGATACCGGTAACGCCTCACATTGTCGCCAACCATGAAGAAAGTAGCCTTTACGCCATACTTTCCAAGGATTTCGAGCACACGCGGAGTCGCCTCCGGCACGGGACCGTCATCAAAGGTGAGGAAGGCGACCTTCGCCCCCTTCACCTTGATACGCCATAGAGCCTCGGGAAACAGTGCCCTGTAAAAGAGCGGCGGCTGGACAATCAGGCGTTTGAACAGGTTCATGGCTATGCCCGGCGGGTATTCTTAGCCAATATACTTCGACAGGTCCACTCCGGTCTTAGTCTTGACCTCCTCTATAAGGTCAATCGTGGCGTCAGAGCCGGCAACGGAATGATACTGCTGCAGAAGGTCGACAATATATGAGTAATCACCCTCGGCGTCGACAATATGGAGCACGGCGCGGTCAGCCACACTTACGGAGGCATACTGCGACGGCGTGAGCGAGGTAAGCCACGGCAGGTAAGGAGCCACACGCAAAATCTCGCTGCGGTAAATCTCCTTGCCCTTCTCAATGGCAGTCTCGTTGCCGAGCTGCTCGCCGAGTTCAATCAGCATAGCGGCGATTGCGTCGCCCTCCTGAACTCCGTATGGAGCAGCCCATGAGGGCAGTTTCTCCAACATAAGGTTAACAATGTCGAGCGACTTCTGATAATCGCCGGCGGCATAGAGCGAACGGGCAATTTCCATAAGCGAATAGCGCGTAGACGCCACCATACGCTGAACGGTTTCGTCAAGATATACATTCTCAGCACCTTCAGCGTCGAGTCCGCCCCAGCGGAACCGCTCGGTCACATTGACATAAGCGGAATCATTGAGTGCCTTAAAGGGAGCGGAACTGTACTTGGGCATTACGCGACGCGCCATACCGGTATTATACATCCACGGACGCATGCCGAGGTAATAATCAGAGTCGACGGTATTTGCGAAATAGACCGGACGGTCCCATCCGCGGGCGGCTGATGTTGCTATAATGTCGAGGGTCAGCGCGTCACCCTGATTGATGACCGGCTGCTTATTCTTGGCGTTAAGTGCATCCTGAAGGTTGACGTAGATTTCATCCTCGCCCTTGAGCGTGTCTGCGGGAATGTAAACTCCGCCGCCGGTAATGATCGGATAGCTTACGCCGAACACTGCGGCAATCGAGTCAGGCTTGTTGCTGTAATAATATTCAAGGAAGTCGAGAACCGGCTCCTCTACATCTTCCTTCATGACATATCCGCTCTGGCGGCGGCTGAGTCCGAGGTCCTTATTTGTGGCAAGCATATTGACAGGCTTCGCATCATATGACGGGAGCAACTGCTGGGCGGCATACCAGTCTGTGGTCAGGTATGAGAGGTTGACCACCCTGACGTCAGTGCGGTAGCCTTCCACCTCCTGAGCATACCAGAGAGGGAATGTATCGTTATCGCCGTTGGTAAATATGATTGCGTCAGGCTCGAGCGAACTGAGATAGTTCATGCCGAAATCGCGCGCGGTATAGCGTCCGCTGCGGTCATGATCGTCATAAGTCTGCGAGAGCATCTGCAGGGGAACGCAGAGACCGATCACGGAGGCGACAACCGCTCCGATGACTGACCCCGGTTTCTTCATCAGGCGGTCAATACCGTCGGCAAGCGCAGCCACTCCGAGACCTATCCATATGGCAAACGCATAGAAGGAGCCGGCAAACGCATAGTCGCGCTCGCGCGGTTGATTTGGCGTCTGGTTCAGGTAGAGCACAATGGCGATACCGGTCATGAAGAAGAGGAAGAACACCACCCAGAACTGGCGGATGCCTTTCTCGCCCATAAGCGACTGCCAGCAGAGACCTACGATACCCAAAATCAGCGGAAGCATATAGAACACGTTATGTCCCTTGTTTCCCGAGCCGAATTCGGCAGGAAGCAGGCTCTGGTCGCCCAAGCGCGGATTGTCGATAAAGGGAATACCGCTTATCCAGTTGCCACGGTTCACCTCGCCGTTGCCCTGAAGGTCGTTCTGACGTCCGGCAAAGTTCCACATGAAGTAGCGGAGATACATGTGTACCAGCTGATAATTGAAGAAATATGCCAGATTTTGAGCAAAAGTCGGACGCCGCTTGGGCGTTTTAATCAGCGATGACTCACTTGTGGTAGCCATGACGGTTTCAAGGTCAGACTCGCGCATACCTATCCAGCTCATGTACTGACCGCGGTGTTGTGCCGAATAAATTCGCGGGAAGAACATATTCTGCTCCGGAACGTATGAATAGGTAGTCTTGGTGAGGACCTCATCATAGTGGTCGGGGTCATCGGGCGAGTCCTTGACGGTTTTCGCATAGCCGTAACTTTCCTCGGAAATGGCATTACCCTGCGAGTCACGCATCACCTCGGAGGTGAATGTCGTGCCGTAGAAGAGCGGCGACTCGCCATACTGCTCGCGATTGAGATATGACGCAAGCGAGAAAACATTGTCAGGCGCGTTCTGGTTAATCGGAGTGTCGGCCGACGAGCGGATTAGCAGCAGGGCATAGCTTGAATAGCCTATGAAGATTACCAGAATGCTCAAAGTCACGAGGTTGAGCGCGCGGATGGGCAATTTCTTGACCGCCCAGAGCCAGATTACGAGCGCAACCATGACAATGACCGGAATAAGCAGCGAACTGCCTATAAACGGAATTCCGCTGAAAAGGACGCTCAGCAGGAAGCTGATTTTGATACGGGTAGCAGATTTTTGCTGATACAGCTCATAAATGGTCCAGATGAAGATAGCAAGCGCGGCAATCGAATAGACCAGCACGCCAACATTGTAACTCATGCCCAGAACATTTACGAAAAACAGCTCGGAATACTGGGCCACCTCGACAAATCCCGGAACGAGTCCGAAAAGAATCAGAGCTACAATCACGAAGCTCACCAAAAGTGCCACAATCGACCCCTTGGTAGTCGTATTGTCCCACTTGCGGTAATAGTAGACCAGCACTATTGCAGGAATACAGAGCAGATTGAGCAGATGGACGGCAATGCTGACACCTATGATATAGGCAATCAGGACAAGGAAACGGTCAGAATGAGGCGTATCGGCGCGGTTGTCCCACTTCAGGATGAGCCAGAACACCAGCGCGGTACAGAAGGAAGAGAATGCGTAAACCTCGCCTTCGACAGCCGAGTACCAGAACGTGTCGCTCCATGCATAAGCAAGTGCGCCTACCAGACCTGAACCCATGCAGATGATGGTCTGGGCGAGGGTCAGCTCCGAGCCGCGTTTGCTGATAAGACGACGCGTCAGGTATGTGACGGTCCAGAAAAGCAGCATGATGGTGCCGGCACTCAACAGGGCGTTCATGGAGTTTACAGCCATGGCTACACTTCCGGGCTCTCCACCAACAAAGTTGATGAAGAAACGCGCCGTAAGCATGAATATGGGGTTGCCCGGCGGGTGACCTACTTCGAGCTTATAGCCCTGAGAGATAAACTCCGGACAGTCCCAGAACGAGGCAGTCGGTTCAATAGTCAGGAGATAGGTTACTGCAGCAATCGCAAAGCAGACCCATCCTAAAAGGTTGTTGACGAGGTTATAACGCTTTTCCATTTATAGTTTGGTTACCTTTCCGTTGACAATGTAGAGTCCGGGGCGAACCGCTCCGTTAAGGCGACGGCCCTGAAGATCATAGATTACATTCTGACCACCGGCGGCAGTCTCAACTTCCATGATGGAGTCATCAGCCTTCGGCTCGGCGGGCACAAGGGTGAACTGATAAGCCTCCATCGGGTCAATGGAACCATCGACCGCCAGAGCTCCGCTATCATTTATTATCCAATAATTGGTGTTATTATTGTTGTTGATATGGACGCAGTTCTGAATGGAATGTTTGCCATTATGTTCAAGAATAATGTAAGAGTGCCAGTCAGATGAATAATCGCTCGGAGAACGGAACATCAGTTTCTCATCAAGAGGAGCGTTGCCGCTGGCGCAGGTGATGGAGAAACGCTTTGTAGTGGCATCCTCGGCAATCACAAACTTCTGCGTAGCCTTGGGAGTCTCGCCAAGGGCGGTAAACTTGGCTGAAGTTCCTGACTTGGTAAGAGCCTCGCCCTTGTCATTGAGAATAAGCACGGTTTCAGGGAGCTTGACTTCGGTTTCAACCTCAGGCTCGCTGTTTACAGGGATAAACTCGAAAATGAAGCTACGGTAGTTGTATGACTGAATTGTGCCCTGATTGATGCGTGTGGAGTTGGCAGACCAGAACTTATTTCCTGAATTGCCTGCCATCTGAATGGCATACTTGCCGTTAAGACGAGTAATTATATATGTGTTCCAATCGGCGGAATAGGGATTGACACCGAAATTAGCCAATTCGTTGACATAGCGGTCATCGTGGGCGGAAATAATCGAATAACGTCCGTTATTGACATCGATACGCACCTTCCATACCTGACGGTTGGGGTTGATATTGTCCTGCTCCTTGCGCCAGCTCGGGTTAGAGGGTGAGTTATTTGACGCGCCGGAACCGTTGCTCAGATATTTGCCGTTATACATTATATAATATTCGCCGTCAGGCAATACCTGATCGGGGAAAAGGTCTGCGGGATATTCAATCTTGAGGTCCTTGAAGGCATTGACCTGATTGCCGAGAGTCTCGGTCAGGAACGGCTCTACATAGCGGGTACCGGCGCGGGGAGTAAACCGCTTGATGGTACCTTGGAAATCACGGTCAAGAATTTCCCTTGCCTGAGAACTCAACTCATCGTAGCTGCGATACTTCTCAATGAAATCAGCCGGGGTTTCCGACACAAGGACCTCTGCGATTTCAGTCAGCAAGATAGCGCGCTCAGCCTGCAGACGGAAGTTGAGAATCCAAGCGGATAGTTCAGTGATCATAGTGCAATTAATTGCCTCAAGAGTCTGAGCGGCGTCAAGCTGCTTCTGGAAATATTCGCGATACTGCGCGGCATTTTCAGCCGTCATGGCTCCGAGCTGCGACTTCAAGGTCTGGAACTCGGGGGTTTCATCAGTGCGGCGATATCCGTGGCTGCTGGAGTAATAGTCAACGTGGCTCAGGCAGAAAAGGCGGAAAGCCTCGGCGGCTTCGGCAGGCACAAGCTCGAACATTGACTGCTCCCAGCTCTCGGCAGGATTGAACGCCACGGGATTCCAAGCGAAATCGGCAATTCCGTAAAGGGCAACCTTCGATGCCTCGGCATACTCCATGGGGTTGGAACAGAAAGCCGTGACGTGGTCCTTGATGTTAGGGTCAAGACCCGTAACGGAACCCATCAGGATTGAACCGCCGCCGTAGTCATTCACGGGATAGTTCAGCCAGATATAAGGCTTGCGACCTGCCATTTCGGTAAAGCTCTTGAGGTTATTTACCTCAAGCATATCGACCACGGAGCGACCGGTCCACATGATTTTCACATCGGGGTCGAGCTGAGCCATCGTGTTCATGTAGCTCTGGAGCCCTGCGCCGCCCATGGCGTTATTATAAGCGGTAGGACATACGCTCAGTGCATTTACGTCGCTGTGCTTTTTTACAAAATTATCTGTCAGATATTTCAGATAAGCAACCTGCTGAGCTACATTCTCGCCGCCGATATCATCGAAAAAGAGGCTGAAATTGCGCACACCAAGCTCATACATGGACTCAAATTTAGCCAAAGCCTGCGCATACTGTCCCTCGCCGATGCTGTTTCCGGGGTGCATTGCCCATACGAAGTTTACCTTGTTGCGGCGCGCTGCCTCGGCAAGTTCGGTAATGAGCTTGCCCTCTGCTGCGGGATAGGGGGTTGCCCAGCTGCCGCGATGATAGGGGTCATTTTTGGGTCCGTAGGTATATTCGTTCATTTTGTGACGCCCCATGAACTCAAACATGCTGATACGCGCCTCATGGCTCCACGGATTGCCGTAGAAACCTTCAATGACGCCACGGATGGGAATTTCAGGATAGTCGGTAACCTCGGTCTGCGGAACCTCGGCTGCGGCAGCAAGCTGCAGGAACGACTGCGCGCCATAGAACTGACCGGCGGCATCGGTTCCGGCAATGGTCACCTTATTCGGAGTGACGCTGAGGAAATAGCCCTGAGCAACGGCAGGTATCTTCGAGTCAACGCCACTGACCGCATCGGAACCTTTATCGCCGATAGCGATTTCAATTATACCGTCGGGGGTGATAGTAAGTTTCTCTGTAAGTATGCGTACGGCATCGGCATCGGCGGCATCCGCTCCGGTAAGCCTGTAGGTTGCGCCGGCGGTTGCAAACGCCACTCCGCTGTCAGCCGTCTGCTGACGCGGCACGGGCGTAATGCCTGTTGACGCTGCTGCCGTCAGTCCGGCAGCGAGGAGAGTGAAAAGAGAAAGGAGTTTTTTCATTATGATTGGTTAATAAGATTGGTAACAAATTTTTTTATTCGCTGACGGGGACAAGCTCGAAAATGTAGTGGTTCTCACCCTGAGGAGCCGATATGAAATGATCACCTTCTACACCCCAATAGTTCTGACCTCCGTTTCCGGCATTCTGGATTGAATATTTTCCGTCCTTCACCTTAATTATATAGGTATTCCAGTCACGGGAATAGGGATTGACGCCGAATTTGAAAACTTCGTTCAGATAACGCTCATCCTTGCTGTTGACAATCGAGTAGCGTTCGGTAACCGGGTCAAGACGGATATGCCACTCCTGACGGTTAGGATTGATATCGTCAATCGCGCTCTGGAACACGGGAGAACCACCCTTGCCGCCGGCATCGGGGTTTCCAAGCCAGCGTCCGTTGTGTTTGATATAATAAGTACCGTTTTCAACCGTCTGGCGCGGGAAAAGGTCGGCGGGATAGTCTGCCCCGCTCTTCTTGAACGCATCCGCAAGAGCCTGCGACGCTGTCTTAATCCATGGTTTTACGGCAAGTGTACCGGTCTGTACGCGCACGGACTGGATTGAGCCTTCGAAACCGCGGCTGACAATGTTTTCAGCCTCCTCGCCAAGGGCGGCAAACGCCTTGTAGGCATCAATAAATCCGTTAGGGTTCTCGGCAATCAGAGCCTCAGCCATACGGGTAAGCTCGATACCCTGAAGTGCCTGAATCTGCATGGCTACAATCCACTCACGAACCTCGCTCAGAAGCGGGTCACCGGCATCGGCAGCCAGCAGAAGCTCATTGGCGGCATCACGGCGCGACTCGAACCACGGACGGAACTCAATAACCGAAGCCGGTGTGAGTTCGGGATTCTCCTTCTGCAGTGCTACAAAATCAGGTGTCTCGCCGTAGAAACGCAGACCGTGGACGCTCTGAGCCACGTCGACATTATTAAGGCAGAACTTACGGAACGCATCTACATTTCCTGGCTCGAGGGTCTCCGTAGCTCCGAGCCATGAGGCATCGGCATCGTAAGCCGTCGGGTTCCAAGCAAAGTCGGCAAGCTGATAGAGAGCAACTTTCGATGCCTCGGCATACTGCATGGGGTTCGAGCAGAAAGCGGCTACCATCGGCGCAATCTCCTTGTCGTTGCCCACAACGGGACCCATCAGCAGATTGTGCTGACCGTAGTCATTGACCGGATAGTTGAGCCAGATGAAGGGCAGGCGGGTAGTCTGTTCGGTAAACCACTGACAGTCGCCCGTGTTAATCATGTCGCAGACGGAGTTACCGGTCCACATCATCTCGATATCGGGGTTGAGTCCGGTGCCCATCTTGTTGAGATAGTCGCCGCCTGACCACGCCTTATTATATATGGTGGGGCAGACAATCAGGTTGCCCACGTCGTCATGCTTCTTGACAAACTCGCGGTCAAGGAAGTTAAGGTAGTCAATCTGGGTGTCGACGCTCTTTGCGGAAATATCATCAAAGAAAATCGCGAAATCGCGCACTCCAAGGTCATACATCTGTCCAAACTTCTCCAATGCCTTCTTGCGGTCAGCCTTGGTCTCGATGGAGTTTGACGGATGCATCGCCCACACGAACTTGACCTTGTTACGGTGGGCGGCTTTAACGAGCTCAGATATTTCGTGTGCCTTGTCGGCGGGATAAGGCTCATACCAGCGTCTGTGGTGATAAGGGTCATCCTTAGGACCGTAGACATAATAGTTCATCTTGTTGCGACCATAGAAGTCAAACTGGCTCAGACGGTCAGTAAAGCTCCACGGATTGCCATAGAAACCTTCAATTACGCCACGTTTGGCGATGGCGGGAGCATCGGTGATTTCCAGCGCAGGCACGCAATGGTCCGCACCGTTGATAATCTGCAGGAAGGTCTGCGCGCCATAAAACGCGCCTGCCTCATCCGCTCCGGCAATCACTACCTTGTCAGGCGCGCTGATACTCAGGTAGTAGCCCTCGGCTTCAGCCGGAATTTTCGACTCGTAGGGCTTGATAATCTCGTCACCCTTCTTGCCGACTATGACCGTTACGTTAGGGTTGGCGTCATAACGCCCCATTTTGACGGTATTCGTACCTAATATCTCCACTTGGAAAGGAACATCACCTATGCCTCCAACTAAGGCATCTGCGACACCAATGTTATTGACATTGTCAATAATGAACTTATAGATGGCTTTATGCCCGCAGTAGGCACTTTTTCCTGCCATTTTGGTTTCGCGCGGACGCGGTGACACAGGAGCGGCAACGGCGACAACGGCAACCGAAACAAGCACGCTCGATAAGAGATTTCTGAGTTTCATGGATGAAGATTGGTTTCGATTTCTGTTAGAATTCAAAGCTTACACGACCAAAAAAGCCAAATTGCTGACCTTTGGACCTAAACTTGGCATTGTAGGTGAGATATCCCTCTGAGGCGCGCTCATATTTGCCGGCATACTGCGGTCCGACCTCAACATTGAGCGCGGTGCGGTCTGAGAAGGGAATACGGATGCCACACGCTACCTGCGAGTAAAATCCGGCTCCGCCCTCAGTGCCAATCTGTCCGCCAAGACGGACACCCACATGGGGATAAATGCGGCGCATGTACTGGCTGGGGAAGTAGAATCGACCCTCGGCAAAGACGGGAATGACGCCCTTGCTATGGTCAAACGAGTGGATATAACCCGCACCGACACCGGCAAAAACAGTGGGGCGCACCATAAAGCCATGGGTAGTTGACACTCCGAATCCGGTAGTGCCGTATGCTCCCGGCGCATTGACCTCTACAGCAACGGAACCCACGTAACCCTCATGGGGCACTTTTTCATACAAATTCGTATATGCTTTCGGCTTTGCTACGCAAACCGAAGCGACAAGGGTCATCAGACCCAACATAATAGTTCTAATCATAGCGTAATATTGCATTTTAACACCCCAAATTTACGAAAATTGCCGCTAATAGCCAAAAATTTCATTAATTAGATTTCTTTAACAATACGGTGCATAGGTTTTGCCCGCGCTTTTTTGTAACTTTGCACCAACGAATTTATTAATAACATTTCAAAAAGCTAATTTACTATGGCAAAGAAAATCACCCCCGCCGCCGGCACGATTGACCCCAAGGCAGCAAAGCTTGAAGCTCTGGCTAACGCAATGGGCAAGATCGAGAAGACCTACGGCCGCGGTGCCATCATGAAGATGGGCGATGAGGTAGTTGAGAACGTAGAAGTAATCCCCACCGGATCTATCTCATTGAATATGGCGTTGGGCGTTGGCGGATTTCCCCGCGGACGCATAATTGAAATCTACGGCGCGGAATCATCCGGTAAAACCACTCTCGCAATCCACGCTATCGCAGAGGCACAGAAACAGGGCGGTATCTGCGCGATTATTGACGCGGAACACGCCTTTGACCGCTCTTATGCCGAAAAACTCGGCGTAGATGTCGACTCGCTCTATATTTCCCAGCCCGACAATGGCGAACAGGCTCTCGAAATAGCCGAACAGCTTATCCGCTCCGCCGCTATCGACGTTCTTGTTGTCGACTCCGTTGCCGCCCTTACCCCCAAGAGCGAAATTGACGGCGAAATGGGCGACCGTCAGGTCGGACTTCAGGCGCGACTGATGAGTCAGGCTCTCCGTAAGCTGACCGGCACCATCTCCCGCACCAAGACCTGCTGCATCTTTATCAACCAGCTCCGAGCCAAAATCGGCGCGATGTTCGGTCCCGCAGAGACCACAACCGGCGGTAACGCACTGAAATTCTATGCCAGTGTGCGCCTCGAAATCCGTCCGTCGTCGGCTATCAAGAACGGCGATGAGATTATCGGTCGCCTCACCTCCGTAAAGGTTGTGAAGAACAAGGTTGCGCCCCCCTTCAAGAAGGCGGAATTCGACATCATGTTTGGCGAAGGCATATCCAAGACTGGCGAAATCCTTGACCTCGGCACCGACTACGACATAATCCAGAAATCCGGCTCATGGTACTCCTACGACGGCTCTAAACTCGCTCAGGGGCGTGACGCCGCCAAGCAGGTGCTCCTTGACAATCCCGAACTGATGGATGAACTTGAAGAGAAAATCATGGAGTCAATCAAAGAGAACCCCGAAAAGAAGCGTTCAAGCCGCACTCCCAAGTTCAAGCGTCCCGGAGCCTCTGCCGACGATAAGCCCGCTACCGACGCTCCCGCCATGATGAACACCACCGACGACTTCTCCGTCGAAGAAGACAACTAACGTATTCTTTTAAATACAATAATCAGCCACTTAGTTTTTCCTAAATGGCTGATTATTGTATTATTGAATAGTGAATCCTTATATCGATGCTACGGAACAGTTATAGTCGAGTCTTCACTCTTATCTTCGGTCAGTGAGTTATATATTGTATTGCTCACAGTAATTGTACTGATTCCCTTGGCACTGAGTTCGAGCGTGTCAGCACGACTTGAATCTTGGACACCATAGAGGTTGACTATCGCGAGATCACTTGCCAATACATTCATAAGCGGAGTGTTGACGCCAAAGATTCCCACTACGGCACCATTGCGTGCCGATACCGAAATTTTTGGAGCTGTGACAAAGTCGCGTAACAAAATATTGGCTCGTTTAGAGGCAACGACTGTTACCGCAGACTTGAGTGTCTGATTTCCCACAGTCACCAGCATACATTTTACATCAGACTCAATTCCGGTCAGTGCCGGTCCTGTGATATTGATCTGCAACTCATTAACTCCGGGCTCATTCATATATTCGGGTAGATCAAAGTCCAGAAAAAGGGTGTCATTCTCAGCTCTGACACTCACACAGTCAACATATACACCCAGTCCGATAGAATTAACTGAGGGTGATATAGTGTCGTTGACAGTATAGGTGACATAAACCGGAACAGAGCAATGCAGTTCGTGAAACGCGTCTTTGTCAAAACTGACGGTTGTCTGTTTAAGGGGAGTGTATTCATTCTGAGCCTGTGAAACAAGGGCGCAGAAAATAGCTAAAAATATAAGTATCTGTTTCATAATAAACCTTTTCCTTGTGGTATGTCATTAGATTGTTTGATTATTCCTCCGCGTGAACTGTGGCGGATTAATAATTTCGGCTTAACATAATAGCCGATCTGACTCATGTCGGTAGCGTTAAAATCGGCTCTCCTGACGATAATATCGGAAATATAGGCAGTTGAGCCACCGGTAGCGTTGATATTGAGAGAGTTGATTATACTCGCAGCCCCGATGTACCCCTGCGAGTTTTCACTAAGCGTCAAATTCATTTCAGCAGACTGAACGACGTTGATGGTGAATGTTGATCCTGACGACACAGTGGCCGTGACGGTGGATGTGCTGACCGGGTTGTTGAAGAGCAGGTGCGACTTGCCTTTGACATTGAGGCTGAGCGACTGAGGGTTTGAATGGAATCCCTGCACGGATATGTCGCTTCGGTTTGACAAGGTCAGCGAAACCAGTTTGGGACCTGTTATCGACACCTGCAGATCGTCTTGCGTCGGCATTTTGAGCCATGAAGGGAGTTTTAAGGATATGTTCAGCGTATTGTCGGAGTCTTTGGATATCATCACACGCGAAACATAGACCTCAAGGCCGGTAATCCGGATAAAACGGTTGTCGGGGAACTCCTCGTCAACGTAATATGTGCCGCAAAGCCCGTCAATGCTTACCTTACCATCGATAAGACCGTCGAGTTTTATAGTCTTATTAACAGGCTCTGTATCGGCGGCCATGACGGGAAGTTCCACGATAGCCAGTGCTGCTGCCAGCAATAGAGTTGATGGTTTCATAATAGATTTGATAGTTTCATAATAAATCGAGATATTGTTGTTGGTCAGACGCCGAGGCCTCAGACGCCTGAATTTTCTTACGAATACGGTGTTTCTGTGCATAGACCGCACTTGGGGTCTGAGAGGTGAGCAGACAGATTACTCGCGCCGAAAGGCCGGATGCAGTATAAAGTGTCAGTACCTTTTCGGCCTTGCTCAGAGTGGGCACATCCTTTTCAAGACGCGTAATGACATTGTCAAAACATTTATTGAGCGTGCGGCCGATATCCTCAATGACCTCTGCGGAACGGAATCGGTCGATCTCATCGGCAAGAATGGAAGACATATGCTTTGCCCCTCCCTTATTACTTACCGATGCGTCTATCATAAGGTTGCCTAACAACTCAATTGTGCGGTTGCGTTCACTGAACAGGTCGGACATCATCCTGCGACTTTCGATCGAGAGCATCAGCAGATCGTTTTGTTTTTGCAGTAAATGCCTGCGCTCGGAGGCGTGCCGGTAAAGGAGCCACCATGTCACCATACCGCCGGCAAGAAGAAGCAGAGTCACGCAAAGCGACAGTATTATAATACGGTTACGATCGTGAGTCTGACGTTCGGTACGGGCAGAATGTTCTATTTCATATAGCCGTGAATAAATTTCCTGTGCTGATGCCTCTGTCAAACGCGATTCAAGGACTGATGCCAGTTGGCGGGCTGTCGCCATTGACAGTGTAGGATTGCCTGTCAGATCATAGTATCTGAGCATTGCCCTGAGATCATCAGAATCATTGAGTTGAGTCGGGTCTATACCGTCAATTACTGACATGGCCTTGTCATACATTCCTTCGGTATAGTAGAGCTCAGCGAGCATAGCCAACTGCGACACCTCCATCCAAAGACTGTTAGAATGGAGATGTTCGAGCACTTCACGTGCCAAGTCGGTTTGCCCGGTACTCATGGCAGGGAGCGGCAACTTATGGATGCGAAACTCATCGGTTGAATCCATCAGTTCGAGCTGTTGCATGGCAAGGTCATGTCGTCCTGCATTAATCGCCGAAAGTACGAGTTCCTGACGTACCAGACTGTCATTTGGAGCCAATTCGGCTGCTTGCTGCGCAAACGATAGTTCAGCCGCTGAGTTACCGGCACTGCGATGACCCATCGCTATTATATCATACAAACGTGCGCACACTGTGGAGTCGGTCTGCGGGAGATCAAGGGCAGACGCTGCTATATTCATCGCCAATGCGTAATCCGACTCAGATAACGCCCTTTCTGCCCGGCTCAGTTCTATGGATGCCGACTCAGAGCGGGAATCCGAACAGGCTGCCAGTAGAGCTGTCAGTATAATAATAATATATGTGCAGGGCTTTTTCATTATTTCCGTATTTGAATAGGTCGTTGGAAAACTATACCGCAAAATTAAGGTGAAAAATATTAATATTCAACATTCGCGGTCCATAAAAATCTCACATACACACATACAACCATCAAATTTTCAGCATATTATAATGTGTAAGAATTTCAAAAATCTAACGTCGCCAATATCGAACTCACGTTAACTGATAATAAATGAAGAGGGTATCGCGCTTGCGATACCCTCTTCATTTATACTCTGTTTCAAAAGGAGTAGTGCGAGCCCTTGACGTAGTTGGCTCCGTAGCCATACTGACCGTATACTCCGTGGACCTGATCGGTACCATTGAGAACAACTGCAAGGTTGTTGTAGCGGCGGCTTGAATAAAGATTTGACAGATAGGGCAAGTCTGAGCGGTCAAATACTCCTGCACGCATAACAAAGATAGTCATATCGGCAAAAGGCGCGAGAATGAGCGGGTCTGCCACAATTTCTACCGGCGGACAGTCAAAGAATACATAGTCATAATTCGACTTCAGCCACTCAATCAGGGGTATGAGGCGCGAAGAATAAAGAAGCTCTGTAGGATTAGGCGGACGCATGCCTTCCGGAAGAATATCAAATCCGGAAATGCCGTCGATATCCTTAACAACAAGCTTGGTCAAGTCTAATTCGCGACCTATGAGATAATCGGTCAGACCGTGAGCGCGATTGCCGGCATTAAGACTGACAGTACCCTTACGGAGGTCAAAGTCAACCAGACACACGCGGCTGCCCTTGAGCGCATACGATGCGGCAAGATTAAGCGACACAAAAGTCTTGCCCGAGCCTGCGTTCAGCGATACTACCATCACTACGCGACCCTTATCGTTGGTATTCTCGATTGTCTGCATTGAACGCATAAAGTCCATATTCGCGCGGACCATACGGAACGACTCGGCTGTCAGCGAACGCTCACCCTTATGAACCATGAGGGGACGTACCATCGATTTATCCGATGATTTCCTGACACCTTTGAGTTTCAGCTTATCAGCCCAGCGTTTAAACGCACTTCTATGGCTATCAATCTGAGGAATCTCACCCACAAACGGGAGCGGCAGACTTTCGATATCTTTACGCGAACGTACACACGTGTTTGTAACCTCGCGGATGTATATCATCAATGTAGGAATAATAAGACCGATGAAAACCGCAATCAGGTAAATCATCATCTTCTTGGGCGATGTAGGGGTGCTGAGTCCGTAAGGCTCCGTGACCATACGGATATTATATGACGTAAACGCCTGACCAAGCTCGTTTTCCTCCCTGCGCTGGAGCAGGAATACGTAAAGAGCCTCCTTTACCTTCTGTTTGCGCTCTTCGCTCATCAGGTATTTTGCCTGTCCGGGAGCGGAAGCTATCTGGCTTTGAGTCTTGTTGTCAAAATTCGTAATGGCGTTGTACTGAACGTTCAATGCCTCCAATGCGGTCTCAACTGACGACAGAATCGCATCACGCTGCTTCTTGATAGTCTCGGTCTTTTGAATAATGAGCGGGGAATCCTCCGGCATCGAGATAAGCTTGGTGTTGCGGTCGTTGACAGACGTATTGTAAGCCGTTACAAGTGCCTGAATGTCGGTGCCGGCAATTTCAGCTGTGGCGGGAAGGAGACGGCTGAGGTCATTTCCGGTAAGTTCATTCTTTATAAAGCGGGCAATGGCAATCTGCTGACTCAGGGCGTTAAGCTGACGCTGGTTTTCCACGCTCTGCGACAGATAAATCTGAGCCATCGCATCCATATCTATCATGCGGTGGGCACTCTTGAAATCGCTGATTGTCGTCTCGACGTCGCCGAGTTCATCCTCAATAGCCTTCAGACGGTCATCGATAAATGTGGAGGTGGCAAGTGCTGTTTTACTGCGCTCGGCAATCCAGCGGTCATTGTAGGTCTTGACAATCTCCTCGAGGACCTCCGTAGCCTTTTTAGCGGTTTCGCAGCTGATAGTCATGGAAATCACGTCGCCTCGGTCCTCATTATATTCCGTTTTCAGCTTTTTGCAATAATCTCGCGCGCAAACCTTCTCCGGAGTATAGTTGAAATAGATGCGCGTGGGAGCTTCATCCATTCCCTTAGGCGGGTTCTCCATAAAGTTGGTGGCATGAACGGAAATAACGCCTATGGGAGTCTCTATCGGCTCGCCAATGGCTCCGCTCGCCTTTCCTGAAAATTTATCTTTGCTGACCTTAAACTTACTTAGAGTAACGTTCTTATGGTCATCTGTGACATCAATAACAAACGAGAATGACTTGTCAATCAACGTGCTGTCAGCCCATTCAACAACGATAGGAGAGTTATGATAAAGCTCCTGCTTGCGTAATGCTACCGGATATTTATATACCTGATTTAGCTCAAGGCGGTTAACCACCTGCTCCATCACCTCGGGCGAGGAAAGCACGAACATTTCATTCAAAATTGAGGCGGGGGTTGAGTTCATCCCCATCATTTCCGAGACCTCGGTACTGAAAAAATTCTGAGTATTGTCGTCCTTCAGTAGTATGTCCGTCGTGCGGGTAAACATCGGAGTGGCATGGAGCAGATATACCGTAGCGAGTATGATTACCGCAATAAGCGAGACCACATACCATGACCAACGCGCCTTGATGTTACGGAAAAGATCGTTCAGCGATATGGTCTGCTCGTCATCAGCCCCTACCGTTACAACGGTTTTGTTGTTAAGATCTTGCATTATTAATTACGTGTGAGTGTTACAATAAGAGTGGTGAGCGATATGGCAACCGAGGTCAAGGTAGTCCAGAAGCTCACGCTTTTAAAGGTATTTTCATTAAGAGTTGACTGACCCGCACGAACATCGTTGGGCTCAACATAGATTACATCATTCTGCTCTATATAATATCCCGGGCTCTGCATGAATTTGGAATCGCGCAGATCCATCAGCATCATTTTGCGGTTTCCTGCCTGATCCTCGCGTATTACCCATACTTTATCGCGGCGACCGTGAATAGTCAGGTCTCCCGCCAGTGCGAGTGCCTCAAGTACCGACGTGTGGTCATCAGTAATTGAATACGTGCCGGGGCGCAGCACTTCACCCAAAACGGAGAAATTCATATTGGCATACTGGACGGTAACATTGACCGTGCCGGGGTTAGCGAGCTTGGCGGCTACAACCTTTTCGGCAACCAGCTTGGCAATCTGCTGTCTGTTAAGGCCGGCAACGTGAACCGAGCCAACCAGCGGCATGTCTATATCTCCCTTATCATTAACCAGATAAGGCAGCATAAAGGTCGAAGTATATGATGAAGGATTTGTGATGTCCGGTCTACGGGTTCCACCCATGAGTGACAATTTCTGGGACGTCTCAGGGTCCTCACACGACACGAAAATCATCAGCTCATCGCCCGAAGTTACTTTTACCTCGGGACGCCCGATTGCCTTCTCTACAGAATCAGGCAACGCGTTCTGGATATACAATACTTCTTTTTTCGCACCACATCCGCTCATCAGAAGCGTCATGGCACAGCCAAATATCAGGGTTCTAATTTTCTTTTTTTCAGCAGACAACATAAATGTGATTCATTGGATCCACAATACTCACAACCGGGCATACAACGGTTGCGGCGCAAAGTTAGCTATTTTTTTTCAAAATCGCATAAAAACAATACACATTTTTTCAATAATGTGAATTTTTCATCCGTTCTCTTCGCAATTTGACAGATTTTTCGTAACTTTGCATATCTATACAAAAATCACAATGAATATGAAACTTCTTCGTACTGTTTTTGCCGCTCTGGCAATCATCATTGCCGGCTCTGCCGCTCAAGCCGCGCTCCCTTCCGTAAAGCTCAAAGACCTTAAGGGTAAAACCGTCGACATGGCGCAGCTCAACAACGGCGGCAACCCGATGATTATAAGCTTTTTCGCCTCATGGTGCAAACCGTGCAAGCGCGAACTTAACGCCATCAGCGAATTTTATCCCGACTGGGTTGACGAAACCGGCGTGAAGCTCGTAGCCATCTCCGTCGACAAGGCTCAGGAAGCATCAAAAGTCAAAGGTTACGTCGACGCTCAGGGATGGGAATATGACATCCTGCTTGACCCCAACTCGGATTTCATGCGTGCCATGGGCATCCAGCAGATTCCCCATCTGCTCATAATCGACGGCAACGGCAAGATTGTCGAGTCCCGTTCCGGCTACACCGAAGGCTCCGAAGGCCACATAATCAAGAAACTCCGCGAACTCAAAAGCGCAAAGAAAGCTCCCGCAGCCAAGAAGAAATAAGAACCGATGAACCATCAGCTCCTTTCAGCCATCCTGCTCGCGGCGGCTCCCCTCTGCGCCTTTGCGCAGTCTGACAACGGTCAGGGCAATCCGGACCGCAAGGTAACCGTCCACGGCTCCGTTCAGGTCGACGCTCTCTTCCCCGAAGAGGACGCCACCATCGGCGCAAAGAAATATAAGGAAAAACTCTTGGGCAATGTCTACGCCAACGCCGGTCTGTTCAGCAAATATATCGACGCCGGTCTGCGTGTGGAATACCTCCAGCACCCCCTGCCCGGTTTCGAACCCGACTTCAAGGGCTGGGGCATCCCTAATTTCTACGCCACCGGAAAATACAAAGGCTTCCAGCTTACCGCAGGTGACTTTTACGAGCAATTCGGTTCTGGATTTATCCTCCGTACCTACGAGGAGCGGTCGCTCGGCATCGACAACTCAATCCGCGGCGGACGCCTGAAGATTGACGCCCTTCCCGGCATACGCTTTACCGCCCTTGCCGGCATCCAGCGTTTCTACTGGGACTGGAGCACCCGCTCCAAGCTCTACGGCGCAGACCTCGAGTGGGACATGCAGCAACATATCCGCGCATTCCGCGACCATGACATCTCTTGGACTTGGGGCGCATCTTGGGTAATGAAACATGAAAGCTACGACGCTGCCGACCATATCTTCATGGTAAAAGGTGATGATATTGTCTATCTGAAGCTACCCAAGTATGTCAATTCGTTCGATTTCCGCACCCAGTTCTACAAAGGCGGACTCAACGTGCTTGCCGAAGTGGCTCTGAAAGAAAACGACCCGTCGTTTGACAATAATTATACCTTCCGCAATGGCTCCGCCGTGATGCTTTCCGCCTCTTACTCCCAGAGCGGCTGGAGCGCGCAGGTTCAGGCTAAACGCTCGGAAGACATGTCGTTCCGTACCCGACGCTCGCAGAAAGGCATCGCTACATTTATCAACAACATGCCCGCGTTTGCCTATCAGCATACCTACTCTCTCGCCGCCATGTACCCTTATGCCACCCAAGCCGCTCCCGGCGAATGGGCTCTGCAGGGAAACTTCGCCTACACCTTCAAGCGTCGAACCGCCCTCGGCGGCAAATACGGCACCAAACTCCGCCTCAACGTCAGCTACATCCGCGGAATTGACCGTGAAGGCACATGGAAAACCGGCGACAACAGCCTTTACGGCACCGACGGTCAGAAAACCAAATTCTTCGGCTGGGGTCCGCTCTACTACACCGACGTGAACCTCCAGTTTGAGAAAAAATTCTCGCGTGTATTCTCGCTCAACGCCATGTATATGTACCAGCGTTACAACAAGACCGTCATTGAAGGCGAAGGCGGCATGATTAACGCCCACATAGCCGTAGGCGAGGCTAAGTTCCGCTGCTCCGACAAGGTCACCGTCCGCACCGAGCTCCAGTATCTTGCCACCAAGCAGGACAAGCGAGACTGGCTCTACGGCTTGGTTGAAGTCTCTATCCTCCCCTACGTGATGGTCGGCGTAAGTGACGAATGGAATGCCGGCAACGTTCCCGGAAAACGTGACCATTACTATATGTTCAGCGTTACCGGCAACTATCGCAACAACCGCCTGATGCTCGGCTACGGTCGTACCCGCGACGGCTACAACTGCTCCGGCGGTGTCTGCCGCTACGTTCCCGCAACCCGCGGCTTCCAACTCTCCTATAACTACAATTTCTAACCCGAATACACATTATTTATATATAAGCAATGAAAATCCTTTCCCTCCTCCCCGCGGCAGCTGCCGCAATAATGATGCTCGCCTCCTGCGAGTCCACCCCCGTCGAAGAGCGTTTTGTCGCTGTCGACTCGAATGACTTTGTGCCCCAGCGCACAGTGTTGATTGAAGAATTTACCGGTCAGACATGCGTCAACTGCCCCTCAGCCCATGAACTGCTCAACGGACTTGACGCCCGCTTCAACAACCCTGACCACGTAGGCTTCATCGTTGTAGGCATCCACTACTCCGACTTCGGCATGGACGCTCCCCGCGGCTTTGTCGTCCCTGAATGTAACGAATATGCCGTAGGCGTGGCAAACGCACCCTCCGCGCGCATCAACCGCCGCACCGACATTATCGGCACAGACCTCTGGACCGGCTCGCTCCTTAGCGAAATGATTCGCAAATCATCGGTAAAATTCACCGGCATGACCGCCTCGCTGAAGGCATCAGACTCCAAAATCAGCATCGAAGGCACCGTCTACGCATCGGAAACGTATAAAAACGCCCGTTTGCAGCTCTGGCTTGTCGAAGATGACATTGTCGCCCCTCAGCTGACCAAAGACGGACCAATTGCTGACTATGTCCACCATGCCGTTTTCCGTGCCACTCTCAATGGAGTAAAAGGTCAGGCAATCGACATCAAGGAAAAGACAGAAACATCGTTCAAACTCAACGACTACCCTCTGCCCACCTACGTCAACCCCCGCAACCTCCGCGTAGTAGCCTTTGTCTACACCGACACCGACGGCGTCCTCAACGCCACCCAATCCCCCGCCAACTAACCGTAATACAATACAGAATACAAAATTCAAAACATAAAAGCTTATGAAGAAGATTTTTACTTCAATGGTGCTGATGGCTGCCGCTTTTGTTGCCTCAGCACAGAATTTCACCGTTACCGCCTTTGACGGCACCCGTACCCTCAAAGATGGCGACGTAATCGAGTGTGGCTACGAAGAAAGTTTGTTCGGATTGGATTGGGATCCCGCCATCGAGGTTATCTGCAACAAGAACCTAACCCTTACCGTTACCGCCAATGCTCCCGACGGAAATAAAATTCAGTTCTGCGGTCTTACAGGTAGCTGTGTAACACTTAATGGAACTCCTGAAACCCGCTCGAATACCTACCCTGAGGGTACGAAGGTTCCTATGAGGCTTGATATTACTGGCGGCAATGTTGTTATGCCGGTTGACGCAACCCTCAAGATTACGGACGGAACCGAAACCGTAAACCTGACCATCACTTTCTGTCCTGAATCACAGGAAGAACTCGGAATTGCAAACGTTGCTGCCGATGGCGTTAACATCGCCGTTAAAGGTCGTACTCTCAGCTTCAACGCTGACTCAGCCACTGACCTGACCCTCTATACCATCAGCGGTCAGTCTGCCATCAGCCGCCGTATCAGCGGTCACGGCTCGCTCAGCCTCACCAACCTTCCCGCCGGAGTCTACATTTACCGCGCAGGCAAAAAAACCGGTAAGCTGATTCTCCGTTGACCACCGAACTCTACCACACTATCTGCGAATGGCTACGTGACCTCATTGCCGAAACGCAATGGGAAGGTCACGTTTTTGCCGTTGGCGGATGTTGTAGAGATGAAATAATGGGGTTTGAAATCAAAGACCTCGACCTTGCCATAGACCTGCCCAACGGCGGAGTAAAATTTGCCCGCTGGCTCCAGAAAAAACACCTTACAACGGGGCGTCCCGTCTATTTCCTCAAGTTCGGAACCGCAAAACTGCGTCTGCGCCGTTTTCCCGACGATGAAATCGAACTGGTGCAGACCCGACGCGAACAGTACACCAAGGAGACCTCACGCTGCCCCGAAGTCTGTTTCGGCACTATAGAAGATGACTGTTTCCGCCGCGACTTCACAGTCAACTCGCTCTACTATGACATTACGCGTCGCCGGATGGTCGACATAACCGGCAAAGGCATTCCCGACATGGAAGCGGGACTGCTGCGCACTCCTCTCGACCCCGACGAGACATTTAATGACGACCCCGTCAGAATTCTCCGCGGACTCCGTTTTGCCAACCGTTTCGGCTGGAAAATTGACCCGCCGTCATATAGAGCGATGCTGAGCCACATTGACCGGATAAGCATAGTGAGCCGCGAGCGTTGTCATTCAGAGCTTTGCAAGATGCTCAACGGTCCCGACCCGGTAGCCATGATGGAAACCCTGCGCCAGACCGGAGTCCTGCTTGCCATGATTCCTGACTTTGACGTGATAGTCAATTCGCCTACCCTCTGGACAGCCGCCATGGAGCGGCTCAGAGAGGTATTGAGCAACGACCCGGAGGCACCCACCCGCCTGCGCCTTGCCGCACTGATGCTCGACCTGCGCCCCACTCCGCGCGAGGCGGCGCGCGCCTGCCGTCATATCATGACCTCGCTGCGCTTTGACCGTCCGATAGTCTCCGATGTGGCATTTTTAGTCACCTTTGCCAAACTTACCCCCGCTCAGCTTGACAATCCCAAACGTGTGCGCGAGGTTCAGAACCTTGCCGTCATTCAGGAAAGAATGCGCCTGCTGCTCCGCTTTATTTCCGACTTAGGTCGCGCGGCAGATGCCGACCGCATCCGCAAAGAAAGCGAGCGCATAGTCTCATCTGGCAAGAGCGGCTTTACCGACCCCCGCGCCCTAAGCCACAAGCTTGAAGAAGAATCACCCAAAAAGAAAAAGCAGCGTGGCGGACACCACCGTCGCCGCCACCGCCGCCGCAAACCCCAAACCCCAAACCCTAAACACTAAACTATAAACTATAAACACTAAACTATAAACACTAAACTATAAACACTAAACTATAAACACTAAACTATAAACCAGAAGACAAGGGGGTGCCCCTAAAAAGGCTGAGATCAATACCCTATGGACCTATTGACGGGCAATGCCGTCAGGGGATTTGTCAGAAAAATCGCGATGTGCGTCTGCCCGCTTGCCTTCGTCTTTTCATAAAATAACAAAACGATGATTGAAAATGACATTTTAAGGCTCGGTGGACGCGATTTTCGTTCACGCCTCTTCGTAGGAACAGGAAAATTCCCCTCAAACCGACTGATGCTCGAAGCCATCAAAGCGTCCGGCACCGAAATGGTAACAGTAGCGGTCAAGCGTCTTGACCTCGACAACACCGAAGAAGATGACATGCTCCACCATATTGACCGTGAGCACGTTCAGTTCCTTCCCAACACATCCGGCGCACGCGATGCCCGCGAAGCCCTGATTGCCGCCCGTGCCGCCCGCATGATTTACGGCACCGACTTTATCAAACTTGAAATTCACCCTGACCCGAAATATCTGCTCCCCGACCCCGTCGAGACTCTCCGCGCCGCCGAAGAGCTTGTCAAGGACGGATTTACGGTACTTCCCTACGTCCAAGCCGACCCTGTTTTGTGTAAAAAGCTCGAAGAAGTGGGCGTAGCAGCCGTCATGCCCCTTGGCGCACCCATAGGCACTAACCGCGGACTGCTTACGCGCTCCATGCTCGAAATAATCATTGCCGAAAGCCGTGTGCCGGTAGTTGTCGACGCAGGCATAGGCGCGCCGAGCCATGCTGCCGAAGCGATGGAGATGGGAGCCGACGCCGTGCTTGTCAACACCGCCATAGCCGTTGCCGGCAATCCCGTAGAAATGGCTATTGCCTTCCGCGACGCCACCGAAGCCGGACGCCGCGCCCGCCTTGCCGGTCTCGGAGCCGTAGGCTTCCAAGCCGAAGCCTCCTCCCCCCTCACCGCCTTCCTCGGCTAAAAAAGTTCTCCGAGTTCTCCGAGTACTCCGAGCCCTCCCTAAACCCTAAACCATAAACCCTAAACACTAAACCCTAAACCAGAATGCAAATCAACAACATAGACTGCCGAAAATACCCCGGCTCTGAAAAAATATATATAAAAGGAGAGATATTCCCCGAAATCAGCGTCGGAATGCGTCGCGTAAACCTGACCCCGACCGTAAAAGTTGACTCCAAGGGCAACAAGACCGTCCGCGAGAACGACCCAGTCTACATCTACGACACCTCCGGTCCCTTCACCGACCCCGCCGTAGAGCTTGACATCAACGCCGGCATTCCACGCATACGCGAAAGCTGGAACGCGCGCCGCGATGACCTCGAAGAGTTGCCCGAAATTACCTCTGAGTATGGTCGCCGCCGTCTCGAAATGACCGAACTCGACCCAATCCGCTTCGGCAAGCGATACAAACCGCTGCGCGCCAAAGAAGGCAAAAAAATCACGCAGCTTGACCGCGCCCGTGCCGGCGAAATCACCCCGGAAATGGAATATGTGGCAATCCGCGAGAATGTCAACTCCCGCGCCCTCGGAATCGAGAGCCACATCACTCCCGAATTCGTGCGTCAGGAGGTTGCCGCCGGTCGCGCCGTAATCCCTGCCAACCCTAACCATCCGGAAGCGGAGCCTATGATTATAGGTCGCGAATTTCTGGTAAAACTTAACACCAACATAGGCAACTCCGCCCTCAGCTCCGGCATCGAGGAGGAGGTCAACAAGGCGGTTTGGAGCTGCTACTGGGGCGGCGACACGCTGATGGACCTCTCTACCGGCGACAACATCCACGAAACCCGCGAGTGGATTATCCGCAACTGCCCCGTGCCGATGGGTACCGTGCCCGTTTATCAAGCTCTTGAAAAGGTAAACGGCAAGGTCGAGGACCTCACATGGGAAATCTACCGCGACACCCTTATCGAACAGGCTGAACAGGGTGTGGACTATTTCACTATCCATGCCGGAGCTCTGCGCGCCCACGCCGACCTGATTTCCGAGCGTCTCACCGGAATCGTGAGCCGCGGCGGCTCAATCATGACCCGCTGGGCGGTTATCCACAATCAAGAAAACTTCCTCTATACCCACTTCGATGAAATCTGCGAAATCCTTGCGCGTTATGACGTTGCCGTGTCGCTTGGCGACGGTCTCCGTCCCGGCTCAATCCATGATGCCAATGACCGCTCCCAGTTCATGGAGCTCGACGTGCTGGGCGAACTGACCGAAATTGCGTGGAAACATGGCGTACAGGTGCTGATTGAGGGTCCGGGTCACGTTCCCATGAACAAAATACGCGAAAATATGGACCGCCAGATTGAAAAATGTCATGCCGCGCCCTTCTATACCCTCGGACCGCTGACTACCGACATTGCTCCCGGCTATGACCATATCACCTCGGCTATCGGAGCGGCAAATATCGCCGCCATGGGCACCGCGATGATTTGCTACGTGACCCCCAAGGAACACCTTGCGCTCCCTGACCTCGACGATGTGCGCGCCGGTGTCATAACCTACAAGATTGCCGCCCATGCCGCCGACCTTGCCAAGGGACATCCCGGCGCACAGGTGCGCGACGACGCCCTGAGCCGCGCGCGCTTCGAGTTCCGCTGGAAGGACCAGTTCAATCTCAGCCTCGACCCCGAGCTTGCCAAACGCTACTATGTCGAGTCACACAAGGGCGATGACCGTTTCTGCACAATGTGCGGACCGAACTTCTGTGCCATGCGTATCAGTGCCGCCACCGCCGACTCATGTAAAAACGACTAAGACAGACCTATGTTCTACGACGAACTTCAAAAATACGACTGGGACTCAACGACGGCGGCTATTGCCTCAAAGACAGCCGCCGACGTTGAACGGGCGTTGAGCCACGACCGCCTGACCATTGATGATTTTATGGCTCTGATATCTCCTGCCGCTGTCCCCTATCTGGAGCAGATGGCACAGAAAAGCCGCCGGATTACACGCGAACGCTTCGGCAAGACCATTTCCATGTACATCCCCATGTACGTCTCTAATGCCTGCACGAACCATTGCGTCTACTGCGGTTTCAACCATCACAATCCGCTTACGCGTGTAACCCTCACTCAGGAGCAGGTCAAGGCGGAGTGTGAGGCAATCCGTCGCCTCGGACCCTTCGAAAACCTGCTGATTGTCAGCGGCGAATTCCCTACTCTCAACGGTCCCGACTATCTCGAGCAAGTATTGAAAACCTGCCGTCCATACTTCCATAATCTGACCATCGAGGTTATGCCGCTCAAACAGCAGGCCTACGAGCGTCTGATTGAGAGCGGACTGAACGGAGTGGTCTGCTTTCAGGAAACATACAATGAACGCAATTACAAGACCTACCATCCCCGCGGAATGAAGTCGGACTTCAAATGGCGTGTCAACGGTTTTGACCGTATGGGAGCCGCCGGACTCCATAAAATAGGCATGGGTGTCCTCATAGGTCTCGAAGACTGGCGCACCGACGTTACCTACATGGCACGCCATCTGCTCTATCTGCGCAAAAACTATTGGCGCACACGCTTTTCGGTTAATTTCCCGCGAATGTGTCCCGCCGAGGGCGGATACCAGCCCAAAGTCGTAATGACCGACAAGGAACTCGCACAGCTGACGTTCGCTTTCCGCCTGTTTGACCATGACGTCGACATCTCCTATTCTACCCGCGAGAAAGCGGCGTTCCGCGCCAACATGATGCAGCTTGGCGTCACCTCCATGAGCGCAGGCTCCAAGACCGAGCCGGGCGGTTACGTCTCCACCCCCGATGCCCTCGAGCAATTCGAGGTAAGCGATGACCGCTCGCCCCGCGCCGTTGCCGCCGAAATTTCAACCCTTGGCTACGAACCCGTCTGGAAAGACTGGGACCGCCGTCTTGACTGAATAAACAAAACGAATGGGTACCCTCACGGACACCCATAAGCTTCAAATACACAATTATCTATAAAACAACTATTCAATCCTTAAAAAAAGTCTAATTTTTGGATAAAAAATTGACTTGCCGCAAATTTAATAAACAATTTGAAATTTTAACAATCTTTTTGGTTAAAAATGGTTAATTTATTCGCGATACTTATGCGAATATACTTAAATTTGCAACCGCAATGATTGAGTCCGTATCACTGAAACAGATGAAGAAACTCTACGAAATTGCCAAGTATGACAATTCCGCAGAGAATAGTGACTATGTCTATGTCCATATCACCCCCGACAGCGATATCCCTTCCGCGCTCAAGAGCGCGATAAGATTTAACGGAGTCATAATAACCATTGTGCGCTCCGGAAGGCTCTCCGCGTCGGTCAATATGGAACGGTTTACCCTTACGGAAAACAGCATGCTCATTACCGGAGCGAACTCAATCATCACCTTTGACGATGATTCCATGCAAGATCTCGACGCATCGGTACTCTTTGTCAGCGACGAGTTCATCCATGACCTCAACTTCGAGATAATAGTCCTCAATAACCTCCCTATCGCGTCAAACAACACCCCACCCTTCGTCCTGCTTTCGCCGGAAGAAACCACACAGATTGCCACATATCTCGAGTTGCTTGACATGAATGCACGCCAGAACTGCAACGAAGGGAACGAAATGATTCACAAAGGCATATCCCGTTCGCTCCTTACCGCCACGCTCTATCAGCTCATGCTGACGTCAACCAAGCCGCGCGAGGAGCAACCCGTCACCGACGAGATTTTGACCGGAGGCCGCCCGCGCTCGCGCCGCATGCTCTACACCCACGAATTTGTGCGCCTTGTCCACAAATACTTCCGCGTCGAACACTCCGTCCGCTTCTATGCCGACAGCCTCTGCATATCGCCCAAATATCTTTCGCTCGTGGTCAAGGAGTGTACCGGACGCTCCGCCGCCGAGATTATTGACGAACACCTCCTGCTCGAAGCAAAAAACCTTCTCCGCTTCTCCGGCAAGAACATCCAGCAGGTAGCCTACGAACTGAACTTCTCAAACCAGTCCTCCTTCGGCAAATACTTCAAACACCTCACCGGCCTCTCCCCCTCCGAATTCCAAAACTCCTAACTCCCCCCACCGCAGGAGAATTCTGTAAGCTATGAAAGAAGTCGGATTAACAAAACTTGTAGCGGATATTCGAGAGATAACAAACCGTTATCGAGCAAAGGCTGCTATTCAACTCAATACTACTATTATAGATGAGCGTTGGGAAATAGGTAAACGTATAGTTGAAGAAGAACAGAACGGCGAAACCAGAGCTGATTATGGCACCAATCTGTTGAAAGAACTGTCTGCTCAGTTGACATTTAATCTTGGCAAAGGGTATAGTCCGCGAGCATTGGCTTATTATCGACAACTCTACATCTTCTTTCCTGACAGAAAGATTTTGCAGACGCGTCTGCAAAATCTCACATGGTCTCATATTCAGGCTATTCTCGGAGAAAAGAATGAGAAAGCCAGATTCTGGTATATGAATGAAGCCGCTCAGCAGATGTGGTCAGTAAAGACTCTGGAAAGAAATATAGGCTCGCAGTATTATCACCGCCTGTTAGCATCTGCCAACAAAGATGCGGTATCTGATGAAATGAACCGATTGACGGCAAAAAATAATGTTATTATTACCCCTGAACATTATATCAAGTCGCCCGTAGTAACGGAATTTCTCGGCATAGCAAAAGATGCTTCTTATACAGAAAGTGAGCTTGAAAGCGCGCTTATCACGCATCTTCAGCAATTCCTGATGGAGCTGGGAAAAGGTTATGCTTTCGTAGAGCGTCAACAGCATATCGTTACCGACGCAGGAGACTATTATATTGACTTGGTATTCTACAACTATTTGCTGAAATGTTTTGTATTGATTGACCTGAAAACAACTAAAATAACACATCAGGACGTCGGACAAATGGATATGTACGTCCGCATGTATGACGAACTGAAACGTACTCAGGGCGATAATCCCACTATCGGGATATTGCTTTGTGCAGAAACAAGCGAGGACATTGCAAAATATTCGATGCTAAATGGTAGTAAACAACTTTTTGCGTCAAAGTATCTGACCGTCCTACCCTCCGAAGAAGAGCTGCGTCAGGAGATTGAGATGCAAAAACATCTATTCCTATTACAGAAAGGAAAATAATGACACAGGCAGAATTTAATTCTTACCGCTTTGACTCCAACACGGAGCCGAGCGATACGAAGAGGGGCACTCCCAAGCATAGAGGATTGCATAAATCGGTTAAACAGCCCCAAAATTACAAGGATGTCAAAAAGGTGTTACAAAGCCGTGACACGGTCAACCATTGTGAACCCACCTGCGTTATGCTTTCGAAAACGGCACGATAAGTGCCTCACCCTCGCCGAATAGCGAACCAACCACCAATCACATTTAACCAAACAATGAAAGAAAAAACGGGGATTTTGGGAATTGTGTGTTTTTCATAGTAAGTAAAGTAAAAATATAGTTTCTTAGCAGAGGAGCAAGCCGCGAGGTCTGCTCCTCACCAACTTTTTTAGGTTGTTTATTAATTTATTAGTATATTTGCACTTTCAAAATGGTCGACAGTGTCGACCATTTTGAAAGTACCGATAATTTATACAAACCATGATAATAGAACGTCCCTCTTACATCGAGAAACTCCTTGCAAAGAAATGGAATGGTAAGGTAAAGATTATTACCGGATTACGTCGATGCGGAAAATCCTACCTGCTTTCAACCCTCTACAAGAACCGACTTATATCCGAAGGAATAAAAGCGGACCAGTTCATTGAAATTGCACTTGACCGTAAATCAGGGGTTAAATACCGTAATCCAAACCTGCTCTACGATTACATAATGGAGCAAAGTCAGGATACAAACAAGAAATTCTATGTGTTTATTGATGAAATTCAACTGTCATTTAAGGTAAAGAATAGCGAAATAGATGAATCAACTGTAGCGGAAGAAGACAGAGACGCCCTGTATACCACCTTTTATGATGTACTGAACGACATGATTGCCCGACCTAATCTGGATGTGTACGTTACCGGCTCAAATTCTAAAATGCTCTCAAAGGATATTGTCACTAATTTCAGGGACAGAGGTTCCGAAATAAAGGTTTATCCGCTATCATTTGCAGAATATCTGTCGGCAACTGACTTGGATAAAAGTGATGCCTTTGAAGAGTATATTACTTACGGAGGTATGCCTCTCGCTGTACTTGAAAAGAACGAAAAAGAAAAGAGGAAATATCTCGCCGACTTGTTTACAACCGTATATTTCAAAGACCTTGTTGAGCGATATAATATCAAAGACATAGAGTTGTTAGGGGCTTTGACCGATGCTTTATGCTCTGCTATAGGCTCACTTACCAATCCGAATAAGATCGCAAACACCGCGTCAACCTTAATCGATAAAACCGTTACGCGCCCAACAATACAGAAATACATAGAGTATCTTGAAGACGCATATCTATTTGAAAGTGCCAAACGATGGAATGTAAAAGGACGTAAATATTTCAACACTATTCAAAAGTACTACACCACTGATGTTGGCTTACGCAACGCCCGGCTTAACTTCCGTCAGCAGGAGCGATCCCATATAATGGAGAATGCAATCTATAATGAACTGATACGGCGCGGTTATTCGGTTGACATCGGCATAGTTGAACTGACACAGACAATTGATGGCGTCCGACAGCAGTCACAATATGAAATTGACTTTGTTGTAAATCTGGGAAACGACAAGGTCTACATCCAGTCTGCACTCAACGTAGATACACCTGAAAAAAAAGATCAGGAAACCATGTCATTACGAAACACCGGTGATTTCTACCGCCGGATAGTAATTGTTGATGGCAACCGTAAGCCATGGATTGATGAAGGTATAACCTACATTGGTGTCATACCTTTCCTATTAGATGAATCTATAATAAGCCTTTGAATTCTGAAAGGCGGGAGCGGATTTCGGGGTAGCGGGCAAGGATGGCGTTGAGGGCATCGAGGTTGCGGTCTGCGCCGGTCTTGAAGTTGACGGTCTTGAGGGAAAGCGAGCGGGGTTTGCCTAACGCGCGCGGCTTGTTCTTGCCGAACGGAACCGGCATTATCTTCCTGCCGTTTGCCACCGCCGCCGCCCAGAACCAAAGGTCATCGGCAGTCGGCGCGATAGCCGTAAACAGTTCCGGATCAATCATATCCGCCCGCAGCGACCGCGGCGGATAAAGCACTCCGGCAACTCCGGTCTGAATAACATCGAACCCAGAACGGTCTCTCCGGGTCAAAAAGTCATACCAGCGGAACTTGGGCCATTTCTTATATGCGCGCCCGGGAAGGATACGCTTGGCGCGATGGGCAATCACGCGGTCAGGGTGACGGCGGTGTAACTCCAGCAGCTCCTTGAGCATATCCGGATGATAATCGACGTCATCGTCAACGGTCACGATTACAGAATCGGGAAAATCGCCCAACGCCGGCACCAACTTGCGGTAAGACCGGATATCCCGTCCATAATCGCGTATCTCGAAAATAGGATTTTCGCGCTGGAGGTCAAGCAGTTCCTGAGGCAGCTCGCCATCCTTGAAATCGGCAAGCGTCAGGTAGAGCACCAACTTGTCAGGCAGGACCGACCCGCGCAAAATTGACTCCACCGCGCCGACGGCATATTTCACCGCAGGCGGAAACGAAGTCATTGAAACAATAACGTCATTCATATCGCATTCATTCGAATTTTCGCCACAAAGATAGTCATTCCCACACAAAAAATACGGATTTTGGTCATTAATTGACAGAAAAAGTGTAAATTTGCAGGGTAATTAGTTATTAGATATGGCAGAAATCAAATGTATAGGCATTCTGACTTCCGGAGGCGATGCTCCCGGCATGAATGCGGCAATCCGTGCGGTGACCCGCTCGGCAATTTTCAACGGATTTAAGGTAAAAGGTATTTATCGCGGCTATCGCGGGTTGCTGACCGATGAAATCGAGGAATTTAAAACCCAAAACGTCAGCAACATAATCCAGATGGGCGGCACCATACTGAAAACCGCCCGCTGTAAGGAGTTCCAGACCGCCGAAGGCAGGCAGCTTGCCTATGACACCCTTCGCCGTCAGGAAATCGACGCGCTCGTAGTCATTGGCGGCGACGGTTCGCTTACCGGCGCGCGCATTTTTGCCAACGAATTCAACTTCCCGTGCATCGGTCTGCCCGGCACCATCGACAATGACCTCTACGGCACAGACAAGACCATAGGCTACGATACCGCTCTGAACACCATCATGGAGTGTGTCGACAAAATCCGCGATACGGCAACGAGCCACGAACGCCTGTTTTTCATCGAAGTGATGGGACGTGACGCAGGCTTCCTTGCCCTCAACGGCGCGATTGCCACGGGAGCCGAGGCTGCCATTATCCCGGAAATATCTACCGAGGTCGACCAGCTTGCCGAGCTTATCCAGAACGGTTTCCGCAAGAGCAAGAACTCATCGATTGTCCTTGTGGCTGAAAGCCCCGTGACCGGCGGCGCGATGGCACTTGCCGAGCGTGTCAAAAACGAATATCCTACCTACGATGTACGCGTGTCCATTCTCGGTCACCTTCAGCGCGGTGGCTCGCCTACTGCCACTGACCGCATCCTTGCCTCGCGCATGGGTGCCGCTGCCATCGATGCCCTGATGGAGGACCAGCGCAACGTAATGATTGGTGTCCAGAACGATCAGATTGTCTACGTACCGTTCAGCAAGGCAATCAAGAATGACAAACCCATTGACCGCAGCCTGCTCGAAACCCTTCGCCGTCTCTCTATCTGACCTTGGAAACCTCTCAAATAATAGCACTTGCCGTCGCAGCCATGCTGCTGCTCGTCTCCGGATTCGTATCCGGTTCTGAGATAGCATATTTCTCGCTTACACCTCAGGACCTTGACGAAGCCGATGAGGAGAGCGGACATCCGGAAGCAACCGAAGGCGTGCGCGCGCTCCTCCGAAAGCCGGAAAGGCTATTGGCTACCATCCTTATAGCCAACAACTTGGTCAACATCTCAATCGTTGTGTTGACAAACTACGGTCTCGGACCCATTTTTGACGGCATGAGCGCGGTATGGAGCTTTGTTCTCCAGACCGTCCTGCTTACCTTCCTGATTTTGCTTTTCGGCGAAATCCTTCCCAAGCTTTATGCCCAGACCCGACCGTTAGGCTGGGCGCGCTGGGCTCAGCCGATACTCAAATCGATGGTGGTCATCCTCAAACCCGCGGCGTCGCTGTTGGTAAAAAGCTCTACGGTGGTCCATCGGGTGGTCCACAAGAAACCTCACAACATCTCAGCCGACGAACTGAGTCAGGCATTGGAGCTGACCGACGTCGAGGCGCGCGATGACTCCCGTATGCTTCAGGAAATCCTCAGGTTCGGCGATACTACCGCCTCTGAGGTCATGACCCCACGTGTCGACCTCACATGCCTGAGCATCGACTATTCGTTTGATGAGGTGATGATGGTGGTGCTCGAAAGCGGCTACGCCCGTATCCCCGTCTATGATGGCACTCAGGACAACATTCAGGGCATTCTCTACTCGCGCGACCTTCTTCCTTACGTCGAGGAGCGGCCTGAAGAGTTCAAGTGGCAGTCCCTTTTGCGTCCGGCATATTTTGTGCCCGAGTCGCGAATGATTGACGACCTGCTTGAAGATTTCCGTCGCCGCAAGGTTCATATGGCAATCGTGGTCGATGAATTCGGCGGCACTCAGGGCGTCGTTACCCTCGAAGACGTCCTTGAAGAAATAGTGGGCGACATAGATGATGAATACGATGAAGAGGAAAAAACCTACCAGCGACTCCCCGACGACACATTTATTTTTGAAGGAAAGACCCTGCTCAACGACTTTTTCCGCATTACCGAGCAGGAAGAGGAAGCCGAGGAGCTTTACGGTCCGGTAACCGAAGACTGCGAGACCCTCGCCGGAATGTTGCTGGCAATCAAGGGCGATTTCCCGCGCGAAAAAGAGAGCCTTGTCTACGGTCGCTGCCGCTTCCTTGTGCTTGACATCAGCCAGCACCGTATCGTTTCGGTGCGCGTCAAAGTGATGCCGGAGGTCCAGAAATGAACCGGCTTATCACCTTTTTACTCCCTGTTTTGATACTTCTGGCGGGATGCACCAAGCGTCCCGCGCCCGTTCCGCGCCAGCAGGCATTCCCCCGCATTGAACTCTATCCCGAATCATATCGCGAGATTGACGGTCTGATGGTCAACGACTCGGCAAGAATAGAGCGCGGAGAGACCGAAGGTTGGTTCGACATTGTATATCCCGCCTATAACGTGCGCATTAACTGCACGTTGACCCGCGCCGAAAGCCCTGCCCGCCTGCAGGCTGTAATTGACAACCGCTTGGAGCGACTTGAGCGCAATGCCGGCGGAGCATCGGGCGAAATGACCGAGCTGACCTCCCCCGGCGGCATCGGCAGCCTGCTGATGGTGACTCCCGGCGCGCTTGCTACTCCGGTTCAGTTTATCGCCACAGACTCTGCCCGCTGCTGCGTCCTCTCCGGAAGCGCGGTTTTCGCCTCGCCGGGAGCTACACCGGACTCAGTCGCGCCGGTAGTCGGAGCCATTGAACGCGATATTGTTTTCATGCTTAAAAACCTCAAGCAGTTATGAGTCAGATATATGTTACGCCGGGAGGGCGTCAGGCAGTCAACTTGCTTATCAAGACGCGGGTCGGAGCTGACGTGCGCCTTGTCCATGATGACGACGGCGCGCCGCTCTTAGTTGGCTCGCCGCTCCACATTTCCATTTCCCATAGCCGCAACTACGCCGCCATAATGCTCAATGACTCAAGCCGCTGCGGGGTTGACATAGAGGAAGCTCGCCTTGACCAGCTCGAGCGTGTGCGCACCAAGTTCCTCACCACCGCCGAACTTGCCGCCGGAGTGGATTTACTTACCGCTTGGACCGCCAAGGAGGCGGTATTCAAGGCAGCCGCCACTCCCGGTCTCGGACTGAGCATGATTGATACCCTCTCCATTGCGGGTATGGCTTTGCTGCCTGACGGACGTCGCTTCCGCCTGCAGACGGTCGTAACCCCTGATTACACCCTAACCACCGCCCTGCCTGATGTTTAAATCCATTGTAAAGTTGCTGCTCTCGCCCCGGCGCGCTTCCGTCCACACCAAACGCCGCCTCGGTCCGCTGATTATCTTAGGCAACGGTCCGAGCCTCAACGACGTGATGACCCGCTGTCGCAAATCGCTTGAGTCCCATCCGCTTATGGCGGTAAACTTCGCCGCCAATGCCCCTCAGTTCACCGACCTCCGACCGGAATTCTACGTTCTTGCCGACCCGCATTTCTTCCGCAACACCGCCGACCCCAATGTAAGCCGCTTGATAGCGAACCTCAACGCCGTGACATGGGAAATGACCCTTTTCGTGCCTTTTGGCGCAAAACCGGTGCTTTCCAATCCGCTGATTACCATCCGGCGGTTTCCGTTCAAGGCTATGGAGGGACCGGCATGGTTCCGCAACGCCATGTTTGCCGCAAAATTCGGCATGCCACGCCCCCGCAACGTGCTTATCCCTTCGCTCATGATAGGCATATGGCTCGGTTTCAAGGAGATATACGTGTGTGGTGCCGACCATTCTTGGCTACGCACACTGAGCGTCAACGAGCGCAACGAGGTCATTTCCGTCCAGCCTCATTTCTATAAGGAAGATGACCGCGAACTGGAACGGCAAAGGGTTGACTATCTGCGCATACCGCTCCATCAGGTACTTGAAAGCCAGATGATAGCCTTCCGCTCCTACCATATTATTCAACAATTCGCCACCAAACGCGGAATTACGGTCTATAACGCCACCGAAGGCAGCTTTATCGACGCCTTTCCGCGCAAAAAACTCACTCCCGATGACTGAAATAGAGAAACAGATTGAGGAGCTGACGTCACATATCGACTCCCACCCCGACGACGCCATGGCTCTCTACCGCCGCGGCTCCCTCTACTGGAAACTCGGACAACGCGCCGCCGCCATAACCGACTTCAACGCCTCCGCCCTCCTCGACCCCAACGGCCCCGGAGCCGCCGCCGCCGACCACGCCCAGTCCATCCTCGACTTCTTCAACCCCCAAAATCCCTGATGTCTAATCCTTGAGACATCCTATAGGAACGACTAACACTCCGTCTTCACGTCTGTAAGCAAACTCTCCTCCCGTAAGAACCATTAGGAATGAAGGAGAGGGATGTTTCTGCTGATTTACTATGTCAGCTAATTTCAGGAGATGTTCGGCTCCTTCCTCAATTTCCATGCTGCCGAGTTTAACCTCAACGGCTCCCCACCGTCCATCATCAAGGGTGATTATCAGGTCAGCTTCCAGATTATTATTGTCATGATAATGTCTGACGATTCCTTTTAACGGTTCGCTATAAACCCGAAGGTCACGCGCACATAGCGATTCAAAAAGAAAACCGAAATATTTGAAATCATCAAGTATTGATGCCGGATTAGCTCCGATTGAGGCAACTGCCAGTGACGGATCAACAAACTGACGCTTATCAGACGTCCGTATACCTGTTTTTGACCGCAATGACGGCTGCCATGCTTTTATATCTTCAATTATAAACAAGCGTCTTAACGCACGCAAATATGTTTCAAGAGTCTTGTCTGACAGCGAAATATCGTTTGCCCTGACGTCTCCCATAATTGTACGGTCAGTAGTCATTGTCGAAATGTTTCTTGCCAGAGATTTGAGAATACTTCTGACTCTGTCTGGGTCTTTTTGGGACTTGTCTATGGCTGCAGCATCTCTTTCACAGACGGCATCAACATAGTTTCTTGCCACCTCCAAAGCATCCTCCGTGTCCATCTCCAGTGTGGCAGGCCACCCTCCTCGGCATATGGCATATGCCAACTCGGGAATAGTCAGGTCACTTTTTGCCACTATATCCGTTTTTCCATCAAACAACTCTTTAAGAGATATCTGTCCGTTTGATTCTTTTGACTCAAACAGACTCATCGGTCTCATCCTCATTCTTGAAATTCGACCGGTGCCGGTGTGTGCCATTTCCTCATCTTCATCAACTATCACACTCCCGGTCAAAATATATTGACCCTTCTGTGGTGTCTGGTCAACGGCAAATCTAACAGAATCCCAAAGAATTGTGGCTGTCTGCCATTCATCAATGAGCCTTGGTTTCTCCCCCTGTAGAAGAAAGGATGGCATTGTCTGTGCCATTTTCATATAAGAGGCCCGTTTGTCTGGCTCTTGAAGATAAATAACGCTTTGCGCCTGATTTAACGCAGTCCATGTTTTTCCACACCATTTCGGACCGACAATAAGAACCGCGCCGCTTGTGCGAAGTTTCATTTGCAGCGTCTTGTCTGCTATACGAGGGATATATAATTCATTTTTCATTGCGCTGCAAATATAGGTATTTTCAATATATTACGCAAGTATTCCGAACTTTTAAGCAATTTTACTCCGAACTTTTCAGTCAATCAACTCCGAACTTTTTGGCAATTTTACTCCGAACTTTTCTGTTTTTACCTCACAAAAGCCTCTGCAAGACATATTTTAACTTTACTTATTAATCTATAAACACGCTTTCTCAGAAAATTTTGTTAAATTTGCAGGGTTATGAAGAAATTACTGATTGAAACATACGGCTGTCAGATGAACGTGGCAGACAGTGAAGTAGTTGCCGCCGTTATGGAAATGGCGGGCTATGACCAGACGCAGACCATCGATGACGCCGACGCCGTATTCCTAAATACATGTTCTATCCGCGACAATGCGGAACAGAAAATCCTTTCGCGCCTGCAGGCTCTCAACGCCATGCGCCGCAAGTCGGGTCGCCCGGCTATTATCGGCGTGATTGGCTGCATGGCTGAGCGCGTCAAGGAGGAACTGATTGAGAAACATGGTGTTAACCTTGTTGCCGGTCCGGACTCTTATCTTGACCTGCCCGCACTGACTGCTGCCGCCGAACAGGGACAGCCGGCTGTCAACGTCGAACTGAGCCGCACGGAGACCTATCGCGACATCATTCCGCGCCGCATAGGGTCGAACCGGGTCAGCGGTTTTGTCAGCATCATGCGCGGCTGCAACAACTTCTGCACCTACTGCATTGTGCCCTACACCCGCGGACGCGAGCGTTCGCGCGAGCCGCAGTCAATCCTTGCCGAAGTGGCTGACTTGCGCGACAAAGGCTTCAAGGAGGTAACCCTGCTGGGACAGAACGTCAACTCATACAAGTATGAAGACACGAACTTCGCCCGGCTGCTGCAGATGGTAGCTGACGAAGCTCCTGAAATGCGCGTCCGCTTCACTACGAGCCACCCGCGCGACATGCACGATGACATCATCGCCGCCATAGCCTCGCGCCCCAACATTGCCCACCATATCCACCTCCCGGTTCAGAGCGGCAGCGACAAAGTGCTGAAAGCCATGAACCGCCATTACGACAAGGAGTGGTACATGGGGCGCATCGAAGCCATCCGACGCATGATTCCCGACTGTGCCATCACCACCGATATGTTCACCGGTTTCCATAATGAGACCGAAGAGGATTTTCAGGAAACTCTGGAACTGATGCGCACCGTGGGCTATGACGCCGCCTTCATGTTCAAATATTCCGAACGCCCGGGAACCGTCGCCGCCAAAACCATGCCTGACAATGTCAGCGAGGAAGTGAAGATTGACCGCCTCAACCGCATGATTGCGCTCCAGAACGAACTCTCGCTTGCAAGCAACCGCCGCGATATCGGCAAGACCTTCGCCGTCCTGATTGAGGGCGTCAGCAAACGCTCCACCGAGCAGTGGGTTGGTCGCACCGGTCAGAACAAGACCGTAGTCTTCAATCGCCGCCCCGACCAGAAAATCGGCGACACCGTCGACGTAACCATCCGCGACGCCTCCTCCGCCACCCTTTTAGGAGAATAATCATTATGAAGAAATTTGCATATCTTTTTGTGGTGTTGCTGATTTTGTGCTCGTTTACCGAGCCGCAGCGACCCGACATGGAACAAATCAAGCAGGAAGTCACAGACCCCGCTTCGAAATACTACTATCCGAAACTGATGGCGCTCTATGAACAGAACGAAACCATCATGACCCTTGATGATTACCGTCGCCTCTACTTGGGCTACATCTTCGAGGAAGATTTCGACCCGTATCGCCACACCCAGTACTCATCGTTGGTCGAGGACCTATACTTCAAGTCGCGCCACAGCAAGAGCGAGTGTGACAACATAATCAAGTATGCCGAGCTTTCGCTCAAGGACAACCCCTTTGACCTTCAGCAGATTGACTATCTCATCTACGCCCTGCGCGAAAAAGGCAAGAACAACATCGCCAACATATGGCAATTCCGACTCAACCATCTGCTCGAAGCGATTGTAAGCACCGGAACGGGTGTTTCGCCTGAAAACGCGTGGGTAGTCACCAATCCGCAGCACGAATATTTCCTGCTGAACCGACTTGGACGCGTAGCCACCGACTATGAGTTCCTTGCCCCCGGCATCGACCACATCACCGTCGCACCCAAAACCGCCAAGGACTCCACCGAATACTACTTCGACTCCGCCAACTTCCTCCGCGAATACTCCCGCAAATTCCCCTCCCACGAATAACATCGCTTGGGAGCGACCACCTAAACTGTCCGCTCCCCCCTTATTTTACTACAATCCAGCGACCGCCGTTTTTATCACCCTCCCTTATCAACAATTTCTGTTCTTGCATTTTCGCTAAATCGCGCTGCACGGTTCTATGAGAAATTGATAATGTCTCTGAAAGTTGCACAGCTGTGATAAAAGGATTACCGTTGATTAATTCTATTATAGAGTTATACCTTTTCGCTATCTTTTTACGGGGCGCATTTCCGACATTTTTTCCGACATTATTTACGACATTATTTACGACATTATTTACGACATTATTTACGACATT
>CAZPHN010000016.1:46730-52859 GCA_964586765.1 uncultured Bacteroides sp.
CGACATTATTTACGACATTATTTACGACATTATTTACGACATTATTTACGACATTCGGATTAAGTTTCTGAAAAACAGTGCGTTCTATAACAACTTGAACACCGCTAAAATGATTGCTCACAGTAGGGATTGGCAGCCCGTTATTTTTGAAACCGGTATAAATTTTCCTATATCCGCGACCCCAAGTATCAATAAAGCCTGCTTTTTCTTGGGAGCGGCATGCGTCCTCGCGTGCCGGTAATATCCCTATTTTCCAATTAGTTACAGACATGCGAGGACGCATGTCTCTCCCAAGCAAAGATACCACCTAAGCCTTTTTATGGGGTGCATTTCTGGTTCCGCTTTACAATATATTGATAATCAGCATTTTACCCCCCCCCACAAATATATACGCTAAAGTTTGGTAGTCTATGTAATATTGCTTATCTTTGTCGTCAAAATAGATAATCAATCAACACATTATGCTGAAAAAAATTCTTCTTGCCGCCCTTGTCGGCATTGCCGGCGCGGGACTTCTTTCCGCGAAAGTCATCAAGGCTCCGATATATGAGTTCCGCAAAAACGGAATAATGAAGGTTACGGAAGTGGACCGCGCCAAGGATGCTACGCGCCTGACTTTCAAGGTAAATTATACACCGAACGGGTGGATACAGGTCGCCCCTGAGGAAATAGCAATCACCCTGCCGGGCGATACGGCTCAGATTTTGCCGCTGAAAGTTGAGGGCGACCTTAGTTTCGGCGAGAAGTATGTCATACCGGAATCGGGCGAGGCGGTTTTCACAGCCACCTATCCGGCTCTGCCAAAGTCGGCAAAGAAAATTGACATCGGCGTCAAAAATGATTGGGTGTCAATCTATGGACTCGACCTCACCGGCAAGAAAAAGCCCGCCAAAGACAACGCCACGGTCACTCCGACCCCTTATCGCCCCATCGAGACGATTTTTGCCACCGACACCATCACCATCAGCGGCAAAATCAAAGGCTACGACCCGCGAATGGGCATCAATGTGATGGAACTGGTGATTAATGATGAAGCAATCGGACATACCCTCCCTACAGCCATACCCGTAAAACCCGACGGCAGTTTCAGCCGCCGCTTTTTCCTCCCTATGGCTCAGACGCCGACATTCAAGGTTAAGGACTACCGGATGTGTTTCAACGTTTACCTCGAACCGGGAAATGACCTCGAAGTCCTGATTGACTATGACAAACTGCTTGAGTCTAAAGTCAATGCCGCGACATTCGGCGGCTCATTGGGCGCACTCAATAACGAACTGATTGCCTGTCCGGTAGAGATAAGCTCGATTTCCTACACCATTCCTAAAGATAAAACGCCCGATGAAGCCAAACGCATGATTTTTGACCATCATGCGGCGAAGGCTGCCGAGATTGAAACCTATATCGCCGACAATAACGTATCGCCCAAAGCCGCCGCGCTTTTGCGAAACTCAGCTTTATCCACGCGTACACGCGATCTGTTTGATTATGCCGACTACAAACATACCGGTCCGCTTCTGCCGGAGACATTCTATACCGATTTTCTCAAAGATGCGTTCAGCGCGGACTCTACATTGCTTGCCTGCGATGCCTACTTTCTGTTAAATCGTCTCGGTTTTTCCGATGTACTCCCCCAGAGGCGAATTAAGTTTAACGTTGCGGAATATCGCAGATTGCTTGACCATCTTGCCCAGATGGGCGTAGAATATAACGACGAAGAGAAGCAATGGGTCCATAAGTTTGCCGGACCGCAGGTTACCGATTCAGTGCAGTATGGTAACCAAATGGATGCAATATACTTATCCAACTCATTTGTCAAAGCCGGAGCCCGCGTCGGCAAGGAAGATGAAGTACGCCACCTGATTTTTGAATCGGAAGATTTCGATCCTTTCTCGAAAGAAACGGAGTCGAACGCCGACTTCATCCGCCGCATTGCCGGCACGGAAGAATTACCTCTTCTATGGCAATTTGCCGTAACGGCACGCGAAGGTCGCAATAACGCCGCACACATTCTTCCCGTAATAACCTCAGACTATGGCATTACAAATCAATACCTGATTGACCGGATCGCCGAAGCTGCCAAACCCAAGGACGGAGCGTGGAAACTGCCCCCCACCCAAGCGGGTTACGTCATGAGACAACTGATCGAGCCTTATCGCGGGAAATATCTCCTTGTGGACTTCTGGGACATCACATGCGGTCCCTGCCGCGCCGGAATTGAGGGGAACAAAGAGCGTCGCGAACGCCATCGTGGCAACCCCGGCTTCGCCATTCTCTTCCTCGCCTCTGAAAAAGGCTCACCCCTTAACCGCTACAACGAATACGTAGAAAAGAACCTCAAGGGCGAAAACGTCAAGCGTCTGCCGGAGGAGCAGATGGTTCTCCTTCGCGAACTCTTTGAGTTCAACGGCATTCCCCGCTATATCCTCTTCAACCCCGAAGGCGAAGTCATGAACAGCAACTACGAAACATGGGAGTTCTGGCGACTGCTCAAGCAAAAAGGCATCATCGATGATTCTGACATTGATTGACGAGTGCGCGTCGACCAACGCGGCGATTGACCGCGACGCGCCCCATGGCTTCGCGCTGATGGCGTTACGGCAAACCGCCGGACGCGGTCAGCGCGGCAACTCATGGGAGGCCGAACCGGGACGGAACATCACCCTCAGCCTCATGCTGCGCCCCCGTGACCTCGACGCCTCGCGCCAGTTCGAGGTCAGCGAGGCTGTGGCGTTAGGTATCCTCGACCTGCTGCGCGAACTCGGAATTGACGGAGTCAGCGTCAAGTGGCCCAACGACATCTACGTCGCTGACCGTAAAATCTGCGGCATACTGATTGAAAACACCCTCAGCGGCAGGCAGATTGCACGCTCAATCGCCGGCATCGGACTCAACGTCAACCAGACCGAATTCCGCTCCGACGCGCCCAACCCCGTCAGCCTCACTCAGCTCACCGGTCAGCAATACCCCATCCGTGACCTCGCCGAGCGCATGGTCAGCAAAATCCTTGCGCGCCTTGACCGTGGCGATAACCATGCCGACTACCTCGCCAACCTCTGGCGGCGCACCGGCACCCACCTCTGGCAGACCCCCGACGGCAAAAAATTCCCCGCCTCCATCGTCGACGTCCTCCCCTCCGGCCACCTCCTCCTCTCCTCCCGCCCCACCCCCTTCGCCTTCAAAGAAATCTCCCCCCTCCTCTAACTATCCGCGAATCATGGACTGACGGAAGTGATAGCTAACCCTATAAGCCCTTTTGAGCTCTTCCGACAGGAACGACCGACCGATAAGCTCATCGGCTCGTTCGTTCGGCATGGCAAACCTATCAATTTCCTTTTCTGCCAGCTTCAACGGCAAACCGATTCTGCGTGCAAACTCAATGAAATCGGCTCTCCTAACCGGGCGCGTATCACACAAATCCATCCCCTCCTTAAAGAGCCCCTTTTCAAGCGCAAAAATACGTGGTTCATATATTTGCAGCGACGTATTCACCAAATCATATGCCGGCGACAGATGATATTCGCTCCCATTACTTACAAGGCTGAAATTCTTTAAGTGGGCATCATCATTGAGAGTGATGAAATTAAAGACAACAACCCTGAAAAAACGCAGAATATCCACCATTGCAGACTTTACATACGCCCGGATAACTTCGGCACACTCCTCATAGCTTCCGTTAAGATACTTGAAATCAGAACCGCCGTTAGCCTTGGAAAAACCCATTAGCGAAGCAAAATCTTCCTGCGCGTATTTCCCAGATTCATGTACATCAAAGCGACGTGTAATGTATGCAGCCTCTCCGTCGTCAAAAAAGCAGAGTCCGTTCGGAGCCGTATCTATCCCGTAAATCTCCGAGGCAAGCTGCATGGTCAAATTCTCGTTTGCAGCACAATATTCCTTATTTATCACCTGATAACCAATCGGTTTCGGCTTCAGTATATACGTGCTTTGTTCCCCTTCGCGAGAATAGCGAAGATGTAAATCATCACCAATCACAAGTCCGAACTTCGGTTGTGCGCCCGACAAAGAAAGACGCCCGGCATTTTTTATCGCATCGCGTGTTCCCTCTCCGTTATCGATAGCCGGACTCGAAAACGGGAGGATATGACTGACTGTGGCACCATCGAACAATTGCTTTAATGCCGATGGTGAATAAGTATCGTAACCGGGAGTCAACAAAGATGGACAATTTGATATTTCAACCCTACTCATGACGCTTCATTATTAATTGGTTTAACGGTAACGTTCCCAACGGTATCATGTTGAGCGGTTGCCAAGAGTATTCCAAAGTCATCATCCCTTTCTATATGAAACAGCGATGCTTGGAGCGACCGGTTCTCGCCCTCCGAAAGCATGTTTGAGAAGAAAGGAAAGAGATGTTTAGACACATAAGTCCGTTCGCTCAAAGGCATTGCGAGACATACCGGCAGACCGTTACTCTGACGGTAACTTTCGCTATACTCGAAGGTATATTGACGGGGATTGTCCTGCTCGGTCAGTATCCCGGCTTCTATTCCGTTAATCAATACGTAGCAGCGGCGCATAAATTAGTCCTTTAGTGAGATATTTAGTTGCAGTCCAAGGGTGTCAAGCACAGCCATAAGCGTCTTAATCTGAGGGTTACCCGTACCCCTTTCGATACTGACAAGGGTATTAATGCCCACTCCGGCTAATGCCGATAGTGTCGGCTGGTCAATATTAAGTGACTTCCGGCGCGATTTGATTACCTGTGCAATCTGGTCTATATCCATATTAACAATATCACAATTTAGTGTGATTTCACTGGCAAATATAAGCAATTTCCATCGTTCTTACAACAAAAATCACATCAGACTGTGATTTTACTTATATAGAATAACCCAATGCACTCACAAAATAGCTTGATTAAGGATTTTTAACAGAAGAAAGGTGGATTGGTAAAAAATTAGGTATTGTTGGCTAATTGGGAATATTGGTAGGATTTTTTAACGTTTGAGAGCATTTTTTATTAGCTGAAAAGTTTCCTATCTCAGCGGGTTTTGCTAATTTTGCACCGACGTTGCCCGCAAGGCATCGTCCCGTTAATTATCTCACGTCTTTTCAACAAAAAAGTAATAAACTGATCATTTATGAGCAATTCAACCGTAAAACCCGCCGAGGGCAAGCTCGGTGTGCTGGTGGTTGGTCTCGGTGCCGTAACCACCACATTCATGACCGGCGTTCTCATGGCCCGCAAGGGACTTGCTAAACCCGTCGGCTCAATGACCCAGTATGACCGCATCCGCGTCGGCAAGGGCAAAGACAAGAAGTATCTGATGTACAAAGATATCGTTTCGATGGCAGAACTCGACGATATCGTATTCGGCGCATGGGACGTTTATCCCGCTAACGCTTACGAGAGCGCAATCAACGCCGAAGTCCTCAAAGAAAAAGATATCAACCCCGTTAAGGATGAACTCGAGGCTATCAAGCCCATGAAGGCAGCCTTCGACAAGAACTACGCAAAGCGTCTTGACGGCGACAACGTAAAGACCGTTACCTCACGCTGGGACATGGTTGAACAGCTCCGCGAAGATATCCGCAAGTTCAAGGCTGAAACCGGCGTTAACCGCTGCGTGGTTCTCTGGGCAGCTTCAACCGAAGTTTACGTTCCTGTAAACGAGAATGTTCACTACACCCTCGCTGACCTCGAAGCAGCCATGAAGGCTGACGACAAGGAGAACATCGCGCCCTCAATGTGCTACGCCTACGCTGCCCTCTCTGAAGGTTGCCCCTTCATCATGGGTGCGCCCAACACCACCGTCGACATCCCCGCAATGTGGGAACTCAGCGAAAAGACCGGTATGCCCATCGCCGGCAAGGACTTCAAGACAGGTCAGACCCTCGTTAAGTCCGGTTTCGCCCCCATCATCGGCACCCGTATGCTCGGTCTGAGCGGCTGGTTCTCAACCAACATCCTCGGCAACCGCGACGGTCTGGTACTTGACGAACCCGCAAACTTCCGTACCAAAGAGGTTTCCAAACTCTCTACCCTTGAGTCAATCCTCGTGCCGGAAGCTCAGCCCGACCTCTACAGCAACTACTACCACAAAGTGCGCATCAACTACTATCCCCCGCGCAACGACAACAAAGAAGGCTGGGACAACATCGACA
>CAZPHN010000017.1:0-51882 GCA_964586765.1 uncultured Bacteroides sp.
GATTGGCAAGCATATAGCGGAAGGTTTTGCCGATAAGTTTATCATCGGCAAGGGTGTCGCCATGATGTAACCGCTTATCGAGTTCCGCGCCCTCGCCTTTCATCAGCAAGTCAGCTTTGCAGATAGCGTAGGTTTTTTCGTTTAATTCCTGACCGTAAAGGAACACTTGCAAATTCGGGTTTCCCGATTTTTCAATGAGGTATTCCTTTCCGACAGTAAGCATACCCCCCGTGCCACAGCAGGGGTCATAGATGCTGAAAGACTGACCAGCTTTGTGTAACTCACTTTCGCGTCCTTGCAGCGTTAGAGCGGCAAGGAGTCTAACGATTTCGCGCGGAGTATAAAATTGACCTGCCTTAGTGTTTGAGGCTTCCTTTGCACGACGTATCACAATCTCAAACACTTTACCCATCATTTCATTGCTAACTTTGTCAGGGTGCAGGTCGGTGCGTTGCACAAAGAGTTGAACAATGGAAAAGAGTTTGTTATGGCGGTCAAGATGATTATAGATTTTACTGAGGTCTACTTCTTCGGTGTCGGTATCTTCACGAACAAAGTTTGCAAGAATATCCTTGACATTAGAGGTAAAACCATCAAGATATGTGGCAAACGATTGACCGATTTGGTCTGGTACACCAAGAATACGCTCCATTGAAAGCCCGGAAGTGTTGAAAAATGTAAGTCCGTGGCGATGCATTTCAGCTTCGAGGATAAACTTTTGTCTCTCCTCGGGAAACTGCTGAACCTTTTCCATTATTTCCTTACGGTGTGGGTCGAGTACGCAGTCAAGACGACGCAGCAAAGTGAAAGGTAAAATTACATTTTCCACTTCTGCATCATCATAGAGATTGCGAATAACCTCTTTGATGTCCCATATTACGTTTGCCAGTTCCTGTTCTGTCATGTCTCTATAAAGAAAAACACCCTTGAAGCATCTGAAGGCCGACCAAAGCCTGTAACGACCACAAGGATGTTCCTCAAAGTTTTCGGCTCTCGCCGTAAGTCTTTTTCTGTTTGCTGACTGGTCATTTTCAGATTCAGTGTTACTTAAATGCAAAAGTAGTAATTTTTTGGGAAATTATCGCTATGGTTTAGAAGGAATTTTTTAATGCGGAAACCGCCTGCTCGGTGATTGAGCAGACGGTCTCTTTATGGTTACGATAATGACGTTTTCAGTCAAAACAGGACTGAGGGAAAACGTTTTTACTCCTCCGTGGGAGCGGGGTCGCCGTCGGCGGGGGGAGCGGGGAGGAACGGCGGCGGGGTGGGTTCGGCGGGAGCCTTGGAGGTCAGGATTTCGTCGGTGCGGGAGGTCCATGGGCGCGCGCCGAAAATCTGCTCTACGTCGGCGGTGAAGATTACCTCGCGGGTCATGAGGACGTCGGCGAGCTGACCATGTCCGACGGCATGTTCGCGAAGGATGCTCTTGGCGCGCTCATACTGTTCGGCGATGATTTTCGACACTTCCTCGTCGATTTTCTTGGCGCGTTCCTCGCTGTAAGGTTTTGTAAATCCGTAGCTTTGACCGGTAGAGTCGTAATAGCTCACATTGGGCAGGTCGGCACTCATGCCGTAGTAAACCACCATGGCGTAAGCCTGTTTTGTGACACGCTCGAGGTCGTTGGCGGCTCCGGTAGAAATCTGACCGAGGAAGAGCTCTTCGGCGGCGCGTCCGCCAAGGGTGGAGCATATCTCATCAAGCAGAGCCTGCGAGGGCGTAATCTGACGTTCCTCAGGCAGATACCATGCTGCTCCGAGAGCCTTTCCACGCGGAACTATGGTTACCTTTATCAGCGGATTGGCATACTGAAGGTGCCACGAAATAGTGGCATGACCCGCCTCATGGATGGCGATGGCGCGCTTTTCGGCATCGGTCAGTATTTTCGACTTCTTTTCGAGTCCGCCGATTATGCGGTCAACGGCGTCGATAAAGTCCTGCTTGTCAATAGCTTTCTTATTATGACGGGCGGCAATAAGCGCAGCCTCGTTGCAGACATTGGCTATATCCGCGCCCGAAAATCCGGGGGTCTGACGCGCAAGGAGGTCAACGTCGAGACCTTCGACCACCTTCTTGTTGCGCAGATGGACATTGAAAATAGCCACACGGTCGTTCAGGTCCGGCAGGTCGACGTAGATCTGACGGTCAAAGCGACCGGCACGAAGCAGAGCCTTGTCGAGAATGTCGGCGCGGTTTGTGGCGGCAAGGATTATGACACCGCTATTTGAGCCGAAGCCATCCATTTCCGTAAGCAGCTGATTGAGCGTATTTTCGCGCTCATCATTGCTGCCCATGTTGGCATTTTTGCCTCGGGCACGACCAACGGCGTCAATCTCGTCGATAAAGACAATACAGGGAGCTTTCTCCTTTGCCTGACGGAAAAGGTCGCGCACACGGCTGGCTCCGACGCCGACAAACATCTCGACGAAGTCCGAGCCGCTCATGGAGAAGAAAGGCACATCAGCCTCGCCCGCCACGGCCTTGGCAAGCATGGTCTTACCCGTTCCGGGAGGGCCGACAAGGAGCGCGCCCTTCGGAATCTTACCGCCAAGGTCGGTATATCGCTTGGGATTCTTCAGAAACTCGACTATCTCCTCGATTTCGGTCTTCGCCTCATTGAGTCCGGCTACATCCTTGAATGTAACCTTATTGTCCGAGTTCTTGTCAAACACCTGAGCCTTACTCTTGCCGACGGAGAACACACCGCCGCCGTCGCCGCGCCCCATGCGCCTGAACATGACAAACCAGAGCGCGACAAGCAGAATTATCGGACCAAACGTCCAGAACAGATGAGAATAATCCGAAGCATCCTCATAGCTCACGGAGCCCTTGAACCATCCTTCCTGCTTCCAGCCCTCTACGCGCTTTTCAAACGACTGGGTATCACCGAACTTGACCTTGACCTTGCCGTTGACGCCCTGCGCGCGCTGAATTTCCGCCGGAGTAAACTCCGTCTCGGTGGCAGCCTTGCTCAGCGAGCCCTCTGCCTCCTTCATGTTGCGGAAAATGGTAATTTTCTCAACGCCGCCAGTCTTGACCAAGTCCTCAAACTGGTCAATCGTGTCGAGCGGCTTAACGAGCGTATTCTGGTCGAAATACCATATGCCGAAAAGGAATGCAAGCACTATGACATACATCCACATTATATTAAACCCGATGCGAGGCATCTTGCCGCCGGGTTTTCCGGGTGTTCTCTTAGGTAAAAAAGCCATAAAATCAGTCTAAATCAGGGATTTCAGTTATCTTGCCGTCGCTCCATAAATCTTCAAGATTATAGCGTTGGCGTTCATCAGGCACAAAAATATGGACCAGCGCGGAGCCATAGTCAAGCACAATCCAGCGCGAAGTCTCGTAGCCGTCATAATTATACGGCTTAATATGGTCTTTTTCAAGAAGATAATCACGCACCGAATCGGCGATGGACGCAACATGGGTTGCCGACGTGCCTTCACACACAAAAAAATCGGCGGCAGCACTGTCCGGCACTTCCGACAGGTCAATATGGACAATCCGGCGACCTTTGCGCTCCTGAATTCCCTCTATAATCAGCTGGTTAAGTTCCTGTTTCAAGTCTAACAATATAAAATGATGAAAAATAAGTGCAAAGTTAACGAAAAAAACGTATAACTCATCATTTTTAACGCCAAAAACGCCAACAATGTTTCCGCCTGCGCCATCTTAACAAACATTAACATCTTAAAATCCTGCCAGCTCGAAAAAACTCCCTACCTTTGCACTCATCAACCGGAGTGGTGCTCGAGTGGTTGAAGAGGCACGCCTGGAAAGCGTGTATACGCCAAAAGCGTATCGGGGGTTCGAATCCCCCTCACTCCGCCCCGAAACCAGAGAGGTCATCCTCTCTTTTTTCGTAAAGTTTGACAATATTAAAGTGCAACTTTAAATTTTCTAAAGTACAACTATAAATAATCCGAAATGACGACTGAATACATTGACAGATTGCTGACTCCAAGCGTGTTGGAGGCACACAAATATTTCCCTGTGATTGTAATTACCGGTCCCAGACAATCCGGAAAGAGTACTCTATGCCGTCATTTATTCCCGGATTACACCTATACTAATCTGGAAGACATCACCCTCCGCACCAATGCCATGATGGACCCTACCGGTTTTTTAGATTCGCTGGGCAAAAACGCAATTATTGATGAAGTCCAGAATGTACCGGAACTCCTCTCAATGATTCAGGTCAGGGTTGATGAATTTGAAGACCGTAAATACATATTATCCGGAAGCAGCAATTTCTCGCTGCTGCGCACCATTTCCCAGTCTCTCGCGGGTCGGGCTGCCATCTTTACCTTACTCCCCTTATCGCTGAAAGAGACAAAAGGCATTGTAGACAACCGAAGCACCGATAATATCATCTTAGACGGATTATATCCGCGCGTTATAGCCAAAGGTGTGCCATCGAGCCTTTATTACAGAAACTATTACAACACATATGTCGAACGCGACCTCCGCGACCTGCTGAATATTAAAAACATACTGGCTTTTGACAAATTTATCCGCCTTTTGGCTTCACGGATAGGCTCGGAGTTCAATGCCTCGTCCATAGCTCGCGAGGCGGATGTCTCGTCAGTCACCATAAAGGAATGGCTCTCAATCCTTACGACCTCATATATTGCATTTCCGCTGATGCCGTATTACGCCAATATTTCAAAAAGGCTCACCAAAATGCCCAAGATATATTTCTACGATACCGGACTCGCATGCTTCCTTTTAGGAATTGACACCGAAGAAAAACTGCAGACTCATCAGATGCGCGGACGGTTGTTCGAAAACCTTGCCATATGCGAACTTTTAAAAGGAAAATATAATCAAGGCAAAGACCCTCGGCTCTATTTCTATCGCGAAAAAAGCGGTCTGGAAGTAGATGCAGTAGAGGAAGTTGGCGGCTCGCTCCATCTCTATGAAGTCAAATCCGCCAACAGCATCCGTCCCGACTTCCTCGAAAACATGAAAGCCGTCCAAAAAAGCCACCCTAACGTCAGCCAAACAACCGTTATATACGATGGAAAAACCATGGCTCCGCTAACTCTCAATATTCGCGACATATAGTCTCAGCCGGCGCGGACCGACAAAAAAATCGCGGATTTGAAGTGCGTAAAAGGTTAAACTTTGTTAAATCTTTGCCGTCGCTCCGCCCTACGTTAGCGTATAACGCGCTGATATATAGACATTTACCCCCCCCCCGCAACATATGTTGCGTAACATATTTTTCCGACTTATCTGCGCTATTTATTTGGCTATGTTGAAACTAATACATAATTTTGCAGTCCGATAAATGCTACAAATATATCATTTTAGGGTAAAAAAGATTAATTTTTTATAAAAAAAGTATTCAAATAACCTGATTTTGAGACGCGAACCACATACAACTATGTTGAACAAAAACATACCATCCGGAGCCATACGAAAGTTCTTCCGTAGGGCATTTCTGCTATGTCTCCTCTCCGCCCCGGTAACCTCCGGAGCCTCCGACCTGCAGGTTGCGGTAAAGACAAATCTGCTTTACGACGCTACCGCTACCATCAACCTCGGAGCCGAGTTTGAGATTGCCCCGATGTGGAGTCTCGACCTCTCAGGCAACTTCAACGCTTGGACCATGGGACATGACCACGTCTGGCGTCACTGGATGCTCCAGCCCGAAGCCCGCTACTGGTTCTGTAACCCCTTCCAAGGTCATTTCATCGGAATTGAAGCTCAGGGCGGACAGTTCAACTTCGGCAAGCTCGACACGAACTTCAGCTTCCTCGGCACCGACTTCTCCAAGCTTCGCGACACAAGATATCAGGGATGGTTTATCGGCGCAGGCATCTCCTACGGCTACACATGGATTCTCGGTCGCCACTGGAACCTCGAGGCTGAAATAGGCATCGGTTACAACTACGTGCGCTACGACCGCTACCCTTGCGCCCACTGCGGCACCAAGATTGAGAGCGACAAGTCTCACAACTATGTCGGACCGACCAAGGCTGCCCTAAACCTCGTCTACGTGTTTTAACCATTAACCCATCGCCTGTACACAATGAAGAAGATTGCGATTATCATACTGCTCGCCGCCGTCAACCTCACGCTGTCGGCACGCTCGATTGTAAACAAGCAGCTGCCGCTGGGCAATATCACGGTGACAAACACCCTCGAGTCCCTCACGCTCAACATCGACTTCCTTTTCGACTCGCTCGAAAAGAACGCAAACACCGAATATACCGTCACCCCGGTCATGACGTCGTTAGACGGCACCGACTCGATAGCCTTCGCCCCCTTTATCCTTACGGGGCGCAACCTCTATTACCGTCATATGCGTCTTGACAACCTTGCGGACACCACCGTCTATCGCTCAGACCGTATTGACTCCCTTGCCTATACCAACACCATAGCCCGCAAGCCGTGGATGGACAATGCCGACATCAGCATCCGCACAGTCCGCTCCGGCTGCTGCAAGACCCCCAAGCGCGTCTTCAACGACCCCGTTGCCCGTGTGCGCCGCCCGGTCTACACCGCCAAGTTCGCCTATGAGCAGCCCGTGCCCGACACCGTCAAGGAGTTCACCCTCGAAGGTTCAGCCTACGTCAACTTCCCCGTCAACCGCACGGAGATTTACCCCGACTACATGAACAACCCCGCTGAACTCGTGCGCATAACCGGCACCATCGACTCCGTAAAGAGCGACCCGGACATCACCATCACCTACATCTCAATCAAGGGTTTCGCATCGCCCGAAGGCAGCTACGCCAACAACGTCCGCCTCGCAAAGGGACGTACCGCAACACTCAAGGACTACGTGGAGCGCATCTCGAACCTTCCCCACAACTTCATCGACACCGACTACCTCCCCGAAGACTGGCCCGGACTGCGTGAATACGTCGAACGCTCCTCAATGAGCAACCGCGATGCCATCCTCGCCATCATTGACTCAGACCTCGAGCCTGACGCCAAGGACAACAAAATCAAGCGCGACTTCCCCGAGGACTACAAGATGCTCCTTGCCGGCGTCTACCCGACCCTGCGTCACTCTGACTACCTCATCCGCTACAACGTGCGCTCCTATACCTCGCTCGAAGAAATTCTCAATGTGCTCCACACCCAGCCCCAGAAGCTTTCGCCTGAAGAATTCTACCGCGCGGCAAAGAGCATGGAGGTTGGCAGCCAAGAATATAACGAAGTGTTTGAAACCGCAGTGCGTATGTACCCCGACGACGTTATCTCCAACCTCAACGCCGCCAATACCGCCATGCAGTCCGGACGCTACGAAGCCGCCGCAAACTACCTCGACAAAGCCGGCGACTCGCCGACCGTCGTCTACGCCCGTGGCATCCTCGCCGCGCTCCAGAAAGACTACCCCAAGGCTGCTGAATACTTTGCCGACGCTGCCGCCAAGGGTCAGCCCGACGCTGCCGCCGCTCTTGAGGAAGTACGTCTCGCGGAAAAATACGCCAATGGTCGCGTTGAAATCATCGAAGACGACGAAATTCCCGTAGAATAATCTCGAAAACAATCCAAAATAACCAATTAATAATTAATTTAAATCAATCGTTTATGAAACTAAACATTTTAAGTAAGTCACTGCTCGCAGCAGGCTTACTCGCAATGGTGGCTTGTTCTGATGATGCCCCCATTACCGCAGGTGGTGAAGGCTCCTACGGTTCAGGCAATGATGGCGAAGGCTACTACATGACAGTCAACGTCCAGCTCCCCACCCCCGGCAGCCGTAGCCAGACCACAACTGACGGCAATAGCAATGCCGACCCCAGTACCGAAATCGGCTTCGAGTATGAAAACGACGTCAACGATATTCTTATCGTACTTGCTGACGCTACTGACAACAGCTTTATCACCGCAGGAAGCGTTGCCGGCGCAAAACTCAACCCCGTTCCCTCGCAGAATGCTTACCGTCCTATAGCTAAGCTCGATAAGACCGATCTTGCTCAGTTCTACAATGAGAACACGAATCGTACAATCAACGTTTTCGTATTCTGTAACCCCACTAAGGATCTCGTAAATTCCATCAACGAACTCAACCTTGGCGACACCAAATGGGTTGACCTCACCTGCACAGTGCTTGAAGGTAACGGTCAAACCCCTACCAATGTTGGTGTATGGGGACAGAACGGTTTCCTGATGAGCAACAAGAAGATTTGTACACGTCAACTTCCTGCGACCTTTAACGATTGGAAGAACTTCAATACCGAAGCGTCTGCCTTTAATCTTTCCGGCACTAACCACATTGGTGATGATAACGACATCAACAACAGTGGTGCTGTTGAGGTTGAGCGCAGCGTGGCTCGTTTTGACTTCCGCGACGGTTCTCCGCTCGGCAACAACACTTACAACGTAATCTATACTCTTGACGAAAACAACAAGCAGATTCCGCTGTTCAATGTACAGCTTGACCGCATGATGCTCACCAACGAAGCCAAAGAGTTCTATTACCTCCCCCGTGTATCAGACGATGGAAAGCTTAACGGTTCCAACTACGCTCTCTGCGGTTCAGAGTATTATACTCTGACGGGTGATGGCAACTATGTTGTAGGTCCCTACGCTGGAATCACCAAGGGAGAATTCGAGGGTAATTTCTCAAAATACTTCAACTATCCGTTCTTCAACGATAAAAACCAAGTTGATTACACCCAGTGGACCACCACATATCTCAACGATGTGATTGGTAAGACCGCAGATAATCTTACCGATGAGCAGCTCAAAGATGAATACTACGTTTGGCGTTATGTAACTGAAAATGTTATTCCCGCTGACAATAATAACCAAACCATGGGTCGCACCACTATGGTTGTATTCAAGGGTCGTTTGGTACCTGCTGAAGCAGCCTTCACTTCAACAGATGCTAACGTCAAGGCTATAGCTGAAGCCATCAGCGGTGGCAAACTCACCGGTGACCCCACTAAGGACCCTGCAATCTACTACTTCAACAACATCGCATACTTTGGTTGGGAAAATATTAAGAAGGCTGCCATTGAATCGGCGCTTCAGTTTCAAACCATTACAGTGGGCGAAGGCGACGATGCACAAGAAGTAACAGTGCCTACCTATGAAGAAAAAGAAGTAGATGGCGTAAAGATAAAGTATCTGACCGGCGTTCGCCACTCGTCTTCACTCTATATGGCAGTGTTCGGCGACGGCTGCATGGGCAAGATTACTTGGGGTGAAACAACGTATTATGACCAGCCCGAAGGTATGTCTGTTGACTCTAAGTCAACAAATAGCCTCTATGAAAAGTATGAAAAAGCAAAGGCTGATGACAATATAGATACTGACACAATAGATACTGACACAATAGATACTGACACAGCTCTCCTTGCCTTTAAGAAAGCTGTTACAACACAAGATATCACCATCTATGAGTCAAGCATCGACTCTAAGGACGGTGCCGGCTATTATTTCTACTACTACTACAAGAACCGTCACAACGACAATGGTGACAACGGCACTATGGGTACAATGGAATTCGCTACCGTACGTAACAATGTCTACAAGCTCGCCGTTACCAAAATTAATGCTCTCGGTCACCCCCGTATCCCCGAGAACGACCCGGACGCACCCGCTCCCGGTACCCCCGACGAAACTGATGACCTCTACATCACCGTCACCTGTCGTGTGCTGCCTTGGGTTGTCCGTCTCAACAACATCGAATTCTAAACCTCGGATTCAATAAAAGCTGATTTTTAAACAATCACTCAAACAATCCCTGATGTTATTTAAGAAACATCTCACTAACGCGCTTATTGGCACCGCCCTCGTGGCGGTGTCAATACCGGCGCTCTCTTCCTGCGACGTAATCTATCAGGACCTCGACCCGTGTCCCCGGGGCGTTGAACTCCGCTTTGTCTATGACTATAACATGGAGTTTGCCAATGCCTTCCCTTCTCAGGTTGACTGTCTCTCCCTGCTGATTTACGACGCCGACGGTCACTACGTCTCCACTCAAACCGTCACCGACCGCTCCCTGCTCGGCGACGAAAACTGGCGCATGCGCCTCGAACTTCCCCAAGGAAGTTACACATTTATTGCCTATGGCGGTCTGGCGTGCGACGACAGCTCATTCAGCTTCACGTCTACCCCCGTCCAAGGCTCTTCGCTTTCATCGCTTGGCGTTGACCTCCGCCCATCGATGCTCACTTCCCCCCTCTCCCATGAGCTCCATCCGCTCTTCTACGGCAGAGGCGAGTTCACCGTCGAACCCGAGGCCTATGACTACACCAAGGGCACCATCAGCATGATGAAAGACACCAATAATCTGCGCATCGTGCTGCAGAACACCGACGGCTCACCCGTCAACCCCGACGATTTCACTTTCGCCATTACCGACAATAACACCTCTTTCGGCTGGAACAACGAACTGCTTCCCGCCCCCACCGTGACCTATAACCCATGGGCTCTCGGAACCGTCGACACCTCCGGTCGCGCCGCCGACGGCGACGACGAAGGTATCACCCCCGTCAACCTTGCCTATGCCGAATTTTCGACATCAAGATTTATGACTGACTCTCCCGCACGCCTCACCATTACCCGCAATGATAATCAGCAGGTTGTGCTCTCCATACCCCTTGTAAAATACCTCATGATGCTCCGGAGCGAACACTTCTCCTACATGAAGCATCAGGAATTCCTTGACCGCGAAAGCCGATGGAACGTAATCTTCTTCCTCGATGCCACAACCGGCGGATGGTATGAAGTCTCCATCATAATCAACGGCTGGATTATCCGCCTTAACGACACCGAATTTTAACCCAACCTACCATATATATAGCTGAAATGCGACTCATCTCTGAATTCACCATCGACTCCCTGCGCCGACACCTGTGCCGGGTTGCTGCCGCCATAGCCATCCCGGCTATGCTCGGCTCTGTCGCTGCGTGTAGTTCCCATGATGAGCCCGCTGTCACAGTTACCCCCGCCGACCCCCAGTTTGTCTATCTGTCATTAAATGTAGGAGTCGAGGAAAGCGGCATACCCTCCCCATTATCGCGCGCAGTCGTCGAAAATTACTACTTTGAGGAACCGCTCCGGCCCAATGAGCGACTCAACAACCTGTACGTATTCATTACTGACAACGACATTGTAGAAGCGGTGCGCGAGGTGAAATATAATAAATTCGGACAGTTTATCGGCAACGAAAACCTGACCTTCAAACTCACACCCGGCGATAAACGCATTTATCTCCTCGGCAACACATCAAGCCTGCCTGCCGGAGTACATTCCTTAATCGAAAACATCCATGTCGGAGGTCAGATGCCCGTCGAGAGCCTCAACTCGGTCATACTGTCCAGAAGTATTACCGAACCGTTCTTCACGTCCGACCAAGACATACCTATGACCGAGACGTTCGACATAACGCTTGCCCTCGAGTCGCCCGACAAGCCCACATACGTCTACGCCGATATGTTCGTGACACGCATAGCCGTAAAATACACCATCATGTGTCCCGACGATGTCACCGGTCTGAGCGTGCGCCTCCCGGCTCTCGCCACCAAACAGTACTTCATGCCCCAAGATGTCGTGTATGACCCCGGGAAATATCGCCCCGGCGAAAAAATCAACGGCATAGAAGGGCGCAACATAATATCATTCCGCTCTCCCGCCTCCGAGAGTGACCTGAGCGAATATACGATTACCCTTACAGGCAAGACTCCCGTAAAAGCCGTAAACCCCGATGGCAGCGCCTCTTCGGCAATGACCTATCGCTACGACCCGATCTACATGATGGAGACCCCCGGCTCGGTATTCCGTATCAGTGCCTGTGTCGACAACGGTCTCACCGACGACAAGGGCAACGACATCGGAGGACAATGGTTTGACTATCACACACTACCCAACCTGCCGCTGTTGCCACGCAATACCCACGTAATCGTCAACCTTTCGGGCAAATACGGGTTTAAATGCAATGTCGACGTCGTGCCATACCGGGGATGTATCCTTGAACCATACTTCGGCATAATACGAGACTGAGCGACAAACAACGAAATAGACCAATCCAATCACACAGTTAAATGCTATCACGCTATATCTACACACTACTGACACTGATTCTGACCGTCTGCCTCACAGGCTGTCAGGATGAGATTATGTATGGTCCCGATTATATTGGTGAAGGCGAGAGCAACGTCAGCGCCACCATATCGTTCCATCCGCTCGACCCGGCGCTGGATTCACGCGCTCCGGGCAACGCCATACATGATGTAGACGACCTGTGGATTGTCATGTACAGCATTGACGCCGAAGGCAATGCCACTTTTTATCAAAAAATACTCGCAAACTCTCTCCCTGACTATACCTGCAACCAGAACGGCAACTCTGCCGAGCCATCCGACGTAGAGACCGGCTCCAATCTCGGTCCCACTTACGAGACCACTCCCCATGCCAGTTTCTCACTCGACAATGTCCCGTACGGACGATATAAAATCTATGCCGTAGCCAACCTCGCCGACCTCTCTGACGCTGACTGCTCCACAATCGACGACCTGCGAGCCAAGACTTTGACATGGCAGACCGACGTGAAAGCAAATAATGCCATGTTCGGCTATTTTACCCCTGCCACAGCCCAGACCTCACAAGGGTTCGACGCCCCGGTCCTGTACATCAACCGAAAGCAGATTGACCTCCACGCGTGGATAAAGCGCCTTGTGTCGAAAGTGACCGTAGCCATCGACCCCTCTGACCTCAAGGAGTCAGTGCGCGTATATATCAAGTCGATTACCATCCACGACATACCCCGCACCTGCCCTCTCGGCATGAACAACGAGCCCGGTGCCGACGACCTGATAACCAACGGCGAAGAGCTGAAATACTACACCCCCGAGACTGCCGACAACTCCCAGCGCTCAAAGTGGGGCATCATCGTCTCAAAAGGTTCCGGCATCAAAGGCGCCAAAAACCACTCCGAGTCCGACAACGCCCTCTACTTCTTCAAGAATATGCAGGGCGACTTTACCGGTAAGGGCGAACAGTACAACAAAGAGCAGCAGATCGATGAATTAGGCACCTCCATCGATGAGCCAAAGGATGGTCCGGATTACAAGGATCGCATCCTCAACGGCACATATATCGAAGTCGTAGGCTACTACGAAAGCAAAAATACGGAAAAAGTATCCTCCGGTCCCATCCGTTACCGTTTCATGCTCGGCAAGAATGTCACTTACAATTACGACGCCGAGCGCAACTACCACTATAAACTGACCCTCAAGCTCCGCGGCTTCGCCAACGAGGCTGACTGGCACATCTCATATAAAGAATACTCGCCGCAGCTCACAGGTCCTAAGGACTACTACATGACCTATCTTTACGGCGAGGAACTGTCCTATCCCCTCCGATTTATCACCGGTTCCGATGATCCGGATGAAATAAAACAGTACACTGTCAAAGCCCAAATCTTCGAAAACAACTGGATACCTTGTGACTCCCTCGGAAATATGGCTCCCCAATCCGTCGGCAGCGCAAATGATATCAACGGCTTCGCATGGAATCTCAACGCTTACAACAAATATCTTTCAACTGAAAAAGACGGTGTGCGCGAGCCAAAAAACTACGCCGGGTTCCTCTCCCTTTGCCCTAACGAGAGCGAAATAATCGGTGCCGATATACCATATAAAGACGGTGCAGGTCTGGAATGGCTTGAAAAATATTATGGTGCCCATCCCGAGATTTCCAATGGATCCTATAATCTCGCAACCATCTCTACCACTTTCGACCCCATTGATAAATCAGTCACATTCAAGATACCGTTGTATACCCGCAATCATGACATGGTACCTTCAACTGACTTCTCCGGCAATAACCCGTTCCCAGCGTTCTACCGTCTCGCCAAGATAAGGTACACCCTGCATCTTACGAGTACCGACCAACAGATTCCATTTAAAAATGAACTCGGCGAGGATGTCATGTCGTTAGAAACAAATATCTTTCAGGTACCGCGTATTGAAAATCCGAAAGCAATCTACCGTGCCCATGACAACGACGATGCATTCGAGATTGACCTCAAGATTCTTGACGGTGCCGGAGCCAATAAATATGTTTCGGTCACATCCGATGGTCCATGGCGTGCCTCTATCTACGCATGTACCGAAGATTTCATACAGATTTCACGCAACGGCAAGACCGTCAGCTCAAAAGGCGAATATATCACCGGCTCCACCGATGAGAATATTGTATTCACATACAAGCCAAAAGACAAGATTGATGCTGACAAGACCCGCTGCGGAATAATTCTTGTGGAGTACAATGACTATACTTGTACCCACTATATCTTCGTGCGTCAGGGCTACCATCGCGGCGTAAAACTCGGCGATCAGACGTGGAGCTGCTATAATGTATATGCCACAGCCAATCCAAAAGTAACTACTCGTGATGCCTATGAACCCCAAAACCTCACAACAGAAACTGTTCCTGTAGCCCTCACTGCTAGTCCCCTATCCATCGGTTCATATCTCAAACATTGTCAGTACAACTACTCCATACGCGAATATAACTCCTCGGTTTCAGGTCTTGGATGGATTCAGGACATATCCGGAAAAAACATTTCTACCGCATATGTCAACTCAGACAATAATGCAGACACCCGTAATGCCAAATGGGGTAGTATACAGGGATTCGGATGGTGGAATTTTGGCGCGAGCGAGGACCGTTTCAACCGTCGCTGGGCAGACAACTGGAAAGCTGTCAACATAGAAAAAGATGTGATTTTCCAAGTCCCGACGATGAAAGATTTTGAAAATCTACGCGACAACTGTAAGTTCGGCTTCGGTATTGCTTACGCTGACGGAGCTACAAAAACAGCCGAAACATTCCAAGAGGCTCACGAATATATCGATGATTCTAACTCCGGTACTGAAAGTACCCGCGGAACCCGTGTCTGCGTCGTATATGAGCCGGATGGAGGAAGAAATATCCTTTTCCCGATGGGTATGTTCGGACAGGCACGACGTGCCGCTCCTCTAAGCGGCAGACTTACATATAGTGGTCTTACAGCTCTACTAACCTCTAACGCTAACATGTATCGTCCACTGACTTACAATATCTACCGACGCCCCGGTGCTCTTTACTGGTTCCGTAGTCCCTACACAGTCAAAGGTTTATCTCCCGAGGGAAAAATTGAAGATCAACCCAGCTCTGCCTCATGGGACTTGGGCTATAGCAACGTCGTTTTCAATCCTTACGCCCCCGCCAGTCTTGGAGGATGGGATGATGATAAAAAAGTAAAACAAACCTGTAATGCTAACACATGCTCCGACGCCTTACCTATAAAACTTATCTACAAAACTAACAACGGTATCTGACGACACCCGACACCAACCGGATATAACGATGCGACTCTCTCTAAAGCACATTACCGACTCCTTGTGTCGGGTTGCCGCCGCCATAGCCATCACGGCTATGCTCGGTTCTGTCGTGTCGTGCAGTTCCCATGATGAGCCATCAATCAGCAATCCGGTTGAACCCGAGGTCGAAACCGTATTCCTCGCCCTCGACATCACCCCGCTTGAAAACACCGCCGCCCGCCACGAATCGCGAGCCAACACCGTCGACTCCGATAACTTCTTCGAGCTCCCCGCGCTCCGGTGTGAGACCCTCGGCTCCCTCCGCGTAATCATCGTCTCGAAAGCCACCGGCATTATCGAAGCAAACCGATATGTTGCAGTCAATGCCGAAGGTCTCCCGATAGGCGACAACCTTATTTTCCGCACCACACCCGGCGCGAAGCTTGTCTACATCTTCGGAAATGAAGAGTCGCTCCCGGAAAGCACCCGTGAACTCCTTGAAAGCAACCGTGCGGACACTCCCGTCACCGGTCTTGACGACATCACGCTTTCGCGCCACGACTCCGACAGTCCGCTCTACGATTTCCGGGCTCCCGCTTACGACGGCTACTCCCGTGTCCCCATGAGCGAATGTTGGGAGGTAAACGTGGAAAAAGAATCCGTTGGCGGACGTTATCAGCAGGCAGCCCTCTTCATTACGCGAGCCGTGACCAAGTTCTCGTTCCGCATCAAGCTCAGTGAGGACTTCCAAGCCGTTCCTGTCGATAAGATAACCGACATTGTAATCAACGGCATCGGCTCCTCCGAGTATCTCCTGCCGCGTAACACCGTCTACTCGCCCGCCAAAGGCACCCCGAGCACCAACCCCTATGAAGGTCGGTGGATTACACAATTTTCCACTCCCGCAGCAAATAATCCCGCGGTTGCTGACACATTCAGGCTCGCAACTCCCGTCAACCTCCGCAATCTTGCCGACGGTCACGACTTCACATACGCACCCGCCATTTATCTGCCGGAATCAACCGCTCCCGCCGGAGGCTTTACCTGTCAGCTCAAATATGACAAGGCGGGGCTTACATTCCCCGTGGAGCTGCCCAACCTTGAGCAGCTTCCCCGCAACACCCATGCAGTGATTGACATCACCGTGGGCAATGACTTCCAGATGATGCTCAATGTCGAGGTTCTTCCGTGGAACTCCGAGACCTATGAGTATGATTACACCACAAACATCGGTATTCCCGCCGACGGCTATCTGACCTTCGACGCCGGCACATACCGCAACCTCAACAAGCAGACGGCACAGCTGCTGCTCGACTATCCCAAGCCCGTACGCGCCCGTTTCGGTATCTCGACCCCCATCGGCGCGACATGGGACGCATACCTTATCACCACCGGCGGCGAAGAGGATGCAATCCGCTTCCGCAGCGTCGATGCCACCGGCACTTACACCTACACCACCCATATTTCCGGCGCGGTAGGCAATGCCCGCAATATCATCGACATAACCTCCGTGATGGCTCCGGGCTCATCCACGCGTACCGCCCGCCTGCAGATTACCGTCACCCTCCCCGGCGGAGTCACCATTCCCGTAAACATCCTCAGCAACAAGGAATACGGTACCAACGAGTACATGACCATTGTCCAGAATCCTCAATAATCTATGAAAGAATATATATTACGCCATATAAGCCGCCTTGCCATACTGGTGCTCGCAGTCTGCGCACTCTCCGCCTGCCATGACGAGCTCGAGCCTCAGCTGCCCGAAACGCCCTCAATGGGCGAGGATGGTTACATCACCATCGACGTTGTGGCGGCTAAAGCCCCCTCGCGCGGAGCCCTTGATGAACCGGGCGTCGATGACCTCAACGAAAACCTCATCAACAGCGTGGTCCTCTGCCTCTGGCCTCAGACCGGCGACCGACCGGAAACCGTCGCTCCGCTTTACTTCAACCGCTTTGAAAACCTCAGTGCCGTCGGCTCGGTGACCCTGCGCGTACCCCTGACTGAAGGTCTGCGCCGTCAGCTTTTCGAAAGCGAAGGCGATGATACCCCCTGTCTTGCCTATGTGGCGGTCAATGTCAACCCCGGCAACGCCAAGACCGTTGCCGAGCTGCGTAACCTTGTAGTCAACTCGACTTTCGCCACCTCCCGCCGTCAGGAATACTTCACCATGGACGGCGATGCCGCCGTTACCCTGTCGGCAAACCGTCTTGCAGCCACAGCCACCATCGGCGCACACCGTTCGGCCTGTAAAATCACCTTGGAGGTAGACTGTGACCCCGAACTTTCAGAAAATGACGCCGACGGCAACCTGATTGTATGGAAATCTGACCTAAAGGCTATGAGCGTCAGCCTCTCCAACGGCGTCAAAACCTCTACCCTCACTCCGCGCCCATTTGACGGCGTCTCTCCCGGCAACTATTTCGACACAGACCCGCGTATGGTCTACGGATTTGTTGAGTCCGGAAATGAAAACTACCCTCTCGTTCAGGAATTTCCGTTCTATACCTATCCCAACGCATGGACCATGTCGCCCGAAGAAAATAACCGCACAATGATAACCCTGAGTGTGCCTTGGAGTCCCGACGGCGGAAAATCCTACCGCACATGTTATTACCATGTACCCGTAGTGCCGGTCACCTCGACCTCCCTTGCCCGCAACACTTCGTACCACATACGCCTCCACGTAGGTATGCTCGGCAGTTTCACCCCCGATATTCCTCTTGAGGTGCCTGACCTCAGCTATACCGCCGCCGACTGGGGCGAGGAAAATATCAACGTAGCCATCGAGGACTACCGCTTCCTCGTTGTTGAGGAAAATTACTACACCGTCAATAACGAATCCACCATAGAGATTCCGTTTTATACCTCACACCATACCGAGGTGATTGCTGCCAAGCTTACCTTCTACCGTTTCAACTACTCGGAGGAAGGTACGAAATTCCCCGTGACTGTTGATTGGGCATCACCGGCAAACACTAACGGCAGTCAGGTATTTAATGCGAGATTCTACAATAATGATGACCCGAACAAATCCGGCACTTTCCTCCGTGTCTGGCACCCGCTGAAAATGTATCAGCCATATAACGGCAACACAAAAATTCCGTTGACTAACGATGACAAGAAAATTCAGACTGCCACAGAAATCCGGAACGCGTTGGCTAAGACTACCAAATACTTACAGGAGGCTGACGATGAATTCTCACGCGTTGACATTGAAGTGACCGTACAGCACTCCGACATGAAAGGTCAGGCACTCTGGAAAGAGACCGTCTACATTTCTCAATTCCCGGCAATCTATATTGATTCACGCGCCAATTACTATACGGCAACAAACGACAATATTTCAGGAACCGGGAAGGATGCCAGTTGCTGGATTAATGGTAATTGTATTGATATAACTAACTCCCGGAGTTCTGCAGAAGGATGGACCACATCTATTGGTCTTAGTAGTGAAGATTATCTAAACTGGAATCCCAATCTGTATGTAATTACCGTTACAAAGCTTCCAAACAATTCGGATTATCAAATTGGAGATCCACGTACCATCGGCATCAACAATAAGCTATACAACTCGACTATGACCGATGCCGAATCCTATAAGGATTACGATGGATTTTATGAATTTTCGCTTAGTAACCCCGGAGGTGGTCTGTATACCGTCTCGTTTAAGACAGCAGAGGCTACTGACGGTACTATGCGCACACTCAAGTGGTATTATCCGACACAGGAGGGCAAAGCAACCGAGAATATGATTGCACCCAAATTCCGTATTTGCTCCAGTTATGCCGGTACGAGTGATATATTAATGAGAACTACGGCACGTGTGCGCGCTGCTTCATTTCAGGAGATGAACTATCCCGCAGGACGCTGGCGTCTGCCAACTTTCGGCGAGGTGAAATTCATTATGGATCTTTCGGCTCAAAAAAAGATTCCGCGTCTGTTCGGTACAAAAACTGTTGATTGGTACTATTGGTGTGCTCAAGGAGCCGTATTTGTAGCAAACAAGAGTGATGCACTCACAAAACCACCGAAGATTGATGGAAGTATCGGTGTTGGTACTTTTCAGCGAGCACGCTTTGTTTACGATGAATGGTATTGGGGCGATGACACCATTTCGCCTCAGACCACGAGTGATAAAGCCCGCTATCCTTTTATGTGGGGCGACAAATTAAAAATAACACCGAACTGATAGTAAACGAGTATGCCACGAAAATATATAGGACAACTGATATTATTGATTGTCGGTGCCTTCTTGGCGGGGTGTACCGACACTATAAATGTGCCCGGAGAGGTAAATCGTGAAATCAACGGAATCACCGTTGAAGGCGACAAGCTCACATTGGATGTCAGCCTTGATATTCCGGAAATCGCAGTCGCCTCAAGCCGCTCCATGGACAATACGCCTGATTATGCCAACCTCCATCTGTATCTTGTGGAGTTTGATGATAACGGCTCGCCAATCACCAACCCTCTTACCCGCGTATATCAGGCGGAAAATGAGACGGTGGAGGGCAATATAGTGAAATTCCGCGTGCAGCTTTCTGCTTCCGAAAAGCCTAAGATACTCCACCTGATAGCCTTGCCCAAAGAGGAGGAACTGATTGTAGGCTACGGACTGGAAGCCAACATAATTCCCCACCTCTGTGTGTCGTTCGGAACTGAAGCATACTGGCGGCGCATTGAATTTCCCGACGGATACTGCGCCGAGGCGGCAGACGGCACTTGGGCTCCTGATGAAAATCTGATTAAGAAACTGACTCGCGTACCGCTGATTCGCAACTTCGCCAAGGTCAGCATCTCTTGCTCCGACCCTAACTTCGAGTTAAAAGGCTTTGTTGTGATGAATACACCGCAAGCCGGCACAATCGCCCCTTGGAACTCGCGCACCCTGACATTCCCCACATATTTGGACAACGCGGGTAAAATGCTCTCATACGATGCCATCAAAGGCAGCTACACGGGCATCCTCCCCGCCGGCACCGGCTTTGACAACCAAGCGTCGGGAATCACCCCCGTGCTGACCCCTGAGGCGAAATATCTGTATGAGCGTCCCTACTCCCGTGACCGCTCTACCTACGTGATGTTCTATGGCAGACGCAAAGGTGCCTCTGTCGACAATTACTACAAGCTCGACATTGGCAAGCCGGACGCCTCAGGCGTGTTCCGCCAGTACAACATCCTGCGCAATTTCGACTTCCATTTCACGCTGACAAAGGTTGACAAGGACGGCGAGACCGACTTCGAGAAAGCACTTAAAGGAGTCGTGTCAAACAACTTCTCCTTCTCGCTCGACATGAGTAACCTCCACAATATGTCGGACGGACACCAGATTGTGTATGTCAACAAGAACCATTTCATCCTTACTGACACGCTCAGTGAGGAAACCATTACTTTCCAGTACAAATATTACGACCTTACCGACAAAAAATATCATAATTTCGAAGATAATGTCACTTTTGTAGGTCTTGAACCCGGTCCCGTAATCAAATCGGTGTCATATGACAAGACCAACGACGCGGACAACTGGCGAAACGTCTCCATAACCTGCAATATAGCCACGGCGTTTACCGCCACGCAGGAATTCAGCATCGTAAACCACAACGGTCTCGGGCGCACCATAGAATTGACCCTTCACGAGAAATGGAAATATGGCAATCTGCGCGAATATGGCGTAAGCGAGATGAACTGGGACTCCAAAACCCCGAACCGAGGTATTGCCGGCGAGGATGACAAGGCGCCTCTGACCATCTTCTTCGACCTGCCCAACGACCTGCCGGAGAGCGTGTTCCCCCTGACATTCCTCCTTGAATCTGACCTTCAGAACATTGACAATGACCTTTATGGAAACATGGGTGTGACCGACGGTCCTTCATTCTTCGATCGTTTCAATGGTCAAACTCACATTAAATTTGAAAAAATCGTGGATTTGACCAGCTATAACTCCAATCTTGACGAAAACAACCCCTCGAGTCAGGGCACAATTACCAAAGATGAAGCCGGCAACACAGTCCACCGCGTACACTGCCGTATGCGTACCACCCGCTCCCTCGCCGAGATGAACATTGGGGTGGGAAAATCCTTGACGGTCAACGTCTGGATACAGGACACCGAGGGCAACTTCATGGCAGACGGCAAAAACAACGTCGTTTCCTTCACCCGTACACGCACTAATTAGTCATTCTTGGTAAAAATTTTGAGAAAATAAGGGCTGACGTTGGCTTTTTCGGGATTTTTTTATAACTTTGCAACTCATTTAATCCCCCAAGCCACAAGCCAATGAAACAGTTAGAAACGCTTCTCGCCGAGAAACTGCTGAAAGTCAGTGCAATCAAGCTGCAACCCGATAATCCCTTCACATGGGCGAGCGGTTGGAATTCTCCTATCTATACCGACAACCGAGTAACCCTTTCATATCCGGAAATCCGCACCTTTATCAAGGTAGAACTCTGCCGGTTGATTCAGGAACACTTCCCGCAAGCCACCGCCGTGGCTGGTGTGGCAACCGGCGCAATCGCTCAGGGCGCGCTCGTCGCCGATACCCTCGGACTCCCCTATGTTTACGTGCGTTCCACCCCTAAGGACCATGGTCTGGAAAACCTCATTGAAGGCAAACTTGACTTGGACCAGAAGGTTGTAGTGGTCGAGGACCTTATCTCAACTGGCGGCTCGTCGCTCAAGGCTGTGCAGGCAATCCGTCAGGCTGGCTGTGAGGTTGTCGGCATGGTAGCCATGTTCAGCTACGGCTTCCCCGTAGCCCAGCAGGCATTCAAGGATGCCGGCGTTGAGCTCATCACCCTCAGCAACTACAATGCCATGCTTGAGGCTGCACTTGCTACCGACTATATCCGTCAGGAAGACCTCGAAACCCTGCGCGAATGGCGCAAAGACCCCTCAATCTGGGGACCTAAGAAAGCATAATTATGGCAAAATATACCGGAAAACCATTCCGTGTAGGGATGAACAACACCGCGCTATTTGAGCGTGTCAGCAACCTCAGCGACCTCCAGAGCCGCATGGAAAACCTTCCCGAGGAGCTCCGCGCAAAAATGGGCACCGTCAACTTCCCTGACGCCGATACCCTCGCCTTTACCGCTCCCGGAGTGGGCGAAATGAAGTTCCGCATTGTGGAACGCACCGCCCCGAAGCGCGTAAAATTCATTGCCGACACCGGCATGGTGCCCATCAACGTATTCATCGACTTGGCGGAAGCGGGAGCCGACGCAACCGACGTCACCGCCACCATCGACGCCGAAATCCCCATGATGCTCCGTCCGCTCGTAGGTCCGAAGCTTCAGGAGGCTGCCGATAAGTTCGGCGAAATGTTTGGTCAGCTCAACGGATGAAAATATCAAATGTCCTTAAATATGTTATCACCCTGTTGGTCCTTGTGACCACAGGGTGTTATCATTCTATTGACATAAACTTCAACCGAGTGCCCCGCAATAACGTCTACGTGCCGTTCAACGACGGTCAATGGGACTCATTCGGTGCAAAAGCTCCGCTTGACGCCCGACGCTTTATCCGTCCGTCGGAACCGTCAGGCTACCCTTATATCGACTATTCCTTTACCGGCTACGGCGGAATTTTGCAGGTGTGCGACCTCCAAGGAACTCTGCGCGCGTACGACCTCAGCTGTCCCGTTGAATGTCAGCGCGAAATCCGGGTCAACGTCGACTACTCGACCAATCTGGCAAAGTGTCCCAAGTGTGGCAGCACCTACGACATTTTCGTGCTTGAAGGCAACGGCGCGCTCGCGGGCGCGCCCGTCAGCGGTCCCGCAATGGCGAGCGGATACGGACTTCGCCGCTACAACGTCGCCTTCGGGATTGACGGACGCTACGCCCTGATTACGAATTAAGCCCGGCAATGCGCCGGCGTACATAATCGGCAACGAAATCTGCCAGCTCCTCCATAGGCATCAGAGCCGAATTGACCGTCAGGTCATAGGTCGACGCCATGCCCCACTGCCGGTCAGTATAAAAATTATAGTATGATGCGCGCAGTTTGTTGACTTTTCTTACCATCGCGCGTGCGTCAGCCTCCGTTTGCTTGTCGCCGCGGCTCAACAGACGCTTCACACACTCATCTTCAGGCGCAGACACAAAAATATTGATGCAGCGGGGATGGTCGCGCAGCACATAATCCGCAGTGCGCCCTACTATGATGCAGTTTTTCTCCTGTCCCAAGCGGCGGATAACCTCGCTCTGGGCACGATAAACGGCGTCATTGCCCACCGCGCTGAACGACGGATGGCTCATCAGCCCCATAGTAAACCCCATCGCGCCCGAAAAGAGACCCGGACCGCGCTCATCATCGCGCTCCATCAGCTCCGGAATGAGACCCGACTCGCGTGCGGCTTCCAAAAGCAGCTTCTTGTCAAAAAACTCAGCGTCGAGCCGCTCAGCCAAGAGCCTACCAAGCTCGCGTCCGCCGCTACCCATCTGACGTCCTATCGTGATTACAAAATTTCCTTGTTCCTTCATGGCATCAATTATTTCCCACAAAGATAAAAAATCTTTCCGAAAAATAAAAACATTTTTAATCTTGGTAATTTATCCCGTGTCTATCAAGAGTTGCGCGGATACTCAGTGCCACATGATAAGCCAAATTGACAGGTACTGCATTACCAATCATCTTATATCCCATATTGACATCTGTATACAGAAACACGAAATCATCCGGAAAGGTCTGTACTCTTGCTACTTCACGTACCGACATCCTTCGATAACGGTGCTCCTCTCCCGGAACAAAAATTTGCTTGTTCTTTTCAACTTTAATCATCTTGGGAGCCTGCGGATGCAACTGACATTGACGACCGCTCGCCTGCACGGTAAAAGCCGGCTCATCCCATGAGCGGACGCGATTACGTGACATGAAAATAGGCGAATAGGCTCCTATGAAATATTCATGGTTTGGGACAGCACACGCTGAGCCATTGGTCTTATTGTGTTCTTTTGCGGGGATTGCATTATCTTTTAAGTCCCATATGCGCTCTCTCATTGTCGGTCTATGCTTCAAAGGCGTCGGAAATTCAAAATCATGTATATCCAAATCCTTTCTAAAGCCTATATAAAACACCCTGTCACGATCCTCCGGACAATCAAAATCATTGGCATTAAGCATCTTTAGATTGACATCATAACCGGCTTCATCAAATAATTGCATAAAACCACCAACAGATGCCGAATGACGTTTGGCAAGCATTCCGGAGACATTTTCAGCAACAAAGAAAAGCGGCTGAACAGCTTTAAGAATTCTAATGTACTCATAAAACAACTGACCGCGGGCATCTTCAATACCTTTCAGATTTCCTGCTTCGCTCCAAGACTGACAAGGCGGTCCTCCAATAATCCCGGCAACGCGCTCCGGGAACTCGCTCTCCCTCACCTTGCGTATGTCTCCCTCAATAAGGTTAGCGTCCGGAAAATTAGCCTTGAAAGTGGGATAAATCTTAGGGTCAAACTCGTTTGCAACAACCGTGCGAAAACCTGCATTATGGAAACCCTTGTCAAGTCCACCTGCGCCAGAGAAAAGACTTATAAGAGTCATTTATAATATATTATAAGTTTAGATTTGATGAGTTCCGCAGGATTTTTCGGATTTTCGATATTCTTATCTAATATCTGCACACCATGCTCCTCACAAAACTGTCCAAAGTCTTTTACATTACCAAAGCTATTGTATTTTTCCTCGGGAATTAATGCTACCAACTTAAAAGAACAGTCAGGGATTTCACTCATCAGATACTGAAAATGCACGAATGGGTTCTTAATCATCCACATACCGCGCACTCTGAGATCCGTAATTTTAAGATGATCAACATCATTAACCCGACCGAGTTCGTTAGTTGCAGCGATGTCACCATCCTCCAAAGATTTAAGTGCGTCTTTTATTGTATTCTGAATATTCTCATAAACCTCAGGAGAATCACAATACAAATCTCCATATACCCAGAAGATATTTTGCAGTACCTCACCATCCACCTGTCCGACAACGTATAGCATATCCTTTTCTTTCCAAGTCTCACAATCGCGACAAGCACTGCAGATCTTAGGATTATCGGCACGGAGTTTATTTTTAGGATAGCTACTGTTGAGCTGCAATTGCGTCACATCAACAGCCTGTATCTTCTTAATTTCTATCGCATCACTACCCTTCAGCATAGCATCCGGTGGATTTTTGCTATTTCCAAGATATGAAAAGACCGCACTCCGTGCTTGCATTACCGCATCTTTATCCTGACCTATGCAATCCGCAAAAGCATTTTTCACATAGTCTTCCAGAGCGTCACCCATTTGATTCATTCTATTCTGAGAATGATTCCCGGATGTGTCAACAATCGCAGCAGAAGAATTCTCTATTATTGCCTTTATCGCAGTTAAAATATTGCTCATATCATTCTGTGTTTATATCAAATTGGTGCAAAGTTACTAAAAAAAGGCGAAAAAATAAAGGCAAGCCGAAACTTGCCTTCTCTCATTTTTAGGTGATTCCGTTGGGATTCGAACCCAAGACCCACAGCTTAGAAGGCTGTTGCTCTATCCAGCTGAGCTACGGAACCGCGCTAATGCGAGTGCAAAGATACGCATTTTTTTTATAATTACCGCCTTTGACATGATAAAATCAACCCGGACAACCCCATAATGGGCTGTCCGGGTCAAATTTTACAGACTCAAACGTTTATTTGATGACGGTTTTCTTGCCGTTGACAATATATATGCCGGGAACCGGGTTCTTCACTTTACGACCTGTAAGATTGTAAATGCAGTCAGATTGCTTATCGCCTATGTTGACGGTTTGGATTGATGAATCTTTATCTTTGACTGTCAACAGGCAATAGGCACTGACACTTGAGCCGTCAGTAGCGGAAACGGTTATCAGCGTAACGCCAGCTTCAAGACCGAAAACTTTGCCGTCCTGACTGACCGTAGCGACTTCCGGTTTTGACGATTTCCATTCGAGAGCAGGATTATCGGCGTTATCAGGCAATACGGTAGCCGAAAGAGTCAAAATCGTACCGACTTCCATTTCCGCGGCGGAGTCAATGAGAATCTGCTCGACTTTAATCTCAGGAATAATAACCTCTGAAACGGTAATTTCACAGGTTGCACTAATGCCGGAACCATCGGCAGCTGTTGCAGTAATAGTGGCGGTTCCAACCCCTATGGCGGCTATGTTACCATCGCTATCAACACTGACAACTTGGGGTGCGGAGCTATTCCATTCAACGGTCTTGACTTTCGCGTAGTCGGGCTTAACCATTGCGCTCAGCTGCGAACTATCGCCTACGTTCATTTCAAGACTTGTAACACTGAGGATAATTTCTTCAACCTTTGCAGGCAACACCTCGACAACACAGCTGCTGCTGACACCGGAGCCATCCGCGGTCGTCGCTGTGATGACTGCTGTGCCGTCACTGATGGCATTGACCGTGCCGTCAGCACCGACGGTAGCAACCAACATGTCAGATGACGCCCATATCACCTCCTGAGGTGCCGTTGACGGGCTGACGCTTGCAGTCAACCTGTAAGACTGATTAATCTCGAGGATCAGGGTTGCGGGATTGATGACAACCTCGCCGGCAGCGTCACGGACAACGGTTACATTACACGTTGCCTGAAGGTTCGAGCCGTCGGTGGTGCGCGCCGTAATGACTGCCATGCCCGGAGCGACGGGCGTAACCGTGCCGTCGGCACTTACTGTTGCCACCTGATTATTGTCTGATGTCCAGTTCAGGGTCTTTTGCGAGGCATAGTCAGGCTCGACGGTCGCTATCAGCCTGACGGGAGAATCTGACTGGGCGATGGTCAACGTCGTGTGGTCAAGCGTCAGCGACGTAACTGCCGCAAAATTAACGTTGACCGAGCAGGCGGTCCAAACCTCGGAGCCGTCAAAAGCTTTAGCGATGATGGAAGCGGTGCCAAGCCCCATAGCTGTCACGAGACCGGTATCATCAACCGTCACTACGTTCTCGTTTGAGCTAAACCAATCAATATCCTTAACTTTTGCGTTGTCAGGCTTGACTGTCGCGCTCAATTGCGAACTATCGCCTACACTCATTTCAAGACTTCTAACATTAAGGATAATTTCCTCAACTTTTACAGGCAAGACTTCAACGATACAGCTTCCGCTAATTCCGGAGCCATCGGCTGCCGTAGCCGTAATAATTGCCGAACCATCACCGATAGCTTTGACAAGTCCATCGGAGCTAACGATTGCCACAGACTGATTTGACGATGACCACAAAACGGCCTGTGGAGCCGTAGCCGGTGAAATGGTGGCTGTCAGCTTGTAAGTCTGATCAACTTCAAGAGTTACCGTAGCCGGATTAACAGTAACTGCACCTGCTGCGTCTGCAACAATCGTAACATTACACGTTGCCTGAAGGTTCGAGCCGTCGGTGGTGCGCACCGTGATGACCGCCACGCCCGGAGCAACAGGCGTAACCGTGCCGTCACTGCCGACTGTTGCCACCTTACTATTGCTGCTGACCCAGTTCAGGGTCTTTTGAGTGGCATAGTCAGGCTTGACTATCGCTATCAGTCTTACGGGAGAACCCGACTGGGTGATGGTCAACGTTGTGCGGTCAAGTGTCAACGACGTAACTGCCGCAAAATTAACGTTGACCGAACATGTGGCACTCTTGCCGGAGCCATCCGTAGCCCTTGCGGTGATGATGGCATTGCCTAGCCCGACGGCAGTCACATGACCGCTATTGTCAACGGTTGCCACCGCTTCATTTGAGCTGCTCCACTCAAGAGTAGCGTCGGCATTGGAGGGAGATACCGTTGACTTGAGCGTTTGTCCGTCGCCGACACTCATTGTGAGAGTTGTTGCACTGAGGGTAATGCCGGAAACGAGCGGGGGACGCACCGTAACCGCACACTGAGCCGACAGATTGGAGCCATCGGTAGTCGTGGCGGAGATAAATGCCGTTCCCGCGCCCTTGGCAATGATTTTCGCTGTAGGACTGCCGTTTGTCACGCTCACGGTCGCAACGGCAGTGTTGCTGCTTTTCCATATAAAGGAATTATTGGCGGTTGCAGGGACTACCGAGGCTATCAGGGTCGTTTCCTCGTCAACCCTTAGGTCAATAGCTGTTTTACTCAGGTTGACTGAGGTGCCTTGCGGACGGTTGATTGTCACATTGCTGCTTGCGCTGATGCCGGAGCCATCGGTGGCTGTCGCCGTTACCGTGACAGAGCCGGCGGCAAGTGCCGTCAATTGCCCGTTTTCATCAATATGAGCCAACGATGAATCAGACACCGACCACTTAACTGCCGGATTCGCATCAGATGGCGATACGATGAGGCTGAACTGACGGCTATCTCCAATAGTCATTGTTACCGAAGATGGTGTGATCATCAGTTTTGTTGTCAGCGGTTCTATCACAGTGACCTGACAGGTTGCCTTGATTGAAGAATTAGTCTTTGAGGTGGCAGTGATCGTAGCGGTGCCGATACGACGGGCTTCTATCTCGCCGGTGGAGCTATTGACATAAACTATGCTCGAGGATGAAGAGCTCCATGTGATTGACTTATCTGCAGCATTTTCGGGAAGTACCGTCGCCGTCAGCTTCGAGTTCTCACCCTTACGAAGTGTAAGGCTTGCCTGATCAATCGTCACGGAGCTGACAGGAATTGCCCTGACTATCACCTTAAAGGTCTGGTAGATGGAACTATTGACTGCGGAGCGCACGGTAACCGTCACAGGGAAACTGGGATTAAATCCTGCCAACCCGGTCAGCTTGCCGGTTTCATCAATCGTAAAGTAACTGCGTGAGCCCTCCGGAATTTCCCAGATTACCGACTGGTCAGCACCGGCAGGGGTAACGGTTGCGTTCAGCTGAACCTCCTCGCCAACAAATATGTCTACACTTGAAGGAGAAACCGTTATTCCTGTAGGCTGAATCCTTACGGGGAGCGAAATCGTGGCATCGGCAAGGGATGTTTCATTGCCCTGAGCGTCAGAGGTTGTCACCTCGCTAAACTCAAGCGGAAAATCGCCGGTCGGAGTCGTGGCTGCAGCTTTAAGCGGAACGCTGAACAGCCCTCCGTCAGTCTTGGCGAAGGGGGTGTTGGAATTCGAGTAAATAACACACCTGAACCGACCTTCCTCAACCTCGTTCATGCGGTAAAGATGGTCCTTGGCGCGGGTTTTGTCAAGGGTCAGGCTCTTGCTGCTCAAGCTGAAACCATCAGGGAGCGTCATGGTAAACTGGATTGCCGTAGCACCCTCCGGTGTCACCACTTCAATGTTTTGGCTCCGTCGGCCGCCCGGCGCAAACGGTTCAGTGACAGCAGGTCCGATGTCAGCCGGCATGGCGGTGGCTCCCCCCGTCAGGAGGAGCACCGCTGTTGCTATGATTTTATTTATTGATTTCATTATATTAGCGGATTATGATTTTCTGTCCGTCAATAACATAAACGCCGGAAGTCGCTATGGTCATTTCGTTGCGACCGGAATGGAGTTCTATCCTTCGGCTTATGCCGTGAAGGTCAGTGAGGGTCACAATCATATCGGCGGGCGAAATGATGATAACCTTGTGGCCTTCCGTGAGTATATGCAGAGTGTCGGCACCGGGTGTGGAAAGTCCGCTTTGCGGGCTGTAAGCCACACGCGCCTTACCGTTTTCGAAGCTGTAAAGATTACCGTCGAAGTCACTCGCCATTACGTTAGCGAGCGTCAGCTCATACTCTCCTGCCGCCAGACTTCCGTCGGCTTGGAGGCTTAGGGTTGCGAATACCTCGTCAACACTGCCGTAAGTCTCTGTGGAATAAGACATGACTCTGGTCACATCATTCAGGCGGCGGTTCATCACGGAATGATTGTCGGCCGACTCTATGCGGGCAATTGACATACCCTCAGGGAGCACGACGTCGAACTGAACGCCCGTGAACGAGCCAAGTCCGGGAATCACTATCTGCAGAGACATACCCTCTGACGCGAACATCAGCTGCGGAGCCGACCCGAGGCTGCGCACCTTACGTATCACAGACTTAGGCTGTGCCTGATACTTCATAACCGCATCAGCCACACGCGTCAGGTCGCCTACGGTCATCACGCCGTCGGAATTCATGTCGGCGGCTTCGAAGTCAAGCTTGCTGTCAATGTCATCGATGACAGCGCGTGCGGTCAGCACAACGTCGTTGACCGCAAGGCTTCCGTTGCCGTCAGCGTCGCCTTTAAGCGCGATAACGGTCACCACACAGTCAGCCTCCGCACCGCAGCCATCGGCGGCAGTGGCGCGAACGGTTGCCGTGCCCTGCTTCAGAGCGGTAATCTTTCCGGTATCGTCAATCTTGATAAAACTGCTGCCTTCAACAACCGTCCATTCAACGGCAGCATCGGTTGCATTGGCGGGCGATACCGTGGCGGTAAGTTGCGCCGTGCGGCTCACCTCAATCGCCAGTTCGGTTGCGCTAAGCGTCAAAGTCTTAATCGGATTCAGGACTCTGATAGACATGGAGGCTACGATTTCGGAGCCGTCGGTCGACGTTGCCGTTATCTCCGCATTGCCTACGCTGATACCCTTGACCGTGCCGTCAGAGTCGACAGTAGCGACAGCCGGATTGCTCGACGCCCAGTTCACCGCGCTCACAAAAGCGTCAGCCGGCGTAATCGCGGCACTCAGAGTCATAGTCTCGCCCGGTTCTACCCAATCCTTGTCGGCAGTCAGGTCTATGGACTGCACATAAAGGTGGGGGATAACCTTCGTTACGGTCTGACCCCAGCCGTAGACAGAGCGTGCGCGGAAACTCAACACATACTCCGCCGCCGTTTCCGTCGGGAAGTCCAAGGTCAGATTATCCACGCTGACCTCATTGCCGGAAGAGATTTCAACCGGTGTACCTTTGCCAAATCCCGGGTCATCGCCCCAGAAATATTCCGCACCGATGATTGCGGCGTCATAGTCATGGGGCACCATGACGGTCGACAGCAGAGTCTGACTCCACGTGCCGCCCGAGTTGGTGCGCAGACCCAAGGTGTGTTCTCCGGGAGCAAGGTCAGCGGTCAGCAGGTCGATATTTACCATACCCGTACCGTCAGGACCGAGTTTGAGCAAAGTCGCCTTGCCGGGTCCCGGGTCTGAATCCCAGAAATATTCTATTTTCCAATCGGCGACAACCGGACTTGCCGGAACCGCCACAATATAGGTCTGTGTCTGGCTCCATGCGCCGCCCGAGTTTACACGCAGACCGAGCACATTGGTACCAACGGGGAGTCCGTCGACCTCAATGTCGAGACTGATTATTCCGCCCTGAGGTTTGCTCAGCGGAAACTTGGTAGCGTTACCTACCCCCGGGTCAACATTCCAGAAGTATTCACCTGACCATTGCTCTGTTACTTCAACGTCGACCATGACGAAGTGCATCTGCGTCTGCCCCCAGTGACCGCGGCTGAACGGGCGCAGACCCAGCAGGTTCACGCCTCCCGGAAGTCCCGAGGCATCGAGGGTATAGGTGCCATATCCGTCAGCCTGTCCGCTTTCAATGAGCTTCGAGGCGCGCCCAACTCCGGGATCGGTATTCCAGAAATACTCGCCTTTCATCTGAGCCGCAGCGGGCAGCGACGCGAGCACCATGCCCGCAAGGATGCAACAGAGTCCGCTCCGGCATCGGAGGGCGGTCGTTGTCATCCGTTTATTCATTTTGGTTCTCTATTTTCAGTTTAACTGTGATTTTACCGTCGGTAGGTTTGGCGGGAACAAGAGCTTCAGTGATGTGGGGCAGAAGCATCGGAATACCCGAGAGGACATAGGGAGTGGCTCCGCTGAACGCGCCGCAGTCTCCGCCATGGGTAGCGGCACCTTTGGCTGCGGAATTGGGGAGCAGTTGCCATTTGGCATCATCTGAGCCTTCGTTAACGAACGTATTCTCCACGGTGGCACCTACATAATAATTGTTGGGCATAGTGGGGTCGGCATACTGAGCAGGTGTTGAAAATACATTGTTCTGCACAACATTATTCGAGCACTTATACCATATATGCGTCGAATAAGGCTTCATATCATTATCAAATCCCTGTTTAGCATTGATTATGATATTATTACGAATATACGAATTGTAGACATTCTTAATGACGCAGTCTCCATAATTAAAATGACCAACAGTTGTATATACTACATTATTCTCTATTATAACACCATCACTACCGTTTATTGCAGAAGAATATTGATATTGATTTATAATAATATTATTTTTTGCAATAGCTTGTTTATCCAGACTTAATGTATTTGCAATAATACATCGTTCAACCAAACTCTGTTCACCTGAAGAAATATCACTGGCTTTACATCTTGAAATTGTGCAGTTATTTCTACCAGAGATAGTCCCCGTTACATCACAACCTTCAATCTTTGAACCCTCACTCAAGGATACTGAACTAATAATACTTGACTGGGTTTCTGTCCAATCCGTGTTTTTATCAAGAAAATAGCCTGTACCGATAATGGTCATGTTCTTGCGCGCCGAAATATTGATACTTTCATGCAGTCCGCCGTCAAGAAGTAGAGTGTCGCCGGAAAGAACGTTGATACTGTTCATTGCTTCGGCAACGGTTTTGAAGTTGGCTTTTGCGTATGGACTGGGATTGATGCGCCATGTGGTCGCATTGATGGCAGAAGCTCCGCTTAGAGCTACAATAACTGCCCAAAAGACTTTTTTCATAATTAATTGTGATTTTATTAGTTAGTATTTTGCTAATTTGCGCAAAATTACACATAATTTCACAAATTACCCCCCCCCAATTGTTAAATAACGTTAACAAACCATAATACGCGTGTTTCGACACATAAAAAGCAGCAGAGACTGCCTAAACATCTGTCAGACAGTCTCTGCTATGGTTAGGATTAAACTAAGTTATTTGATGACGGTTTTCTTGCCGTTGAGTATGTAGAGACCGGGGGCGGCGTTGATGACGCGGCGACCCTGCAGGTCATAAACGGCTTCGCTATCGGCACTCTCGGCGGCGATTTCGTTGATTATGTCTACGTTGCCGCTCTCAACCGTTACGGCGCAGACTGCAGTCTTACCGTTGATGTTGGCGGTAATGGTAGCCACACCTGCCTTGATGGCGGTAACGACTCCGTCAGCCACGGTAGCGACGGTCTCATCAGAGGAGATCCACTCGACCTCGCCTGCCATGTTGACGGTCAAGATTACGGTCTCACCCTCCTTGAGAACAACTGCAGCAGGCGATACAACCAGCTCGACATCAGCTTCAGCACCGGGCCAGAGGATAGTGCCGGCATAGTTGAAGTCATAGTCATCGGGAGTACCGGTATAGCCATACTCGGCGCGGTTGATGTTCACATAGTTGGCATAGGTGGGATTCTCCATATATGTGTTGACCGCAGTATAGAATTCGTCTTCGTTGTCGCCCTCATACTCATTATTGCGGTATTCGGCGATAGCCTTGGTCAGTTCAACGGCAATCTCGTTATAAGAGTCGGGATAGTACTCATAGCGACCATTGGTGATGGTTTCAAGCGGCAGGGCTTTGAACACACCGTCATATACACCGGTAAGAGTTTCTTCGTAGAAGAAGCCGATGCTTCCGTTGGGCATAAGCGTCATGGTTGAGTAAGCGGATTCGTGGCCGCCGTAGGTTACCTGATAGCGACCGCCCCATGAGGTGAAGCTATCGGCATTAGCGAAGTCGGCACCGTCGGCAAGTGCTTTCCATGCAATGCTGACCATCTGACGCGCACCGCCGTAGGGGAACGACTGAAGGGCTACGAAACAGGGTTCCTGAGTTTCGATATTACGGGCGGGGAGCAGGAAGATTTCGCCGTTGCAGGCGTTGATTGCACCCATTCCCATGTTTGTTGTGACGCGTCCGGTCCACTTACCTTCGCCGGTCGACGGGTTGGTATAGCGGAACACGTTGAAGTTACGGTTACCACCCTGATTGCGGGCAGCGAGAAGCACGGAACCGTCAGGCAGCTCTTCAGCCTTGGGCTCATCGGCAGTAGTTTCAACCGGACACTGCTTATTACCGCCAAGTACACCCCAAGTCTCACCCATGTCATCAGAATAGAGGACGAAATTACGGGTGCTTCCGCCGCCATTCTGGGTAGAGATTACGGTATAAACACGATAGTAAGGACCGACCTTAATATAACGGCTCTGCATTACTCGACCGGAGCCGAAGAACATGCCGTCAATCTTGCCGTTGCGCGGCTCGCCGTCAAAGAGAGAATAAATCTTTTCGGTGATGTTTTCAGGTGCGCTCCAGCTTTCACCGCCATCATCGGAAATCCAACGGATGGCAGACTGGGTGTTGTCGCGGCGGCTTGCAAAGAAACCGATAGGACCGCCAACGGCAATCATCATAATCTTGCCGGTCTCACGGTCGCTGACAAGGGCGGCGTCGCCCCATGCGGCATCCCATGCTTCAACAGCCTTTCCCTGAACCTGAGCCCAGTCGCTTCCCTTGGTCCACTGGTGGTTATATTCAGTTACGGGCTTACCCTGAGCGTCACGGGCAAAGTCAGGGGCAGACCATGTCACGCCATTGTCATCGCTTACCGAAATCTGAAGGTCAATGTTACCGGCAGCAAGGTCGGCGTTACACCAGCGATAGTCATAGGCAGCCACAAGGCGACCGGCGTGGGGACCGAAACCGCCAACAGTGGTAATGGCGGGAATACGACGCTGATGTCCGCCATCACTGCGGCGGAATACGATTGTTCCGTCAACATATTCACGGAAATGACGCTTTACATGAATCACGAAATCAGTCAGGACCACATTGTTGTTAAGATTATTGGCTGCGGTAACGCTCATTCCGAGAGTCACATCAGGGTCCACATCATCAAAATCGAAGGCAACAGGAGTGGTGCCCTGCAGGTCAACAGATTTCGGACCGATAACGAATGTTCCGGTACCGCTGTCACTGCTCATTGCAGCCTTGACGTGGAGGTCACTGACATAATAGTCATTGGGCAGGTTTACATTGTAGCCACAGGTAGTGCCGCCCGAAGCGAGTTGCAAATCACCGACAAGCACATCGCCGGTAGTCGTGGTCATGTTATTTTTAGAGGTTCCGAATGTAACATTGAAATCACCGTTGTAATTCCAGAGGCTCTGCCAGCGATTGGAAGTGTCAACCTTTCCATCACGGGTCAGATAACCGGTTTCAAGATTGATACGGACCGTAGCCTCAGCCACCACGGGAACGACTACCGAGTTATTGTCATAGCCCCCGGTCCAGAAATTCAGGAAACCGTTTCCGCCAAAGTTGTTCAAAATAGCGTTTGCGTTATCAGCCAGACTGATATAGACGGGATTCTTACCGTTAAAACCGTTATTGATTGCGGTACCGCCGGAAGTATAGGCAGCGGTATTTACTACCCAGTCATAGCAATAATCGGCATTGCCGGGTGCCATCATGCGGGGATAACCGGTGCCCTTCAGCGGTGCGGCAAGCATCTTGCCCGTACCGGCGGCACGATTGTAAATCTTCACCTTGTTATCCTCCTGCTGAACGAAACACCACTGGTGAGCGTCAAGCTGCATATTGGGTTCGCCGGAAGTCATTGTGCTGAGCGGAATCTGCTCTTCGCCATTATCGAAAATGTCGAAATTATTCTGCGTAATCTGCAGGTTATACCATGTCGCGTCAGCCGAGAACTGACCGTCAACCAGCTCCGAAGCGGTTACCGGAAGCACATATTCCGGCTCCTCATAGTCAAGAATCGGAGAGATTGTTACAGTAAAATCCTGAAGCACAACTGCCTTACCGTTCGTTCCTTTAAACACGAACATAGCTTCCGTGCCCTGCTCCACAGTTGCACTGAACTCCACCGACGTACCAGACGGAATTGAAACAGCCGCATTATTCTGCACAGCAATAGTCAGATTCGTTGCATCTGTTGAATTAGAAGCCGTAAACGAATATGAACTGACATACCATTTTTCTGTGTTATTAGGTACGATTTTAACCGGAGATGAAGCACTCAGTCCAGAATTCAACTGCAACCAACCGGCTACATTATTGAAGTTATTTGCCACCTTTGACAAATCGCCGACATAAGCAATAACCTGAATACCATCAGCAGCTTGAGTCGAGCTCCATGTCGAACGATAATTGCCAGTACCTGAAAGCGTGCCGTTGTCAGTGTTGACAGTGAACGTGATGGGCTGCGGTTCGGTCTCTGCCGCCATCACCGTCGCGCTCATACCGGCAAACAGCAGTGCCGGCAAAAGTAATCGTGTAAATTTCATCGATAAAATTGAGATTTAAGTGATTGATTTATATTGGTTAAATATCTGCGTCAAAATTAGCAAAAAATTCTCAAATCAGCAACAATCAATGCTTTTTGTATCAACTTTTTATTTTCTCAAAAAAATAATTACACCAACGGCAAGTACGAACATCCACGGCAACCACTTCAGCGATATTCCCGGCGAAGCGGGAGGAGGCGTCTCGGAGTGAGTCTCGACGGCTGTCTCAGCTGTTACAGCCATAGTCTCCGCATGGGTCCGACGGTCAAGTTCCACCTTCCTGATGTGGACAACATCGCCCATCGTATCCGCAGGGATAACCGTCACGTCATGGAGCGTAGCGGTAGAGAGGCAATCCATCGTCAGGTTCAGCGAGTCGGAGCGCACTGTCACAGCCGATGCCTGAACCGACGGTTTGCGAGAAGCGCATCCTGCCACGACCATAGCGACAAGGATAAAAAACGGACATACTCTCCTCATGACTGGACCGACCCGGTAAAATAAAGTTCAGCCTCGGCGCGCCGGCGCGCAACCAACCCCGGCAGAACCTTTCCTCCGCCATAGCACCAGCGGGCAAACTCATCGGCAATACGCGGATTGCCGGCATCTTCAACCACCATACGCCGCAGCGTGGAGCGATTAAACGCACCTATACCCACATTGAATACAAACGATGCCAACGCCGCCCTCCGGTTGGCATTAAGTCCCTCAGGCAGAGCCGCAAGCACAGGCTCAAGGTCCTGACGCAACAACCGATCGGCGTCTGCCTCCGTTATCCGCATACCCTGTCTGACACCTGATGTATGACCATAGCCGATAGTCCATACTCCCGCCGGACATCGGTACGCCTCGAGCCGCAGCCCCTCAAACTGCTTTATAAGACGCGTAATCATTGCTTATAACGGTAATCAATGCCGAGCAATGCCCCGGCAAAAGTCATACACTCACCAAACCCTATCAACACACTCTGGTGAATCTCGCCCAGAGGTGAAACCATAAACCCTGCAACAAGGAGCGAACAGCCAACCACAGTAACCCCCACTGCGCAATAAAGCTGATGCTCCGGTGTTTTTTTCTTCTGTTCCATAGCGCAAAGTTACAACCATCTTCCCCCTCCCGACCGCAAAAAAAGACAAAACCGGGCAATTTTTTTACATGATATAAATATTTTACTAATTTTGCACTATGAACGAGAATATCCCGACACCAGTCACTCCATCTTCGCAAGAAAATGAGATAATACTTTACCAGCCGGATTCAACGATTAAGCTTGAAGTCCGTCTGGAAAATGAAACCGTTTGGCTTACGCAGCAGCAGATGTCCGAGTTGTTTGACAGAGATCGAACGGTCATAACCCGACATATTAATAATATTTTTAAAGAAGGAGAATTAGAAGAAAACAGCAATGTGCATTTTTTGCACATTGCATATTCCGATAAGCCGGTAAAACTGTATTCATTAGATGTTATAATTTCCGTTGGATATAGAGTTAAGTCGGTCAGAGGCACCCAATTCCGTCAGTGGGCAAACAAGATCTTAAAAGAGTATCTTTTAAAGGGATATAGCATCAATCAGCGTTTACTACACATGGAAAGCCGTATTGACCACCGACTTTCAGAACACGACAATCAGATAAAGGAACTGAACAACAGGATGGATTTCTTCATTCGAACCTCAATTCCTCCCCGGGAAGGCATATTCTTTAACGGACAGATATTCGATGCCTATACTCTTATGTGTGACCTTATACGCAGTGCCAAAAGCCGTATCATTATGGCTGATAATTATATCGATGATTCCATTTTCCGTCAGCTTGACAAACGGGAAACCGGAGTCAAAGCCACAATCTTCACCACATCCATCAGCCGCACATTACAGCAGGATTTGGATAGACATAATGCACAATACGAGCCGATTGAGGTCAGAACATACCGCAAGGCACACGACCGCTTTCTTATCATTGACAACACCGTTTATCATGTCGGTGCTTCATTCAAGGACTTAGGGAAGAAACTCTTTGCGTTTTCAAGAATGGAAGCCATGTCAGCCGATGATTTGATATCCCATCTGGAAGCATGACCCCGTTCAATCCGGATAACCGCCACCGGGGCATTTTGAACAATGCAAAAAAAGACCGGAGGCTTTCGGGCCTCCGGTCTTCCATTCGCGATTGCGGAATCTATATTAACTTAATTCAACCTCAAAGTTAGTAGTTCCACTGGCAGGCAACCTGCTGAAGTTCGTTTGAACCTGCGGTTCTGAAGTCGGTGATTTGGTTGTAGCGGCAGTTCACGTAGCGAAGAGCACCGTCGTTGGTCACTGAAAGAACCTGAAGCTGGTTGTTGTTACAGATTACGCGCTGCAGGAAGTTGAAGTTATCGAGATAGAGCTCGGTAAGGTCATTGTATGAGCAGTCAACGTACTGGATTTGCGGGGTACCTGCGATTTGCAGTGAAGTAAGATCGTTATAGGAGCAGACAACGTCAATCAGGGTGGGGCAGTCACGAATCATCAGAGTCTTCATCTGGTTATCGGAGCAGAGGAAAGTGCCGAGTGAGGGCAGACCGCTGATAATCATGGTTGACATGTCATTGCTGTCAATGTTAAGGTTTGCGAGCGAGGTCACACCTTCAAGGGTAAGCGAGGTAAGCTTGTTGTAACCTGCATAGAGGTGTTTCAGTCCGGTACAGCCGGTAACGTCAAGGTTTTCAAGGTGGTTGCCCTGTACGTTAAGGGTTTTGAGCTGAGTGGAGTTAGCAACGCTGAAATCTACAAAGTAGTTGCTTGAAGCGTCGATATACTCGAGCAGAGGGGTGGAGGTGATGCTGATATCGCTCAGACGGTTACGGTAAATGTTAAGTTTGCGGAGCTGAACACAGCCGTCGAATGATGCGGAGGTCAACTGGTTACGGTAAGCATTTACCTGCTGGAGGTTAACTGCGCCGTCAAAGTCTACACCGGTCAGTTTGTTACGTGAAACGTCGACCGTGGTGAGTGCCTTGAAGCCTTCTGCGCTGAAGGTACCGGCGAGTTTCTTGTCATTCCATTTGATTTCGGTTACGTGTCCGTTTTCAACTTTCACGCCTTCCCATGAAGCGGGAGTCTTTAAATCGGTAATCTTAAGCACATCAGCGTTAGTCTTGCCTGCTTCTGCAGAGGGCTGTTCGAGAAACGCCTTGAGCTGCTTGATTTCGTTCTTGTCGATGTTTTGTGCGAAGGTGGTCATGCTTCCCAGAAGGACGGCCACCATTAACAGAGCCTTTTTCATAATAGTAAAAATAGTTGAAGTTAAGTTATTAAGTTTTGTTGTTTGTTTTCGTTGTTTGTTTCAGTTGTTACATCAATAGAACAACGGCACCCGAAAAAAGGTTCATGAGAACTGAAAAATTTTTCAAACTTTTTTTCACTCATGTAAAAATCCGGGGTAAAACGCCCCCTTTTTCAGGGATTTTGCGTAACTTTGCCCCCTGAAACCAATCGAATTTACACCTTAATATATATAAACGACATTTTTTATGCGATTTTCGGGAGCTATTTCTTATCGTCCCAAGCTGATGAGTGTTTTCGGCAACTATTCTGCCGCAAAGTTTAAAAATGACCTTATCGCCGGCATAGTGGTCGGCATCGTAGCCCTTCCGCTGGCTATCGCCTTCGGTATCGCCTCGGGCGTAAGTCCTACCGTCGGACTAATCACAGCCATCGTCGGCGGCTTTATCGTAAGTGCCTTCGGCGGCAACTCCGTCCAGATTGGCGGTCCTACCGGTGCCTTCATCGTGATTGTCTACGGTATCATTGCCCGCTTCGGACTTGAAGGACTCGCCATCGCTACCTTCATGGCGGGACTTATCCTGATTATGATGGGGCTATTCCGGCTCGGAACGGTCATCAAGTTCATTCCCTATCCCATCGTGGTAGGTTTTACGGCAGGTATCGCCCTGACCATCTTCTCTACCCAGATAAATGACTTCCTCGGTCTCGGGCTTACCGGCGTCCCCTCTGAATTCATACCCAAATGGGGCGTATATTTCCAAAACCTCGGAAATATCGACTGGATTACCGTAGGTGTCGCCGTCGCCTCTCTCCTTATTATAACTCTCGCTCCCAAAGTGAGCAAGAAACTTCCCGGCGCGCTTCTGGCTATCCTGATAGTAACCCCGGTTGTTTATTTCCTCAACATCCCAGTCGAGACCATCGGCGCGCGCTTCGGCGAAATGAGCACCGATATCCCTCTGCCCCACGGCTTTACCCTCGACATGGCTACGATTAACCAGCTCCTCCCCTCAGCCTTCACCATCGCCATTCTCGGTGCCATCGAGTCGCTGCTCTCCGCTACCGTCGCCGACGGTATCACCGGCTCCCGTACCGACTCAAACTCCGAACTTATCGGTCAGGGTCTGGCTAACGTCGTTGTTCCGATGTTCGGCGGCATCCCCGTCACAGGAGCCATTGCCCGCACCATGACCAACATTACCAACGGCGGACGCACCCCCGTGGCAGGCATTATCCACGCCATAGTCCTCCTCGCTATCTTCCTGCTCCTCATGCCGCTTATCAACCTTGTACCGATGGCATGTCTCGCCGCCGTACTGATGGTTGTGGCTTACAACATGAGCGGCTGGCGAACCATCAAGGGCATGCTCCATAACCCCAAGAGCGACCTCTCGGTCCTCGTTGTAACATTCCTTCTGACCGTCATCTTCGACCTGACCATCGCTATTGAAATCGGTCTGCTGCTCGCCATTGTCCTCTTCCTGCGCCGCGTAATGGAGAATACCGAAATCCGCGTTTACGGCGACAAGCTCGACGCAGCCGACGGCACCGACCTTACCACCCACGAGGAGCTCAACCTTGTCAAGGGCGTAAGCGTCTACGAAATCGATGGTCCGTTCTTCTTCGGCGTCGCAAACCGGTTTGACGAACTGATGCGCACTTCAATGTCTGAAAAGCCCGTTGTCCGCATTATCCGCATGCGTAAAGTACCTTTCATTGACTCTACCGGCATCCATAACCTTGAGTTGCTCATCAAGTCCAGCCAGAGCGAAGGCATCCACATAGTGCTCTCCGGTGTGCGCCCTGACGTGCGTAAGGCTCTCCATAATAGCTCCATCGACTCCCTGATAGGGGCTGACCATATCTGCGACCATATCAGCACAGCGGTCAAGATGGCTAACTCTATCGCCTCTTCAAAATTAGACTAATTAGTCCGGCATGAAGCGGTTAGCGAACATAATCCGACGCCTGCTGACGGTATTTATCGCCGTCAGCTGCGCCATGTCCGCCCGCGCCCAGTTCAATACCGACCGTGTTACCGACGTAGGGCGAAACGCGCTCTACTTTGAAGACTACATCCTTGCAATCCAGCATTTTAATCAGGTAATAGCTGTCAAGCCCTATCTTGCCGAGCCATATTACCTCCGCGCCATCGCCAAATACTCCCTCGAGGACTACGTAGGCGCGGAACAGGACGCCACGGAAGCCATTGACCGCAATCCCTTCCTTCCCGACGCTTGGGAGGTGCGCGGAGTCGTGCGCCAGTGTCTCGGAAAAAATCTCGAAGCCGTCGGTGACTATGACCATGCCCTGAAGCTGCTTCCCTTCAATCGCCAGATGCTATTTTCAAAGGCATTGGCTGAGGAAGACGCCGGACTCTCCGCCCGCGCCGACTCAACATATAAGGTACTGCTTGAAAACTACCCGAAGTTCGACAATGGCTACGTAGGACGCGCTCAGCTTTACCTCCACCGCGAAGATACCGTCAGCGCGCGCGCTGACCTTGACCGCGCCCTCGAAATCAATCCTAACTCGGTTCAGGCCCTTACTCTCCGCGCCTCAATCGAATCGGACCCGCAGGTGGCTCTTGCCGACATGGAGCGCGCCGTAACCCTCCAGCCTGACCGTACCTTCCTCCGTGTCAACAGGGCGGTTGCCCGCTACCGTACCGGTGACCTCAACGGAGCCATGGCTGACTTCGACTATGTGGTCGAACTCGAGCCTACAAACTATGCCGCCCTCTTTAACCGCGCCATGCTTCGAACCGAGCTGAAGGACAATGACCGTGCTCTGCGTGACCTGAACCTGCTGCTGACAATGAAGCCCAACGACATGCGCGCCCTCTACAACCGCGCCATCGTCCTTGCCGACAAACACGAATTTGACGCCGCCCTCGCCGACGCCACGGCTATCGTCGACGCCTATCCCGAAATGTTTGCCGCCTACGCCCTCCGAGGCGAAATCTTGCGTCAGGCGGGACAGGACACCCGCGCCCGTGCCGACTTCCGCCGCGCCGAATATCTGGCGCGCCGCCCCATCGACTCTCAGTCCGGCTCCGACGGCGAGGAAGAAGTTGCCAAAACCGAACTCCCCGACGAAGGCTCTACCGCAAACCGCTTCAAGGCCCTGCTGACCATGAACGACGAAGCCGAACAGGTCGAGCAGACATTCAACACCGCCGGACTCCGCGGACGCGTTCAGGACCGCACCGCCGCCGTCGAACTCCAGCCTATCTATCAGCTAAGCTATTACAATGCCGATGCCGACGACGTAAGCTCTGCGGCATATATCCGTGCCGTCAACGAACTTAACACCGCCCGCGCGCTCCCATATGTGGTCTATGTGACCAACAACATCCCCGCAATCACGCGTGAATCAGACATCTCGCGCCATTTTGCCGACATTCAGCGTCTTGGAGCCATCATTACCGCCGGGCGCGCCACCCCCCTCGACTACTTTGCCCGCGCCATGGACTACATGACCGTCCGCGACTATGTTCACGCCCTTGCCGACCTCGACTCTGTAATCGCAGCTATCCCCGACTTCGCCCCCGCCTATCTCCAGAGGGCTGCCGCGCGCGTAATGCTTCAGGAATCGAAACGCGGCGAGGCTCTCGAAGTCACCGACTCAGGCGTCGAAACCCGACTGAACGCCGAACTGTCGCTCACCCTCAACCAGATAATGGCAGACCTTGACCGTGCCCTCGAACTCGACCCCCTCATGGCTGTCGCCCACTATAACCGCGGAACAATCCTGTTGCGCATGGGAGCCGACGTCGACGCAATCGACGCCCTCTCGCGCGCCATCGAAATCGAACCGACCCTCGGCGCGGCATACTTCAACCGCGGATACGCCCGTTTCAGCCGCGGAAACCGCGACGGCGCAATCTCCGACATCTCCCGCGCCGGCCAGCTCGGCATCCACGCCGGCTACAACCTCCTCAAGCGCATGCAACAACCCTAAATCCCCCCATAAACCATGAAACGTTTCCTTATTCTTCCGCTGTTTGCAGTTCTTGCACTTTCTGCTACGGCTCAAAATGATTCGAAAAGCTCGTTTGAAGAGTTCAAAAACAAAGCTTTTAGCGATTTTAACGCCCATAAGAATAAGTCGCGGGAAGAATTTGAGGCTTTCCGCAAGAAAATCAATGAAGATTACGCGTCTTTCCTCTCTGAGGCGTGGAATCCTTCCGAACGCAAGCAAACACCTCCGCCGCCCGTCGACCCCGTGCCGCCCGTTCCCCCGGTGGTCTACGAGCCCGACCCCGAAGTCGAAGTTGAACCAGAACCGGAACCGCGCCCAATCGAAATCAAGCGCGTAATCGTGACTCCCCAGCCGGTGCCGTCACCCACCCCCGTCGCTCCGCTCCCCGACGACATCAAGCCGAACCTCGACCTTATCCCCATTCAGGGTGTCCCCGTGCCTAAGCGCGAGCCGATGGTCGCGGTCCGCTTCCTCGGAACTCCCGTCAACGTGCGCTGGGACAATGCGACCGATGCCTTCCGCCTTCCTTCCGTCAAGGAGCAGGCGGTTGCCGACACATGGCGCACACTCTCCGACGGACGCGCCGACAAGCTCCTGCGCGACTGTCTTGACCTGCGCGAACGCCTCGACCTCAGCGACTGGGCATACATCAACCTTCTCAAGGATGTCGGCGACGCGGTTGCCGGACCCAACACCAATGAAGCCACGATCCTCATGGCGTGGCTATACTGCCAGAGTGGCTACAAGATGCGTCTGGCGGCTTCTCCCTCACGCCTATATATGCTTTATGCCTCCGACCATCTGATTTACAATCAGCCCTACTATCGCAACGGCGATGACACCCTTTACGCGTTCAACTGCAATGAGTCAAACCTGAACATCGCCGGCGCGCAGTTCCCCAAGGAAAAGCCCCTCAGCCTAATTATCGCATCCGTGCCCAACCTCTCCGAAAACCTCAGCGAACCCCGCCTGCTTAAGTCGAAACGCTACGGAACGCAACTCGCCTCCCAGTCAAACAAAAACCTCATTGACTTCTACAATACCTACCCAACATCCTATATCAACGGCGACATAATGACCCGCTGGGCAATGTATGCCAATGTGCCCGCAAGTGCCGAATTCAAGGAATTCCTCTACCCCGAACTCTCAAAGGCAGTCGAGGGCAAGAGCAAGCGCGACGGCACGGAAATCCTTCTGAACTGGGTCCAGACCGCCTTCCCTTATGAGTATGACGATGTTGTGTGGGGCGAAGACCGCGCCTTCTTTGCCGATGAGTCGGTCTACTATCCCTCATGCGACTGCGAGGACCGTTCAATCCTCTTCTCGCGTCTGGTGCGCGACCTCCTCGACCTTGACGTAATGCTCGTTTACTATCCCGGTCACCTTGCCACAGCGGTCTCCTTCCCCGACGAAACCGAACCTCGCGGCGACCATATCGACTTCCAAGGCAAGAGATTCACCATATGTGACCCGACCTACACTAACGCAGGAACCGGACGCACAATGCCCGGCATGGACAACTCCTCCGCTCAGGTTATTCCGCTCCAACGCTGAACCGACCTCCCCCTTCAAGCGTTTTCTTCATAAAAAGAACCCCAGACTATGAAGAAAACGCTTATTTTTTGTCTCCTCGCCTCAGCCATCGGCTTAACCGCATCCGCCCAGACTGACATTCCCTATCAGGAAATCCACTATGATGTCCATTACCATTGGGGAATAATCGACGTACAGATTGCCCATGGTCATGCCACAATCCGGACCGACGGCAATACATTCACCGCCACCCTCGACGGCAACAGCATACCGTGGGACGGTCGCGTATTCTGCATCAGCGATACCCTCTCAGCCACAATGACGCCTGTCCCCGGCGGACTTAGCCGCGAACACGTAACATACCAGAACGGCTGGTATCTCAAACCGAAAGTCACGCAATACCGTGACGGCTCATTCTCCCCCTCCAATCCCGCCAACTACAAAAACATCCACGGACAAGGCACCCTCGATGCATCCGCCCAGACCATCGAAGCGATAACCGTCACATCAGACATGCTTGCCCTCTACTATTACTTCCGCCAGATTGACTTCAACGCCATGCAGCCCGGACAGACCGTCAGCATACCCGTCACCGGAGGATATGCCCGCGAAGTGACAATAACCTACAACGGACCCTCACAGCAGACCATCAACGGAACCACCTACCCCACCTACTCCATCGAATTCGAATATACCTACGACGGTCATAGCAGCGGCTACCCTGTCCACACCGAAGTCGCAGCCACCTCCCGCATCCCCATCGTCATCTCCGCCTCCCTCCCCGTCGGCGAAGTACGCATGACCGCCACCCTCTGATTTCCCACAACACCGTCCATAATCCGGCAGCAAAGACTAAATCAGTTGCCGCCTATAGCTCCTTCGGGCGATACCGTTGCGGTAGATACGCCAAAGCTCTTGGTTCTCGAGTTATTGAAGAAACGTATGGTCACCCTGCCGGTCGAATCAGGCATGACCTCGGGATTCCAGTAGAGTGTGCGGCGAAAATCCGTATCAAACGGCTCAATATCTGAATAATCCGGCGAATAAAACTCTACCGGGTCAGAATATCCCTCAAGTGTGGAACGACGCATTCCCGGTCGCATCTTAACGCGCAGTTCAGGATACAGTTCAACAAAAACCACGCAACCGGTGTGCCGTCGTATAATATTACGCTCTTCCATACCTTTGTACGGATATCTTTGACAAATCTGCTCATAAATCACCTCATCTTTAGTGTTTACGTACACGTTTTTGATGGTTTCAACCGGCAACAGGGCTGGATCGAAAAAATCGGAATCGTCATCCATGGCTGACGCGTTATTGCCGAGACCTCTATCCAAAACAAAAAATACTCCCTTTCCCTTATATTGAAACGAATATGTATAAGTGAAATCCGGATTAATCAACGGCAACATATCCATCAGCGTCCTGACAAATCGCTTACCTTTATCAAGCAGCGCGTCCTGTGCCGCCTCAATATCATAACTGACTGTGGAATTCTCTACTACCTGACCCAGACTCCAAGGTGCAACTTTAGCCGTAACCTCAACTTCCTCGAGCATATGCCCTTTATTTGCAGTATCATCAGTAGTCTCCATTATTGAATCACCCGGCATCGTACCATTATAAGAAACCATAATGTCGTCATTATCATCAGGAATCTGCATTTCCGCCGTGTCATAGCCGCGCACCGCCGGTCCTTCGCTGGAATTGAGTATTATTCTGTATGGTTTCATATCCTTGCCTTTTGATGTCGAAAGGGTCATTATATAGTTCCCTTTTACATAACTGCGGAACGCGAACCTACCGTTTTTATCTGTCGTATATGTGTCAAGAAACAAGGTCTTGGCTTCGGTTGAGTCGGTCGCTAATCTCGATATCATTGCCGCAACGCTTACGTCTTTTTGCGGTTTGTTTCTTGACCTTCCCAAAACAAGACCATGAACTTCGATACCCTTCTCCGGAATTGAGTCCACACTGAATATTTCCATACCCGCAAGGCGACTCCACGGATAGCGTCGCCAGCCCTGAACCATCAGAAGGCAATCCAACGCGCGCTGACGTATGGAATCCGACGGTGTTTGAAAATACCACGCCGGATTATGGACATAACCCTTGATTTCAGATGATAGCAACAGGTCTGTCATGATATTGCCCCCATACGGAACCTGATTTTCAGCATCGGTTACGGATAGGGAGAATGGCGCAGGTGTTGTCATCCGTATCTGCATCTCAACCGGCTCCATCGGTCCGTATTTCGGTTTGTCGAACGAATAGTCAAACTTGATAAAATCATTCCGGTTGTTGAAAAACAGTCGGTCGGCAATCGGGGAGCCCGTAGCGTCAAAAAGGGTCAGCTGAATTATGCCCGTCGGCATCTTCTCACGCGACACCTTGAAAACTGCTTGTTCTGACTCGGTAAGGTCAAGAATCGCGCGTCCACATAGCTCGTTGCGGCACGTCAGCGTCGCTCCAACCGCCTTGATTGATGAATCCGGCGTACGACGCACCGTTATCTCCACACTGTCAGCCGCCGTCACATTGTCAACCGACAGGCTTATCCCGTTATCCGTAACTGCCGGCAGATTATACGAATACCGTTTGCGGTCAACAATGACCTCGGCGCGATATTTACGGCTGCCCGGAGTGAAACTGAATGTTCCGCGCCCCATATGCCCGGACTCAAACGTCGCCACCTCGCTGCCGTCCGAGCGGTCAATTACTCTGCCCGAGGCTTCAAGCGGTCTCCGACGCTCATCCGTCACCTCAAAAGCAACCGTCGCGGGCAGTCCGGCAACCAACCGACCGCCCTCAGGGTAGAATTTCAGGTTGACATCCTTGGCTTTTGCCGGCTTTGGGCGACTGTATGTCAATTTATTCGAGCCATATTTAAGCATATCCCTTTCGGTCCAGTTGCCCTCGATTTTGGGTGTATTGAACACCGGAATTACACGCGAAAACACCGCCTCCGGTCCAAAACTCAACATATAGCGCGTATAAGCCCTAATTTCATAATATCCCGAGTAAAACGGCTGCTCGTTGACCAACAGAGAACCATGGCAGCGTCCGTCAACAGTCTTGAGGACGCAATGGTCAATGATTTTGCCCGATGGGTTAAGCAACTCGACATAAACCGTGCGGCTCATATCCGAAGGCTTAAGTTTTCCCGATGTAACCACATAACAGGCGAAATATATACGGTCACCCCGATAATATGCCGTATTATCAAGATGAAGATATATCATCTCCTGCTGTATCTTACCGGAATTAATGCCGGTAGACTCATGATACATTGCCAATGAGTCCACAACCGAATGCTGCGTCGGCTGCGTCTTTCCCATCGCACTGAACGTCAATATCAGCGAGGCGATTATGGTCGTAATGATGTTCTTCATTCTTATTTCGGTGATAAATCGAGGTGATAGCGGATACGGAGCATTGCGTAGCGAGGCAGGGTGTTGCTCCAGCTTTCGGTGCGTCCGAACGCGTCGACGTACTGGCTTACGGCTTTGATTTGGTGGAGCAGGTCATATCCGTCGAGAGCGAAAGTCAGGCGCGCTTTCTTCCAGTGCCACGAGGCTGACGCGTTCCAGATATATTCGTTTGTATTTAGCGTCGGGTCGGAATATCCACGCCGGCAATATAATGTCATATTTGTCGATATTCTGAAATCTGCTGGCAAGCGGAATGTCGCGTCAAGCCGATAGGAAATATTCGCCGAACTAAATGCCGCAATGTTTTCGCCGGAATAGCGCGTAAAATTGCCGTTACACGACAGACTGACGTTATGATCTGCGCCAAAAGCCATCGAAAGTTTCGCATTGGGCGAAATTCCCCGGCTGAATATATATGCCTGAGTCGGCATGACGTTGTCAGAGCCTATCAAATTGACCGAACGGTTATCGTAAGCCGAAAGTCCTGCGCCATAATCAAGACCTTGGATTGGACCGTCAGTCCACTTTTTTATGCCGCCGTTTCCGCTATATGTGACATTAAAGCCTCTGTTGCCGTCAACATTATACATTGAACGGGTCCTGACGCCTGTTATTGGGTCATAAATCATTCCACGCACTATGGCATTATCGGTAAATGAGTAACTGAAATTCAGCTTATGAGATTGCCAAAGACCTTTTCTCTTGGTGAACTGCAATTCGAGTGAAGCACGATGGGTATATGAGGTCCGCAAATCGGGATTTCCTCGAAATATATTGAGCGGGTCGGACGTGTTATAAACATTTATCAGATTGTCCATTGAGACCAGTCCCGGATTGGAGTCCCAGCCGAGCGACGCAAAGTAACTGTACTTATTGCCGGACTGGTCAGCGGCATAGTTCAGGCGCGCATTAATCTGCGGAAGCACGAACTTGCGCACCGCCGTGGTGTCATAATCCACTCTATGAAAATCATAGCTGCGGTCAAGAATACGCAGCGACGGATTGACAAACAAAAGTATTGTGCCAAAAGCCGACTCATTGTCAAGATTGCGCGTTCCCCATACAAAACGGGAATTGACCTCAAAAGTATGGCTGCTGCTTCTATAGTCTGAATAGTTACTGTTTACGGGGTCAAGCACATCCATAAGGTATCGGTTGGTCGTGGTTCGTGCCAGATCGTGACCGTATGAGTAATTGAACGAAACCGTATGTCGCCCGGAGAAGTTCATCTCATATTTTGCCGAGCCGTTAATGTTCCCGTTATAGTTCGGGCGACCGCGGGTATAGGCGTATTCCCCTATTGAAGGAATATCGGATGCACCATATTCAATCGAGTACTGATTAAAATTGTTGCTTCGTGAGTTGCTGTAGCTGCCACCTAACGAGAATGTCAGATTGTGAAGAAATTTTTCAAAGTCGGGAAGTTTGACAACAAGTAAGCCATTTAGGTTGCCCCCGATGTTCGACGCATTATTCTTATTACGTCTCAATTCGCTGTTGATCAGGATTTCCCGCAACTTCTCCTCCGAACCGGAGAATAATGCTTCAATTTCTTTTGCGGAAATGCTGCCGGGGTCCTCATCAAAAGCCGCCGCGACATTACTCCCGTCGCCTCTGTGGCGCGAAAAACTGAATTGCGGCTTTATTTCCAGCCATGTGCGGGCGGACTGAAGCGTTACGGCATGGTCGGTCTTGACGGAAAATGACCGCGAATCTGACCGGTTGAAGCGCGATTCGTAAGTATCACCTGAAGATAAGAAATTTATACTTTCCGACCCGCTGCGCGAAGTAACATCCGAGGAATTTACCGCCAAGTTACCCTTAATCATCCGTTTCCCTCCCCCACCGTTATATTGGTAAGATAAGCCGCCGGAAAGATAGCTACTTTCTGATGCCCCCACCTTATCCGTTCCCCAGAAGTCATAACGTCCGGGATTGGTCTCAGCAGATAGATTATTGGCGTTGACAAAAGCCGACACGGCAAAAGTCTTGCTGAAACCGAGCATAAACCCTCTGCCCAAATAGCGGTTATGGGTGCCATATCCGGCGTCAATGTTAACCCACTTTCCTATGGAGTACTCCTTCTTCAGGTTTACGTCCATCACTAAAGGCTTGCTATCCTTGTCGCTGTAGCCCAGAAACTCATCCTGACAGTCAGCCTGCTCATATACCTTCACTTTACTGACGGTATATGCCCCGAGATTTTCGAGCAACGTACGTGGCGACCCATCAAATAGCCGACGGCCTTCTAACTGCAGACTTTCTATCTTGCGACCGTTACTGAATATTTCCCCGCTGCGGTTTATTGTGATTCCGGGCAGCTTGCGAATAAGGTCATCAAGCATTGAACCCTCCGGAAGCAGAAATGCGTCCGCATTATAGACAATAGTGTCGCCTTTATAATACATCTTGATTTTCGTGGCAGTTACAGTCACCTCATCAAGCCGCTTTGGTGTTCGTAAAAGCCCTATTTCACCCAAATCATGCAGTTCGTACTCAGAAAATGACTTTTGAGTCCGCAATGGAATAAACCGTGCTTCATATCCCGAGGCATCAATATAAATATTGTATTCCGCATCCTTATGCGGCAGATTTAGCGTCTTTACCTGATGCTCAATCCCGTCAACAGTCATTGAAACGGTCTGCCCCTCGGCAACCACAACAGAGTCACCCGGAACAAACGCCAAGAGCTCAACATCACGTACCGGCAGACGAGTCAAAGAGTCAACCGGCTCAAAGGAAAAGGTAAGGTCTGCCCTTAGTTGACCAGCACCAAATAACCACAGAGTCAGCAGCAATACATATATGCGAAACTTGTAATCCATTACTTTCGCAAATATAACCAAAAAAATACGCGCCCTCACCTCATAAACCCCAAAATTACAACATTTTAACCATTCTCGGGGGGGGTAACATTTTTTAACACAAAAAAAGAAAATTCCGACCAGTCCGACACGTCCGACCAGTCAGACATGTCCGATATGTCCGAAAAAAAGAGAGACCTGAATCCAAATGTGGAGTCAGGTCTCTCTGAGGGAAGGGGCGGTTACCTACTCTCCCGCTTTCGCAGTACCATCGGCGTAGCAAGGTTTAACTTCTCTGTTCGGAATGGGAAGAGGTGGATCCCTTGCGCTATCACCACCTTA
>CAZPHN010000018.1:0-49261 GCA_964586765.1 uncultured Bacteroides sp.
TGCTACGCCGATGGTACTGCGAAAGCGGGAGAGTAGGTAACCGCCCCTTCCCTCATAGAGACCTGACTCCACACTTGGATTCAGGTCTCTCTTTTTTTATTCGGTGCTCCGGGTGTCCTCCTGTAAGCTTGTTATGTTAATTGCGTTAAATTGGAGTTAATTTTTGTAGAATGAGAAAATTTTGCTATCTTTGCATCGTTTAAAATGTTTAAAATCGATTAAAAATCTTTGAAAATTTTCAAAAAATCCTTAAATCACAACTCATTATGAGGAAATCCGACGTGATTTTCTCACAATATCAGTATATATTAACAAATCAAATATTTTTTAACTATCACAATTTTTTACACAATCTAATCACAAGAAGATTATGAAGAAATCTATTGCGATTCTGTCAATGGCACTTCTGGCGGGTAACGCCTTTGCCGCTGACGTACTGGAAGTCGGCACTGATGAGGCTCCCAAGTATTATGTAATCAAAGCTAATCGCGGTCTGCCTTTCGTGACATACTCCGCTGAGAAGCTTAACAATGGCGGTGCAGAAACTTCTCTGTATCGTTCTGATGAGCTTAGCGATGCTGCTGTTTGGGGTGTTGTTGCCGGTGCTGAAGAAGGTACCATCAACATCTTTAACTACACCACTAAGGATGACAAGCGTAAACAGTACATGTTTACTTTCATCACCAAAGATGATTCTGAGTTCGTAGGTGCTGCTAACAGCGGTGTTGCTACCACCGGCGGCGCACAGGACGTTTATGTAAAGGATAACGGCAACGGCTCTTATGGTCTCGCCCTTCAGAATGAGACCGGCGTTCTCGATGGTCAGCTTTGGGGTCTTGACGCAACCGGCGGTACCTCACAGTTCCTCGGCAACTGGCAGAGCATTGGCGACGGCGGTACCCAGTGGTGGTTCTACGCTGTTGACGAAGCTAACATTGCCGGCAGCCTTGAGTCAATCAACAATATTGTACTTAAGGATGCTATGGATGCTATGATTACAACCTATGCTAACTCGATGTCTACTTATGCTGCTGCAGTGCCTTGGGTAGCTGCTGAGCTTAACGCAGGTATCGAAGCTCTCAACAAGCTCACTGTTTCTGCTGACTATCAGGCTCAGATTGATGCTGTTTGGAATGAATATGTAGGCAAGGCTAACGCTGCCCTCAACACCATGTTCGACGGCAAGATTGTTGCTTTGACTAACGTTCGTAAGTATAACCAAGGCAATCCCTGTTATCTTGGCGATAACGAATCAGGTTATATCGGCGTAAAATCTTTCGTTGACGATGAAAATGCAAGATTTATCCTCGAAAGCACCGTTTACGAGAAGATTACCGAGGCTACTGAGGATTCCGAAGCTACTACCGAGGAAATTCCTTCTTATTACCTCTACAATGTTGCAACCGAGAGATACTTCGGTCCTGACCGTACTCCCGTTGACACCAAGGAAGAAGCTTGCTCAGTTCGCTTCCTCCTTCAGACCGGTTACAACAGAAACAATGCTGGTGCTATCGTAGGTCTTAACATCCTCGCCAACATTGATGGAACCAATGCTTTCAACCTCGACAATGCAAATCCTCCCTCGCTGTCTTACTGGATGGCAAGCGGAGCTGACTCTGATGGTTCAATCTGGGCTGTAACTGCTGCTGATGATGAAGCTATCGTTGACTTCATCACCTCTTCAAGTATCGAAAAGCTCTCTGCTTACGTTTCTAAGGTTCCCGCTATGGTTGCCAACGTTCTTAACGCAGGTATCGATGAAATCAAGGCTCTTCCCAACTCTGAAGACCTCGTTGAAAAGGCTCAGGCTGTTGTTGAGAACACTATCACCACTGCTAACAGCCTCTTCACTACTGGAATGAACGATATGCAGTTTGCTGTCTACTATCCCCGTGGTAACAAGTATCTCTCTTACGGTGAGAAGGTTATTTCTGATGAGAATGTTGAAACCTTCATCCCCGTTGACAATTATGACGAAGAAAACGACCTCTGGACTATCAAGACTGTTGAGGGTGGCGTAAAAATTTACAATGCTGCTAACAATATTTACTTAGGCCCCGCCGTTGTAGAAGAAAGTGGTCAGCACAATGTTACTGCCGTTACCGAAGCTGAAGCTGAGGTTTATACTATCGAGCTCAACAATGCCAGCGGTTACTATGGCGTTTCTTTGGTGTTCCAAGAACTTGTAGAAGGTGAGGAAGGTGAAGAACCCACCTACCGTGAGCGCGCTCTTAACATGAACCTCAACCCCTATTGCCTCCACACCTATGCAAAGGCTGACGGTGGTTCAATCTTCGTTCTCGAAGATCCCAACGAAGAAGAGGATTCTATCAGCGAAATCACTGTAGCTCCCGCCGCTAAGGGCATCTACGACCTCGCTGGTCGCAAGCTCGCTGCTCCCGTCAAGGGCATCAACATCATCAATGGTGTTAAGGTTCTTGTAAAGTAATTTAAGACGACACTATAACTCCCATATATTCGGACAGTGGGGACGGCTCAGGCCGGTAGGTTCCGGGTTGTACCTCACTGTTCGTCTTATTTTTAGAATTATTAATTAAACCGATCTATTATCTAATGAGTAAACGTTTTATGAATTGGCAGAAGCCCCTCGTACTGGTGGCTGCAGTTGCCTTGATGGCACCTGTCAGCTCGTGGGCAGTCTCAGAGCCATCCGCCGCAAGCGCGCCGGCTCAGGCAGCCAAGCGTGTGATTACCGGTGTCGTTGTCGACGCAACCGACGGTGAGCCGCTTCCCGGCGCAACTGTTTCGGTGGTGGGCGACAAGAGCGCAATGACCGCTACCGATATCGATGGTAACTTCTCCCTTACCATTCCCGGCAACAAGACCGTCCTTTTGGTCACCTATGTCGGCTACAATGAAATGCGCGTCCCCGTTGAAGACCTCGGATTTGTGAAAATCGAGATGAAGGGCGCAGAAAACACCCTCGACGAAGTCGTAGTTGTCGGTGCAGGTACACAGAAGCGTGTGTCTGTGACCGGTGCTATCACCTCTGTCCGTGGTGATGAACTCCGTCTCCCCGCAGGCAACCTTACTACCGCTCTTGCTGGTAAGATTGCCGGTGTCGTATCCTCTACCCGTTCCGGTGAGCCCGGTAGCTCTGCCGAGTTCTATATCCGTGGTATCGGCACCTTCGGCGGTCGTCAGACTCCTCTTATCCTCCTTGATGATGTAGAAATCTCAGTTGCTGACCTTGACTACATCCCTGCTGAAAACATTGAGTCATTCTCAATCCTTAAGGACGCTTCCGCTACCGCTATCTACGGTTCTCGTGGTGCTAACGGTGTGATGATCGTTAAGACCAAGGGCGGTGACTACAACACCCAGACCCGCGTTGGCGTAAGCTTCGAAAACGCATTTAACTTCAAGGGTGACTTCCCCGAGTTCCTTGACGGTCCTTCCTTCATGAGCCTTTACAATGAAGCTCGCATTGCGCGTGGCAATGCCACTTATTATAGCGATGAAGCTATCAAGCGTACTGCTCAGGGTCTCAACCCCTATCTCTATCCTAATGTTGACTGGGAAGACCTTCTCTTCAAAAAGATGGCTATGCGTCAGCGTGCCAACGTTAACGTAAGCGGTGGTGGCTCGAAAGTGCGCTACTACATGTCGCTCGACTTCCAGCATGAAGACGGTCTTCTGAACACCTCCAAGAAATACTCTTGGGACAACAACATCAACATCTACAACTACACCTTCCAGAACAACATCGCCTACAAGCTCACCCCGACCACCACGATCGAGATGAACATGAACGCGCAGATTCGTCAGAACATTGGTCCTAACATCAACGAAAACAGTATCGTTGCTGCTTCAAGCTCAATGTTTGGCTACATCCTGACTACCAACCCTGTTGTGTTCCCCGTAAACTATCCTTCGTTTGAAGGCGATGAATTTGTTCGTTACGGTACCGTTCGCCGTGCCGAAGTTGTTCAGGACAACCCCTACGCTATCCTCAACTCCGGTTACGGTCAGAAGAACGAAAACACCATCAACACAGTTATCAAGATTAAACAGGACCTCGACTTTATCACCAAGGGTCTTAAGTTTGACGCTTGGGTGAACTTCAAGAACTGGAGCTCAAGCGGCTTCACCCGTCGAGTTTCTCCTTACTACTACCAGCTGCAGGGCAGCGGCGATGACTACGTCTTCCAAGATGAAAACGGTAACCTTGTCGCTATGGACCCCTCTGTCGACGACCTCGAAATCGTACGTGAAGGTACAGTTTATCTGTCTGAAAACGGTCCTTCTCACAAGACTGGCAATGGCTATACCTACCGTCAGGCCGATACAACCTTCGAACTGCAGGCCAACTTCAACTGGCAGCGTAAGTTCGGTCTCCATGACGTAAGCGCGATGGTTCTCTATCGTCAGCGTCAGTATCGCAACGACATTCTTCCCCAGCGCAACCAAGGCTTCTCTTTCCGCGCTACTTATGACTTCGCCCACCGTTACCTCGTTGAGTTCAACGCCGGTTATAACGGTACCGAACGTCTTGCCAAGAAAGACCGCTTCGGCTTCTTCCCCGCTGCATCTCTCGGCTGGGTAATGAGCAACGAATCATGGTTCGCTCCCGCCGGCAATGTTATCACCAACCTTAAGATTCGTGGTTCTTACGGTCTCGTAGGTTCTGACGACCTCGCTTCTCCCGGTGGCTCACACTTCCTCTACATCAACAAGATTGATGGCAACAACATCAGTGCCGTTGGCTTCACCACCGGTGACTTCCACGACAACTCTGGTGCTACCCGTGGCGGTCCTAACTTGACCTACTACGCCATGAGCGGTCTCGGTTGGGAAAAATCACGTAAGGCTGACGTTGGTATCGACCTTACCCTCTGGGGCAAACTCAACCTCGTTGCCGACTACTTCCACGAACATCGTTACGACATCTTCCTCAACCGTGAGGCTTGGCCTGAATCTCTCGCTTACTACGTTTCTAAGCCTTGGGCTAACAAGGGTAAGATGCAGAACCGCGGTTTCGAAGTATCTGCTGAATACAACCAGCGTCTCAACAATGACTGGAGCATCAGCTTCCGTGGCAACGTTTCATACTCTGTCAACAAGATTCTTGACTGGGACGACCCCGAGTATGTCTACACTTGGAAAGACAACTATCGTACCGGCAAGCCCTATCCTACTCAGGGTAACCGCTATGGCTACATCGCCGAAGGTCTCTTCAAGAGCGAAGAAGAAATCGCAACTGCTCCCGTTCAGCAGGTTGGTAACTCTGTAGTTCAGGTAGGTGACATCCGCTATCGCGATATCAACGGTGACGGTATCATCAACTCCGACGATATCACCATGATTAGCGAATATGGTAATACCCCCCGTGTCCAGTATGGTTTCGGTGCTACTCTTAACTGGCGCAAGTTCGACCTCGGCTTCCAGTTCGTTGGTCAGGGCAAGCGTTCAATCTTCGCTAACGGCGTAGACCCCTTCCAGGAAGGTGGCAACAACACCGCCCGCAACGTCCTCAAGTGGGTTGCCGACAACTACTTCGACCCCGCTAAGGGCAACTTCGACGCCAAGTATCCTCGTCTGGGTACCACACAGACCGAAGTTTCTAACAACACCGTTGCCTCTACTTGGTGGCTCCGCGACGGTTCATTCCTCCGTCTGAAGAACGTCGAACTCGGCTGGTCTTTCCCCTATGGCCGTGTTTACGTAGCCGGTACAAACCTGCTCCGCTTCAGCCCCTTCAAGCTCTGGGATCCTGAACTTCAGTCATGGAACAGCTATCCTCTGTCAAAGGCTGTGACCGTAGGTGTGCAGATCACCATCTAATCTCTCTTCTCTTTGTTTAATTCTAAGCAAGAAACCAATCATATATGAAACTAAATAGAATTTTCAAACACGCGGTTGTTGCGCTCGCTGCCACCTCTCTTGTAGGTGTCACCTCCTGTGACTACCTTGACGTTGTTCCCCCGGAACAGCCCGGTCTGGAAGACGCCATGAAGACCCACAATGCGGCTCTCGGCTTCCTCTATTCCTGCTATGGTGCATTTACTGAGGATGGCAATAACTACATGCGTCCTACCGACTACCGTAATAACTTTGCCTCTAACTCCGATGAATGGGTATGGCCTAACGAACAGGAAGCTTCTTATCCCGCTCCTTTCGCTCATGCCAAGAATACTCAGACCTCATCTCTTTCTAACATTGTTCACGTTTGGGGTTCAATGTATCGCTACATCGGTCAGTGTCTCCTCTTCGAGCAGCAGCTCAAGACTATCGGTCGTCAGTATGAAGTTTGTGAAAACGAAGCTGAAGAAGAAGAATGGCTCGCTGAAAGCCGCTTCCTCAAGGCTTACTACCACTTCTTCCTCCTTCGCCTCTATGGTCCTATTCCTTTGACTCTCGAGCGTATCCCCATGGATACCGACGCAAGCCAGTATGCCGGTCGTTCTCACTTCGACTACTGCGTGCAGTATATCGCCAACGAGTTCGACGAAGCAGCTAAGGTTCTGCCTCCTACCCGCGACTCTCAGGATACCGGCCGTGCTACCAGCGTTATCGCTAAGGCAATGAAGGCTCGCCTGCTCCTTCTCGCTGCTTCTGACCTCTACAACGGTAAGTTCCCTTACCCCGAATGGAAGAACACTAACTATTCTACTCCCGGTTATGGTAAAGAGCTTATCTCTCATACCTACGACCGCCAGAAGTGGCTCGACGCTTATGACGCTACCCTCGAAGCTATCGAAGAAGCTGAACTCGTAGCCGGTCACGCTCTTATGTACGACTACGAAGAAGAAGCCAACGTGCCCCTCTCTACCATGGAGTGGATTCCCGTTACCTTCGATAACGACGATGACCACCAGAAGCGCGATGAGTTCCTCCGCAAGGTGATGCTTAACCGCTACATCCATACCACCAACCCCTCTGAAAACCCTGAAATCCTCTGGTCAATCAAGACTGTCGGCACGCTCCACGCTCAGCACCGTATGCCTCTTAAGATACAGCAGAATTCCAACGGTCAGTGGTTTGCCAGTGGTTGGAGCGTATTCAACGCTACCCTGAACTCGGCTTACAACTTCCTCTGCATGGACGGTCGTCTTCCTGCTGAGCAGCACCCCGACATGGACTTCTCGCCTAAGGGTGACTGGTTCAAGAAAATGTCTAACCCCCAGCAGGGTCATGAGGATATCATCAACCTCATGCGTAACCGCGAACCCCGTTTCTATGCATGGATTGCTTTCGATGGTGGTAACTACCTCAACCGCATTAAGAATGGTGGTCCTCTGACTCTTGACTTCAAGTCTTCTCAGAAACAGGGCTACAACCCCGCTAACGAGCCTAAGAACCTTTGTTCTACCGGTATGCTTATGATGAAGCATGTCAACCCCATCACTACTGTCGATGGTAACATCAACCTCCAAGCCGGCCAGAACCACCCCGTAGTTCTCTGCCGTCTTACCGAGCTCTACCTCAACATGGCTGAAATCTGCGCTGAGCTTGCCAATGACAAGCGTCCCGGTGCTGAGGCACAGTATGCTGAAGAAGCTTTGACCTACCTCAACACTATCCGTGACCGTGCTGGTGTGCCCGCCCTTGAGGAGGACCAGATTGACGAAGTTGTTAACAACCCCATCAACAATGCTCCCAAGACCATGACCCTCGTTGAATGGGTTCGTCAGGAACGCTTCATCGAGCTCTGGGACGAATGTCAGCGTTACTATGATATCCGTCGTTGGGTGGCTGGTCCCGAATACCTCGGAACCGGTGTCCGTCAGGGTCTGACAGGTAATGTTAAGGATCCCTCGTTCGCAACTTTCAACACTCCTCGTGTCTGCAACCCCAACTTCACCTTCGGTAACCGTCAGTACCTCTACCCCGTATTCATTAATGAGGTATACAAGAACCCGCAGATGGTGCAGGCTCCCGGTTTCTAATAGTTACCTGAATGTTTCACATTTTCACACTGAAATTTGATGAATAAATATATAATTGCATCGGGACTGCTTGCGCTCATGGCTGCCGCCACTTCCTGCGACAAGTATGATCTCTATCCCGAAGATTTCGACGGTATCTTCACGATCCGTGACTCCGGAACCAAGGACCTCGTCCTTTGGTCTACCGACGAATCAAAAGAAGTTCCTTTCATCGTAATGAAGGGTGGTTATGACCCCGAGGTTACCTCTACTGCTACCCTCAAGGTTATGAACGCCGCTGAATTCCAGCAGTATAACGAAAATCTGGGTACTCTTCCCTATATTCTCGTAGGTGATGAATGTTACTCTTTCTCCGCTAATCCCGGTGAAAACGTATATACTCAGGATTACGTGTTCGATTCTGCCGACAAGAAGGCTGAGACCGCTAAGCTGTATGTTCGTCCCCGTTTGATCGACCAGTGGCTTACTGACCACGCCGATGAAATCGCCGTTGGTGACCTCAGCCCCGTAATTCCCGTTACTCTTGTTAGCGAAACTGACTCCGTTAACTCTTATGGCAACGTTACCCTTCTTAAGGTGGAAGTTCGCAAGCCCGAGCTTGCTGCTGACCTTACCGGCTCTGTAAGCTCTTCTACCGTGAACCTGCAGAACTATGCCGATGGTGATGAAATTACCTTCACCCCCGACATTAACTACAGCATGCCTTGCGAAAACCCGTGGGGTTTCACCCTTAACTTTGTCGCTGACCCTGAAATCGTTGAGGACTATAACTATGACCACGGCACAAGCTATGTGGCACTTGATCCCTCTCACTATGATTTCGAGCCCTCTTATGAGTTTGCTCCCGGCACTAATTATATGACCCTCAAGCTTACCCTCAAGCTCAACGGTCTGAAGGCTCAGAAGAAGCCCTATGCTGTCGGCATCATGCTCGACCCCGAGAACCCCATCGTTTGGTCTGACCCTGACAACAACCCCGGCGAGGCTCTTGCTCTTGACAAGGGTAAAATCATGATCTTCACCGTACGTCTTGTTGACAACAAGAACCTCGAGAAGATTAACCTCTCTACCGCTAACGTTGTTACCTATGACCAAGAAGCATCTGAAGGTCCTCTCGCTAGCCTCTTCGACGGCGATGTAAGCACCTTCTACCACTCTAACTGGCACGCTGGTTCGAACCATGACCCCATCTACGGTTCATACCTCGATATCACTCTGCCTAACGAGATGTCAAGCTTCCGCTTCGATGTTACTGTACGCCATAACAACAATAATGGACGTCCTAAGACCGTTTATCTCTTCGGTACCAACGATCCTGCCAACTGGCCTACCACTCCGTTCGCCCAGATTACCGAAATGACCGAACAGCTCACCACTGCTGGTACTACCGGTAACTTCGGCTCTGATGAAGAACCCTTCGGCGACGGTACGGCATACAAGTACATCCGATTCTCGGTTATCGAATCGGCTCTGGGTGACCTCACTCAGACCAACACTGCCGCTTGGTCAGCTGCAGAGCTCGTTCTCTACGGATATTAAACCTCAACAGTTTTAACCTCTCCTTATATCCACTTTTTTCTGAACAATGAACACTAAACTATCCAAATTTCTTGCTATCGTAGCTCTGAGCATCGGTCTTCCGATGCTCACGGGCTGCGACGACAAGGAAGAAATCAATGATGGCGGCACCTCGTCATCTTCTGACTTTGTAATTGAACAGCAGTACCTTAACCTCACTGCAGAAAAGGCTGGTAAAACCCTCGAAGTTCCTGTTAAAACCTCTATTCCTAACACTAAGTGGGAACTGGAGTATAGCAACTGCAACAAGTGGGTTACCGTAATGCCCTCTGGTCCTTCTAATGGTGAAGGCAAGCTCAGCATTTCCGTAAAGGCTAACAATACCGGCGATATCCGCACCGGTGTCATCAAGGTTATTGTGCCTTCTACTACTTACTCCATCAACATTAAGCAGTGGGCTACTTCTGACCTTCAGGTTGAAGGTGACTTCCCCGTTAAGGTAGTCAATGCGCGAGCTACTAACTACCAGCCCGGTGGCGAAATCGCTCTCAGCTACGATGATGATGTGAACACCATCTTCCACTCTAACTGGAATCAGGCTAACAAGTGGCCTTTCGAGCTTACCTATAACTTCATGGGTGCTGAAGAAATCAACTATGTCGAGTACATTCCCCGCGTTGGCGGCGGTAATGGTTGTATCGGCGACTTTGAGCTCTTCTATGCCGATGATACCGCACGTAAAAACTGGATTAAGGTTGGTGATTTCAGCTTTAACATGGCTTCCCAGCCCGGTCGCGTTAGCCTCCCCGCCGGTGTTATGCCTACTTCCGTAAAGTTCTCAATCACCAGCGGTGTCGGTGGCTTCGTAAGCTGTGCCGAGATGAAGTTCATGCGTTACAACACATCTTCTTCACTCGACTCCCAGCTCCTTGAAGTCTTTACTGACCTTACCTGTACTGAGCTTAAGCCCGGTGTGACTGCCGAGCAGATTCAGGCTCTTGACCCCATCTTCCAGCGTGTTGCCGAGGCCCTTCGTGACAATACCTACGATGAACTTGAAAAATCTTTCCGCATCCATGAGTATAACGCATACTCTAACCCTACCGAGTGGAGCGGTCCCCTTATGACCAAGACATACTCTAACTGGGATAACCCCATGGGTATCGGTGTCAAGAAGGGTGAAAAGGTTATCATTCTCGTTGGTGATACCCACGGAAACAACGTCTCAGTCCAGATTGTTGGCGAATATAAGTCTGACCCCGCCAAGAATAACAGCTGGCGTCCGCAGGGACAGGGTACTTTCCATAGTCTCCGTCCCGGTGTGAACCAGATTGACCCGGATCAGGATGGTCAGCTCTTCTTTATGTATAATGCTGTCCCCTCTGCTCCTACCTCTAAACCCATCAAGGTACACGTACCGCTGGGTCAGGGTACTCTTGCCGGTTACTGGAGTCTCGCCGAACATAAGACTGACGATAAGTTTGCCGAAATCATCTCCAAGACCTCCCATAAGTACTTCTGCGTTGTCGGTGAACGCATGATTCTTTACTTCAAGCGTACACTCTTCAAGCGTAAGATTGTTGATGCCATCACTCAGTGGGACAACATCATTACTTGGCAGCAGAACTTCATGGGTATTGAAGACGTTCGTCCCGCCCTCTGGAACAACCACATTGCCGGCATATCCCTCGAGGAAGGAACCGGTGGCTACATGTGGGCGTCTGACTGGGTTATGGGCTTCGTTGACTACAAGATTGACAGCGAAGACATAATGGGTCTCAACAACTTCAACAAGAATGCTGACAACGCTTGGGGTCCTGCCCACGAAATGGGTCACGTTAACCAGAAGGCTATCAACTGGCCCTCGACTACCGAGAGTTCGAATAACCTCTTCTCTAACTACGTTCTTACCCGTTTCGGTCGCTACAACTCTCGTGGTCGCGGTCTTGCATACCGTTTCGACGCTGTCTATGCCAATGACCACTCTTGGGCATCTATGTGCAATGACCTTGCCGACGGTCCCTCTATCCCTTACAATAGTTCTAAGAACGAGTATTTCGATGAGGATACCGGCATTCACATGCGCTTGAACTGGCAGCTCTGGAACTACTACCACCGTGTGCTCGGCGACGAGAAATTCTTCGGTCGTGTATTCAAGCAGCTCCGCGAGCTTGGTCTTAACGAAACCGATGACCCCGGACGCAAGCAGATTGAATTTGCTGTCGCTTGCTCTGAGGCTGCCGGCGAGGACCTTACCGACTTCTTCGAGGCTTGGGGCTTCTTCAGACCCCATACCAGTAAGATTAGCCAGTACGGTACCTACGACTATCGTGTTACCACAGCTATGATTAACAATGCCAAGGCTAAGATGGCACAGTTACCCAAGCCCAAACACGCCCTCGAATACATCGAAGATCGTGATGCGACTGCCGGTGCTAAACCCGGTGACTTCACTTGGGACAAGATTGGTAACATGGGCTACTACACCACCTATGAGAAGAACCTCAAAGTCTCCTCATCGGCATCGGCAAGCGTTGCCGGACGTACTGTTTCGGTTTCCAACTGTAAGGAAGCCGTGGCAATTGAAATTCGTGTGATTAAAGGCTCAGAGTACGGCGAAATCCGTTATGCCTCTAACTTCTATGAATTCAGCGTACCTGCAAAGGTCAACGTCTCCGGTTGCGGCGTCTATGCTGTTCAGGCTGATGGTACCCGCATCTTCCTCGCTAACATGTAAGGAAAACTTGAACACTTAATTCAACCTCACCATAAGTGTCGGGGGGCTGTTCTCAGAACAGTCCCTCGTTATTTATATAAAGGAGAGGCGCACTCCGTCGCACCGCTTCAAAAGGAAAGGCGCACTCCGTTGCGCCGTCATGTCGCACCCCGCCCGTCTGCAACGAGCCCGGGCGACTCACCGTAGGGATGCTTCCTGAAGCTTCCTCCCGCAAAACCCCGCAAAAAAAGAGGCCACCCTCCGGCAGCCTCAAAAAATTACTAATTACTAATTACTAATTCCTAATTCCTAATTAAATGCCAAGGTCCGCCTTAATCTTGGCGATTTTCTCAGCTGCCTCAGCCGTGGCCTTATCATAGCATCCGGCACACTTCATAGTGCCCTTAGCCTCGATATAGAACTTAATCTTAGGCTCCGTACCTGACGGGCGGATAGAAACCTTCGAACCGTCGGCGGTAAAGAACTGAAGGACATTGCTTGTTGTCGGCATATCCATCTTAGTGATAGTTCCGCTCTTAACGTCAGTCAGGTTAAGGTCAGCATAATCCTTAATGGTTACCACCTCCGAACCGCCGAGCGACTTGGGCGGATTAGCGCGGAAATTCTTCATCATAGCCTGAATTTCATCGGCTCCTGTCTTGCCCGGGCGGACCACAGAGATACCCTCCTCCTTCGAGAAACCGTTCTCCAGATAGATATTGGCAAGCATCTGACCGAAGTCCATGCCCTGTTCCTTAGCCCATGCACAAGCCTCTGCCATCAGACATATTGCGCTTACCGAGTCCTTATCTCTACAGAAAGTCTCTGCAAGGAAACCATAGCTCTCCTCGCCGCCGCCAAGATAGCGTGAAGTCTGCTCGTGGTCGCGGATTACTGCTGCAATCCACTTGAAGCCCGTGTAGCAGTCAAACATCTTGATGCCTGCCTTATCCGCGATGCTCTTGATAGTCTCCGTCGTAACGATAGTCTTTACGATATACTCGTTACCCTTAAGCAGACCGAGCTCCTTATTGCGCGTAATGATATAATTCAGCAGAATCATCACAATCTGATTGCCGTTAATCAGAACATACTCTCCCTGATTATTGCGCATCACGCAACCAATGCGGTCAGCGTCCGGGTCAGAAGCCATCACAATGTCAGCCTGAGTCTTCTTAGCTACATCGATAGCCATAGCCATAGCTGAAGGATTCTCGGGGTTGGGCGAATCTACTGTCGGGAAATCGCCTGACGGCACATCCTGTTCCGGAACGTGGATAATATTCGTAAAACCGTAATTCTTCAGACTCTCGGGAATAAGATTTACGCCCGTGCCGTGAATAGGAGTATAGACAATCTTAAGGTCCGAATGTTTTGCCACAATGTCCGGGCTCAGCTGCAGACCCTTGATTGCGTCAAGGAACTTACGGTCAATCTCCTCGCCTATAATGTGAATACGGCTCTTATCGCCGCCGAACTTAATGTCAGCGGGAGTGATTGAAGCCACGCGCGAAACTATATTTACGTCGTGCGGAGCAATAATCTGTGCACCGTCCGCCCAGTAAGCCTTATAGCCGTTATACTCCTTCGGATTGTGTGATGCTGTAATGTTCACACCGCTCTGACAGCCCAGCTCGCGGATAGCGAAGCTCAGCTCCGGTGTCGGACGGAACGAATCGAAAAGATAAACGGTAATACCGTTGGCTGAGAACACGTCAGCAACTATTTCCGCAAACTCGCGTGAATTATTGCGCACATCGTGACCTACTGCCACCTTGATTTCGGGCAACTCCGCAAAAGTCTCATTCAGATAATTGGCGAGACCCTGAGTGGCTGCTCCTACGGTGTAGCGGTTCATACGGTTGGTACCTACGCCCATAATGCCGCGCAGACCGCCAGTACCGAATTCCAGATCCTTATAAAAAGACTCGATAAGCTCGGTGGGGTCCTGTGCGTCGAGCATACGCTTCACTTCCGCGCGCGTAGGCTCATCGTATCCGTCGCTAAGCCATTCGGCGGCTTTGGCGCGGACTTCCTTAAGAAGTTGTTCGTTATTTTCCATGTGTTGGGAGAAATGTTTGGTTATGTTTCTATTGTTTAATGCGCAAATTTACGCATTAAAAACGGAAGTTGCAAGAGGGGCGACACTGGCTGTTACATCAGTATCGCCGCCAAGGAATGCAAAAGTTAGCCAAACCAATAAAAGTACAATTAAAATGACGGCACCGACTGCCATCCAGAATTTCTTAGTCTTGTTTTCCATAATCTTAGGGGTCGTTTAAGTTAAATTCATTTCACATACCTATAACGCCCCTCCTCCCTCATTAGTTCACTCTAATTGCCAATATATGTTATTTGTCGCCGTAGTGTCCTTTGAGCGAGATTACGTATACAATTACCTTATCATCCTCAATGCCGTAGATTAAACGGTCACCTTTATTTATTTCCCGACTCCACAATCCCGAAAGATTGCCCTTGAGTTGCTCAACGTGTCCGGTTCCGGTCGTGGGGTGCTCTTCCAGCTCCTTGAGCAAATTCGCAATCTTTTTTAGCGTTTTTTTTTGACCGGATTTTCGCCACTCTTTCAAGTGTCCTATCGCTTCCTCCGAAAAAATAAGCTCGTAGGTCATACGTCCAGCAGTTCTCTTATTTCATCCATGGAATAAGCGCGACTTCTTCCGGCTTTTATATCATCCATACCGCGCTTAATTGAGGCTATGTTTTCCGGCTCGTTGAACCATGTATCGCCTGAAGGAGAGGGATTTTCGCTGACCTCAACCACCACCGAATTGGCTTTTGTAATAAGGATGCTTTCAATGTACTTTTTCAAGCTCTTTCCCTGTGCTACAGCCATGAGTGAGAGCTTTTGTAAAGTGTCTATCGGTAGGTCAATGTTTTTGCGCTTTATATTTAATGCTGTTGCCATAATCGTAGTTTTATTGTGCAAATATATAAAAGATATATGATATACACAAATATTTACTATGGAAAGTTCGCGTACCCAGATATTATTTCTCTAATAAACCGTTCGACGTAAGTATTTCAACCATTTGAGCCGGAGTGACAATAAATGGTTTCTCCGGAAAATGTTTTGTATTGCCTGTAATCAGATATGCATCATTGACACTCATTGTAATCTCATAAAATACAATGTCATCTGAATCCGGAAAACTTTCACCGGATATAGGTGTCCGGGAGCACTTAATGCCGAAGGTAGTAAAGAACGAAAGGAAGTCCTCTATAAGTGACGGTTTGAATTTAAATTTTTTCCGGGAAAGGACATCTTTATACTCGGCAATGATTTCATCATTATACAAAGGCGTTATTATCCCGTTGATTACAGATTCAATGACTTTCGACGGATTTGAGCTGCTATTGTTGGTGAGAAGAGCAGAAACCAGTACGTTTGTATCAATTGTTGCGTAAATCTTTTGCTTTCCGTTCATCTCTTGAAGCCTTGATTTCTGTGTTAATTTCATCTAAGCTCATTTCAGGTAGACCTGCTTTAGTTGCAGACTGTTGCATCGCTTTAAAAGCATTAAGAGCTTTCTTCCTGATTATTTCAGTATTGTCAACCCGAATTTCAAACGGTATCCTTCGCTCTCTGACAACAGCTTTCATAAAAATATTGAAAGCTGCAGAGGTTGTGAGTCCGAAAGCCTCACATAGCATATCGAAATTATTCTTTAGTGTTTGGTCCACTCTAATGGAAATTGTCGCTTGGTTCATAGTTGTATGGATTTTGTGCTGCAAATATAATGTATTTTACATTACATTTGCAAACTTTTTAACTATTTTTACCGGGCGAGGGAGAGGTTGCAGGTGATGCCGTAGGCGGTGTTGGACGTCGGGAAAGCGGAGTTGCTGACCAGCGGGGTGTTGACCTGATGCTCGAAGAACATTCCCAACTGGACGCGGCGGTTCAGGGCATACTTGGCGGTAAAGTTCGCGCTGATGTTGCGCGTGCCTGATGTCGCTTGCGTGTAATTCGACTCTATGCGGCGGATAAGAGCCTGACTCTCCGCATACTTGAAATCTGCCTGAAGGTCAAGGTCCGAGCTGACGGTCGACGTGCGTCCCTTGATTTTCAGCAGCGAGAGCAGATTTGGAATCTTATAACCCGCGCCAACGGTTACGCCGCGCTGATTTGCCTCTACAATCTGACCTGCCGATGAATTCAAAGTGAGCGTACGCGAGTCGGTCCATTCAACGTTTACGCGTAAATCGTTCTGCAAGGTGACTTTCAGTCCGATTAGCGGCGAAAAATGTTCCTGAATAGCCACAGAATTGATATTATATGGCGATGACGGAATCGGTTGTCCCGAAAGCTCATCAAGGGTGAAGCCGAGATTATTGTTCGACCCGCCAAGCGAAACCCAGTTAAGAAAACCGTTATATGAGCCTACGGTATACGTACACTGATAGGCATGCGAGAGCGTAAAGTTCTTGAATATCTTCTTTAGGTTGCCGAGGTTGATAAGACCGTCGTAGGTCACTCGCCAGTTCGGAAGTATTGCTGACAGGGCGGGGAACGGACTCAGATACTGCTTCCTCGGGTTTGATCCGGTATACGCGGCGATGAATGCCGGAATGAGCACATCGGAGCTCGTTTGGCTTACCTCGCCCACATTCGGATTGAACGGCTGACCCGCGTTGGCGTTGCCGGTCATAAAGCCGCCGGAGGGGTAGGTGGCTGAGGCATATTGCCCCTGAACGCGCTCGCGCATAATCGGGATATACTCGAGGAAATTGGCGAATGCCTTGGAGTAGTATCCGTCCTTGGCGTTAGAGTGGCGCAGGGCGGTGAGCAAAGCCACATGAGTTTTGGTGTAAGAACCGTTGCGTGACGTGGGCATATCGTCAAACATAAACTGAATCTGACGCGTACGCGAGTCATTTCTCTGTGCGTTCAGGTCGATTTTCAGCCCCGGAATAGGCTCTAATTTCGCCTCAAACGCAATTTCCATCGAACGGTTAAACGATGCCGGCGAGGTCTGCCCGTCGTCAGTCATGAGCCATCCGCGCTCCTTAGCCTCATTGACATACTCCTCGCCCGTGAAACCGAACGCAAAGTCCAATCCGGGCGCGAGCGGTCCGTAAGCCCCGCTCTGACCGAAGGCGGCTCCGACGTTGGGGCGGTAGAGCGGCAACGCGAGGCTCTGCGAACGGCGGAAACGCGCGGAAACGTTGCGCGGCGACATCACAAACCTAAGCGTGTAGGCGGCAGCCTCCTTCCAGAAGCTCTTCTTCTCCTGCTCCTTCACCTCCGTGATAACGAATTTTACGTTCTGCTCGCCGCGTGTCAGTACCTCAATCGACGTATCGTCTACCTGCCGGGTCTCAACTTTTACCGGTTGACCCGACGGAGTGGTGGCTGCCACGCGCACTTTCTTCACTTTCAGGTTATGTTTGATAATCAGCGACGTGTCAGGCTTGAGCTTAAACGTGCGCTCATAGCGTTTCGGGCGGTTGGCGCGTTGATTTGCCGCGCTTGTGTTACTCTTTTTGCCACTGAAGCGTTGATTTATCTCCTTCAGGTACTTCGATTTGTTGTAAAGACCTTCGAAATTGATGCGTCCGTCGGCTGAAAAGTCGCTCTTGTTGGCAATGTTGTTGCCTACGCTCTCGCCGTCGACAGTCGCGCCGCGGTCCCATTGATAAGTGGCGTTATACTTTGCCGAACCGCTGAGCCAGTCCAATACGGGAATCTGATTGAACGGCAGCTTATATTCGGCGGCAAATGACTGATTGTAGCCCCACGGGGTTCCAAGATTGCGGATTGAACTTAAAACCGTATCTTTCCACTCCTGATATCGGTCCGGAAAGAGCTTGCGGTTGACCGCGCCGGCGGTCTCCTCAATGCGCGCCTGAGTGTTGCTCTCAAAACGGAAACTGAGCGTTTTGGTCAGGTTCCATGAGAGTGAAAGCTTGCGGTCCCACAGGAAATTCTTGCTTACCGCTACCGGAAGCTGGAAATTATCATCTATTTCGGAGCGCGTCTGCGATTCATAATAATATCGGCTCATGTTGGTCAGGAACGTAATATTATTCATCAAAAATCCCAGCTCCCATTCGCGTATAAACTTAAGATTCTTGTTTTTCTGGTCAATAAGTTTCTTGAAGGGCTTGACCGAGCGTTTGAAAGGCGACCATTGATACTGGAAGGAGCCGCGGTAGTCATTCGTGTTCTGATATTCGATGGTGGGGTCTACCTTACTTTGCTTGTTGAAACTGAAATTAAAGGTAAAGTTCGCGGGGTCCCATGGCATGGAATTCTTGCTCTTCACGTCAAACTTCAGTCCGGAAATGCTGAAACTCTCCACCTTAGTCTCCTCTATGGCAAACGCCTTGATGGAATCGCGCTGATGTTTGTTCACACAGTCGTCAAGTGCGTCCTTGAGGCGCACGTCGGTATCGAGCGGATTGTATTTGGGTGTGGTGCGCTCCGATGAGGTAGAATAGTAAATAGGCGCGCGCAGTTTCGCCTTTTCGGGCAGGAAGCGTCCGGCATCCACCTGCATGGCGAAGTTAAACTGCCGGTAGTCATCCATGCGTCGCTCGTTGAGACTCTGGTCAACGGAACCGAAGCCGGAACTTTCATAATGAGTCGCGAAATTGAACGTCGCCACATCGCTCATGGCAAGATTGACGTTGGCTTTAGCCGCCCAGCCGCCTTCCTCGTCGAAATCGGTCACTTTAAGCTCATTGACCCATACTGTGCCGCTCTTGTTGGTCGACGCATTGTTTCTGACGCCGATGAGCATCACGCGGATATCGCCGAGCGTCGGGTTACCGACCACGGTAATCGTGTTCGCCTCATGCTCGGGGTCACGCTCGCTGTATCGTCCCGTGTGGCTTACTCCGGGTGCGTTCTCGTTCAGCTTGCGGTTACGGTTGTTCTTGAGGTTCACAAGGTTCTGCAGCAGGAAGTCAAGGCGGTTTGACAGCGGCCATACCAGCTGACGCTGTGACGTAAGGTCATTGTTATACTTTCCCGGGGCGGTAAGCTCCAGCGGAACCTCATATTCATAATAGTTAGCCTTCACGTCTGAGCCCAGACGGAGGAATACGGAGAATTGTCCCGAGCGCAGGTCTTGGATATTGTAGATGGGAGCCTCGGCGTGAACCCACATCTGCATTCGCTTGTAGTTTCTCAGGTCCTGCTGAGTATTGCGGTAAACGCCGCGCGCATCCGACGGACGCAAATCCGTCAGCTTCATCGACATGGATTGCTCGTTGAGCTGCACAATCTGGCTCTGTCCCGGGTCGGCAATTCGGGTCACACCCGGAGGCAACACGTAGTTGACCGGCTCGCGACCGGCATTCTCCTCAATGTTGACCACCGAGAGGTCGAGCTCGCCCTCCGCCGGAGTGTCGGCGCGGTTGTTTAGGTTGAAATTATAGCCGCGCCATACTCCCTTGACCAGTTCGAGAGTAGCGAAACGGAGGTGCGTCTCCTTCTTGAAACCGGTCATGAACATCCTGACGAAACGAATCGCGCTGAGGTCGGTAATAGAGCCGACTTTCTTCTCGAAATCCTGAAGTGGAATCTTAAACTGATACCACTCTACAATCTGGTCCTTACCGTCGCGTGTGCTTACCGCGCTTACCTGCTTGTCGGTAATGTAGTTCTGACCAACCACGAGGTCCTCCGGGCGGATTGAAACCCTATATTGGAAATATCGCTCATATTCGTTGAGCGTATTGTCCTGATTTATATCCTCCACGTCGGGAGTGGAACGCGCGCTCTGATACAGCTTGTCCGATGCGTCCTCGGCACTGAGCGAGTTGCCTTCAACGCCGTTATAGCGTTTGTAACGCTCGAGAATGCTCAGGCGTTGCTCATCGTAGTCATATCCGCGGTAGAAGTGGTAATTATCGCCGGCGGGGTCGTTAAGCGGCGAGAAACGGTCTGCCGCCATCCGCGCCAGAGTCGCGGCGTCAACCTTGTTGCGGAGTCGCTCCAGAAAGTCCTTGTAGGTAGGATGGGAGTACTCCATGTCGTTAATCAAACCGTCCAGACCTACGTCCTGAACCGGACGCGAGCCGCTGTTATTGTCAAATGAATAAGTCATGGACGCCTGAGTACTTACGCGTCCCCAAGCGGTTTCGCGCATATACTGGTCGTTGCCGTCATATGGCACACCGTTTTCGTAGCTCTTAAATCCGTCTTTCAGAATATCCTCGCTTATTTCGCCGAAGTTGAAGTAGAGGTCGCCACCCTCATAGTTGGGGTTTTCCTCATCGAGGAACGGGTTCATCATCCAGAACTGGACGTATTCAATGTTGTTTGACTCGAAATTGGTCGTTTCGAGCTTGCGCATGATGCCGCCCCAGCGGTTTTCAGGGTCCTGAAGGCTGCCGTCGGGGTTGATGCGGTCCGTATCGGTATTATACGGTCCGCGTTCCGTCGGATAGAATGAAAGGTCGAGAGTCTGTATGGTGTTGGTTTCGCCGTAAGTGAGCTGACGCCCCGGGAAGATTTCAAACGAGGTTACTTCGCGTACATATGGGTTGGACAGCTGTTTGAGGTCGCTCTTGATGTATGACGGACAGAGCGATGAGTTACGCTGGGTAAACAGGCGGTCTATGTAATACCAGTTGAGTAGTGCGCGGTTCTTGCCATAGTCGGGATTATTGCTGAGAGCCGCCTCGGCAAACATCGACGGGGTGGATGCGAGCTGCCATGCATGGGGTGAGCGCAGGTCTATTCCCGTCTGTGTCGATTCAAAGTCATCAACATAGCTTGAGCCTCTGTTTGAGCCGGACTTCTGCTTGTGGGGAACGAGCTGGGCTACCTCGCCTTGGATTGAAAGTCGCGACGGAGCTTCGGCGTTGACCGTCGGGATGAGGTTCAGCGCGTTGGTAAGCCACTGGAACTCCGTCGAGTAGTTGAGGTTCGCGCCCCATATGGTGTTATTGATGGTTTCCTCGCCTATGTTTACTTTTTCTGTCAAGGCTTTCTCTCCGAAGTGGAGTACCGACAGTCCGGCATTGAAATTCTTGTTGAACTGATAGTTGAGGTCCAGACCGAGCAGGGTCTTGCGCTGCAGCGAGTAAAGGCTCTGGTTTTCAAGAGAGACGCTGATGCTCTGTCCCGAGTCGATGAGCGACTGGTTGACTATGGTGACGGTACCGCTGTTGTAGTCAACAATATAGTCCGAATTTTCAGTCAGCTTTACGCCGCCCGCCATTACGACCACCGAGCCGCGGGGCACATTCATGGCTCCAAGCGATATGCGCGAGCCGTTTGAACCCTGAAATTCACCCGTCAGCATGAATTTGTTCTTGTCCTGAAATTGCTGTGCCACTATCAGTGTGCTGTCATACAGCTCTTTGTAGACATACTTCTCAGCCAGCGTACGGTCATCTATGACTTTCTCTAAATGTTCGCCGAACGGTTCCGCAACCGGGAAGATAATTCTACCCGTGGCGGGCAATATTGTATATCCGTCAAGGAAGTCAAACATTCCGTCCGGGTTACTCTCCTTGTTCGAGTCAAGGCGATCAAGGTTCATGACCTGAAGCAGAGTCTTGTTTGCAATGGAAGGAACCGGCAGATAATTGATAGCTGTGCCGGTCGTGTCGCTCAGATATTTAATCTGTAGCTTGAAATTTGACGCCGATATCTTGGCTGCGTCCGGAATCTGATAGACGTTTTTCATCATCAGTCGCCACATTGGAAGCCTCGGAGCCACGGTGGTGCTTTTGAGCATCTTGACGTAGAGGTTGTCAGTGGTCGTAGTGATGTCGTCGCTGAATTCACCTACCTGATAGACCTTGCCGTTATAGGTATATTCGTAAGCCACGGCGAGAACCTCGTCGGCGTTCAGGCTCGTTTTGATGCTTATGTAGCCGAGGGTTGAGTTCAGGGTGTATTCACTTGAGCTGAGCAGGCGCGCCGATTCTACCTTCTCATAGTCGCGTCCGCCTTCAAACCCTACTGCTGCCAGCGGCTCCAGAGCCTGAGTGACCGAGTTGATGTTTCTGGCGTCGGGATATTGCGATTTCAGGATTTGGAGCATGTTGTTCGACCCGTTGGCAGGGTTCTGATACTCCATGTTTGGCGTCCAGTAAGCGCAGGCAAGGTCTTGGTTCTCACCAAGGTCCATCAGAGCCACAAGGTTACGCGACTCATTGAAATTATTATTCTTGTTCGTAATCCAGACCTGAACGCGCGTAATGTTTACTCCGCTCTGTACGTAAGGGAGTTTCGAGGCGAAGCGGTCATAATTGCGGCGGAAAAAGTGGCTGAGGAAGAAATGACGGTTTTCATCATAATCGTCGGCATTGATGCTGAATTTGGTGGTCTGGACGCCGCCCTTCGTACTGACGCTCTTGCTCTCTGAGTTCTGTTGTGAAATCAAGCCGGTAACGGTCAGTTTGCCGAACTGAAGCTTGGTCTTGATACCGAAAAGTGACAGCGCGCCGCGAATCAGCGATGAGCCGGTAGTCATCGAAACATTACCCGCCTCAATAAGTTTGACAATGTCGTCCTCCTCGCCTTCGTAGCCTAATTTGAGGTTCTTGCTGTCAAAGTCAAAGGTGGCGTCGGTATTATACGTCATGTTGAAGCTCAGGCGGTTACCTACCGATGCCTGAATGGCAGCCTGAATCTTCTGGTCAAAGTCGAAGTAGGTTTTGCGGCGGTTCTGCAGGCTCAGCGCGGGGTTGTCGGTCTTGTTGCTTTTTACCCCGATATTGAGCTGCACGGAGCCTGTGGTTTTAAGCGATACGCCGCCGGGACCGAAGATTTTCTCAAGCGGTCCTAACGCAAAATTCATGTCCAAGATGTTGAACGGCTGCTTGTCTTTCTGTTCCTGCGCCAGCTCTGCGTTTCGTTTGACCCAGTATTGCTGCATTGTGCGCCGGAGCATCCACTGTTCATACTCCTTCTTTGAGAGCATGAAGGGAGTGGTAAGGTTCGTGTCGCCTAACTTATAGCGAATAACGTAGTTGCCCGTCAGCGGGTCATATTCTACCGAATGAGTGAGGTTTGAAGGAGTTGACAGGTCGTTGGCTAACTCTAACTGCATCAGTTCCTCATAGTTGCGGGGAATGGTGGGTCGGACGTCGACGGTACCGTCAGGAAGCACCGTGTCTGCCTTGACCGCAAGCGGACCTGCCGGAGCTTTAAGCTCTGATTGATAATATTGTGCGCCGGCATGCGAAAAACTCATCGACACTCCTGCCGCAATGGCAAGTGCACCGACGAAACGTAACAGATTGGGTTTATTAATAAGCCTGACGCAGAGTTTCATTGCAAAGTAAACTACCCAAATAACGCACCTCTGCCCGTCTTTATTATCCGTGACCCTCAAAAATCCCCTTAAATGCTGAATGAAATTTCGCTCTCTCTCCGCAGGTCGCTAACCGGGCAAGACCGAGTGAAATCCACATCATGGAGTTTTCATTCCCATAAGCCTGAGACGACGTCTACGCTCACGTCGCTTCAATGATGACGTCACAGGTTTCGAAGCGGGACTTGCCTCATCGTCCGAAGGGGCTGCAAACGGCATCTCGGAGTTCTCAGGGTACTCAGAGTTCTCAGGAAGCTCCGTTTTTTCCGCCACGGGAGCCGGAACTTTGCGCTCAGGTACTTTATGGGTGATTACTCCATCAATTATCTCAAAAAGGTTGAAATCGGTTATCACGGCGCGTAAGGTCTCAGCGTCAGCGTGAAGCTCATAGGCAATGCGCTCAATGTCATCAACCGAGCGGAACGCCTTGCGCTCCTTCAGGTATTCTACCAAAAGGGCATAGATGCCATAGCCTAACGGACCGAAAGCAATCATCAGGTCAATGACGCGTGTATCCTTACGTGAAGCGAGTTTTTTCATAGTCAAAGATTAAAAGTGATTGTTAAAACGTTTGCAAAGATACAACATTTTTCGCCCCTTGTCAAGTCTTTTTTCAAAAAATTTTTTTATTAAGAAGATATTCTTGGGGGCGGCACGCGTCCTCGCGTGCCTGTAACTAATTGAGGAATAGAGATGTTACCGGCATGCGAGGACGCATGCCGCCCCCGAGCAAAGTTGCCCGAGGAGATTTGGGTTGTTGTTAAATGAAAGTAAAGAAAAGTTAAAGAGTGTTAAATAGTTGGGGGGGGGTAAATTACTCCGTATCTTTGCACAAAACAATGAATTATATAATTTTTTTAACTTTTTTTATATGAAAAAAATTCTAACGCTTATTGCTTTTGTCGCATCGGTTTTTGGTGCGAATGCTGCGAAAACTACGGTATATTTCCAGCAGTTTGATAATACCGCCGGTGTAAAGGACGCTTGGGTTGAAGTTGTGCGCGGTGCAGTTCTTGAAGGTATTTACAATACTAACCGCACTAATATTATCGATGCCGTTACGGAAGGTTCCCGTTACGAGGAGGAACTTCGCCGACTGAAGGAAAATCTTGATGTCGACGATATGGAAACCACCGAATCATTGAAAACCAAGGGCGCGAATGTGCTTATCAGCGGTGATGTCACTTCACTCGCCGTGCCCGCTACCAAACTTGACAACGGCACTGTTACTTACGACGCTACGGTGACTTTTACGCTCCGTGTTGTCAATGCGATTGACGGTACGCTTCTCGGTACAAAAACCTTTACTCTTCCTAAAAATATTATCGGTCTCAGCCTGACAAGTTTAAAGACTCTGAGCAAGAGTGAGGACGAGGCGGTTCAAGCTATTAAGGGCGACGTTTCGAAGGCAATGAAGGATTTCGTTGATGAATCATTCCCCATTATTGGTGAACTCGAGGATGTTGAAAGCTATTCCAAGAACAAAAAGGAGGTTGAGTCCTTCTACGTTGCTCTCGGTTCTGAAGACGGACTCGTTAAGGGTCAGAGACTTGACGTCAAGGTGATTCAGAAAGTTGGCAAGAAAACGGCTCAGAAAAACATCGGCGAGGTTGAAATAGCTGAAGTTGCCGGCGAGGATATTTCTCTCTGCAAGGTGAAAAAGGGCGGAGCTGAAATCAAGGAAGCCCATGATGGCGGTCAGACCATTATCGTCACTTCAAAGACAAGAAGGAGATAAACAAGATGTCGATATTTAATTCAATTCTACGAGGTGCCGCAGCTGTCGTAATGACGGTTGCGGCTCTTGGTGCATATGCCCAAGGCTCGGCTGCCGAGGTTACGATGGAACGTCAGTCAGGTTCTGATGTCATTTTCAAAACGGTAATTGCCGCTCCCAAGGCGGGCAAGGATGCCGAAGAACAGGCTATCCGTTCAACGGTCTCAGCCATACTGAACGACGGTGTCAGCGGACTTAATAACGGTCAGCCCATGCTGTCGGTTCCCGACAAGGCTTATGAGGGACGCTTGATTTCATCGCAGCGTTATATGATGTTCCTTTCCGGAAAGCCGGTAAAGACAGCCGAAATGAAGTATAACGGCATGCGCAAGTTGACCTATGAGGTCAGCCTGAACGTGGAGTCACTGAAAAAGGATGTGGCGAAGCATGACCTCGCCATGAACCATGCATGGGCGGACACCAAGAAGGAAATGCCTGTGGCTAAGGTTGCGATACGTCCCGTAATCGTGGTTATTCCGGAAACCAACGGCGAGATAACCGGATTAGACAAGATGGGAGAGCTGCTGCAGAAGGACCCCGCATATAAGGCGGGAGTGAATAAGCTGACCAAGCTTTTCTCTGACAATGGTTTCGTTACCCGCGATTTCCGTACCGCCGTCGAGAACTCAAAGACTGATGATATTCTCCGCAGCGGCGCGCAGACCGACGTCAAGACGCAGATAGTTCAGGAGATGCCCGGCGATATCGTGGTGAAGATGGATATCTCTGTCAAGGAACGTAACAATACCTGTGGCGCGGATGTTTCGGTCCGTGCCGTCGAGAAGCAGACCGAGGCGGTTTTGGCTTCGGAGACTTTTACAAGCGGTTTCTATCATATTTCCGATCCGGCAATTATAGTTGACAAGGCTCTCGATAAGGTGGCTCCCGAATTTTTCTCAAAGCTTGGCGAAGCGTTTAATACTATGGCTGCCGAGGGACGGCGCATGACTCTTGATTTTAACCTGTCGGAGTCCGTATCGGATTGGGATTTCGATTTGGAATCACCTGCCGACGGTTCGGAATTCAAAGAAGACCTTTACGAGTGGATTCGCGAAAATTCGTTTAAGGGAGTATGCGATATGTCGCTCAGCACTGATAAGTATATTAAGGTAAATCTTAATATTCCGCTGTGGGACAACGATAAGAACCGTTCGTACAGAATTGAGAACTTCACCTCAGCCCTTCGCCGCTTCCTCCGCAATAAGCTTGGAGGCGAGTATAAGGTGAGCGTGGTTTCTCTGGGTCAGAAACTTGTAATAACGATAGAATGATGAGACGGATTTTACTTGCGGTTTTCGCGGTCTTGATGTCCTGTGTCGCCGTGACGGCACAGGAAGAAGATGCGGTAGAAACGCGTCTGCCTGCCGATGAGTCTGAAATCATGTTCGGAGTCAGGTTGCCTAAGAAGAACAAACTTTCGAAGGAAACGGGCAAGATGCTCGAAAATAAGGTTGTGCAGATTCTGGGTCGCTGCGGAGCCGGAGCTTCCGGTAAATTGGATGTGTTTGTGGTAGAGCCGGTTGTGAATGTCATGGCTGAGAACTCTACGGAGGGACTTGTGCGCAACGTAACTGCCGTTGAAGGTGAACTTTCGCTCACTGCGCGCCACAGATATACCGACGCAGTGTTTTACAACACCACGGTGCCGCTGAATGCCGCAGCCAAGAACGGAAGTGACGACGATGTGGTCAAGCTGCTTGTCAAGTCAATCAAACCGACCGATGCCGCTTATGTCCGTTTTGTCAGGAATGCGCGTAAAAACGTGTTTGCTTACGGTCAGACCCACCCTGAAATTTATGAGGTTCCCGAACAGCCTGACACGGTGTTGCTTATTCTACCGGTTTTAGTTACGTCGCCTGACTCTCCCAAACCCATCGCCGAAAATAGTGACCCGGACTCGGACCCGGAATCGGACTCAGGGGAGGAGTGTGAAATCTATTTCTCGCAGCCCGGCTGGGATGCGAAAGTGAATTCATGCGTCTATGAAGCCTCCACACGCTGCATAGTATTTGATTTGAGCGTCAAAAACACCAAGCGCACCCAGCGCAACAGGGTTTATACCTGCATTGAGCGCGCCATCGCCGCCAACGGCGGGAAATATGAGGAGTTTTTCAGTGATGATAACTATCATGACTACCCGTATGACGTGCCGGTTAACCTCCAGTTGTACATTAAAAACGTGTACTCCAATCCCGGCAAGGTCCCGTTTGTGGAAATCCACATTGGTGACTGTAACATGGAGTTGAGAAACGTAATTGTAAAAGATAAGGTGAAATGAACGGCTCTTTCATTCGTGGACTGCTATGCGCGGCTTTGATTTCGTTGGTCTTCCCGGTTTTTGCGGTGGCTGACAACTGGAAAACGCTCAAAAAGTCGGAAAAGAACCCGCCGGCATGGCTGAACAGGGGATTGGATGACGGAATGTTGATGGTTTCTGCCGAAGCTCCGTCGCTGCAGGAGGCGCGCAGTCTGGTCGAAAAATCCTTGTTACATTCTTTGATTCAGGCTGTGGCGGTCAATGTCAAGTCAGTCTCCACTCAGACCGAAAGCAACATCGTTGCTAACGATAAAGTTACATTCAATGAGGAGTATATGAGCAGTTTCGAGGTGGCTGCGGCAAACCTTCCGTTTATGAAGGGCATATCGCTGTCGGAGGCTGTCGGACAATACTGGGAACTGCGTGAAAACAAGAAATCCAAGCAAAGTCTGTATTTTCTTACCGTTCTGTATCCGCTACCTGAGGAGGACCTCATCAGGATGAGGTGGGAGTTTGACCAGTATGACCGTACCAAGCAGGAGGAATATGACCATTACAGTGCCGTTATTGATAAGGTCAATTCTACGGAGCAGATTAACGAAGCGATTGCGGCTTTGAAGTCGCTCGAGGAGTATTTCTTTGATTCCGTCAGAAAGACGCAGACTGCGACTTTGTTGCAGCGTTATAGCGACCTCTTCAAGATGGTAACGCTTACGGGAGAGCAGACCGAAGGTAAAAATGAGTTTATAGTCCGCACGGAGCTGAGAGGTAAGCCTTTCGTTACGGGCAAGGTTCCGGAGGTTACGTCGGAATGTGCGTCACGCATAAAAGTCGTCCCATTGGATGGCGGTTCCGCCTTCCGCGTAACGTATAGCAACGAGGATTGTCTCCCCGACGAGCTCAACTCGCTGAAAGTCACCATGCGCCTCTCCTCCGCCCGCCTCTCCGCCTCCCTCCCCTTCTAAAAGCACCCTCTTTTTTCAATAATTCGGTCGAAAAATCAATCTTTTCGACCGAATTATTGTTTTTTATATAAAAATGTTTTAACTTTGTAATCTAATTGATATCAATATGGAAGCAGTAATTCAAAAGAAAGCAACATTGTTTCGCCTGAATTCGGATTTGGTTGACCGACTCAAGGAAATGGCAAAGCGGGAACATAGAAGTCTTAACAATTTTGTTGAGTGTATCTTGCTTAATGTCGCATATCATGAACCTAACGAGGAAACTAAAGCCGCAATTCGTGAGGCTCGTGCTGGCTTGAGTGACGTCGCGTCCATTGATACGACCTCAGTCGAATCAATGTTTAAGTCAATGGGTTTATGAAGAAACTGAAACCCACTTCGCAATTTAAGAAGGATGTCAAGCGGATTAGGAATAATCCTAAAAAAACTGCAGCCCTCTTGGAGGTGTTAAGGCTGCTCGAAAATGAGTTGCCAATACCTTTTACCTATAGTCCCCATCAATTGACAGGTGATTACGCCGGTTGTATGGAGTGTCATATACAGGGCGATTTTCTTTTAATATGGCTTGACCCGAACTCGGAAGAAATTCATTTGTTAAGGACGGGTTCGCATTCCGAATTATTCAGCAAAGGGATAAAGCGATGACGGCGGGGAGTTTGGCGGGGGAGTAGAGGGCAAGGAATTCGTGCGGGGTGAGTGGGGTGGCATCAGGTGCTATATTGGCTAAGGAGGCGAGGGTGCCGATTAGGTCCGAGGGGGTGTAGCTGATGCGCAACTGGTCCATGGATAAGGACTTGTCGCGCTTGCTCAGGCGTTGACCCGAGGAGTTGCAAAGCAAGGGGATATGCATGAACTCCGGGGCTTTAAGCCCTAAAAGGTCGTAGAGGTAAATCTGTTGGGCTGCGGAGAGAAGAAGGTCGCTTCCGCGCACTACGCGCGTAACGCCCATTTCCGCATCGTCGGTAACTACGGCAAGCTGGTATGCCCACGCTCCGTCGGCGCGGCGAACTATAAAATCGCCACATTCGCGAGCAAGGTTGACGCGCTGCTCGCCGTAGAGCCCGTCCGTAAACCTGATTTCGCGGTCGGGGACATAAAGCCTCAGGGAGTGTTTGTCGGCAGGCTCAGGAGAGAAATCGGGCAGGGAAGCGGGGCGGCAGCGTCCGCCGTAAATGACGCGCCCGTCGCTCTGGTGGGGAGCTTGAGTAGCAAGTATGTCGGCGCGGGTACATCGGCAGGGATATAGGAGACCGGTTTCGCGCAAGCGGCTGAGCATCTGCACATAACGGTCATGGCGGCGACTTTGGTAAGTGGGTTCGCCGTCAGGTTCAAGTCCGAGCCAAGCCAAGTCATCTTCAATCTGCAGGGCGTATTCGGCGCGCGAGCGTTGCGGGTCGAGGTCCTCATGGCGCAAAATCCAGCGTCCGCCACGGCTTTTGGCGTCCGCCCACGACAGCAATGCGGCAAACACATTGCCTAAGTGCATACGCCCCGTAGGTGATGGCGCAAAGCGTCCGATAACTTCCTCTTTCATGGCGCAAAGTTACGTTAAATTGCGGAAATTTTCGTAACTTTGCCCTCTCTAAACCGTAAAAATTCAGTAAAAAAGATATGATTGCAGTCAATAACCTCGGAATGCAGTTTGGAAAGCGCGTTCTGTTTCAGGATGTCAATATGAAATTTACTCCCGGAAACTGTTACGGGATTATCGGCGCAAACGGAGCGGGCAAGTCCACCCTGATGCGCATACTGTCTGACCAGCTTTCTCCGACACACGGAACTATTACCCAAGGTCCCGGCGAGCGCATGAGCGTGCTTGAGCAGGACCACTTCAAGTTTGATGACTGTACGGTACTCGAAACAGTAATGCGCGGTCACACAGTGCTCTGGAATATCATGCAGGAGAAGGATGCCCTCTACGCCAAACCTGATTTCAGCGATGAGGACGGCATACGCGCTTCCGAACTCGAGGAGAAATTTGCCGAGATGGAGGGCTGGAATGCTGAAAGTGACGCCGCCGCGCTTCTTTCCGGTCTCGGAATTAAGGAAGACAAGCACCAGATGCTGATGAAAGATATGTCAGGTAACGAAAAAGTGCGTGTCCTGCTGGCAAAAGCATTGTTCGGCAATCCCGACAACCTGCTCCTTGACGAGCCGACCAATGACCTTGACCTCGATACCGTGGCATGGCTTGAGGATTATCTTTCGAAATTTGAGAACACGGTGCTCGTTGTGAGCCACGACCGTCACTTCCTCGACTCGGTTTGCACGCACACGCTCGACATTGACTATAACAAGATGCAGCTTTTTGCCGGCAACTATTCCTTCTGGTATCAGTCATCACAGCTTGCCCTGCGCCAGCAACAGCAGCAGAACAAGAAGGCGGAGGAGAAGCGCAAGGAACTTATGGAGTTCATCCAGCGTTTTTCAGCCAATGTGGCGAAGTCAAAACAGACCACTTCGCGTAAAAAGATGCTTGAAAAGCTCAATGTGGAAGAAATCCAGCCCTCTTCGCGCCGCTATCCGGGAATTATCTTCACCCCCTCGCGCGAACCCGGCAACAAGATTCTGGAGGTCAAGGGGCTTTCAGCATCAGTTGACGGCGAAGTGCTTTTCTCCGACGTGAACTTCCAGATTGAGAAGGGCGATAAGGTCGCATTTCTCTCACACGACCCGCGCGCCATGACCGCCCTCTTCGAAATTATCAACGAACGCCGTCAGCCCGACGCGGGAACCTACGAGTGGGGTCAGACAATCACCACGGCGTATCTGCCGCTTGACAATTCCGAGTATTTCAACACGGACATGAACCTTGTTGACTGGCTTTGTCAGTTCTCCGATGATTCGAGCGAAATCTATCTAAAGGGTTTCCTTGGAAAAATGCTCTTTTCTGGCGAGGAAGTGCTCAAAAAGGCATCGGTTCTGTCCGGTGGAGAGAAAATGCGCTGTATGATTGCACGCATGATGCTCCGCGACGCCAACACCATGATACTGGACTCGCCGACAAACCATCTTGACCTCGAGTCCATTCAGGCGTTCAATAACACCCTTCAGGCATTCAAGGGGAATATCCTCATGTCGAGCCATGACCATGAGTTTATCCAGACCGTCTGCAACCGCATCATCGAGCTGACTCCTAACGGAATTATCGACAAGATGATGGATTATGATGATTATATAACCGACGAGCGGGTACTTGCCGCGCGCGAACGCCTCTATGCTTCCGCAGGCAATTAAAGATTTGCTTCCGTGGGATGTCGAACTCGTGTCGGCAGACCCTATAAACGGCTCGGGCAGCAACCGTCGCTACTGGCGGTTGCGTTTCTCCTCCGGTCTTGAGTTGATTGCGACCGAGGGAACTGTCAGGGCTGAAAATGAGGCGTTTATCTATCTCGCCGGGCAGTTTCGCGCGGCGGGGGTGAATGTGCCCCGCGTCGTTGCGGTCAGTCCTGATTCGATGGCATATCTGCAGACCTCCGTCGGCACGCGCTCGCTTTTCGATATGCTTGACCGCACGGACCTGATAGCCAAGTCAATGGATTTGCTTGCGCGCGTTCATTCGGTCAGGGATATAGACTATTCCCGCTGCTATCCGGTGGCGTCAATGGACCGCCGTTCGGTTATGTGGGACCTCAATTATTTCAAATATTGCTTCCTGAAGACCGTTCCCGGTCTAAATATAGACGAACCTGCCCTCGAGGATGATTTCGAGCGTCTTGCCGATGATTTGCTGTCGGCAGAGCCGAAAGCGTTCATGATTCGCGATTTCCAGAGTCGCAATGTCATGATTAATGATAAAGATGAGCCTGCGCTTATCGACTTTCAGGGCGGACGTCTCGGACCCGTTTATTACGACGTTGCGTCGTTTCTATGGCAGGCGCGCGCGAATTTCTCGCCTGAGTTGCGTGACCGGATGATTTCGCGCTATTGTGTCGCTGCCGGGATGGATGAAGCGCAGTTCCGCCGCGTGCTGCCCACTTTTGTCATTTTCCGGCTGCTGCAGGTGCTGGGTGCGTATGGATTTCGCGGACGCTGGGAGCGCAAGGAGCATTTTCTCGCTTCGATTCCTCCGGCGGTCGCGTCGCTCGCGTCGGTCATCACGCCCCGTTATCCCTATATCGCGTCAATCGCTCCGTTTTTGTCCTGATACCTTATATAGTATATGCGTAAGATTCTCATTGCCACAACTACCCGAGCCGACTGGGGGCTACTTGCGCCGATAGCGTGCGGACTGGTCCGACGCGCGGACTGCCGCGTGGAGGTGATGGCGACCAACATGCACCTTGATGCGAAGCGCGGAAATACGCTCAGTGCGGTGCGCGCTGCCGGCTTTGAGCCGATTATCGCGCCGATGCCCGTGGGATTCACCACTCCGTTGGAAACCGCGCAGGCTATGGGCGAGAGTCTGAGCTCAGCCGCGAAGGTGATTGGGGATGTCGCGCCTGATTTGCTCGTGGTGCTTGGCGACCGTTTTGAGACTCTGGCGATAGCCGAGGCTGCGGTGCTGCTGCGCGTGCCTATTGTTCACCTCCATGGCGGCGAGCTTACGGAGGGGGCGTTTGACGATTCGTTCCGCCACGCCATCACAAAGCTCGCGTCGCTCCATCTGACGGCAACGGAGCCGTATCGCCGCCGCGTAATTCAGCTTGGCGAGGCTCCCGCAAGGGTTCATAATGTCGGCGCGATAGGGGTTGCGCCACGCGCGGCGATGAGTCGTGCGGAGCTTGAGCGCGACCTCGGCTGGACTTTCGGCGACTCCGCGCTGCTGGTGACACTCCATCCCGAGACTCTCGGCGATATTTCGCCTAAGGCACTCGCCGAGGCTACGTTTGACGCGCTGAGTGAGTTTCCCGAGTCAAAAATATTGATTACATATCCCAATAATGACCCCGGAGGTGACGAAATCATAACGGAAATTACCGATTTCGCTCAAAAAAATGCCGGTCGCGTCAAAATTGTGCCGTCGCTTGGTGCATCGCGCTATTTTTCCGCTTTGCGATGCGTGCGCGCAGTGGTGGGTAATAGCTCGAGCGGCATAATCGAAGTGCCGTCGGCGGGTATCCCTACGGTCAACATAGGCAACCGTCAGGCGCGCCGCATTGCCGCCGAGTCCGTGATAAACTGCCGCGCCGACCGCCGCGAGATAGCCGCCGCTATCCGCCGCGCACTGGCTATGGACTGCTCCGGGGTTTCCAATCCGTACTTCCGCGAGGACACTCTTGAGCGTATAGTCACGCTGATAGCCGAGACGCCGATAGAGGAATTACGTAAACCCAAAAGTTTCCACGACCTATGAAGCCGCTGTTTATTATACCCGCCCGTGGCGGTTCGAAGTCCATTCCGGGGAAAAACATCAAGCTTTTTGCCGGAAAACCGCTTATTGTGTGGTCAATCGAGACCGCTTTGTCGCTGAGCGAGGCGGAAAACGTGATTGTCACGACCGATTCGGAGGAGATTGCTGACGTTGCGCGCCGCGCGGGAATTTCGCGCCCCCACATGCGCCCGGCGGAGTTGGCGACCGACACGGCGGGCTCGCGCGAGGTGATGCTCGACGCAATGGCGGAGGCTGAGCGTCGCGGAGTGGATTACGACTGCGTGGTGCTGCTCCAGCCCACGTCGCCCATGCGCTCCGTTGCCGACGTGCGCGCCGCCATAGACGCGTGGACGCCTGAAATAGACATGGCGGTGACTGTGCGCCCCGCGCCCTGCAATCCATATTATGACTGTTTCGAGACCTCGGCAGAGGGTTTTCTGCGCATCAGCAAGGGAGAGGGGACGCTGACGCGCCGTCAGGATGCGCCGCCCGCTTGGCAGCTCAACGGTGCCGTTTATGTCATTACGCCCTCGCGCCTGCGCGAGATGGAAATTGGGCGGATGATGCGCAGGGTGCCGGTGGTGATGCCCGCCGAACGCTCCCTTGACCTTGATACACCACTTGACTGGCAGATTGCCGAACTGAAAATACAAAATCAGAATGGATAAGCACCTGATTTCAACAGAAGCCACCCTGCGCGACGCGCTGGCGGCACTGAACGCGCTCAGCGGCGACGCGATGACCCTCCTTGCCGTTGACTCTGACGGGAAGCTGCAGGGCACGTTGACCGACGGCGACGTTCGCCGCGCCCTACTTTCCGCGCCGGACCTTTCCGCGCCTGTAGCCTCGGCAATGCACCGTAATTTCCGCTCACTCAGCGCGGACATGACCGCGTCAGAAATTCGTGCGGCGCGCGCCCTTGGCATCCGCCTTCTTCCCGTGGTCGATGCCGACGGACGCATAAGCCGCATAATCGACCTCAGGCGGCAGACCACGCGGCTGCCGCTGCGCGCCATGCTGATGGCAGGCGGACGGGGCGAGCGTCTGCGTCCGCTGACCGACAAGACGCCCAAGCCGCTGCTTGAGGTGGGCGGCATGCCGATTATTGACCGCAATATCGACGCTTTGCGGCGCGCCGGGGTGGAGGATATCACCGTGTCGGTCCGCTACTTGGGCGAGCAGATTGAGGCGCATTTCAAGGGTACGGAGGTTAAGTGTGTGCGCGAAACGGAGCCGCTCGGAACCATCGGGGCGTGCGCGATGCTTCCGTCGGAGGGTGCGCCGACCACTTTGCTGATGAATTCTGACCTGCTGACCAATATTTCGCTCGAGGATTTCTATCTCCATCACGAAAAACAGGGCAATGACATTACTATTGCGACGATTTCCCACACCGTCAGCATTCCTTTTGCCATTCTGACTACCGAGGGCGACCGTGTTACCGGTATTGAGGAAAAGCCTACGTACACTCATTATGCCAACGGCGGTATTTACCTTATCCGCAGCGATTTGCTCCGCAATCTGAAGGCTGAGCGTCTTGATGCGCCCGATTTTATTGAGGAGGCTATCAGAAACGGTTCAAAGGTGGGTCATTTCCCGATTTCGGGCTTTTGGCTCGATATCGGTACTCCCGCGGATTTCCGTCAGGCGCAGGAGCTGATGAAACTAACTGCGGGCGAAAATTGTTAGTAGTTTATAACACTCAACGAATATGGCAGAATCAAATTTTATAGATTACGTTAAGATACAGTGCCGTTCAGGCAAAGGTGGCGCGGGGTCGCGTCATTTCCATCGTGCAAAGTATGTGCCGAAAGGCGGTCCTGACGGCGGCGACGGCGGTCGCGGCGGTCATGTTATTCTTCGCGGCAACCGCAATATGTGGACGCTGCTTCCGCTGCGCTATCAGCGTCATGTGTTCGCAACCAACGGCGAAAGCGGCGGCGCGGGACGCTCGTTCGGCAAGGACGGCGAGGACAGAATTATTGACGTTCCGTGTGGTACGGTGGTGTTTGACGCCGAAACCGGCGAGTATCTGACCGAGGTTACCGATGACGGTCAGGAGGTTTACCTTCTTCGCGGCGGCAAAGGCGGTCTTGGCAACTGGCATTTCGCCACGTCGACCAACCGCACTCCGCGCTATGCCCAGCCCGGCGAGCCCGCGGTTGAGCGCACGGTTATCCTCGAGCTCAAACTGCTTGCCGATGTAGGTCTGGTAGGCTTCCCCAATGCCGGCAAGTCGACCCTGCTCTCCGCGGTGAGCGCGGCAAAGCCTAAGATTGCCGACTATCCGTTTACCACTATGGAGCCTCAGTTAGGTATCGTGGCTTATCGCGACAACCGCTCTTTCGTGATGGCTGATATCCCCGGAATTATCGAGGGCGCGAGCGAGGGCAAGGGACTTGGTCTGCGCTTCCTGCGCCACATTGAGCGCAACGCCGTGCTGCTCTTCATGGTTCCTGCCGATGCCGACGATATTGTGGCGCAATATGAAATCCTGCTCGGCGAGCTGACGCGCTTTAATCCCGAGCTGGCTGACAAGCCGCGCGTGCTCGCCATCAGCAAGTCAGATATGCTCGACGATGAGCTGAAGGCGGAGATAGCCAAGACGCTCCCCGAGGGTGTGCCTCATGTGTTCATTTCCGCCGTGACCGGGATGGGGCTGACCGAGCTTAAGGATATGCTCTGGGCAGAGATTACGGATGAGAGCAATCAGTTACAGCTCAGCAATATCACCCATCGCCCCCTTGACGGTCACCATCGCGTCAGCGAGGAGGACAATTTCATTTTCGAGCCTACCGCGCCGGAACCCGATGAGGAGGAGTGGGATGACGAGGAGGACGAGTCCGACTGGTCTGACTGGTCTGACGGGTCTGACCTGTCGGAGTGAAATTTTTTGAGGGGGGATTAAACCTTTTGGGGGGAGGGGCGTCTAAGGGGTGTAAGTAAGTTGCTTTTTATCTATGTTACAACGATTTTTTTATGTGATTGTGTTGCTGCTGGCCGGAACGATGGGCGTTTCGGCCGCAGTTGTGAAAGGCGTGGTTACCGACCTTTCCGGAGAGGGGCTCCCGCAGGCCACAGTGCGCCTGCTGCGTGCCGACAAGGATTCTACGTTTGTGAATGCTGCCGCCTGTGACGTTGACGGCGGTTTTACGCTGGCTGATGTGAAGCCGGGTCGTTATCTGGTCAAGGCTTCCTACATTGGCTATTTCGATGAGGTCAAGCCTCTGCGCGTGACCTCCGGCTCAGCTACCGTTACGCTCGATTCGCTCAAGCTACGCGAGTCGAGCATCGTTCTGAAAGAGGCTACCGCCATAGGTGTCGCTACGCCTATCAAGGTGATGGAGGATACCATCGAGTATAACGCCTCGAGCTATACCACTCCGCCTAACGCAGTGGTCAGCGACCTGCTGAAGCGTCTGCCGGGCGTCGAGGTGGATAGCGACGGCTCCATCAAGGCTCAGGGTCAGTCAGTCAAGAAAATCCTGATTGACGGCGAGGAGTTTTTCAGCGATGACCCGGTAGTGGCGTCGAAGAATATCCCGGTCAACATGATTAAGAACGCTCAGGTAATCAACCGCAAGAGCGACCTTGCCCGCATGACCGGTGTGGACGACGGCGAGGATGAGATGGTCATTAACCTTACCGTCAAGCCGGGCATGAAAAACGGCTGGTTCGGTCAGGCAGAGGGCGGCTACGGCACCTCCGACACCTATAAGGGCGCGTTCATTGTCAACCGCTTTGTCAATAACAACCAGTTTACCCTTTTAGGTAACGCCAATAATATCAACGACGCCGGCTTTACCGACAATAACGGTCAGCGTTTCCGTCGTTTTGGCGGCACCACGGGTATAAACACTACCCAGAGCCTCGGCTTCAATTTCAATGTGGGCAACAAGGTTATCCGTGTGGGCGGCGAGCTGCTGTACTCCCACAATGACCGCTACAACACGTCGAAAACCCACCGCACCAACCTGCTGCGCGACGGCAATACGTATGACGACAATTCTTCCCGCTCATGGGACAAGGGGCACAACGTTCGTGGCGGTTTCCGCATGAAGTGGGACCCCGACTCGTTCAATACCCTCGAGTTCCGCCCCAACGTTTCGGTCAATATCAACGACAGCCGCAGCCTTTCGACGGGACATAACTATGACGATGCCGGAGATATCTCCAACAGCCGCAACATCGGCAAAAGCCACGGTAACTCCTTCGAGCTCAGCGGTCGTTTGATTTACAACCATAAGGTGAAGTCCCATCCCGGACGTTCATTCTCCATAAGCGGCAACTATTCGCTCTCGAATGTCCACGAAAAGGAGACCGCTTGGAGCCGCAATGCTTACTGGGACCTCAACCGCGTAATCGAGGCGATTGAGGGTGTCAACGAGTATGGCTCGTTCTATGAAGATTATCAGTATATCACCAACCATACATGGAACAACGGCGTGAACGCCCGCCTGAGCTGGGTCGAGCCCGTAGGCGACGTAAAGAAGGGTAATTTCCTCGAGTTCTCTTATATGATGAACTATCGATGGAACAATGCCGATAAAATCGTTAACCACGACCCGCTCAATGACTACCTGACGCCCGAGCAGGCAGCTGAGCTCCATGTCAACGACTGGAGCATCTTCGGGCTCGACAGCCGCTGGTCAGGTCTTGGCGACCTTGTCTACGACCCGGAGAATTCAAACCGCTTCCGCAATGACTATTTCAATCAGTCGGTGCGCGTGGGTTACAAGAAGGTTAACTCCAAATATACCCTCAATGCCGGTCTGAGCTTCAACCCGCAGATGAGCAAGTCTGACAACCTGACCAATTCCGCCAAGAATGTCTCGCAGTGGGTCTACAACTTCGCTCCCTTTGCCCGCTTTAACTATAAGTTCTCTAAGCAGACGTCGCTCAACGCTTTCTATAACGGACGCTCCTCGCAGCCCTCAATCGCTCAGCTGCAGCCCGTTACGGACACGTCTGACCCCATGAATATCATTCAGGGTAATCCGGACTTGAAGCCCTCGTTCTCTCATAACCTCAATCTGCGCTTCCAGACATTTGACACTGACCGTCAGCAGTCAATCATGGTGATGGGTCGCGCATCATACTCGCAGAACGCCATCGCTACCAATGTGATTACCAACCGCGAGACCGGCGGCAGATATACTACCTACGAGAATGTCGACGGTAACTGGAGCGCGAATATGTTCTCCGTATTCTCGCGCCCGTTAGGTTCTTCAAAGCTCTTTACGTTCAATAATAACCTCGGTGTGAGCTATCAGCAGACCGTAGGTTTCATCTCAGGCGAGAAGAATATCTCCGGCAAAACCTTCTTCAACGAGAGCTTTGCCTTTGCGTTCCGTCCTTCCGACCTCGAACTGGAGCTGCGTCCGCGCTATAGCCTCCAGTATAATTCCAACTCAAACGCTACGTCGCCCAACTCGACCATCCACTCTTATGGCGGCTCGTTTAACGGCACATGGTATTCACGCTTCGGCCTTGTGCTGGCTGCCGACATGACTTATACCGCCAACAGCGGCTATACTTCCGGCTATGACCGCGACGAGTGGATGCTCAACGCCTCCGTGAGCTATATGTTCCTCCGGGGGAAGAACGCAACCTTTGCCATCAAGGGCTACGACCTGCTGAACCAGCGTCAGAGCATCAGCCGCTCCGAGACCGCTCAGGCTATTTCGGACGTTAGCCGCAACGTTCTGGGTCGCTACGTGATGGCTACGTTTACCTATAAGTTCTCGACCTTTGCCGGCGGCAAGGCTCCCTCGACTGGCGGCGACGACTTCATGCGCCAAGGTCCTCCCCGCGGCGGCTTCGGCGGTCCCGGCGGTCCCGGCGGACGGCGGTAAAAGCCTTGAGGAGCCCTCGGAGCCCTCGGAGAACTCGGAATTCTCTGAGGGCTCCGCGTTTTTTATTTGCGGCGGGCGTCGAGGCGGGCGCGGGTCATCTGCTCGCGTATGCCGCCCTCGCGGAGAAAGTCTGCTTTCTGCCGCTCGATTAACCGTTCTAACAGATAGTCAGCTTGGTGAATAAGGATTAAGGCAATATTGGCTACCGTCTCATCAGTGCGAATCTTTACAGCTTCGCGATATACTTTCGAGTCATGACATTTGGCGCAAAATTCGCGTGTTTGACGCGCTTTGGGGCTATCTTTACTCCAGATGTCAAGGTCGCGGACGCGAAGGTAATCCTCATAGTCAATAAGGAGCTCCTGCAGGCTCGCTTTAGCTACGTTGGTCAGCTTTATCTCAGTCTCTTTTGAGGTTGAGCCGGCAGCACTCCCTTCGGCAATGTTTTGCTTGCCGCTTCTTGCCGCCTGAACCATCTGGTCGATGGTGCGGTCGCCTTTAGTCAGAAAGCGTTGGGTAAAGATATAGGTGATATCATAGATAATCTCCGCAACCTGAAAGGCGCGGAGCTTTTTGTAAAACCCTTTCTGCGGGAGGAATTCAGTCATGGAGCAAAGGTAAATAAAAACCCCGAAAGCTACAAGCCTTCGGGGTGATTTTTTTGGGGAGTTCTCGGAGAACTCGGAGAACTCAGAGAACTCGGGAGTCCGATTGTCTGATTTTGTTCGCGCTTTGCTTGGGGGAGACACGCGTCCTCGCGTGTCTGTAATTGTTTGGGCGATAGATGTTTTAGGGTGATGTTACCGGCATGCGAGGACGCATGCCGCCCCCAAGCAATGAGGGAGGGTAGGGGTCGGTTAGAGGCGGACCTTGGTGGCGGCGTTGCCCTCGCGGCGGATGAAGATGCCGTTTGCGGGAGCAGCTACGCGACGACCCTGCATGTCGAAGTATTCAACCTTGCCAGCAGCCTCGATTTCGCTGATTGAGGTGGTGATGTCATTGACAAAGTTGATTGATACCGGCTCGCTCTTGAGGTTGGTCCCGGGGTGATGTGCGTAGAAGGTCAGAGTGCCGTTTTTGTTGATAGTAACGTCAGTTGTATGGTTCTCAACCTTGGTGAAGCCGTCATCTTCACCATCAAAGTAATAGTCAGCAGCAGCGACTACGGTGGGAATATGCTTGTGGTAGATGTGGTGACCTTCTTCGGCGGTCAGGGTTACGGTTACTGAGCCTCTTTCAAGGTCGTATTCAGTGTCAGGTGCAATTGTTTCGCCATTGATCAAGATGGCAGGCGTAACAGGGATAGTTGCCTCTCTGTAATATACATCAAATGATGTTATCTGGACTGCTCCGTTAGATTTAATCAGGAAATAGCAATAATGACCTTTCGGAATGAATGTTAAGGTATTATCTTCAGCTACGGTGGATGAAACTGAAATTGTAGTCGCTTCATCCGGGAATTTTACAGATGCATTAGCTGCAGTGGCATTTACTGTGAGGACACCGGGGGTGTTACTTACTAATACGGAAAGCTTTTCGGAAGCATCAGCAGCAGTCTTAATAACAACTTTGTCGATTATTAAACCATTAGGATTCTCCGTAATGATTAAGCCTGTATTAATGGAATTACCGCTTTTGCCTGAATTAATTTGTATACCATTGTTTACACTTGCTTTTGCAGCATATGTTACACCAGTAATAGTACTATTGTATGTATATGTGGCGTATGATGTGCCTGACATCTTGAAGCTATCCTTGTTGAGGTCATTATCGGCTAAGGGTTTTTCGCTGACGGTGATGGTTGCGGTGGCTTTTGCGCTGGGTTTGTAGCCGTTGTTTGTTGCGGTTGCGGTGATGGTGTAGTCACCTACGGTGTCGAATACGATGGGAGCAGTGTATTCAACGGTTTCGCCGCCGTTGAGGGTGTAGCGGATGGTGGCACCTTCGGTGGCGCAGGTGATGGTGATGGATTCGCCGGCGTAGATTGAGGTGGGGGTGATGACCGGGGTGGCGCAGGCTTCCATTTCTTTTACGGTGAGGGTGTAGGAAACGGTCTGAGCAGCGAACTCGTCATTGCCTTCGAAGATGGCTTTAATGGTGGTTGTACCGGTTGCGCCAGTTAAGGTTACGTTACCGTTTGCGTTAATTGTAGCGATATCTTCGTTTGAAGATTCGTAAGTAACGGTCAGGTTGTTGGGGTTATCAAGTGTGGGAGCTACGAAGGTGGTGTAGTCGAGGATTACTTCGGCTGTAGCTGCGCTATATGAGAGACCGGCGGGCTGTTTGTCGGGGTCAACGGGAGCAGCTTCGACGCTGATGGGGCAGAGCTGATGTGTGGTACCACCCTTAGAGGTACTGTAAATCCAAACGAAACCGGTTACGGTTACATTTTCAGCGTTTGAGTATCCGATGGCGAAACGGTCATACAGTGTGGCAATTTCGCCGTTTGCAAAGATGAGATCGTTTGCAGTGATTGTAGCTCCTTTGACGATTACTTCATCGAAAGCATATTTATCGTAGTTAACACCGGTAGCGGATGTAATTTCATAAGGGGTGTAGGTTGCGCCTTCGCCGCCTTCGGTTATCTTGGTATTAGTAAGTTCAAATAAGCCGTTGTAGATTGATACGGTGCCTTCGATTTTTGAAATCGCAGTGCCAATTTCGTAGGCAGTTGTCAAGCCATATACCAATGCGTTGCTTGTTCCGTCAGTTACAATCATGTATTTTTTGTCACTTGACTGATAGAGAACGGCGAAGTTGCCAACGGCGGTGATATTTTCTTTATCCTGACCGTTGGAAACGAGGTCTTTGAGGTTGTGGTAAGGAGCGGGGGTGACGTTGATGGTGTAGGAGGCAGAACCGGCAGCATAGGCTTCGTTACCGTCGAAGGTTGCTTTGATGGTGGTTGAGCCGGCAACTCCAGTCAGAGTAACAGTACCATTTTCTGCGTCAACGGTAGCAACGTTTGTGTTGCTTGAGGTGTAGGTAATACCGGTGAGACCGTTGGGGTTAGTGAGGGTAGGAGCTGTGAATGAGCTACCAGCCTCAACGGTGAACTCAGTGGTTTCGTAATCAAGACCAGCGGGTTCTTTGTCGGGGTCAACCGGAGCATCGGCGTCGTAGTTGAGGGTAAACTTTGAAACTTGAACAACACCATTTGTCTTTGTTGATGTGTTTTTACAAACAAAGTCAACTTTATAGTAGAGATTTGTTTGGGGGGCAGCAATTGTAAATTTTAAATCGCCTGCTTTTACAGAGGAAACTGAGGAATTTTCAGTCCAATTTGTGCCATCAGATGATATGGAAAGAGCTGCTGTTGCGGAGCCATTAGCAACTGCATCAACTGTAACAACTACTTCATTGATTTTTTCAGGACGAGCAATGGCAGTTTGTATTGTACCCGTGGTGGTGGCATTTTTACTGCCGCATTTGATGTATGACCATCCGTTGTTAAAACTATTATTATTAAAATTGATGGTTTGCCATTGTCCGTCTGTGGATGTTAACGTAGCTGTGTAGTTTGAAACTCCAGACCAATTATCTTTGGTAAAGGTGGCTACTATGCTCTCTGCGGAAGCCGCAAAGGAGACGACTGCCGTTAGCAGGGTGAGTAATAGTTTTTTCATAAATGTGTGGAAGATGTGTTAGTTGTTTTTTGATTGTTATTATAGGGTACAAAGATACGGAGTTATTCGCAGTGGATATAGACGTTTAACGTTTTTTAACTATAATTTTGATTTCACTATGAGAGTCGTATTTCGATGTGTTGCTTTACTTGATGGTTTTCCAGCTGTCGCAAATTTTGCGACAGTTCAAATTGAAGGAGATTTTATTAAAAACATGAGGCTGTCTAACAAGTTTAGACGGCTTCTCTTTTCTTGGGGGCGACACGCGTCCTCGCGTGTCTGTAATCATTTGGGCGACAGATATTTTGGGTGATATTTCCGGCATGCGAGGACGCATGCCGCCCCCAAGCAACCATGTCCACCCCCATAAAAAAGGAGCTGTCTAACAAGTTTAGACAGCTCCATGTTTGGTTAGGTTGGGGGGATTTTCGGGGTTATTTGGTGCGGAGGAGTTTGTCGGTGAGGATGAAGGTGTCGGCGGCGGGGGCGGCGACTTTCTTTTTGGCGCGGAAGCGGATGGTGAGGAGGGTTTCCGAGCCGTTGATGTCGGGGCGGTCGCCGATGGTCACGAAGGTGGGGTAGAGTACTTTTTCGCCGTCGGAGTGGAGTCGGTCGTAGGTGAGGTTCTCCATGTTGGCGAGGGCGGGAGCGGGTTCGATGCCCACGTATTCGAGCATGGCGGGATCATAGGGCACACGGAGCGAGAAGGCGGCGAGGGCGCGGAGGTCGGTGCCGGTAAGGGTCAGGGTGACTTCATCGCCGGCGGCGTAGGTGGTCTTTGAGGGGGTGAGGGTCAGGGTGCCGTCGATTTCTTGGACGGTCCAAGGCTCTTCGATGCCGCCGTCAAGACGGGTAGCCACGTTGGCAATATCGAAGGCGTCGATGAGTCCGTTGCGGTTTACGTCGCCCATGCTTACGTATTCGAAGTCGCCGTCGCCCCGGCGCAGGCCGGTATAGTTCTGATAGGAGGTAAGGTCGTTTGAGTCGATTTTGCCGTCCTTATTGATGTCGCCGGGGATGTAAGAGGGTGTTCCGGGTACCTTGAACACGAAGATTTCGCGTCCGGAGCCGAAGTTGCCCACGGCTTTGTCGACATGGAGGCGGACGTAACGGGCAAGGGGCTGAGCGGGGAAGGAGACAACCTTTGCGGAGTTATCGCGCACCCAAGTGAAGGGCACGGGTTCGGACCAGTCGGAGCCGTTTTCGCTCAGGGAGATGGAGCCGGCAAGGATAGTGCCGTTGCCGGCATCGACGCGGGGGAGGTATTCGAGGCGGTCAAGGGTATTGAAGGAGCCGAGGTCCATGGTGAGATCGAAGGGGAGGGCGTCGACGCCATATTTGGAGTGCCAGACCTCGCGGTCGTCAAGGTCGAAGAGGCGGGCGAGACGCTGACCGGGCTGGTCGGCGGCGGTGCATGTGGCGGTAATGCCGCTGATGGCGAACTCGAGAGGATTGTCGGCGGTAGTCACGGGGACGGTGACCCACTCGGAGGCTCCGGCGGGGTTGACGGCACGGAGCCGGAACTCATAGGCGGTCTGGGGCTTAAGGTCTTCGACAAGGAATTCGGTCTGACCATCGGCGGTAGGCAGGTTGGTATAGATCATGCCGTTGAAGAGCATTTCGACGGAGGTAGCGTCAGCCATAGGAGCCCAGCGGAGGTTTACGGCGTAGGGGCGGACATCGGCTTCGGTAAGCTGAGCCACGGGAGCCGCGGGGGCTGTCAGGGCTGTCACGGCGGGCATAGCGGCAGCGGGGTTGAGCTCAAAGCCCTTGACGACGGCACCGACGGAGGTCTTGGTGATGTCGACCATGGGGATTTTGACAAGGAGCTGGGGAATAGCCGAGGCAGCTTCCTCGATACCCCACTGACCGAGGCGGTTAGCGGAGTCGTCGAGCATCCAAGCGGCATCGTTTGCCTCGAATTCGTGGCGGTTTTTAGCGTGGGTGAGTTTCTGCTTCTTGCCGCCAATGAGGCCGTAGACCTGTTTGGGCTCGGAGGTGATATTGACGCGGAATTCGGTGCTTTTCAGCCCGTTCATGCCAGAGAAAGAGCCGACGGTGGGGTCGACGGTGATGGTCAGGACGCCCTTGGCGTTGACGTCGGAGGTCACCTTGGTGGTAGCGAACTGACCGCGGCGATATGCTTCGGTAGTGCCGTCGTCGTCATACTCGGTGATTTCGCTCTTGCCTGCGGGCCAGAACTCGAAAATGCGCTCGGAGGAGTTGATTTGCGAGGGGTTATTGTTGGGGTTGACCATAGGAATAATGGCACCTTCCTTTACGAAAACGGGGAGTTTCCAGAGGGGAGAGTCGAAGTTGTTCAGAATGATGTCTGAATCGGGCTTGCCGTAGGTCAGACCGGAGAAATAGTCAAACCAGCGTCCGGCGGGGAGGTAGATGTTATTGCGGATGTCATTGCCCTCGGCGTCGGAGCGAGTAGGCTGATAGATGGGGGCTACGAGCAGGTCGGGACCATAGAGGAACTGATAGCGGGTAGCTATGCCATGGGTGTAGTCGTTGGGGTAGTCGAGGAACATGGCGCGAATAAGCGGCTTGCCGTCGATAGCCTCCTCGGCATAGGTATAGGCGTAGGGCATAAGCTCGGATTTGAGCTTGAGGTAGGCGCGGTTGATTTTTTCGGCGTCGCCTCCAAGCTGATGGGGGTACTTGGGATTGGAGCCCCAGCCGTCCATGTTGAGCTGAGTGGGGGTGAAGGTTTTCCACTGGTAGTCACGGACGTTGACGGGGATGTTCTTGCCGCCGAAGATGCCGTCCATGTCTGAGCTGATATTGGGCTGACCGGAGAGACCGGAGCCGATATATGTAGGTATGTGGAAGCGGATGTATTCCCACTGGCCGCCGGTCTGGTCGCCGGTCCAGATGCCGGCATAACGCTGGGTACCCGCCCAGCCGTCGAGGGAGATGATGAAGGGACGGGCGTCGTTGCCGTTGAGCGGAATCAGGTCGCACACTCCGGAAATGCCGTTAAGTCCGAAGGAATATCCGGCACCGACCCAAGCAACGTCGGTCTTCAGGGCGCGGACACCGGCGTCGCGCACTTCCTTGATGAAGTCGCGCTGATGGACCGGCTCTACGGTAGTGTCAGGCGAGAGTGAACACTGGGTCCAGAGACCGATTTCCACGCCATGCTTGCGGGCATATTCGCCGAACTGGCGGAGGTTTTCAATGTTGCCGTCGAGCGAGCCGGTCTGACCGTAGCCTGCGCCGTAGCCATCGTTTGGCGCAATCCAGCCCAAGGGCATGTCGTGGGCATTATAGCGGTCAATGACGGCGCGTGCCGAGAACTGGTAGTTGCCGGGAAGTTCGCCGTTGAGGCTTTCGCGGGTGCCGCCATTGTCGGTCTGGCTCTCTTTGTATTTCTTGCCGTCCTCGAAAAGGATGCCGTTGGCGTCTTCTTTCCAGTAGTCGCGGTTGTAGGCGTTAAGGTGACCTTCATAGAAGCCGAACTTTGGGAAGAGCACGGGGTTGCCAGTAAGCTGATAGAAGTCATTGAGGAGCCCGACGGGGGTCTCGTCGACCATCATGAATACGTCGAGGTAAGGGGCGTTATGGGTAAGGGAGACCTCGCCGGGAGTTCCCGCGCCGAAGTCGTAGGCACCGGGGGCGAAGGTATGCCACATCATGCCGTAGCCGTTGGTCGACCAGTAGAAGGGGGTTGGGGAGGCAACGCCGCCGTCGGTCCATGAGTTGGTGTTGACGATGTCGATGACTTTGCCTTTGTGGGAGAAGCGTCCGTTCTGGACACCGCCGCCGTAGAAGTATTCGCCGGGCTGCTCGCGCAGGCGCATGGTGGTTTTATTGCCGGCAAAGTTGACGGGCGAGAGGGTTTCGGCAACGACCTTGCCCGTAGTGAGGTCAGTTACCGTAAAGGTTTCGCCATCAGCGGGGAAGTCGAGGCGTATACGCGACGTAGAGATGCTTACGGAGCCGTCGACGCGGTTGTCGACGGTAACGGAGCCGGCATCGGTACGGGGGTTGTCAACAAGGATCTGGGCAGGGGGATTGGCTTCGGGGTTGCGCGGTTCGCCGCCTTTGGGGTCGGTAAAGAGGCGGAACACGTTGGGACCGTAGAAGTCGACCAGCAGCGGCTGTCTGTCGCCGCCGAGGTTGACTTCGATTGCGGCGGGAGAAAGCTGCTTGGCGGTGGTGGCGTTTGCCGCCGGAACTGCGGCTAAAGCAAGAGCCGCAATAACAGAGAATTTAATGTGATTCATGATATCGGGGTTGATGTGATGTCATTTTTTTGTAATTGATGGCTCAAAATTACAAAAAATAATGAAAAAAAACAAAAGGCGTGCGGGAATGCACGCCTTTTGGGAAAGTCAGAGGGATGGATTATTCGCCTGCTTCGAGCTTCTGCTTGAGGGCTGCGAGAGCTTCGAGGTCGCCGAGAGTGGTCTTCTCGGGTGCGGGAAGTGCAGCTTCTTCAGCAGCGGGCTTGCGCTCAGCGCGTGCGGCGCGGGCAGCCTTGCGCTCAGCCTTACGTTCAGCCTTTGATTCATCTTCGTGGATGCGGCTGTGGCTGAGGATGATGCGGCGGTTTTCCTTGTTGAATTCGATAACCTTGAATTCGAGGGTTTCGCCAGCCTGAGCCTGTGAGCCGTCAGCCTTAACGAGGTGGCGGGGAGTAGCGAAGCCTTCAACGCCTTCAGCGAGAGAAACGACTGCGCCCTTCTCCATGAGCTCGGTGATGGTGCCCTGATGAACGGTGCCTACGGCATACTGTTCTTCGAGAGCGTTCCAAGGATTGTCTTCGAGCTGCTTGTGGCCGAGGCTCAGACGACGGTTTTCCTTGTCGATTTCCAGAACCTGAACTTCGATGGGAGCACCAATCTGGGTGAATTCGCTGGGGTGTTTGATTTTCTTGGTCCAAGAGAGGTCAGAGATGTGGATAAGACCGTCAACGCCCTCTTCGAGTTCAACGAATACGCCGAAGTTGGTGAAGTTACGAACTTTGGCGGTGTGGCGGCTGCCAACGGGGAAGCGAACTTCGATGTCAGCCCACGGATCCTGCTTGAGCTGCTTGAGACCGAGGCTCATCTTGCGCTCGTCGCGGTCGAGGGTAAGGATAACGGCTTCGATTTCGTCGCCAACCTTGAGGAAGTCCTGAGCTGAGCGGAGGTGCTGGCTCCAAGACATTTCGCTAACGTGGATAAGCCCTTCAACGCCATGGGCAACTTCAACGAATGCGCCGTAGTCAGCCATAACGACAACCTTACCGGTTACCTTGTCGCCAACCTTGAGGTTTGCGTCAAGCGCATCCCAAGGATGGGGCTGGAGCTGCTTGAGACCGAGGGCGATACGCTTCTTCTCGTCGTCGAAGTCGAGGATAACGACGTTGAGAGTCTGGAAGGGCTCGACAACTTCGCTGGGGTGAGAAACACGGCCCCAAGAGAGGTCGGTAATGTGGATAAGACCGTCTACGCCACCAAGGTCGATGAATACGCCGTAGGGGGTGATGTTCTTAACCTGACCTTCAAGTACCTGACCCTTTTCGAGTTTGGCAATGATTTCTTTCTTCTGCTGTTCCAACTCGGCTTCGATGAGCACTTTGTGGCTGACAACAACATTACGGTATTCCTGATTGATTTTAACGACCTTGAACTCCATGGTCTTGCCCACGAAGATATCGTAGTCGCGGATGGGCTTAACGTCGATCTGAGAGCCGGGAAGGAAGGCTTCGAGGCCGAATACGTCGACAATCATGCCGCCTTTAGTGCGACACTTAACGTAACCCTTGATGATTTCGTCGTTTTCGAGGGCTTGGTTGACGCGGTCCCAAGCGCGAGCTGCGCGAGCCTTCTTGTGGCTAAGAATGAGCTGACCCTTCTTGTCCTCCTGATTTTCGATGAAAACCTCAACAACGTCGCCAACTTTCACGTCGGGGTTGTAGCGGAATTCGCTCATGGGGATGATACCGTCGCTCTTGTAGCCGATGTTAACCACAGCTTCGCGCTTGTTGAGGGCGATGATGGTACCTTCGATTACCTGCTGATCCTTAA
>CAZPHN010000019.1:0-48892 GCA_964586765.1 uncultured Bacteroides sp.
TGCCGGCGGGTTGATATTGGAATCGCCATTGCTTCTCCGGGTTTAATGGCTCGTAGATTTTGTAAAAGCAATCGCGATTGCCTTTTGAATCCGTAAACCAACATTCACGGACGAAAATCGGATAATTTTCGTTTGAGTATTTATAAACTGCCTCGCGGTTTTTTACCGATACGACATGATTAGCCCGGTACCAGTGGAGAGCCTTCAGGGTGTCGGCCGTTACACGCGGCCCCATAATCTCGCACTCCTTCTTCGTGAACTCTTGGTTAATATCCTTATCCCATGAACCCTCTACCTGTTCGGATGTTGCGGACTTACGGCGAACGTCCGGGCGGTTTACGGAACGATTGATTTCGTCTGTAATATTGAAAATCTGCGAGAGGTCGAGAATCGCTTCTTTGAAGGATAGCCCTGTTTGTTTCATGTGTATGGAAATAGGGTTTTCGGCTCTGCCTTCGTCGCCGAAATCGGTCATTTTCCACACTTGCACGCCATCCTTGGTTTTCATTAGTTTGACCCGCGCGCTTGGAGTTCGTTCGTCGGGCCTTGCCTTGAACGACTTGTTACTCCTCGCAGCTTCGGACGCGTCAGGATAATGTAGGGCAATGATACGGAGGCCGTCGTCAGTGGCGGCGTATAGTTGTTCAGGCGTTACCATATCATGTGACAAGTTACATAATTACAAAAATTTAGGATGATTTCTACCCCCACCATTTTTTGAGATTGAGGGGTAACGGCTTTGCAAAGTGACGAATAAACCGGAGGAGGGGGAAGGACGCAGGCGGTATTATTTTTCATCGCTGAATAATCGCGCATTTGAAACGGTGGTATCAGTGTCGTACACGCGAGTTATTGCGTCGCAAACCTCCGCCAAAAGTTCAGAGATAGGGAGGTCGTGGGTGATTCCGATACAACCGAAACCATTGTTATTCCTCTGGACGTTGTGAACGTATATGTCGCCGGCTTCATTAAGCACGTCAGCGAGTTCAACTGGTAAGCATTTATCTTCCATTACAAGGGAGGCGCGATTTTCACCGGCATAGAGTTTTGCGGTGTGATTTCCGAAGGTGATAACCTTTTCCATATTTCGAGCGTTCTTTATAGTTACTAAATAGCCGAGCCGGAGGCGTGTCCGCTTACGCCTTCGGTCATTCCTTCCGGCTTGGCTATCGTGAATATTTCTTTTCCTGAAACTTGAAGGGTATAGGCGTTAATCAACACTTTAGCAGTGTTGGGCACCCTGCAACGCCCGTATATCCAATTCAGTATTTTACTCCTGTTCTCTGCGCAAGCAACAACCAAACCGGCTTTATGCTTGTTGTACTCTGCGCGAGGCAAAGAATCAAGCCAGTCGCGCAAAATATTCGAGTCCGTAAGGTCTTTAATTTGGTTCTTCATTTGTAGAAATGAAATATTTTTGTTAATTTTACTCTGCAAATGTAGCAATAAATTCCCATTGTAAGGTAAATAATCCCTGTTAAAAATTGTAAAATATAACAACATAATGGCTAACTTACTTTTAATCAGAGATTTGTGCGAGCGCAAGAAAATGACAATTCGAGAGCTGGCACAACGCATTGGCCGCGATGAAAGCTCAATCCAAAGCGCAATCCGTCGCGGTTCGACCAATTCAACAACAATAGAACTAATCGCCAAAGAATTAGGCGTGTCGGCCGGTGTATTCTTCGACGGGTTCGCCGCCGATGAATCCGACGCGCTCCGTCGCGAGGTGGCTCACCTGAAGGAACTCCTGAAGGAAAAAGAGCGCACAATCGAGATTTTAATGAGCGATAGAACGAAATAATAATCTCGGTAATAAATAGGCTGTTTCCGTATAGTCAGTTATTAAATACCTCACTTGCAAATAATTATTAAAAAAGTTTTTTCGCTGTCAGGTTATTTGTATCGGACAAATTTCGGACATAAACGCCGCAAAATCAAATAATATTATCATTGATTTATAGTGTGTTACGCGCTCGTTCTTATAATACTTTGCTCTCGTCCTCTCCGCTGTAAAACAACTCGCTGTTTACCGGCGGGTTGTTTAAGTTTAATATAAGTTTTATCATGAAAAAATCACGTTTCACTTTTTTAGCAATCATGGCTTTTGTCATGATGGCTGTCGGCTGCAATTCCAATAGAGGTATAATCGAGCGTCCGTTTATTGGTGCAGCTAACACCCGGAATTTAAGTTTTGAACAGGTGGAGGTTACCGATTCGGCAACTATTCTTCATGGAGTAGTGCATTATTATCCGGGCTATTGGGTCAGGCTGTCGCCAGACAGTGAAATCCGCGTTGACGGCACCGGTTATCCCGTTTCGGCGGTTGACGGCATTACACTTGGAGAGCAAATCGTGATGCCTGACTCCGGAGTAGTACGGTTTACGATGACTTTTCCAGCTATTCCCAAGAACGCTAAAAGCATTGATTTTTGGGAGAGCCCTGACGACGGATGGAAAGTATGGGGTATTGACCTGACCGGGAAGGCAAACCATAATATCAATGAAAAGTCTGTTCCCGCTGCTGCAAAAAGACAGCGGGAAATGCCTGTGCCTGATTTTGCTTATGGCGACTCGACTGTGGTTAACGTTCATCTTCTCGGCTATAAACCGGAGATGGGCAATAAGTTGACTTGGTGTGTGAATACCCTGCATGGTCAGATTGGGGCTGACACTCCGGTTGAAGTCGATAAGGATGGTAATGCGGTTGTGAAACTCGACTTGTCTGCCCCTGCATATTTTATGCCCATAGAGGTAGGTAAAGGGGTGAGTGTGGGCAACGGTACTTATGTCGCTCCCGGTGAGAACCTGAATGTTTATGTTGACACTCATTCGTCGGGAATCTGGAACATGGAGGTGAGAGATAATGTTGAAAATGGTTGGCCCGAAGGATATTATTCCACGTATACTGACGGCGTTTATCCGTTTGTCAAAAATAGAATTCCCTTGATGGAACTTTATTCCGGCGAATTTGGCGACTATCACATGAATGGCGACGAATATACCGCGTATGTTATCAATACGTATAAATCGCTCAATGACACTATTGATGCGAACAAGAGCCTTTCAGATGATGAACGCCGTTACAATAAGGTACAACTTATGGGTGAACTGATAACTGTGGCGAGCATGGATCCGAAGTCAGTCCTTGCACGTAACTATTATATGAAATCAGGCGCAATGTGGGGTACTCCCATTCCCGAAGACAGCATCACCTGCGTACTTTCCCGTGAAAATCTACAGGAAATAGCATCATATATTGATTTTCAGAACAAGGGTTTGCTTCTTTCCGATGCGATTTCAAATAAAATCGCTACTTCGGCTTGGGATTACGCCGGGATTGATGCCGGAGTATTGAAGACGGTTGAGAATTATTGTAGTGCCTATGCCAAGGCTGACAACGGTACATTGAAGACCCCGGTTGATGCATCGTTGAACCTAAATGAAGCTCTGACTGCGGAACTTGAGGCTCACAGCGCGGCTGTCATAGCCCGGATTGAGGCATTGGGCACAGAGCGTGTGAGCCAGACACCGGATGTCGCTGCTGATGAGGTGTTTGATGCAATTATCGCGCCCCATAAGGGTAAGGTCGTGATGGTTGACCTTTGGAACACATGGTGTGGACCTTGTCGCGCAGCTATTGCCGAAAATGAGCCGGAAAAGAGCGGTGACCTGTCATCGGATGACATTGTTTGGATTTACATTGCCAATCAAACGTCGCCGAGACTCAAATATCTGCAGATGATTCAAGACATCAAGGGTATTCACTATCAGTTAGAGCCCGATGCATGGCGCGCAATTTGCGACCGATTTGGCGTTGACGGCATCCCGTTCTACATCCTCGTGGACCGCAACGGTAAAGCCGAAGGTCGTCCCGACCTCCGTGACCACCGTCTCTACAAGAAAACCCTTCTAGAATCCCTCTCCAGGTAAAAAAAGATGATACCGGTAATACATTAGTTATTTAGGCTGGATTATCCGGCCTAAATTATTATATGTGGCAAGATATTTTCTCCCAACGGGTATGGGGTGAGGGAAATTATGCAAATATACCGTTCTGTTTGAGAATTTTTCGATTAATGGCACCGCAATTATAAATGACCGGTGGATTCTAATGAATTCATCGTCGGGTAGCATCGTTTCGAGTTCCTTCATTGTGATTTGAGGAACGACGGTAGGTTTGTCCTTCCGATGTATCTTTACATAATTATCCATAGCCTCAATTGCAACAATGTCCTTCAACATTATCACCACATTCTTGTAATCAGCCTTTAGTGTAATACTTCTGGTGGATGGTTTTGAGTCCCCTTCACTGAGCCGAAGGTAGCGTCTGGTTTTCTCGATAGCTTTTTCAAAGCGCGGATAGAATATCGGTTTATGAAGAAAATCTACCGCATCTACGTTGAAACCCTCCAAGGCATAGGAGGCATATGCCGTTGTGAAAATAAGACATATTCCCTCCGGCAATTCCTTGGCGAGTGCGATACCGTTATGTGAGTTCATTTCGATGTCGAGGAAAACTATGTCGGGTTTTGATGATTTAATATGCTCCATGCCGGCAACAGGAGAGGTGAAACATGTTAGTTCAATCCCGCCATGACGCTTAGCGTATTCTTTAATTATGCTCAGGGCAATAGGTTCGTCATCTATCGCCACGCATTTTATCATTGTCATCATAATTCAATAGAAAGTTTTACATGATAGGAAACGCCGTCGGCTGAAATATCCATCGAATGCTTTCCGGGATAGACCATTTCGAGGCGTTTACGACAATTCTCAATTCCCATGTGCTCGCCTATGCGTTTCACGGGAAAAATACTATTATCGGTTGAGAAAACAAGCTTTCCATTCCTCTCGATGAGAGAAATTGATATTTTGCTTTTCTCGACAGGAGATATTCCGTGTTTGAAACAATTCTCAACAAAGGTCACCAATAGCATCGGTGGGACTTGCAGGTTATCATTTTGGATGTCGATTATCAGGCTCGCTTCGGTCATTTCGTTTAACCGCAATGACTGTAATTCCACATATTGGCGGATATAATCCGCCTCTTCAGACAATGATACGAAATCATGTTTTGACGTAGTGTGGATATAGCGCAACATGGATATATATTTCTCGAGCGACTCCATTGCCTTGTCGTCGTGTGTGAGGAATAGCCCGTAGAGTGAGTTAAGGGTATTGAACATGAAATGAGGTTTGATTTGAGCCTTATACAGTTCAATTTCCGCTTTGTCTCGCTCGGCTTCCACCGCTCTGCGCCGGGCTCGCTGCAGATTGGTCTGTGTGAGCAATCCGATTGCGAAGCTGAAAGCCTCGACTATCATGAAAAGTGACCATACCGCTTGTTGATATTGGAGCACGGCAGGGAAAATCCTGTTTATTCCCATATCGTGTATATTCGGTTCGGGATTGTAAAGCGTAACCATCGAGAATAAATATGTTATGCCCACAGACGCTACAATCAACGCAATACCAGTCCATCGGCTTTTAGAATCCTTAAACAATAATGGAACTGTAAAAAACCGATTTATCATATAGAGCATATAAAGCCAGATTACAAGAGTAATTACAAACCATGTAAAATGATAAAACCATCGTTCCATGGGGAAAATCATCACCATCACCGGCAAAACGATAAGGCAGAACACGAGGTCGATATATCGTGGGAGATTACTCATATATGGCTTTAATATAGGTTTATGAGATTTCTAATGCAAAGTTAAAGCTTTTTCTGTTAACAACACGCGCAGATGTCTGCCATTAGCCACTACAAACGCGCTATTAACCATTTTACGTTATGACTGCCATTTATGCTTTTGGTTTAATTTTCTAAATTTGTCACAAAATCCAGCGAAAATGACAGTAAAAACGTTTATAGACCGCCCGATACTTGCAGGCGTGATATCGGTCCTCATCATGATTCTCGGCGTTATCAGTTTGATTCAGCTCCCGATTGAGCAATTCCCGGATATCGCGCCGCCAACCGTGAGAGTACAGGCTACTTATACAGGAGCGAATGCAGAGACGGTCATGAAGAGTGTGATTGTGCCGCTTGAGGAATCGCTCAACGGAGTGGAGGATATGATGTACATGACCTCTACGGCAACCAATACGGGCGTGGCATCAATTTCCATTTATTTCAAACAGGGGACTGACGCGGACATGGCTGTTGTAAACGTGCAGAACCGTGTGGCTTCTGCTCAGGGACTGCTGCCGGCAGAGGTGACCAAAAGCGGTGTGACCATCAGAAAACGCCAGACCAGCACTTTGAAGTCGATTACTCTTTATAGCCCTGATGATACTTACGATACCAAGTTTCTGACCAACTATTTGAAAATCAACATCGAGCCACAGATTTCGCGTATTGCGGGGGTTGGCGATGTGAATGTTTTCAGTGCTGAGTATGCCATGAGAATATGGCTCGACCCTGCGAAGATGTCGCAATATGGGCTGATTCCGGCTGATGTAAACAAGGTGCTTGCCGAGCAAAACTTGGAATCGCCGACAGGCACACTTGGGGCTGAGTCGATGAATACCTTCCAATATGTATTGAAATATCGCGGTCGATATGAGGATGCAACGGAATATGAGAATCTTGTTGTCAAGGCGTTGCCTGATGGGAGCGTACTCAGGATTAAAGATATTGCTACCGTTGAGTTGGGAACGGTTGATTACGCGATGATAAGCGAGACCAGCGGACATCCGGGAGCGAACGCCATGATAGCCCAGACTGCCGGCTCAAACGCAAATGAGGTAATCAAGGAAATTGACAAGACTCTCGACGAGCTTAGAAAACAACTTCCTCCGGGAATGATACTGACCGATATTTCAAGCACAAAGGACTTTCTGGATGCCTCAATTGAGAAAGTTATAGAAACTCTCGTTATTGCGCTGATACTGGTGGTATTAGTGGTTTATCTTTTCCTGCATAGTTTTAGAGCTACACTAATCCCGGCAATTTCGATAATCGTATCCCTCACCGGAACGTTCGCTTTTATATATGCCGTCGGGTTCTCGCTCAATATGCTAACGCTATTCGCCATAGTGTTGGTAATCGGCACCGTGGTTGATGATTCGGTGGTGGTAGTGGAGGCGGTGCAGGCAAAATTCGATGAAGGGGAAGATGACCCGTATCAGGCAACGGTATCGGCTATGGGTGGGCTCTCCGCTGCTCTTATAACCACAACCGTAGTGTTTATGGCGGTGTTTATACCTGTTTGCTTTATGGGTGGAACAACCGGCACTTTCTATAAGCAGTTCGGCCTGACAATGGCAGTGGCGGTAGGCATATCGTTGATAAACGCGATGACATTATGTCCTGCCCTGAGTGCGCTGCTGATGCGTCCTTCAAACGCCGGTACCGATAAATCATCGTTCAAGAAACGTTTCCATTATGCTTTCGATAAGTCACTGGAGACGGTGGTAGGGCAGTATAGGGATGGATTGAAATTCCTGTTTAAGAGAAGATGGATTGTTGCCGGACTGTTCGGACTGTCAGTTATCGGTCTGGCATGGCTCGTAGGTACAACAAAGACGGGTCTCGTTCCACAAGAGGATATGGGTACGATAAGCCTGAATGTGCAAGTCGCGCCGGGAAGCAACCTTTCAGAGACAGAAAAGGCGATGGATGAGGTTGAGAATGCCATAAAGGATATACCTGAGATTTACATTTATTCGCGTGTGACCGGTAAGAATGCGCGTCACGAACAGTCAGCGTCTGCCGGATCGTTCAGCATAAGGTTGCGCAACTGGAGTGAGCGAAAAGGGTCCGAACACGACGTTAATTCTGTGATTAAGGAGATCTATAAACGGACCGCCTCAATAGCGTCGGCTCAGATTAGAGCATCACAGTCGCCTATGATTTCCGGTTATGGAACCGGTAGCGGTTTCGAGCTTTATGTGCAGGACCGGTCAGGCACAACTACCGATGAATTGCTGAGTGTCACACGTACATTCATCGACTCGCTGAACAGGCGTCCGGAAATATCACGTGCCTATACGACGTTCGACACCAATTATCCGCAATATATGGTAGAGGTTGATGCCGTTAAGTGCCTTCAGATGAATGTTTCGCCCGCAGATGTGCTGTCTACGCTTGCGGGATACGTCGGCGGCAGCTATTCTTCCAACTTAAATCGTTTTACAAAACTATACAGGGTGATGGTGCAGGCTTCGCCCGACAGCAGACTCGACACCGAATCATTGAAAAGCATGTTTGTCAGGACTTCGACAGGTAAGATGGCACCATTGGATAACTTTATAACTTTGACAAAAGTGTATGGCTCTGAAAGTCTTTCGCGATTCAATCTGTTTCCCTCAATTTCAGTCTTTGGAGAGCAAGGGGAAGGATATAGCTCCGGAGAAACTATAAATGCAATCAGGGAGGTTGCGGCAAACTACTTGCCGGCGGGGTTCGGATATGAGTTTGGTGGAATGTCGAGAGAGGAATCTTCGACGGGAAACACCACTGTCATTGTTTTCAGCATATGTCTGGTGTTCATTTACCTGATACTCTGTGCGCTTTATGAGAGCCTTACAGTGCCGTTGGCGGTAATAGCGGCTGTCCCTATGGGACTGGCGGGATGTTTCCTGTTTGCAAGATGGTGGGGACTTGAGAATAATATCTATATGCAGATTGGGTTGATAATGTTAATCGGTCTGCTGGCTAAGACCGCTATTCTGTTGACAGAATATGCCACCGCACGTAGAAAAGAGGGAATGAGCTTGGTTGCCTCAGCGATTTCGGCTGCTAAAGCCCGTTTCCGCCCGATAATCATGACTTCAGCCACAATGGTATTCGGTATGTTACCGCTGATGTTTGCGTCAGGCGTGGGAGCCAATGGCAATATTTCAGTTGGAGTAGGCACTGTCGGTGGATTACTTTTCGGAACGCTTGCGTTATTGTTTATGGTGCCGGTGTTCTTCGTAACGTTCCAGTTCCTTCATGAGCGAATAATTCCAAGAAAACGTGATAAGTAGTGAGTCTCTCCAAGATGACGAGTGAGCTGTTTACATGTGATATGCAGGCAGCTCACTGTCATTTTAATCTGAGTTAGAGGATAGCTTTATTTTTTCTGCTTGAAGAGCCAGTCTCTCACCGGGGTCAGCTTATAGGCATAATCAAATGAATACATATGCTCACTTCCTTTCCCGTCGGCAGGCAAGACGGATTTTGGGGTGAAGTTTATTATGTTTACCGGCGCACCTTTTGCCAGCATTGCTTGGGCAAGTGAATCTTGCTGTTCCGAGGGGAGTTTCGCGCTCCAAGTTGCATATTCATATGGAATACCAGCCTTGTTGGCAGCATCTTCGACGGCTTGGATGTTGCTGAAGGAGCTACCTTCCTTACCGGCGGTTACGTATACAAACTTATGCTTTACGAGTTCGCCGAATTTAGTCGTGTCCCAATGACAGTCTACGAATAGTGAGGCCGCGAATATGTCGGGATAAGTAATGTCGTAATACATTGAAATCATGCCGCCCATAGACTGACCGGTGGTGTAGAGTCGGTCAGGGTCAATGTTCTTTTCGGTAACAATGTTTTTGAGGAGCCGAATCACGATATCCACTTCGTCGGTGTGTTCATAGGCGTCGTTTACGGCAACTCCCGAATATTGCGGGACAAGGACATAGCATGGATTTTCGGCTTGTGACTCAGCCGTTGCCCATACCAAGGCTCCATAGCCTTGAGTCAGTGGGCGCGTAACATCAGTGCCGGGAGTGCTTGCGTCAGCCATAAATAAAACCAAGGGATATTTCTTTGATGCGTCAATAGCCACGGGGGTGAAAAGATTGTATTTTATGGTTTTGCCGGTTTCGGAGTCTGTATATTCAAGTTGTTTGAATTCCGGAAGCTCTGTTTTTATCATGGTTTGCAAGACGGAATCACCGGTCTTGTCAATTACGGGACCTCCGCCGGGTGTGCCAAGTTGCGGACCGCCTACTTTGCGCTCTCCTCCACATGAGGATGCCATCGCGGGCAATGTACCAACTAAGGCCAGCGATAAAATTGTTTTCAAACCTATTCTGTTTAAGTTCATATTAAAGTAGTTTAAATAACTGTTTATATATTGATCAATATAGAAAATCGGATAAAAGTTCAGCCATTATTGGCAAAAACCGCAAATTTAGTGGTAAACGACAAAACAAACTGCGCCCCGAAAGTCTTTCATCAACTTTCGGGGCACAGCCTGAAATTTTAGCTTAGAAGCAGAACTTATAGAGTGTTGCTTTGTTAGAAGTTAGTCACGAGAGAAGATATCTCTGGTATAAACTTTTTCTTTGACGTCGTCGAGGGAGCTATCGTAGCGATTGGCAACGATAGCTTTTGATTGTTCTTTAAATTTTTCAATATCGTTAACGACGCGACTTCCAAAGAAAGAGGTGCCATCTTCTAGAGTCGGTTCATAGATGATTACCTCTACACCTTTAGCTTTGATGCGTTTCATTACGCCTTGAATAGATGATTGACGGAAGTTATCAGAATTCGACTTCATTGTAAGGCGATAGACTCCGATTGTACAAGGAATTTCAGTGAAACGGGACTGAGCATCTTCCCTATTCCACCCCGCTTTCTGTAGAATCTGGTCGGCAATAAAATCCTTGCGAGTCTGATTTGACTCTACTATAGCCGACATCATATTTTGAGGAACTTCGGCATAGTTGGCAAGTAATTGCTTAGTGTCTTTTGGCAGACAATAGCCGCCATAACCAAAAGAAGGATTATTATAATGCGTTCCTATGCGAGGATCAAGACCTACACCATCAATTATTGCTTGTGAGTCAAGACCTTTTACTTCTGCATAAGTGTCGAGCTCATTGAAATAACTAACTCGAAGGGCTAAGTAGGTGTTTGCAAATAGTTTAACAGCTTCTGCCTCCTTCATACCCATATAAAGGGTGGGAATATCTTCCTTTATAGCTCCTTGTTGAAGTAATCCAGAAAAAATATGAGCCGCTTCACTCATCTTCTCTACGTCAGTGACGGATAAGATTGCTTCATTTTCGCTTGTAAATTCTGGGCGATTAATAATTTTAGGGACTCCTGCTATAATCCGAGACGGATAAAGATTGTCATACAGAGCCTTACTCTCACGTAGAAATTCGGGGAAGAAGAGAAGATTGAACTGCGTAACTCCTTTTGCAGCATATTTTACATATAGGTTGCGACAATATCCTACAGGAATGGTCGATTTGATAATCATGGTCGCGTTTGGATTAACACCTAGCACAAGATCAATTACGTCTTCAATACAATGTGTATCGAAGAAATTCTTGGTTGAATCGTAATTGGTTGGAGCCGCAATTACAATAAAGTCGGCATATTTGTAAGCCGAAGCTCCATCAAGAGTTGCAGTCAAATCAAGATTTTTCTCGGAGAGATATTTTTCAATGTATTCATCTTGTATCGGTGAGATTCGGTTATTGATTTTTTCAACCTTTTCGGGGATGACATCAACTGCCGTAACGTGGTTATGTTGAGCCAATAAAGTGGCGATGCTGAGCCCGACATATCCTGTGCCAGCAACTGCTATGTTATAATGTTGCATAGAACCTATAAGTTCAATTTATCGATTTGTTATCCAATTAATGCCTTACCAACTAGTGTTTGTATTGTAAAATATGCTAATACTGTAGATAATACTAGTGTAATTATAAGAGATATCTATGGAGCAGTTAAGATTCCAATACTGGAAACAAAGTCAGTATGGTAATAAAGGTGTTTAGGTATGAATTGTTTGTAAATTTATACATCAAAATACAAGCTTGATATTTTCACCCGCCTATTGCTTACCGTGACATTAGATTGCCATAATTTATAAGCTATAAAACTCTTTAAACCATGATACAGTACGGTTGATTCCATCTTGTAGAGGAGTATTTGGAGTGAAACCGGTTATCTCTCCAAGAGCCGATGAATCTGCGTAAGTCTGATACACATCACCGGGTTGCATAGGAAAGTATTCCTTCTTTGCTTTGCAACCAGTAGCATTTTCAATACATGCGATATAGTCCATTAACTTGGTTGGTTGCTGATTGCCGATATTATAGATTCTATAGGGCGCAGAGGATGTTGCCGGATCAGGATTTTTTTCATCCCATATTTCATCACCTTTGGGAATAATATCAAGTATACGAACTACACCTTCGACTATGTCATCAATAAAGGTAAAATCGCGGAGCATATCTCCATTGTTAAACACCTTTATTGCTCTGTCATGAAGTATTGCGTCAATGAATAAAAATGGTGACATATCAGGACGACCCCATGGACCATATACTGTAAAGAATCGGAGTCCTGTGGTAGGCAGGTTGTATAGTTTGGAATATGCGTGAGCCATTAATTCGTTGCTTTTCTTTGTTGCAGCATATAAGCTGACAGGATGGGCAATTCCATCATGTTCAGAAAATGGCACCTTGCCGTTCAACCCATAGACGCTTGATGATGATGCATACACCAGATGCTTTACCGGATTATGTCTACAACCTTCCAAAACATTAATGAAACCATCGATATTGCTTTCGATATATGCGTCTGGATTAGTAATTGAATAGCGGACTCCTGCTTGAGCTCCAAGATTTATGACAAAATCGAACTCTCCGTTGGCAAAGAGCATCTGCATGGCATGTTTATCCTCTAAATTCATTCGTACAAACCTAAAGTTTGAATAGGACGAACTTTGAGCGAACTTATACCATGAAACATCTTCCTTAAAAATACCTAACTTTGCAAGTCGCCCATATTTTAGTTCCGGATCATAGTAATCGTTTATATTATCCAAACCTATAACTATATCACCTCTGTCTAATAGGCGTTTACAGACTGCATTTCCAATAAATCCAGCGGCTCCTGTTACTAAAACTTTCATATTTCAATTGCATTTTTGATGTGGTCGACAATGTAGTGGATGTGAGCGTCAGTAACCCATGGTCCGGCGGGGAGGCAGATGCCGGTGGCGAAGAGGGCTTCGCTTACGCCGTTTGTGTAGGCTGGGGCGTTACGATAGACGGGCTGTTTGTGCATCGGTTTCCAGAGCGGACGCGACTCGATGTTGGCTGCATCGAGAGCCATACGGAGGGCTTCGACGTTGTCGTTGGGCTGGCAGTCGGTGACAGCAGTTCCGGCAGCGTGTGTCACACCCGCCGCGCCACCAACGGCACCGGAGATTACCTGTTTGTAGGCGTTTTCTTGACCCTTAATGCGCAGGTCGGGGTCGAGAGTAGCGGTGCAGAGCCAGTAGTTGGCGTCGTATTGAGGACCGGGGTTGCAGTGCATGGTAATGCCTTTGACGTCTTTGAGGAGTTCTTCGTAGAGAGCCTGCACGTGTTTGTGGTGGGCAATATGGTCGTCAATTATTGTCATCTGACCGCGACCTATACCGGCGCAGATATTTGACATGCGGTAGTTGTAGCCGATGGCTTCGTGCTGGTAGTAGGGGTAGCTTTCGCGCGCTTGGGTTGCATACCAGAGAATTTCACGGGCTTTGTCGGCATCGGGGCATACGAGTGCGCCGCCGCCGGAGGTCGTAATCATTTTGTTGCCGTTGAAGGAGAGGACGCCATATTCGCCGAATGTGCCGAGCACCTGACCGTTATAGCAAGAGCCGAGACCTTCGGCAGCATCTTCGATAACGGGGATTTCGTAGCGATTGGCAATCTCCATGATACGGTCAATCTGGTAGGGCATGCCGTAAAGAGCTACGGGGATGATGGCTTTGGGCTTACGTCCGGTCTTGGCGATGCGGTCTTTGATGGCTTCTTCGAGAAGGTCGGGGTCCATGTTCCATGATTCCTTTTCGGAGTCAATGAAGACGGGGGTTGCGCCAAGGTATGTAATCGGATGGCTGGATGCGCAGAAGGTGAATGACTGTACCAAAACTTCATCGCCGGCTTTGACTCCGCAGGCAATCAGGGCAAGATGGACGGCAGCGGTTCCCGCCGAGAGGCATACGACCTTCTTGTCGAGCGGGCTGTTGTCCTTGCGACGGTTGACAAACGCTTCGAGGTCATGTTCGAAGCCGGTTACGTTCGGACCCATGGGAACCACCCAATTCTGGTCAAACGCTTCCTTGATAAAATCCATCTCATTGCCTGACATATGCGCCAGACAAAGCAAAATTCGTTCGTTCATATTTTAATATGTTTATTCGTTAATTCTAATAACGCGGCATGGATTACCATATGCCACCACATTATCGGGTATGTCTTTTACAACTACTGATCCAGCACCAATCATGCAGTTTTTACCGATTCTAATACCTTGTTTTATACATGTGCCCACGCCAATCCAAGAACATTCTCCTATCTCAACATTGCCACTCAATGTTGCACCGGGAGCAATATGGACATAATCGCCTATTTTGCATTCGTGGTCTACTGAGGCTTTTGTGTTGATGATACAGTGTTTTCCTATAGTGGCATCAGCATTGATTATTACTCCGGGCATTATTACAGTCCCCTCCTTAATCTTTGCTGAGTCAGAAATAATGGAATGTGGATGAATAGCAGTCGCAAAATATACATTATTATATCTCTCGGCGATGATTTTGCGAATATGACATGATCCAATGCTTACAATCAATTTACCTTCGACTGCTTTTTGACCGGTTTGATACACCGATTTTCCATTAATTTCCGTACAATGTGGATTATCATCATACAGACAAGCCACGGAATCACCTTGAGCCACAATGATATCCATCACGACCTTAGCATGTCCGCTTGCTCCAAAAAGATTAATTGTTGCCATTAAACGGTTCCATGGTGGCTGATGTAGCGGAATTAATGTCCTCGCGACCAAGCACCTTTTTAATAGTTGTAAGAATGACTTTGCAATCGGTTACGAATGATATGTTATCGACATACCATACATCGAGCTCAAATTTTTTCTGCCAAGAAATAGCGTTGCGTCCATGACATTGTGCCCAGCCGGTAATGCCGGGGCGAACTTCGTGGCGGCGAGCTTGTTGAGGAGAATAGAGTGGGAGGTACTGTACTAAAAGAGGGCGTGGTCCTATGAGAGACATGTCTCCTTTAAGTACGTTCCATAATTGTGGTAATTCATCGATTGAGGTAGAGCGGACAAATTTCCCAACCTTTGTTAGTCTATCCTCATCGGGAAGGAGATTACCATCATTATCGCGCTCATCAGTCATTGTCTTGAATTTTACCACTTTAAAAATCTTGCTATTCTTGCCGGGTCGTTCCTGAAAGAAAAACGCACCGGCACCTTTATTGACAAAATGGAGCCATAAAGTTACCGCAGCCAAAGGAAAAGACAATACAAGGAGTGCCCCGCCCGAAGCAACGATATCAATAGCGCGTTTGAAAAATTTCTTATATAATCTCATTCTTGGAAGCTGTATTATGCTTTGTGAATGACTCCTTTTTAGTTCAAGTTATATCTTGATTATTTTTTCTAATGATATACGATCAACAACTGCAGAAATCGATTGGAATTTAACCGTATCGATTAATTTATCAAAATTTTCATTCGAATTTCGCCTACCGATATTCGATTTAATATAGCGTAAAAAGCGATTTTTTAATGTGCCACGTTCTTTGAAATAATCCTCAAATTCTTCCTTCGTCATTAATTTACATTTATCCGTCAATAAATCCTCAATGTGGAAGTAACATATATTATAATCGCTTGTATTTATGCGATTTTTTATAAATGAAATGGGAAGTAATCGAAAGTATCCGCCTCCGGAATACGCCAAATCTTTCCCAATTAGTGGAATTCGATATAATGGTATTGGGAACTCATTAATAATACAGCCCTTATATTCAATTTTACATGGTCGTTGTTCGTTGAATGTTGGAAATCCGCCAAAATCACGAACTCCGGGAAAGATTGATGCATCGTTTTTTATACCACATTCAGCAAGTATCTCAATAGCCCATTGATTTGATTCTCCAATAGAAAATGCGGGAGCGCGGAAACTCTCTACTTTTTTCCCGGTTATATCTTCGAGCGCATTTATTGCAGATGCTGTATCTTCCTTAAACTCATCAGGAGACATCTTAGTTATCCATTTATGAGCATGGGAATGACTCCCAATTTCATGTCCATAAGATGCAATTTTTTTAATTACATGAGGAAAATCAATCGCCAATTTACCTAAGCAAAAGAAAGTGGCAGATTGTTTATTTGCATCAAGTAATTCAAGGATATGGTTAAGAGTCTTATCAAATTCGGCATATTTTTCTTTTCGATTACCAAAATGCTCTTTCTCCAGAACCCATTCCTCAATGTCGAAGGTTAGAATGTTCATATTATTCCATCCTTTTGGGTATTTCCTTTACAACTTTTGCCGGTCTTCCAGTTGCAATGGTCCAAGCTGGAATATCCTTAGTTACAAGAGAACCTGCGCCGACAACAGCCCCTTCACCTATTGTAACACCCGGCATTATTATGGAACCAGTTCCAGTGGAACATCCGCGACACAGATGAATTTTCCCCGTAATATATGGTAATTGCGCATAATCATCACCTTCATAATAATGATGTAAATCTTTCTTATGACATAGAAGTACTGTCCTTCCCGTTACGTGAACATTATCATCAATGGTAATCAAATCTGCATTACCAGAATCAATCCAAAGCTGGCTTCCGATAAAAGTATTCTTTCCCACTTTACAACCAATTTTACGGAGTACCCAAGGGCGAATTTTTCTAGGTAATAAAGGGGAAAGAATCCAATTATTCATGACACAATTTAACAAGAATGAGTCGCGGAATGTCTTGTTTACTTTTCGTATAAGTTGTAGAAATGAGACTTGTCCATACTCATCTTCCGGGTAATTTAGACCCAAAGCTCTCAAGAATCGGAATGATTTACTTAAATTTTGACTCATTGAACCTTAAATTTAGATATTCAGACCAAGCTCCTGATACTAATTCCTTATTGAATTCATTTACTATTCTCTCTCTCCCTTTTTTGCCAAATATAGGCATTTTGTCGGGGTACATGATATAGAACCTCATCGCATCGGCCAAACTCTTTGAATCTTTAACTTTACATTGAATTCCCGTCTCTCCATTTACATATGAATCCCCTAATCCGTATGCATCGCTAATTATAACGGGCAAGCTTAAGGAGGCCGCTTCAATAGCACTCATGCCAAATCCTTCCCGATAAGAAGGAAGACAAAACACATCCGCAATCTGGAGCGTTTTATAAGGCTCCTTAGTATATCCATACAGAATCATATTCTGCCCGATTTTAATATTTGGATATTTTGAAAGGATATCTTCATTAATCCCTTCAGAATTGCCAATCAATACTAACTTAATGTTATCGTATTCAGGCAAAAGTAAGTTAAATGCTTCAAGAAGTTCGAAGATGCCTTTATCTCTATTAATTCTTCCCAAAAAGGCAAATACGATATCCTTATCTGAAATATTAAATTTATTTCTAAGTTCTCTGCGTATAGAGTCATTTGGCTTAAATATTTCTGTATCTACTCCGCAAATAGATCCATTTGCAAGAACAGTAGCTTGCCCGTCTTTTAATATCTTATTTTCAATAAGATATTTTCTTTGTGGTTTCCCATCAACAAGAATATGTGTATTTAGTGCAACTGTAAGTTTATCAATGGTCTTAAAGAATAATCTACCCACCCCCTTTTTATTAGCCCATAATTGACCTGTAAAAATTCTTATACGTACGGGAACTCCAGCTATTTTACCGGCAATAGCCGCAAGAAGACTCGGTTTGGACGCTTGCGATACGAAAATATCGAATTTATTATTCTTGAAATAACGATATAATAGCCACAAAGCCTTTAGATCTTTAAAAATTGACGGACGGCGTTCTATTTCTATGGAATGAGCTTCAACAACTTTAATCCCGTTAAATACATCTGGATTTTTAATGTTCATAACGGCATATACATCGAAATCTTCTGAGATTTTTTCGAAATTAGTTCGATGGAACGTTGGAATCCCGGTAGAAGCGACAAAGCAAATCTTTGGTTTTTGTGTCATCTTATTTTCTTCTATGTAGAAATTTATAAATGGGTGATGGAAGCAATCCAACAATAATGGGGCGAAGAGAATATATCCAATATTTTGGGGGAATTCTTAGCTGACGATATCCCCATAACTGTAAGCGGAAAGCATTTATGCGATTCTTGAACATCCTTCTTTTTATGGCATTTCTGTCATCTCGCATGGCGTATATTGGCTCTGATAAATTCCAACCTTTAAAGCCGGCTGCATACATTTTAAACCATAAATGATAATCCTCTACACGTAACAATTTTTGATTTACGGTATATCCTGATACGGCATCGTATGCTTCTTTGCGGACCATACAAGGTGCATGGCAAAACGGGGATCCATGCAAAAAATCCATTTTGGTTACTTCACCACCAGATTTACCTTGGCGGAATACTCCGTATTCATCAAAATATAACATTGGACCAGAAACAATCGCATATTCAGGATTTCTGTCAAGGAAATCTATCTCTTTTTCAAATCTAGTTGGTAAAGATAAATCATCACCGTCCATACGAGCGACATACTCTGTGTCAACATACTTTAGACAATGATTCAAAGTATAATTCAACCCCATATTCCTTTCGTTAGATATAAGTATAAATTTCTCTGGATATAGAGATGTATATTTTTGAGCAACATCAATGGTATGATCATTCGAGCCGTCATCACACATAATTACTTTAAAGTCCTGAAACGTTTGCGCAAGGAGTGAATCTAACGCCTCATGGAGGGTTGATGCACAATTATAGATACCCATTATGACTGAAATTCTATGTCTTACCATAAGCTTTAATTTTAATATATATAAGCCATTACTAATGTAAAACAGAGATTCAATGATACAATGAATTTAAAAAGTTGATCTCTATCCGAACCCCATCTCATTTCCAACAAAGGATATGTTAAAACTATTGGATATATAAACCATGAAAGGTAAGCTATTCTATTTGTAAATGACGCATACATGCACAACATCCAAATTCCGTTAGTTAGTAAATAGAAGTTATACAACAAGGTATATTTTGAGGATGCTAATTTTTTCGTAAATAAAGCCATATATCCAATCGCTATTGGTAATACACTATATAGTATAAAATCAAGTCTAAATCCTCCTTTTCCACCAAAGTCCTCGCCTTCAGTTGTAAGTAGGTATGATGCACCGCTGTCATCTGATAAATTGGCAAATAACATTTGAAAATATGTTATTCTTAGGCTTGAAATTATAAAACATAGACACCAAAATGTAAGGTAATATTTGGGATTTTTTAATAAAACCACACAGATATATGCCACAATGCAAACAAGCATGGAATGGTGAAATCCAAGTGCAATTAAAGATAAAATTATGGCGTAAAATTTTTTGTCATAAAAGGATAAGGCCAATATAAAAATGGCCGCAGCAGCTCCGGCTTTAATCCCATTGACACCATAAGAAAAAGTTGAAAATGATCCAAGCCATACGATATAGGCAGCCAATGAATGATTTTTAAAAATTCGTTTTATACCCCAAAAGGTGATAATATAGTAGATAGAGGTTATTATTAAGAAGAATATCTCCTTATCATATCCATTTTTTGATGCAAATAAAATTAAGTTATCGAAAATAACATTTTCAGTATTCCAATCGTAGTCAACACCAGCTGATTTAATCCAATCATATAGCCCAGCATACCCAACCATATCGACAAATGCAATATTAATTGGTCTTAGACCAATTAATATTGATAGGAAAATGGCTAGATTAAGCCCCGTCTTATTTCCCTTTGATATATCCGGGTTCTGAGTAGTATAATTATAGTCATTTAAAATAATAATTGTTGCAATAACAACTATTATATGGAATATAACAATATAATAATCTGCGGGGATCATCTATTTACAACTTTAATCTATAAATTTCACTCTCCGTCTACTAAATAATAGTTATATTGATGGACTCACAAAAATGTTCAAAAACGTTAAATAATGTAATTATAAATACATAAACAATGTTGTATAAACAGTGTTGTATGGTTATATGTAATTTAATATTCAATGGTTTTGGAGTATCGTTGTAGTAGAACACTTCTTTTTATAAAATCATAAAAGGCTTTGAAAAGAAAGCGTAATTCTATTAAGTTAGGTATTTTACGAGCCTTCAATTTGATAGTCACATATCTTATGTGCAAATGATTTGCAAAATTAGTACTATCAATGTATGGAATGTCTTTGGACGCATTTATAAGCTTATCAATCCATAAGGATATGTCATTTAAACCAATTTCAGCTTTTTGCCTTTTCAATGAATAATGAGCTTTCATCTCTATTTTGGATGGACTAATGCCTAATCTGCTTATTCGTCTGCGCATTATTTTCTCGGCAGTTATGTTTTGATCCTTACGGTTTGTACTTGTGATTTGCTTTGTGTGAGTCCTGTAATACAATAAGACGTCTTTTAAAACAGCTAAATTCCCATAAATACTTGCACGTTCCCACAAATCAAAATCTTGTCCTTTTTTGACCATCTCGTCATATTCAAGTCCAGTTTTACAAAGAAAGGACCGTCGTATCATTACCGAAGGGTGGCAAAGTGAACTTGTAAAAAATAAGTTCGATTGAACATCTTGAGGAGAGAATCCATTAATAGGACTCATAAAAATTTTCTTCTCGCCAAAAGATATCACTCCTGTACCCAAAATATCAATATCCGGATGCTCACATAGATACTCAACTTGTTTAGCTATTCTTTCTGGACATGAATAATCATCAGCATCCATTCGTGCAATGAAGTCTCCGTTGGATAGTGAGAGCCCTTTATTAAGGGTGGCTGTTAACCCCAAATTTTCTTCGTTTCGGTAGAGCTTAATGATTTTATGGCTTTCTGACAGTTGTTTAAGATGATTGTACGTTTTATCATCGGAGTAATCATCAATTATCACAAACTCAATATTATTGTATGTCTGGTTACAGATACTTTTGACAGCAACATCAATAAACATCGATGGCTCATTATGCACGCTCATTAATACAGAAACTAACTTATCCATCGCTTAATTCTAATGATTAGTAAAGTTATTGTCTTATACAATTGGGGTGTAGTACTTAATGCAACCCCGAAAAATCTATATCGCTTTGACAAAGACTTATTTCGAAATATGCTCTGACGTACACGCTTTAGGTTCGCGGTTGTGATGTTATATATCAAATTTGGCTCATTTGATATTCCATTTGATAGTGAAAGGATACATTTATTAGCTAATACAATATTAGAAAATAAGAATTGGAATATAGCCTCATCTGCAAGTTTGTTTTCGTAAATAGATAAAATGCGATTCTTAACATACTCCGTATGTTTCAACCAATCAAGATGCTTTATAGAAACTGGCGCAGCGGTTCTACTCTCACCGTTCTTAATATAATGATAAAAAGCGTTGTTCAAAACTGCAATTTTGTCACATTTCAAAAGGACTTCGAAATTAAAAATGTAATCCTCATTAATTTCATTCAAAGGGAATCGAATATCTTGTAAAATATTTGCGGAATAGAGATTTGTACATGTACTATGCCAATGCCCTTTAAGAAATTTAGACATTATTATTGCACGTTCATATTTACCGTCTTTGAGACCACTTGAAGCATAAAGTTGTTTTGCCCCCTCTATATTCATAGCTCCTAATACAAGAAGCACATTATACTTATGGGCAGTCTTTAATAAGTCGTAATAAGCATTACTATCAATAAAATCATCGCTATCAACAAAGGTAATATATTTACCATTGGCATGTTCAATCCCAGTATTACGCGCTTTTGAAGGACCTCCGTTTTCTTGATGAATTAAAACAATGTTAGGATGTTTACGGAGAAAGTCTTGACAGATGGATAAAGTGACGTTATCAGTTGAGCCGTCATCCACTAATATAATTTCTAACGTTGAATATGTCTGATTTAAAATACTGTCAATACAGTGTTTGAGTGGTGTGCCGGTGTTATATACTGGGACAATAACGGATATCAAATCATTCATAATTCAAAGAAATTATTGGACAATACTGCTGGATAATGAGATCTCCAAAACTTAATTAACTTCAGTATTTGCGTATTACTTTAGTGGTAATTTTATTTCCTGCCCAAATATATAATCCCATTTTTGAGGTGTAAAAGGTGTCCATCCTCCATGATGGAAAAATGTTAATTCTCCGAAGAATATATATCCGTCTACTTCATAAAAATCAACTCTTACATGAGGAATGTTTTGAGAAAGCTTGGACGCTAGTGTTTTCATTTCCTCGAATTTCATAGGTTTCTCTGGAAGAATTGGTGCATTTGGGTGACCATGCTGCATAGGAAGATGGTTGAAATCCATATCAAAGAAATCAAAATATGGTTCCTCGCGATTCTGACGGTCTGTAGCAATAAAAAGCCACTTAGGAACACCATTAAAGCAGAAAAATTTATAATCTCTAAGTTCGCCTGTTTTTTTGTCTTCCATATATCTCTCTGCAATTATTCTATGTTTAACGTTTTTGTATGGCCACTCTAGCCCAGAAACGTAATAGTCAGTCCGCAAACTTGTCTCAATTCTTTGTTTTGCCTTGACCAAGTCTAAAGCCTGCTTATCCTTGCAAATTACTATCCCTCCACTATCGTGTGTACATTTCAATACGAATTGGTTTGGGAGTGATTCAAAATCTATATCATCAAACTTATTCCAAACTCCTAATGTGGGAATGATATATTCTTCTCCAATAATATTTGCAACATATTCTTTTACTGCATATTTGTCAACTAATGTTGTATAAAGAGGATTTCGGTCATAAAGCTTCAGCCATTGTAATTTCTCATTATATGATTTAGGAGCCCGTAGATTTAATCTGTATGACATTCTGCCATACCAACGTTTTTTTATTTGTACCTTATCATTGTTTTTAAAACAAGACAAACTGCTAATTATATTATATAATACTTTTCTGGGGTTAGTAATTACTTTTATAAACCTATTATACATTTTCTGCTCGCTATGTGAATTATTGGAAGATTTTTAATTTGTAGTCAGTTATTAGATGCTTATATTTATTGCTTTTTCAATAATATCTTATTTGCTAACATTCTAATAATCTGCTTTATAGTAAATTGTTTATCCATGATTTTTGATGACGCTATATAGGCATATTCAAAGTCAAAGAAGGGACTTCTTGAATATACAGACCACCAGTCGTACCAGTGGTATGTAAATGTCTTCCATGGTTTAGGTCCGGCGTAATGAATTATTACTGGATTAATCAAAGCTTCATCAAATTCGACATCTGTTGTTATTCCTTCCTTAACTAATTCATTTTTTTTTACTTTTCCAAGAGTTGGTGAGCTATTAAACTTTAATGGAAGCCAGCCAATTTTGTTTTTACAAACTAAATTTATGATGTCCTGATCTTGAAATAGAAATTGCTTTGTAGTGTATGATAGAAATCGATCCTTTAATTTTAGTTCTCGCATTAGTTTTGAATTAAAAACTAGTACACCACTATTAATATATTTATGGCTATCTAAATCCAGCGAGTTTATATGATATGTAAATTCCGTTTCCAATGTAAATCCCGGGGTCCTAATACCATATACCAACATGTTTTCATTATTTGCTACATCAAGTAAAGTGCTAAGATTGGATTTTACTATGATATCACCATCAAGATAAATTATCTTATCGTATTGTGGAATTAACCATGGAATTAATAATCGGAAATAACATGCGTAAGATATATCGCGTATTTCATAAGAATTCGAAAAATAGTCACCGGGATTTATAAATGTAATTCTTGATGAAAAGGTCTTTACTAAATCAAACAAGCATTGCCGGTCTTCATCTGAAACATCCTCACTTTGGATAAGGAATATATCAAATGTATATTCTTTATTAGACTCCAACATGGAAAAAATAGCCACACCAGTTGGCATGATAAAACTATGGTCGGTGGAAAATACGACTGGAATCATGACCTCTTTTTATTTTTGATTATTTCAAATAGTTTTTTTCTCTCTTTGCTGCTAAATACAACAAAGATATTTACTATCAATGCTATAAAAGCAAGAACTACACAATATAATAAAAGATTGATGACAGAATCAGGTTCTATATCAAACAAATAAAAAGTAAAGTATCCTATAATGAATACTATTATAGCTGCGCATGTTGGTATAACAACACTTTTAATAAAATTCCACATAGGGAAATCTATCTGTTTTTTTGCGATTAAAAGTATTGCTATCATATTTATAAATTCAACAATTGTCATTATTACAAATATTGAATAGAGTGGTGTGCCAAGATGTAGACATAGACATGATATTGGGAGATTCAAGATCATAATTACAATTTCGCAAATTTGATATGCTTGCATTTTGTTTGCCGATTTAAACGCTATATCAATAGGGCCATGCCAATTTCGAACCATGGAATAAAAGAAAATGCCATGAATAAATGAAACAGAATACTCAGGACACTCACCTAACCAGAGGTTAAGAATAGGTGCGGTCAGTAAGTACATCGGAAATGCAAAGATTAGAAATATAGCTGAGGATGCCTTTGCCGAAATAAACTGTAAATTGTAGAAACGAGTTTTATGTTCGAAGTATGCTTGCATACTTTGAGGGGTAAATGCTACCGCAATGTCAACAACAAAACTTCGCATATTATTATTGACCTGATACGCAATAGCACGAGCGGCGTTTGCGACTACCCCGCCAAAATAATTAAGTACAAAATTTAAACCTTGATTAGTCAGGGAATATCCAAGATTCCCAAAGAAATTCCAACCAGCAAATTTTGTCATTTCTTTAAATAGAGAATGGTCTCGAACGAACATATACTTTGCAATCAATGGGAACTGACGTTTGCAATATATTGCGTTAACGAGGCGAATCAGTAATGAGACAACAAAAACAAGGATAGAGTAGAATATTAAACGATTTGTAGGCGCAAGGGTCAATAAGTAAATAATTAGCAAACGTAAAAATGCGTCAAGTAATGAAAATCCAGCAATTGCATCAAATCGCTCCTTCGCCATCATAAGGGCATCGTATGGTACGGTCAAAATAGACACGATAGATGCAAGTATTGAAAATTGGAGTACGATATAAGCAACTGAAACTTTTTCAGGTTCCAAATTGAGATTTGGTATCATGATAAGTCCTGCAATTTCAACAATGACAAAGAATAAAAGTGCAATTCCGGCGTGAATAGTACACCCCATCGAAAAAATACGGTTCTGCCTCTCATCAGAACTGCATTTTTCAATATTTAAAAATCGCTGTATCGAGGACGCAAATAAACCTCGGAGAGAGTTAAAAAGGATTACTATGCTTCCAAGTAAACCATATAGACCAAAGTCATCAATGCCAAGCGTTTGAAGCAAGATACGTGAGGTATACAATGCAATTAGCAACGTTGCGATTTTTCTAATATAGAGAAAAACCGTGTTTCTTGCAATCTGTTTGTTGGCTTTGTGGTTCGATTCTGGCATGGTAATTAATTTACCTTTATGTTATCCTATAAGGAACTTTCCTATCTTTGTTTTTAAAGTAAAGTGCGTGAGCGTAATGGATAAGACAATCGTGAGGACTATTGAGATTAATGGAGAAAAATATGGGTTAATTGTTTCAATAGCACCTAACTTGTAATAAAATATTCTTATAATAAACTCTTGAAATAAATAAACGCCAAAGCAGTAGTTTGATAATTGAACAATAGTAGTATTTACTGTAATTACTTTATGCTCTATTAAATAATTTACTGAGATGTATATTAAGAACACCCCGATGGATGAATATACTAATTGACAACAATGTTGAAATGTGTATAGAGATAATAGGCTGTAGGTTAATGAGATACCCTCCCCTATCGTCTCTGATATGTTGTTGGCAAGATAAGTTTCATTAAGGTCGTATCGAAAGTGAGTTAGTAGGGGGAATGTCAATAAAAACAAAAATGAAAGAGTTATTATGTGTTTTTTCGTAAAACATTTTTTTACATCAATCGTATTATAACCAATACAATAACCAAGAAAGAAGAAGAAAAAATAATACATTGAAAGACTCATGCGTAGCGGGAGGGGAAGCGATGAAAATATGGCAAAAAACATAAGGACAGGCAGGATTCCTTTTCGATTCATTCCGAGCATGTTTATAATATAAAAGCCGAAAAAACACCAGAAAAGCATTGGCAAAAACCACATATGACCAGCCCCTTCAAGTAACGATTTTACCAAAATTTGTGGCACTGAGTTCAAATCCATATATAAAACCAAATATACTATGCTGAATATAATTTAGGGTAGGATTAGTCTTCGAAATTTCCCTATGACTAAATGCTTATAGGATATATATTCGTTGCCTTTCTTGAGTATTTGGAAACCAAGAATTACACCAGATATAAATACAAATGTTTCAAGCATGCAACTATATGTCAATCGACCAATCCAATAATATACGGGAATATTATGAGCAAGAGGGTTATCCCAAAATGCAGATGTAAATGGACACATGGTATGATATACAATGAGTAACAAGATTAACAAGACTCGTATGATACATATGTCATACAGAAAACTCCTTGTATGTACATTTAGATTCGACATAACTTTCTTAAAACGAGTTATAAGAAGTATTAATATCTAAAATTGAAGTATCGGCAGAGACATTAATCGTCGCTCAATCTCTAAATAAAAAACGCAAACTTAGTTTAGATGATGATATTAGAAATAGAAATTCATCTATATGATTTGAACGTAGTTAAAACTATCCTCATGAATGTATTAAATTCCTGTTGGAATATCTCTGTTATTGAAGCATTCGAGGAAGTCGGAGGGGGCGATTTCGATGGAGGCGGCGAGGAGACCGGGGAGTTCGATGAGGATGCGTTTTTTGCGGGAGCCTTTTATTTTGAGGAGTTTGCCTTCAAATCCGTTGAGGGGTCCTTCGCTTACCATTCTTACGGTTGCTCCATACATTTCGGGCGTGATTTCTTCCGGTGAGTAGTATGTCGGGGTCTTGAAATGTGCGATTGCCGACATGAACCGTTCCATCTCCATCTCCGGGACTGTCATCGCGGTGCCGTAGGGCGCGCCTTTGACAAAACGATATTGGAGTGTTTCAGTCTGAGCCACGACTTTGTCAAGTGGTTCTTTTTGTGAATGCACAAAAAGTAAATCGTGGACAACCGGTACCTGAACTCGAACTTTTTTCCCTTTTTGCGTTACAATTTTTGTGATTAGTGGCGTAAACACTGTAAATCCAGCTTCATTGAGTTGCTTGTATGCGGGGAGTTTCGCGTTTGGTCGCTTGAGGTCACGCATCACAAACCAATGCATTTGTGATTCACATTCTGTCGCCATGAAAAAGGTGGCTTATATGATCGGAAATATCAGTTATGACAAAATCTTCTAATCCTGCTCAAGTGTGTATGTCGGTGTCACCTAAGCAGTTATGTGTGGCGTGACTAAAAGGTGAGTCAAAACGCCTTGGTTGCCAAATCGATGTGTTCCCGTTCAATGATAAGATTGGTTTATCGTTGTAATTAGTGCATTTTACTAATAAAATGATTAATTACTTTGCAAAGGTACTAAAAATATTTTAAAAAATGTAATTTTTGTTGTGAATTCTTTTATCCCAAACGTTTGATTGCCGCTAACCGGGAATTTATTCCTTGAGTTGGTGGATGGTGTCGATGAGGTGGTCGCCGAGACCGATGGTGTAGCCCTGCGATACGAATACAATGCGGTTGAAGGTGTCGGCAATGATGAATATGGGACGGTCGGCTGAAGGCAGATGGAGCGAATCTATGATTTCAGCGGCAATTTTACCATCGGTGTCAATGCCATATACGGTATTTGAGGGTAATGAGGGAAGAAGTGAGGCGTCAAAGCGCGCGGCATCCTGCTCATCGTTGAATAGCAGGACCAACTTATGTCCCCATTTCTCAAACTCAGGGTTGAGGGCGGCTATGTCGCGGAGAGCATGATTTGTTGGCTCATGGTTGGGTGTAATCAGTCCCACAATGTAGTAGCCGCGCCCGGTAGTTGAGAGAAGTGATTTCTCTGTGTCTGAGGCAAGGTCGGAGTAGAGATTTTCGGCGTTTAGGCTTCCTATTACCTGTACTCGTTTATCATCCTGTCTGATAACAAGAGGTATGTTCTGGACAGATTCAGGCTCTACGTTGAAGAATGTGACGCGGGCAAGTACGCCTCCGTCTGCCATGCGCTGTCCGCTGACAAGCATATACTGTCCGGCATCGAGCGTAGTGCCATCGCGGAAAATTGAGCTCCATGTGCCATCTTCGGGATAACCCATCTGCTGCGGGTTGCCGTTGACAATCTTGGACAGGGAGAATTGGGTGTAGTATATCGGGTCCTCAATACGTTCGGTGGGAGTGAAATCGAGTGTAACCGTGCCGGCGGGCGCAGAAGCGATTTTAGTGATGTCGGTATCGAAAACTGCGTCAATCCATTCGCCAGAGGAGTTAGCCCACTGCGTCTTGCCTGTTACCGGGTCAATGCGAGCAGGAATGCCTATACTGCGTGCAGCTGCGACAAAGTAGATGTCGCGAGATGCTGCGTTGGTCACTTTTGAGGCATCAACAGCCATGGGGCTCATGCGCACATTGCCGGGATACCAGTCCGGGATGACCTTAATATCTAAAGCAACTTTAGTTACAAGCTGAGCCGGGTTGGCTCTATAGGCTTCTGCGTCTGAGGCTGGGATTACCGACATGAAATATGAGCGGAAAGGAGTCAAAGCTTCATCGTCTATGCGGGGAGATAGAATGTAAGCATCCATTTCCGCCGGTATTGAGGCTGGGGTAAGCATGTGGTCGACGAGAATGTCAAGTGTCACATCGCTACGGTCTTTGACGGAAAGAGATTCGAGCAGACGGAGTGCGCGGTTGCGGTCTGCGTCTGGTGTGGCTGCAAGGAATTCTGTGAGCACTTCATGGTTGCCACGCGCATCTGTCATCACGCTTGCAAGTCGTTGAACGTCAAGCCCAAGCTCTTCTGCCATTATTGCAGCTCTCTCCGGGGTGATGAACGTGGCGGTATAGACACTGCGTAGAGAATCCTCATAAACCTTGCGCGCCTCATTGATTGCAGCCATTTGTGGCGTTACTTCAACTGAATTGTTGCCCGGAACGGGCGGGATAATATCAACCTCCATTGTACCTGTATATTCAGGAGTATGGTCAATGGTAACGGTCACCTCTCTGTCTTTGCCAACAGAACTCTTGGTGAAGCCGAAGTTGGTGCCGTCTGATGCCCAGACAAGAATGTCTCCCAGACCGGTGCTGAGCGATGAATATCCGTTTCCATCTGCTTTCTTGGTAACAATGGGGTAAAATTCGCTATAGTTATAGAGGCGGAACGTAACGTCGGCATTGGATGCCGGCTTGCCGTCAATGCCGATTACCTTTACCCGAATAGTATCGACAGGAGCATAGTTGACCGTAACATTGATATCGGTATATCCGTCCGGTCGGGAAAGTACCTCTTCGGGACCATCATAGTTGCCGAACACTCGGGTGTTCATCATCATGCCGCGCGATGCGGGGGCATTGAACCAACCGAGATTCAAAACAGGCTCTGGCTCGCATGCACCGAGGAAGAACCATTCTCCGTCAGCCCAAGCTTCAACCCATGCATGGTTGTCGTCGGTGTGAGCCCAGCGCGGAGTGTAAATCTGGCGTGCAGGAATACCCATGGCGCGCAGAGCCCCGACCGTAAAGGTTGATTCCTCGCCGCAACGTCCTATAGCCGAGGAAACAGAGGCGAGTGGAGAATGGGTGCGGCTGTCTGAAGGCTGATAAGTGACCTTTTCATGACACCAATGGTTGATTTCGAGGATTGCGTCCTTTATAGACATACCTTTTACTCGGTCTTTAAGCTCTTCATAGAAGACCGGACGGTGGGCGTCGAGAGCCTCATTATTGATGCGGACCGGGAGGACAAAGTGACGCCATTCGCGCTCAGGCACTTTTGTCCCCCATGGCATCTCCCTACGTGCTCTCAGCGCATAGTCGACATTCGTGAGGAAATAGTCTCCGGAATTGTCAGCAAGATCGGGGAGAGGCATATATGCATAAAGTACTTTGAGCGCATCACGCTGCTCCGGTGTAAGGTCCGTACGATTAAACACGCTGAAATATTCCGGATTTGCCACTTCGACCTGCCGTTTATTGAAGTCGGTTTCTACCGTTGGGGTGGCAATTTGTGCAACCGCTCCAAACGAGAGCATTGCCGCCACTGTCGAAGAGAGAATATATCTGTTCATCGAGTTACAGAGTTAATTGTTTCAACTATTCGTGCCACAATCGCTGGCGATGTGACTTTTCGGGAATATTCATCGCTTCCGGGAGTTCCCATGGCTACATCTTCCTTGCGATAGCGCATCGGACTGGCAATCGTAGTTCTCGCGGAGGCATGAATCTCAGTTGTGCCTGACTTTTCAAGAATTTCAGCTGCATTTTCGGGCGAAACACCTCCGCCGGCAAGAATGGTGAGCCTTCCGGCGGCTCTGTCGGTAAGGTGTTTGAGCATCGCAATTCCATCAATAGCAGAAGCTGCCTGACCGGAGGTAAGTAGGCGGTCACATCCGAGCTCAATGATAGCTTCAAGTGCCTCATCGGCATTTCGGCAAAGGTCAAAGGCGCGATGGAATGTCACACTCATTCCGGCTGCTGCCTCCATCAGGCGTCGGCATACCGGTATATCCACATCACCGTCAGGGGTCAGTGCCCCGATTACTACACCGTGGGCACCGGCTTCACGACATATGCGGATATCCTCGACCATAATGTCGACCTCTTCAGGTGTATAGATGAAGTCACCACCACGCGGACGGATAAGCACATGTACCCTAAGCCCCGGAATCCGGAGAGCCGAACGGATAAATCCCACAGACGGAGTCACTCCTCCTTCGCTCAACGCACTGCAGAGTTCCACTCTCGCGGCTCCGCCCTCAGCGGCAGCGTAAACACTATCCATATCGCCGGCGCAGACCTCGAGGACCGCTTTCATATCAGTTGCGGTCATTTGGATGAAGTTTCGAGCTCTATAATAAAGTCGGCAGTCCCTTCTGGAATCTCGGGGAGACTGATTTTTATGCCTCCATCTTTGATTTTGGTGAATTTTATGGGGGTGCCGTCGTCGAATGTGGTAGCTTTCTTTACTTTAGCCGAAGTAGGGACTGTGATTTCCGGACCGTCGGGTGTCAGCACGTGGAGGTACAGTTTGTTGCCCTTACGGGTTGAAGTTCCCCATGGCTGAGCCTCGAAATCGCCGGCAGTAGTGGCATAGAATGTCTCGCCATACTTATTCATCCATTCTCCAATCTCTTTCAGCCGCTCGCGTGCGGCTGCAGGAAGTTCGCCGTTTGGTTGCGGACCAATGTTGAGAAGCAGGTTAGCACCCATTCCGGCAGCCTTGACCAGATAGTGGATGAGTTCGTTGGTTGACTTATAGTTCTGGTCTTTGATTTTATAACCCCACATGCCGTTCATGGTCTGGCAAGTCTCAAGTGGCAGACGGGACACGGCCTGTCCGGATAGACCGGCTGTGTTTTCGCCGGGAAGGTCACGCTCGAAAATCTGTATGTCTTCTCCTGCAAACGGTACCTGATGATGGTTGTTGCCTATGAGACATGATGGCTGAAGGTTGTGGATGAGCGCATACTGTTCCGGTAGTTGCCAGTTGAAGGGGACGGAATCTGCATCATGGTCCCACCATCCGTCAAACCATATGGCACCTATTTCACCATAGTTGGTTAGAAGTTCGGTGAGTTGACGGTTCATGAAATCATAGTAGTGCGCCCAGTCTTGTTTAGTGGTGTCGCGACCTGTATTAAGTCCTGTACGCCCTGACGGATAATCCTCACGGGTCCAGTCTATGTGTGAGTAATATAGGTGAAGTTTGATGCCCTGTTTGTGACATTCATCGGCAAGCTCCTTGAGAATATCACGTTTGAAGGGGGTGGCGTCAACAATATTGTAGTCGCTCTGGTCGGTATCAAACATAGAAAAGCCGTCGTGATGGCGCGTGGTAAAAGTGATATATTTCGCACCGGCATCTTTGATGGCTTTAACCCATTCGGCAGCATTGAAGTCGGCGGGGTAGAATCCGCGGGCTGCCTTAGCGTATTCTTCGGCAGTGATGTTGTCGTAGTTAAGATACCACTCACCTTGAGCAAACATGGAGTAAATGCCCCAGTGGAGGAAAATGCCGAAACCGTTGTCGGCAAATTCCTGACGAGCCTTTAATATCTCGGGCGTAGGAGTATAGTTTACGGGCGTCGTTTCATCGGCAATGGCCGTGAGCGATGAAATCATCATCGCCACGGCACATAGTACGATAATCGTTCGTTTCATTTTCTAAACGTTTCAGCGACTGTTAGTCAAGTCCACGGTTACGGAGGAGTGCGTCGGGAGTAGGTTTGCGACCACGGAAACGCTCAAATAGAATCATCGGGTCTTCGCTGCCTCCGGCTTCAAGTACATTCTCTTTGAACGATTTTGCAGTCTCCGGGTCAAAAATTCCGCGTTCTTCAAAAAGTTCGAAACCGTCGGAGTCAAGCACCTCAGCCCAGAGGTAGGTGTAGTAGCCGCTGGCGTACTGGTCGGAACCGAAAATATGTTTGAAGTAGGGAGAACGGTAACGGAACTGCAACTCTGACGGCATCTGCAAGTCATCGGCTACCTTGCGCTCAAATTCCATTACGTTGACAGAGTCGTTTGCGCCAAGGTTCAGGTGTCCCCATGCAAGGTCAAGCAGCGCGGCTGTGGTACGTTCGCCGACTGCGAAACCCTGATTGTGGGTGTGGGCGGCTTCAAGTTTCGCAATGAGCTCATCGGGGATTACCTCGCCGGTTTTCCAGTGGTGGGCATAGCGTTTGAGCATCTGCGGGGCGGTTGCCCAATGTTCGTGAATCTGGCTGGGCAGTTCAACGAAGTCACGGTCAACGTTTGTGCCTGCCTGTGAATGATACTGCGCGCGTGTCAACATTCCGTGCAGTCCGTGTCCGAACTCATGGAAAAGAGTTTCAACCTCGTCGAGACTTAAAAGGGCAGGAGTGTCGCCGGTAGGACGCGAGAAGTTGCCTACATTATATATAATAGGTGCGACGCGCTTGCCGTTTTCATCAACATATGAGCCTTTGAATTCGCTCATCCATGCGCCCTGACGCTTTGTGGAGCGGGGGAAGTAGTCGGTCATGAATGTGGCGATGTGTTCTCCGGTATTTGCGTCGGTCATTTCGTAAACATTCACTTCGGGGTGATACTTAGGCGCGTCGGCAACCGGAGTGAAAGTTACACCATAAAGCGTCTCTGCCATCTTGAATACCCCGTTGAGAACGGAATCAACGGCAAAATACTGGCGTAGTTCATCTTCGTCGAGCGCATATTTCTGTTGACGCACTTTTTCGGCATAATATGCGTAGTCCCACGGCTCGATTTTATCCGGAGTCAGTTTCTGCATTTCTTCAACTTCTTCGTGAACTTTCTTGCGGGCGGCGGTCCATACCTGATTCAGAAGAGCTTCAGCTGCCTCGGGGGTTTTTGCCATAACATTTGCGGTAGCGTATGCGGCAAAGTCAGGGTAACCCAAAATCTGCGATTTTGCCGAACGTGCGCGTACAATTTTGTTGATTACCGGCGAATTGTCATACTTGCCGGATGATGCGAGCGAGGTGTAGCCCTCGTACATCTGGCGACGCAGGTCGCGGTCGGCGGCATACTGCAGAACCGGCAGACGGCTGGGTGCATGAAGCGTGAATACCCAGTTGCCTTCCGGCAAATTACGCTCGGCTGCAGTTTCGGCAGCAGCGGCAATAACTCCATCGGGTAAGCCGGCAAGCCGTGCAGGGTCTGTGATGGTGATTGCGAACTCGTTTGTAGCGTTCAGCAGATTCTTGTTGTAACGGAAATAGAGGTCGGTCAGTTCTGCATTAATAGCCTTAAGCGAGTCCTGAGCCGAAGCGGGAAGAAGTGCGCCGTTACGTACGGCATCGCGATACTGCTGCTCAACGAGACGCATCTGCGGAACGGTCAGTCCCAGCTCCTCGCGACGGTCATATACGCTTTTTATGCGGGCAAAAAGTTGCGGATTCATTGCCATTTCATCGCCCCATTGCTGCATGACGGGATAAAATTCCTCAGCCACAGCGGCAATTTCATCCGTAGAGTTGGCTTCATCAAGTGCGCTGAAAAGCATTGCTACGCGCTCAAGCAGTTGACCCGAGCGGTCAATCGCGAGTACTGTATTTTCAAACGTAGGTTCTTCCTGATTGGCAATTATTGCGTCAACCTCGGCGCGCTGTGCCTTGATGGCTTCGTGGAGGGCGGGCATATAGTCCTCGGCTTTGATTTGTTCAAACGGAGGGATATCAAACGGAGTGTTATACTCGGAAAGAAGAGGATTTGTTCGTTTCATTTGCGGAAGTTTGTCAAGGGCGAAAGTTACGGCTGCGCCTCCAATCAGCAGAGAGCCTACAATCGGCAGGATAAGTGACTTTTTCATTCTTATAATATAATAATGTATATTGGTTTAATCAAATTACACGGAACATATAACCGAGAGTGCATTCAATAGACATTCCACGTGACGCTCCGAAAACATCGCGACGACTTGATGGGAACGTGTTTGCCAACCCGTAATAAAATCGACCTTCAACCATTATTGAATGTTTTCGCCGGAGGCGCATTTCAACGCCCAAACCTCCGGCAATGCCATAATCGAATTTTCTCGCTACCTTCATGTCAAGTTGGTTCGCACGATGGTTTCTGGGGAAATTGCTTACGGTTGAAATATCGTGATAATTGAAATTGGATGTTATTTTATCGCCAATCATGAATCCGATTTCCGGTCCAAGATTGATAAAAAATCTCCATTTATGTGACCCGAAGAATATTTGGGTCATGACGGGAATCTGTACGTATGAAAACTGGCGTTTGTAGCTTAATCCTGTCTCCTTGGCGAATTTCTCCGCCCAGCCTCGTTGCGTAAAGTTGATTTCGCCTACAAGTCCGAAATACTTCTCTTCGGTGTAACGTAAGCATAAACCTACAGTCGCTCCGGGTGTGAACTGCTGGCGCACAGTTGGTGACCATGCCATTTCCGAGACTGTGGCACCTCCTTTTACTCCAATGGCAAAATCCGGAGTATAAAAGCGTTGGGCTGTAACCCCTACGCAGCAAATACTGCAGATTATCGTGATTAAAATCAGTCTAAGTCTCACAACAGGATTACTTCGGTTGAGCCCGTAGGCGTGAAATTAATGAAAAACAAAGCGGAATTTTCGTTGCCGCTATTTTCTATCTCGACAAACTTAAACGCGTTTTGCGCACCCTGATAAGGGGTAGTAACGCCATTTTCGGCGGCACGCAGAATCCATGCGGCAGTATCGAAGCCAAGCAGTGCGCTGACGGGCATGGTCTTGACGAGTGGTTCGCCAAATGCATTTTCATACGATGCAGCTATGCGCATGTAGTCGGCAGAATTGTAATCTGATGCAAAACGGGAGTAAATGGTCGTGTTCAGTTTATGAAGTTTCTCTTTAATGTCTCCCTGCAGTACAATCCATTCCGGGAAACCGAACAGGCTGGTCGCAGTATTCAGATTGCTGTATTCCTCAAGTGCGGGAAGAAAGCGCATCAGTGCTTCACGGCTATGTGAGGTCGGTATGAACACATACTCCTTTTCGGGTGTGAGAGCCGCAAGGTCTTCATTGGTTAGTTTGCCTGCATAGTTGAGTTGTTCGTAAGGAATACCGGATGAAACAAGATTTGCGGTCAGCTCTTTTGTAAATTCTGCTTTTTCGGCGGGAATATCCGTTGCGTTCAGGAAAATTACTTTTTTCTGCTTATTGGCGTCGCAGAAAGCTTTTATTGCCGAGGTATACATCAGGTCGTGTGATATGTTGCCCTGAAAGAGAGACTCATGCTTGCGGTGAGCCTCATTTTTTACAGCAAAAAGGTTGATTACCGACGCATTTGTGCTGTCTGCTACTGAGGCAATCACTTCAATGCTGGGTGAATCCTCAGGTGCAATAATAAAATCGGCATTGCGAATGTCCGGGCGAGTCATCAGGCGTTCAACGCTGTCAACTGAGCCTTCTGTGTCAAAAACTAATATTTTGACTGGCAGTTCGGATTGTGAGCTAAGTGAATCAACGGCAAGAAGAAATCCACAATAGAATTTGGTATAATTATCGGCTGATTTTGTGATGTTTTCGCTCTCAAGCATAAAGGGAAGTAAAACGGCTACTGTCAGCGAGTCTTGCGGCTCGGCAGGAGCGGGGAGCTCAGAGCTCTCAGGGTTTTCTAAGACCTCGGAGTCCTCAGAGTCCTCATAGACCTCAGAGTTCTCGGAAACCTCGGGTTGAGAGGGTGGGGCTGGTTCCTCTTTTATTTCTTCCTGAACCGGAGTGGGGGTAGCGTCAATCGGGAAAATCAGGACATCACCGGCGCGGAGACCATCAGCAACCGCCGGATTGGCGGCTATAAGTTCATCGCGGGTGATTCCAAGCTTGCGGGTAATGGAATATACTGTCTCCTTCGGAGCAACTCGATATACATAATATGTCGTGCCGTTAATGACCTCTGTGGGTAAGTCGAGGGTAAATGCGGAGACTGCGAGCGCGCAAGCGGCGGCGATAATCAGTGCCGATTTCCTGAGTAAATTCATAGCGGTGGAGTTACTTGAGTCTGATGGTTTTGAAGGTAAAAGTGAGGAGGTCAATGATAACCATACGGTCTATGAGCGGCTCGCCTATGCCGGTAATGAGCTTGATGGCCTCTGCCGCCTGCATTGCTCCTGCCATACCGGCAACTGCGTTAAGCACTCCGGCGTTCGCACAGGAGTTGCAACTGATTTGCTCGGAGGTCGGAGCCACGGGGAATATATCGCGGTAGGTCGTTGATCCTGCCACTTGGGTGGTTATTTGCGCCTCAAACCGACTTACGGCGGCAAAACACAACGGTTTCCCCATTTCTGCGGCTGCATCGCTCAACATTCGTCGTGAAGGATAATTGTCCGTGCAGTCTATCAATATGTCATAGTCGGCAGCTATCTTATGAATATTTCCTGCGGTCAGCATCACATCATATGCTTTGACGTTGACTGAGGGATTCAGCGCATTGATTGACTGGGCTGCACTTTCTGCTTTCGGTATTCCAATCCGGTGGGTGTTATGTATTACTTGACGCTGAAGATTGCTGAGACTGACACGATCGGCATCAGCTACACCTATTGTGCCGACACCAGCGGCGGCAAGATACATCAGCACGGGTGAGGCAAGTGCTCCCGCGCCACATACTAATACTTTGGCAGACTTAATTTTCTGCTGACCCGGCAGGTCAATTTCGCATAGCGACAGATGTGCCGCGTAGCGTTCGGTTTCTTCGTCAGTTAAAGCATTCATAATTATCTCCGCAAAGTTACGAAAAAAGATATAAAAAACACCTTAAATGTCTAAAAACATATAAAAAGTTTGTTATTCTTAAGAAAAAGTCCGTAAATTTGTTGACACTTTAAAACAAGTCTAATTTAAATCCATAGAAACGATGAAAAGTAAACGCAAGCTGAAAAAACAGATACGTTATATTTGTGGTGACCTCGTTGGTGAGTGTCTCCTTATTGGTGAAATCTGCCCTGAGGATAAGCAGGATGAAATCGCTCAGTTGATTGTTGACCTTGCAGTACTTCAGGAAAATACGCTGAGCCATTGCACGTTCAATTTTGATAAGTCGGTACGCGATTTCGGCTCTGAACGTGAGTATAAAAAGGCAAAGAGCGAGTATGTGCGTAAGGCTTATTCCGCTCTCCATGATCAATTCAATGCCCGTTTGAACGAACTGGTTCACGAGATGAACCGGATTGCCGGACTGGCAAAGGCGGAATGATGCGCCTCAGCAAGCTGATTTTGCGCCTGTGGGGGTGGAAGGTTTCCGTTTCGGTGCCTGATTATCCTAAATCGATTATCTGTGTAGCCCCGCATACGAGTAACTGGGATTTTATTCTCGGAAAGTTGGCTTACGCCTCTGTGGGGCGTAAAGCCGGCTTTCTTATGAAGAAATGGTGGTTTTTCTGGCCTCTTGGTCCTGTTTTCCGCAGTATGGGCGGTATTCCCGTAGGCGGTACGCCCGGGGTGTCGCTTACTGCCCAGCTGATTGAACGTTTCCGCACGTCTGACCGCCTTAACATAGCTATTACTCCCGAAGGAACTCGCTCGCGTACCACACGGTGGCACACCGGTTTCCTTCATGTCGCTCTTGAGGCTGGTGTGCCTGTTACGCTTGCCTCTATCGACTTTCCTTCCAAAAGCATTGAGATGCATAAGACTTTTTACCCTTCAGGCGATATAAAGTCCGATATGCTTGCAATTAAAGAATATTATCGCCCGTTTACCGGACGATATCCTGATAAGTTTACAACCGATTCAGATACGGATGGCAACTAATCCACTTACTATAGCTACGTTCCCGCTAAATATCGTACAGGCAGACCGCAATGCAAACCTACGTGCTGTAGAGAACGCGATGGCTTCCTTGCGTCCCGATACAGACGTTTTTGTCCTTCCAGAACTTTTTTCAACCGGATTTCTTTCCGACCCTGAACAGATCGCCCGGTGTGCCGAGCCTGATAATGGTCCGACTATAAATGTGTTGCGCGCTTTGGCGGCACGTTATCGGATAGCAATATGTGGCTCTATGCTTGCGTGCGACTATGAGCGTACGGAGTTTTATAACCGTGCTTTCTTTATAGAACCGAGCGGCAGTACCGAATTTTGTAATAAAAGGCATCTTTTTTGCTTGAGTCCTGAGTCAAAGTTGATGACTCACGGCAAAACGCCGTATCCAACCGTAAGATTTCGTGGCTGGAGTATTGGTTTCGGTATTTGCTATGATCTTCGTTTTCCTGTATGGTGTCGTAACCGTACCGTCCATGGGTCGCCTGCTTATGATATTTTTATCTTTGTGGCAAACTGGCCTGAGGTGCGCGGCTATGCATTGGATGTGTTGCTTAGAGCGCGAGCCATTGAAAATCAGTCATATGTGGTATGTGCCAACCGTTCCGGTGAGGATGCCTACGGAAAGTATGACGGTCAGAGCTATATGAATGACTTTATGGGACATACGGTTGTCCGCTCGGCGGATTCTGACATAATATATATGACTACAGACCGCCATGCCCTGACCTCGGCTCGCCATAAGCTACCGGCGGCATTTGATGCAGATACTTTTGAAATTAATTATTAAAGAATACCCTTAAATGAAGCTTTATCACATACTCTCGTTAGCTATTCTGCCTGCTGTGGCAGCGTGTACGTCGCCTGAGCCGAACAAACCAACTCCGCCGCCTGCTGTAACTGATGTGCCCGGCGAGGGGTTCACTCCTGAATTTAATCCGGCGTTTACTCCTACGTTTAATTATGATATTGTGGCATATGGCGGTGAGGAGGCGAGCGATGTCCCCCAGTATCCTATTGATGAAGGTCTGAATCCTACAATGACCATTTGGAAATATATTGTCGACGTAAAGTTCGACGGTCTGAACTCTCCCGTTGTTTCCATTCAGACCGGATGTCCGGCTACGGTTTCCATTACAGATTGTAATGTCGATTTGAATATCGGAGACACGGAATATATTAAGGTGGTGGCTCACGGAAGTTGTCCTTCTGGTTCGCTGCGCATTTCCGGCAACCGACGCCATCTGCTCCAGCTTAACGAACTTAATCTGACTTCTCTTGACCGTCCTGCCATCAATGACCAGAACGGCAAGCGAGTATTCCTTGAACTTGTCGGCGAAAATACACTTGCCGATGGTTCGAACTATGTTTCCGCTCCTCTCGGCGAGGACCGCAAAGGTTGTTTCTTTGCCGAAGGTAATGTTATACTTTGTGGAGACGGTATGTTGAAGCTCGCAGGCAATTATGGTCATGGATTTGCTACCGACGGATTCCTTTTTGTGAATGCCGGAGCTACTCTGGTAGTTACCGATGCGGTGCGCAATGCCATTCACGTGAAAGGTTCCTCGAGCGAGGCAAATGCTTTTCGCGGAGTGGAAATTATAGGCGGATACGTTTATGCCAATACATCAGCACCACGTGGCAAGGCGTTGAAGTCAGACTCAAATATCCAGATTCGCGGCGGTCAAGTAAGTCTCAATTGCTCCGGCGATGCTGCAATTGACCCGAGTGACGGCGGACTGAGCTCGGCAGCCTGCATTAAATCGGATTTGACCGTTCAGATTACCGGCGGTGCTGTATCGCTGACCGCGACCGGCAATGGTGCGAAGGGTATAAAGGCAAATGGAGCGGTTACGCTTGGTGGTGGCGAACTTTATGTGGCACTGAGCGGCAACGCTATGCAGGGTGGGGGAGACTCCGCTACGCCTAAGGGAATCAAGGCTGACAGCAACCTTATGATAACCGGCGGCGGCAATTACATTTCCGCCCGTGGTTCTGGTGCCGTAGGTATTGAAGCGGAATATGCCATGAATGTTGATGGCGGCGTTACTTATGCGTTCGGCACAGCCAAGGGTGTGACCTGCAGTAAGGCGTCATACGCCGGCGGATATATGCTTGCCGGAGGGGCGTCGAATGTAGTTTTCCCCGGCGCAGGTGCTCAGACCCTGTCGGGTGTCAGTGCCGGAACGGTTTCCTCGGTCATGAGCGAGGATGGTTCCGAACTGCTCGGCTCTTTCCGATGGCCCGTTGCTATGCCGTCGGCCTCGTTGCTCTACCTTCGTCCTTGATAATAGGACTTTTAGATGGTTTTTATGTGAATTTACCATAATATTTGGTTATTATGGTAAATTTTCTTATCTTTGCCGCACGAAAAATCACAAACTTTAACACATTATCACGTTTTTTATTATTATGACTAAGCTCAGTTACCGCCCTATGGCAGCTCTGTGCGGCGGTTTTGCCCTGCTTTTGTCCGGATGTGTCGACGATAAGTATGATTTCGACAACATCGATGACACAATGAGGATTGAGGTCAAGAATTTGACCATACCTTTGCGTTTTGAAGATGGTATCACCTTCTCTGACCTGATTGATACCGATGAGATTAAAACTATCAGCACTGTCAACAATGAGTATGTAATTCTGCGCAAAGGCGATTTTAAATCAGGTCAAATTGAGATTGCGGCGATTTCCGGGAAACCTGCTATCGTTTCAACCAGTCAACCTATTCCTCTCCCTGCTATTGCCGGACAAACAATTGAACTTCCTACTGAACTTGTTAAGTACTCAAAGTTTGATTTTGAGTTCGAATATACTAAGGTTGACCGGTTTATCCGCGCGATAACAGGTGGTGATGTCGCTTTCGACATCGAACTTAAGGTTAACACCGGACTGCCTTGTACTTACAATGACCTCTCGTTCATTATGCCTACGGGTATGTTCGGTTATGTTTCCGAGTCAGGCAATATGGTTGCTACAGTGACAACCTCTGATGCTGCTAATGATTACGAAAAATATGTGACTATCAGATTTAAGGACGTTAAGACCTCTGACGGTAAATTTGAATTTACCTTCCATGTTGACCGTCTGGCCCTCCCTCAGAATGCTGTTAAGCCTAATGAGGGTGAAACGGCGGAAGATGGAACAAAATACGGACTTTTCTCTATTGCCAATACTATTGCGCTCGGAAGCTGTTCAATTACAGCCGATCAGACCGGTCAGGGTGAATTTGATGTTGCGCTTAACCTCGAAAAATTCAAAGTTCGTTCGATTAACGGATCGGTTAAATATAACGTCGATGATTTTGAACAAACAACCAATCTCGGTGACCTTCCCGACCTGCTGAAAGATCCGGCTACAAATCTCTCGCTTGCTAATCCTCAGATTTACTTGAAGATAAACAACCCGTTTGCCGTTAATAACATTAAGGCTAATACAAATATCGAAATCAAGCAGGGACGAGAGAATGTATCTGATTTTATAGATGGAATCGGAATGCAGGCATCCACTATCGAGCCTATTGAGATCGGTGCCGAAGCGGAGCAGAGTTTTGTTCTGTCCGATACTGAACCTACGGAGTTCTATGAGGGTTTTGCCGGTGCTAAGTGGTGTGGAGTAAGCGGACTTGGCGATATCGTTTACGGTAAGGGTATGCCTGACTGTCTTGATTTCCGTTTCTATGATATCATTCTTGACAGTGACGATGTTAAGGATTTCCCGATTGGAACAAACGTTGATGGTATTGACGGGGAATACGTTTTCTATGCTCCGCTCGCTTTCGGAGAAAATGCACAGGTTGTGTACACTCAGGAGCAGACCGGATGGGATATCGAGGATATGGTTATCACCGGTCTTGAAATCACTGCCGATGTAGCAAGCACTATCCCCGTTGCAGTAAGGCTTAATGCTTATCCTATTGTGAAAGATAAGGATGGTCAGTCAAAGGTTGTTGAAGATATTGAAATCGCATCCAATGAAATCGGTGGTTTAAAAGACAACGAGAAAGTCACCATCAAGATGGAATTTAAGGGAGAGAAGCAACTGACAAACCTCGACGGAATGCGTTATACCGCTACCCTTAAGTCTGCCGACAGTGGTGCTATTGGTCCCGATCAGGAAATTAGCCTCAAAAATCTTCGAATCACCATCAGCGGCTATTATGATATCAATGGCGATGACAAGTAATCCATTTTATATCTTTAATTAGAATTCTTTCACAATATAATATATGAAACTCCATATCAGACATATTGCGGTAGCCGCTACGGTGATAGCCTCGCTCGCTGCAACCGCCCAGAACCGCTCGGCATATTTCCTTGATAATTACGCCTATAATTATCAGCACAACCCGGCTATGGCACTTGAGAACCGCAAACGCGACGCTTCTTTCCCATTCCTTGGTAGCTTTAATGTCGGCACACGTGCGAATGTGGGTGTTCGTGACTTCTTTTATGTGCAAAAAAACGGGAAGATGACAACGTTCCTTAATCCGGAAGTTTCTGCTTCCGAGTTTTTGGACAAACTCAATACTCACAACCGTATCGGAGTTGAACTTAATGAGCAGATTTTCAGCTATGGCTTCCGCGCGCTCGGTGGTTACAATCACGTAAGCATCGGTCTGAAGGCTGACGCTCAGATTCGTCTCCCCAAGTCGATATTCTCATTCCTCAAGGAAGGAGTTACCAACAATACTTACGATATCGGTCGCCTTGACGCTAATGTAAACGCATATGCCGAAATCGCCCTCAACCACTCTCACTCGCTTGAACATATTGTTCCCGGTCTGCGTGTGGGCGGTTCATTTAAGTTCCTCATCGGTCTGGCTAATCTGGACCTCAATCTTGATAAGGCTGACCTTGAACTGGGCACAGACAACTGGCGCGCTGTTACTAACGGTACAATCCGCGTGAATTTCCCCGGTATCAGATACAAAACATCAACCAATAAGGAAAACGAGCCCTACGTTGACGGCGTGAAGTTTGATGGCTTCGGCATTGGCGGCTATGGTCTGGCTATTGACCTTGGTGCGACATATCGTCTCAACAAGGACTGGGACTTTGCCCTTGCATTCAATGATATCGGCTTTATCAATTGGAAGGATAACTGGGAAGCATCGACCAACGGCGACCGTATTGTGTCGACAAACGACTATCCTCTGAATGCCGATGACTTTGACGACTCGATGGATGCGCTGACCGATGCTCTCTCATCGCTTTATCAGCTTAGCGATAACGGCAACACGGGCTCACGCTGCCGCGCACTCGCCGGCACCATGAACGCCAGCGTGCGTTACACTCTCCCGGTTTACCGTCAGCTTACCTTCGGTCTTCTCAACACCACTCACATGTCAAGCCACTATTCGTGGACAGAATTCCGCCTGAGCGCAAATGTAACTCCCGTTAAATGGCTCGGACTTGGTGTTAACTACGGCCTCGGTACTTTCGGCTCCTCATTTGGCTGGATTCTTAACATTGCTCCGAAAGGATTCAACCTTTTCGTAGGCATGGACCACACTGTCGGCAAACTTTCCAAGCAGTTCATTCCGCTTAACCTCAACACTCAGCTCAGCTTCGGTATCAACTTCCCCATCTAAGGAGATATACCGTCCGAAATTTATTGAAGAGACCGTCTGACAAGTTTAGGCGGTCTCTTATTTTGGGTGTCGTTGTTTAAGTGTTAAAGATTGCAAATTTTAGGGCGAGGTTTTTAAATTTCGTGAAATTTTCGTAACTTTGCAGCATCAGCAACGGAGGGGGCTACGGCTTCTTCCTTAATTTTTATAATAAACCAATGATTGATAAAGCGATAATTGAAAAGACTGTGGCTGAGTCGCTCCGCGGGACGGATATGTTTCCCGTGGAAATCAGCGTGAGCCCTGACAATAGAATAGTTGTAGAGGTCGACTCCATGACCGCCGTCGATATTGACTCATGTGTGGCTTTGAACCGCGCCATCGAACAGGTACTGAACCGCGATGAGGAAGATTTCGAGCTTGAGGTAGGTTCCGCAGGTCTTACGTCGCCTTTTAAGGTTAAGGGACAGTTCGACAAGAATGTTGGTAACGAGGTCGAGGTTTTGACCCGCGACGGCAGGAAATTTACCGGCACTCTGGTCGAGACTACCGATGAAGGCTTTACGGTCGAGGTTCCCCGCAAGGTGAAACATGAAGGCGCAAAGCGTCCCGTAATTGAGATGCAGCCTGAAAAACTCACCTATGGCGAGGCTAAATCAGTGAAATATGTAATAAACTTTAAATAAGAAATTAAAGAACTCCTAAAATGGCAAAGAAAACGGAAAACACTAATATGGTGGAACGTTTCGATGAGTTTAAAGAATATAAACACATCGACAAGACCACGATGATAAGTGTGCTGGAAGAGAGTTTCCGCAATGTACTCGCCAAGATGTTTGGTACCGATGAAAATCTGGATGTTATCATGAACCCTGACAAGGGTGACGTGCAGATTTTCCAAAATCTTGAAGTGGTGCCCGATGGCGAAGTGCAGAACCCCAATCTGCAGATTTCGCTCACCGATGCGCGCGCCGACAATGACCCTGACGCTGAAATCGGTGAGGAGCACACCAAGGAAATTATCTTCGCCGACTTTGGACGTCGTGCCATCCTGAATTTGCGTCAGACCCTACAGAGCAAGATTCTTGACCTGCAGAAAGAGGCTATCTATACCAAATTCAAGGAACTTGAAGGCGAACTGATTACTGCCGAGGTATATCAGACGTGGAGCAAGGAAATCCTGCTGATGGATGAAGACAAGAATGAATTGCTCCTCCCCAAGAGCGAAGCCATTCCCGGCGACTTCTTCCGTAAGGGCGAAATGGTCCGTGCCGTGATTGCCAATGTTGACAATAAGAACAATAATCCGAAGATTACCGTCAGCCGCGTAAGCGAGCAGTTCCTTCGCGCACTGTTCGAGCTCGAAGTTCCTGAGGTTCACGACGGACTGATTAATATCCGCGCCGTTGCCCGCATTCCGGGAGAGCGTGCCAAGATTGCCGTTGAAAGCTATGACGACCGCATTGACCCGGTAGGTGCCTGCGTTGGCGTCAAGGGTTCGCGTATCCACGGTATTGTCCGCGAGCTTCGTAACGAGAATATCGACGTGATTCCTTGGACCTCAAACCCCTCTCTGCTTATTCAGCGCGCGCTTAACCCCGCAAAGGTTAGCAAGATTCGCCTCGATGAGGAAGAGAAGCGTGCCGAAGTGTTCCTCGCTCCTGAGGAGGTAAGTCTCGCTATTGGTCGCGGAGGTCAGAACATCAAGCTCGCGTCCATGCTTACCGGTTATGAAATTGACGTTTATCGCGAAACCGGCAAGGAGGATATTGATGATATCTATCTTGATGAATTTAAGGATGAAATCGACGAATGGGTTATCGATGCTCTTAAAAACATGGGACTTACCACAGCAAGAGCCGTACTTGAGACCCAGCGCGACATCCTTATTGAGAAGGCTGACCTTGAAGCAGAAACCGTTGACCAAGTTCTGGCTATTCTCAGTGCCGAGTTTGAGGAAGAGGAAGCTGACGACACCGTCGAGGCTGAGGCTGAAGCCGAGGCTGCCGAAGAGGGCGACGACGAAGAAGAACCTAAACTCTAATAGCGACAAAATATCCGTTTATTAAACTCCTTAATCACTTTTATAAAAGAAAGCAGCAGTTAAATGGCGAAAATTAAATTAGGAAAAATCGCAAGTGAACTCAACGTGGGGCTCAACACGGTTGTAGAGTTCTTGCGCAAAAAAGGCATAGAGGTTGAAGCATCACCCAATTGCCGTCTCGAAGAACAGGCGTGTGAACTCTTGATTAAGGAGTTTGGTGGCGGAAAGAACATTTCGCTTACCGCAAAGACCCCCAAGGCGGCTCCCGCTCCGGAGTCCGCACCCGCGGAGAAGAAGGAAGAGCCTGCTAAGGCTCCTGCCGGTCCCAAAGTGATAGGCAAGATTGATCTCGCTACCGGACAACCTGCAAAGCCCGAGCCGAAACCGGCACCGAAGGCAGAGCCGAAACCTGAGCCCAAGCCGGCACCTAAGGCTGAACCCAAGCCTGAGGTAAAGCCTGAGCCGAAAGTAGAGGTTAAGCCGGAACCGAAGCCGGAACCGAAGGCAGAGGTGAAGGTAGAGCCCAAACCTGAGGCTAAACCGGAACCTAAGCCGGAGTCTAAGCCCGCGCCTGCACCTAAGGCAGAGCAGAAAGAAGCTCCAAAACCGGCACCTAAGGCTGAACAAAAGCCGAAGGCAGAGCCCAAGCCGGAGCCGAAACCGGAACCTAAGCCCGCGCCTGCACCCAAGGTCGAAGCAAAACCTGAACCAAAGCCCGTCGAGGAACCGACTGAACCTGTTGAGCCAGAGGTCTTTCGTCTTCATACATCCGACGAGTTGAGGGACCGCGCACCGCAGTTCAAGGTCTTGGATAAGATTGACCTTTCCGCGATCAATCAGTCAACCCGTCCTAAGAAGAAGAGCAAGGAAGAACGCCGCAAGTCAGCGGCTGCTGCCGCTCAGGGTGCGTCTGCGTCTAATGGCGGAGATCGCAAGAAGCGCAAACGTATCGGAGCCAATGAGAAGGTTGACCTGACAAAAGAGCAGGGCAGCAATGGTCGCGGTTCTAACGGCGGCAACTCCAAGCGTGGCGGTGAAAACGGTGGCAATAACCGTCGCGGAGGCAATGGAAATAACAATAACGGCAACGCGAATAATAATAACGAGCGTAACCGCAAGCAGCGCGAACGTCAGCAACAGCAGCCTGAGGTTAGCGATGAGGACGTTTCGCGTCAGGTAAAAGAGGTACTGGCACGTTTGACCTCAAAGGGGTCGAAAGGTCAGAAAACCGGTGCGAAGTGGCGTAAGGAAAAGCGCGAGGCGTTTGCAAACCGTGAACAGGAGCGTGCTGAAATGCAGCAGGCTGAGAGCAAGATTCTCAAACTTACCGAGTTTGTGACTGCCAATGACCTTGCATCGCTCATGAATGTGCCTATCAACAACGTTATCGCCACCTGTATGCAGATGGGCGTCATGGTCAGCATCAATCAGCGACTTGATGCGGAAACCATCAACATCGTTGCTGATGAATTCGGTTTCCAGACTGAATATATTTCAACCGAAGTGAGCGAGGCGGTTACTCAGGAGGAAGACAATGAGGAAGATCTTGTTGCACGTCCGCCTATCGTTACCGTCATGGGTCATGTCGACCATGGTAAGACCTCGCTGCTTGACTATATTCGTCAGGCTAACGTGATTGCCGGTGAGGCTGGTGGTATTACCCAGCATATCGGTGCGTATAACGTAACCCTTCAGGACGGACGCCACATAACGTTCCTTGATACTCCCGGTCACGAAGCGTTTACCGCCATGCGTGCGCGTGGTGCCAAGGTTACTGACCTCTGTATCATTATTGTGGCTGCCGACGATGCCGTAATGCCGCAGACTGTCGAAGCTATCAATCATGCTGCCGCAGCCGGTGTGCCTATTGTGTTTGCCATCAATAAGATAGATAAGCCCCATGCTAATCCCGACAAGATTAAGGAAGAACTCTCGCAGATGAACTATCTGGTGGAGGACTGGGGCGGTAAATACCAGAGTCAGGAAATATCGGCAAAGAAAGGCATTGGCGTAGAGGAGCTGATGGAAAAAGTTCTGCTCGAAGCGGAAATGCTTGACCTGAAGGCTAATCCCAACCGTAATGCTGTCGGCTCAATCATTGAGTCTTCGCTTGACAAGGGTCGCGGCTATGTAGCTACCGTACTGGTTCAGAACGGCACACTCCGTGTAGGCGACATTATTCTTGCCGGAACACATTACGGCAAGATCAAGGCGATGTTCAACGAGCGCAACCAGCGCATCAAGGAGGCCGGACCCGCAGAGCCCGCGCTCATACTCGGTCTCAACGGCGCTCCCACCGCCGGCGACACCTTCAACGTGCTCGAAACCGAGCAGGAGGCCCGCGAGATTGCCAACAAGCGCGAGCAGCTGCAGCGCGAACTCGGATTGCGTACCAAGAAAATCCTCACCCTCGAGGATATCGGACGTCGCCGTGCCATCGGTAACTTCCAGGAACTCAACATCATCGTCAAAGGTGACGTGGACGGTTCAATCGAAGCGCTCTCCGACTCGCTCATCAAGCTGTCGACCGACGAAATCCAGGTCAACGTGCTCCACAAGGCAGTCGGCGAAATCTCCGAGAGCGATGTCACCCTCGCCGCCGCTTCCGACGCTATCATCATCGGTTTCCAGGTGCGTCCCTCGCAGGCCGCGCGCCGTGCCGCCGAGCGTGAAGGTGTCGAAGTACGCCTCTACTCCGTCATCTATCAGGCCATCGAGGAGGTCAAGGACGCCATGGCCGGCATGCTCGCTCCCGAAATCAAGGAGGAGATTACCGGTACGGCCGAAG
>CAZPHN010000020.1:0-46903 GCA_964586765.1 uncultured Bacteroides sp.
GCTACGCCGATGGTACTGCGAAAGCGGGAGAGTAGGTAACCGCCCCTTCCCTCAGCGGCTGTGTCAACCCGACACAGCCGCTTTTTTTATATCCAGATGTCACCTGAGGCCTATTTGGGGGCGGCATGCGTCCTCGCATGCCGGAAATATCGCTCAAAGTATCTGTCGCCCAAATGATTACAGACATGCGAGGACGCGTGTCGCCCCCAAGAAAAGAGAAGCCGTCTAAACTTGTTAGACAGCCTCATCTCTTTGGTTGGACGGAAGGTTGATTTCCGTATTTGTGTGTTTGTTCTATACAGTAGTTAGCGTATATAGTATTTTGTACCTTTATAGACTATTATCATGTCATGTGCCGTTCGTGCATCTATCTTCAAACCGGAAACCGTGTAGCATTCTGTGCTATCAAGTTCTCCAAGTGTTATTTCAGGTACTTCTGTACTATTGGGGTTTTCTATGTAGACTTTATATGTTATAGGAGCTTCTGCCGGGATACGGGCATCTGCATTACTGAGACAGAACTTTATTCCTTCTAATGTGACTTCATATTCGCCGGTACTTATTGTGTTGTTCGCAATCAGTCCTATTGTGAAGAGTTCATCAAGTAGATTTCCGTCCTCATCATCGTTGAATAGGTCAGAGTTTTGACTTGAGTCTCCCATGATGCGTAGGTCAACGCCATCCACTATATTGCATGCAATCGAGTGTGTTGGAGTTGCACGTTCGCTGAAGAATATATCGTCTACCATGACACGTCCTTGTTTTACTTGGTTAACTCGGAATCCTTCTGGAAGAATAAACTCCATATTAAATGCTGTATATTGGATGTCGTCATCATCATGTTGGTAGACGGTAATATAGTTGACAGTTTTGCCATCTGCGACTATGGGGTCAGGAAATTCTGCCCATACTCTTAGTTTATCTGTGGTGGTTACATCGTATATAGCTGATGCCTGAAGGTAGACACTTGCCAGCATCATTAGAACTAATGTTTTTTTCATTTTCTTATTTTTATGAGTTTATACGTCATTTTCGATTGTTTTTCAAGATATATGTTTCGAATGCTTGTTGCGTCCTGTGTATCGATAACACCATCGTTATTTACATCGGCATTACGAGAATTGATATCAGGATTTCTGCCGAGATAGTAATTCCTGAGAGTTACGACGTCATTAGCATCAATCAGTCCGTTCTTATCTACGTCTCCTAAAAGAATTTCCAAGTCAGCCTTATCCTGATGATTGCCGGCTTTATCGGTCGCGAGAATTGCAAATGTTGCGTTTTCAAGCGGTTCTTCTGAAACATAGCTGAAGGTGTTGTTTTCTATTTGAGAGGTAACTACTACCCACTCATCAGTTCCTTCAGGGCAGAAATATAGGTCATAATACCATATACCCGAGCCTACGTCATTACCTTCAACAACGAAATCGAATTTTTGGTCATCTTCCGTTGTTTGAGATGCTATAAATGCTTTTGGAACAGTGAAATCTGTAGTATTTTTCCATGTTGGCGTAGATATGGGGGCATTATTATCAAAAATTATCTGAGCTCCCATTTGGATTGTTGTATTATCAGCTATATCGGAGAGTAATGATGCGGAGAATGTCAGATATCCTATACCTCTGTTAGAATTGTCATTAACCGGAAGGATACCATCATCCATATATTTAATATCATCAAGTGTAAGCGGATCCAGAGAACGTATTGACCACGATACTTCACCCGTTGCCTTTTCAAAGTTAAAGGTCAGTTCGGCGATAGCGTTGATATCGGGACGCATATCAAGCGTTTTTACGAAATGATGTCCTTCCGGTAATTCAAGCTCTTTGTCTCCAATCTTGAGTTTGTGAGCTTTCACTGATGTCATATCAAATATTGAGCGGTCAATATTGCTTGTGACTTTTATAGTCGAGGCTGGCGCAGATGCAATAGCGGGGTCATTTTCGAACTCGATTGTATATGAAACGCTTTTTACGTCTTTCCCGATATGATGAGTCCCTGCAGGTGAGATATAACCGGTTATGTCATTTGGGTCACCTGACTGAAAACAATCGATTAGAGTAACCGGTGGATTAGGCGACGGAGGAACATTTGTGTCCCAGTTATTTCTTGCATTCAGGACTTTATTGAATATTTGGATATTCACATCAGGGTTGTCCTTGGAAATCATAGAAGAAATCAAGTCGTTACCTACTAATAGAACACAAGAATCAGGATTTTGCTCATTATTTACATATTCGTTTGAGCCTATCATTTCAAGGGACATATTTTGACCAGTCATACGGGGCGTTTTACATTCCGTTGCGGAACTGATGGCTTGCTTCATCAAATTTGCTGCTGTATCCACAATCTCTCGTGTCTCCGGTATTTGCGAAGATAGTTCTTCATTAGCCAATTGGTAATAAACTTTGCAGCATTCAGCAAAAGAGAACAGGTTGCCCTCGAATGGTTCTTGTATGTTAGTCAAATCGAAATCATCTGACTGCATCTCACGTATAGACTCGCTCCACGGAGTGCCTGCCCAAGCATATAGTGATACTTTTTCGTGAGCAGTGGTGGTAAATCCGAGTACATAGGTTTTCGTTTTTCCCGGTCCCAGATAAGGAATTACCGTTGGCGCGAATGCTCCGCTTTGTCCGGAATTCAGCAAGTTCTCAGTTTCATGTATAACGGGAATTGAGTCTTTATACTCTTTATCTAAACTAATTCCGAAGTTCATGAAATCAATTTTTCCTCCATTTTTAGTGTGCTGGGCGGCAAGATTGAACGGAATACCCCACACGCCAACATTACTTCGATTAGTAACCTGAATATATGTCAGGTACGGAGTCCCGGCTATACGTGGAGCAACTATTTCCACGTCAATGTTTACGGGCGTAGCAGATTCAACATTTAATATGGTTGAAGAAAGAATGTCTTCTGTTGATTCTGTTTCCTTGTCCGTAAAGAAGCCCTTTAGCCTGTACGCCCCGATATTGATATCTGAGTCCTCGAAATCAAATGTGGCGTACATTGTATAATTATCTACAACACGGAATTGATTGATTTCATATTCTGATTCATTTCCAACAAGAGCAAGCGATTTTATGGATTCAAATCCATTACCTGTAACTTTCATTTCGAAGCTACCTCTATTGGCTGTAGTGGTTACATCCTGTTCAAGTAGTGCGAACTTGTGAATGTGTTGAAAATCGAAATTTGTATTATTCCCGCTGGCTATGTCGTGAACGGCTATATAATGTGTGCCATTTTCTCGAATAGTCAGTGTTGAATATTTGGTTGCATCTACTCCCGAAGTGCGGACAAGAGTTTGAGCGGTAGGGGAGTATAATTCAATCATACCTGCATTCCCAATTCGAACATTAACAGAATCACCCACCTCGGCATCAAATCTGTACAGCTTGATGGAATTAGACGGAATTACTCCTGTATTAATGTGTTCTTCCTTACTGAGGGAGATGATCTCATCAGGGATATACTTAGTGCGGGTATCCGTATATGTCCTTGATGCGGTTGATGCTCTATTGTCGGGATCAATGAATTGAACTTTGAAATCGTTACATGCATAATACCCGGGGGCGTTATCTTCAATAGCGAATGTATAGCTCTTAGAGCGGAACGGCTGCTCCGGAACATCAATTAAAGCCATGAGACTATATGGATTAGAGACTTCCGGAAGTGTTTTGGCTTGTAATGTTTCCTTATTATCGTTAATCCAATATGAATAAGACTTTACTCCTTCGCCTCCGGCAGGAATTTTTATGAACCATGCTGATTCGACCCTTGACGTCATACCGTAAGGACTTGTAAGATATGCCATGAATGAATGTAGTCCTGATTCCAGAGCAGAAACATCAATATCAAGGTGAAAAACCGATTCTGCGCTCGTCGGGTCTGCTATTCCTATGAATTCATTGTCTAAGTAATAGTAAGCTTTAAACGTTGACCATTGAAGAGCAGAGGGTACTCGCATGAATACACTATTACGGAAACCTAATAAATTACCTTCGCTATCAAAGAGTGAGATTCCGAGTGTATGCATTCCAAGGTCAATGTCATTCAAATCTATATTAAGGTCTAATATACCTTCAGCACCAATATTTACCGTTTCTGTTTTAAAAGGAATCCCGTCTATGAGGATGTTGCATGTAATTGGTTCGTTCTCATATCGCTTTTCTCCTTGTTTGAAAAACAGTCGTGAATGTGTTGAAGATAACTCTAAACCATCAGTAATATAGGCATGAAAGGCGTGAAATCCTTCATCAAGTCCGGCCGTTGACACCTCAATATTGCCCGGGATAAATGAATGATAATCACTTTCTGCATCAAACCAGTATTTCCCTGTGATAGAGGATTGACCAGTCTCTTGTGCATTCAGGTTACTGATGGCAACCATCATGCAAAGAGAGAAACTCAATAATAACTTTAACATTATCTTTATTATTTTGTATTTACCTCTATGTCAACGGATAGTTTACCGTCGGCAGTGGTTTTAGGTGCTACATTAAATCTTGTTATCTGCGGGTTCGTGGGGGTCGGATCAAAAGGAATGGAGCCTCCGTAAATACCAACTTCTGTTCCGTCACTTCCTAAGAATTGCTTTGCTTCATCGGTCAACTGATAGAATGTTCCTTCTTTGAATAGACTCATTTCATCAGGGACAATACTGTTATTATGTGCTTCAAGCGACTTATAGAAATCCGTATTTGTTGGGCAAATTCCTGACCAAATTGAATGGTATGACTGAGCTAAATTGCCTTGAGACTTATAAGAATTGAGATAAATGGAATTCTTTATAACGCAATTGTCGTAATTACCGCTTGAAGTTGTTGTTTCAATAATACAATTGGTCATATTATGAAGAGAGCCACTGGATCGGGCATATAAATCTTTCAGGTAGCATCCATACATATTTGAGGTCATATTATAGCATAATGAACCGCTTAAGACACAATTAATAAATGTAACATTTGTGAATCCACCTTTATTGGTGCTATAATCTAATTTCTCAAACTTACATTTTGAGAAAAGAGCGTTTGAAACACCACATAAGGAGACAGTAGCTCCTTCAGAAACAATCCCCTCAAGTTTTAATCTATTTTCAGAAGAACCATCTGCGATTATACTAAAGGACCCAAAAAGATAGGTTGGCTCAATGTATGGGTCACTATCATTGACTTTTACGCCCATGCCAGCACCTCTAATGGTAATTCTCTTTTCAATGTTCGGTACACTGAAAGAACCTGCGGAGAGAGTGATCACATCGCCGTCAACTGCATTTTGATAGGCATTTTTAAATCCATCAGTGCCGGTGTAAGAGGTAATTGTTCCGTCATGCGAAAGGGTTGCTACCTGTACGGATTGTGCTTTGCTTACAAAAAGTGTTGCAAAAAGCGAGACAAAAACTAAAAATAAATGTTTCATGATTGATTTGTTACCTCCGGACCCACCTCTTTGGTATTTTTATTATTAAACAGGAAAAGCGCGAGGGTCTGTACCTTCTACCCGTTTCACAAACAGAGGCTCTGGAATGCCTTTCAAGATGAAACGAGCAGTTAGAGCCTCACGCATATAGTGAATACCATAAAGATATACACACCGAAAGGCATTCATCACTGCTTCATTTGACCTTGAATGAAATTTTCCAGATTTCTGTTTGTCAAATGAGCGTCCGATAAACGCTTTTTATGTCTGCAATCTAAATAAAATCCTTATCAGATTTCCATAGATATTTGCGTCGCAAAGTTAAGGACATTTTTTTAGACTTACAACTAAATTATTATAATTTTGATTGTTTTTTTAGAAGGAGAAGGCAGCGAGGAGACCGAGGCGGTGGGCAACGCGGTGTGAGCGGTCGAAGTTGTTGCGCTTGCCGACATTGTAGCCGACGCCTACCTGAACGCGCGGGGTGATGTTGTAGAAGACGTTGGCTGCTCCGTATACACCATATTTGTACTCATTGCCGTCAACTGCGTGACTGCGGGGATAGTATCGTGCCTGTCCCCATGCGGTAGAGACGGAAATCTTCGGCGAGAAGTGATATTGCAGACCGACCATATAGCCGAGCACGTAAGGTGAGTAAAGTGTGCCGGGTTCATCCGGGTCGCTGACCATATCGTAGTTGTTGAGCATCCAGTCGCCGCCGAGTGAAGCTATACCGCGTCCGCCGTTAACCGTTGCATAGACCGTCAGAGGGCTTACGGGGTTAAATACCGTGCTAAGTTGGAGACCCCAGCCGACTGTGTGCTTGTTGTCTTGCTCAATGAGGTTGCGATATGACATTTCGCGGGTCGTTGCCGATAGTCTTACATGCTGAAGATTGTCCTTGCCCCACTGGTATTGCACGAAAAATCCGAGGTCAGGTACCCATTGACGCACAACTTTCGTATTTTCCTCATCGCCTGTGATTTTCAGAGCGGCGGGGTTTTCAACTGATGCGGCTATGGTCCAGTGATTTTTCCATGTGTGCATATAGCGGACCAGAACGGCAGAGGCGTCCACTTTGTTGTTCGGACCTTGGGCGTCAACCGTAGGAGGCAGTGCTGCGGGGTCGCTGAATGTTGTTGCAGCAAGACCTACTGTCCAGTCATTAAGAGTGGCATACGCCTTGTTAAGCTTAAATCCGGTTCCTTCATATCCGCTGAATTCGCCTTCAATGTATAGTCCATACGTGCCGAGACGCGAGTTGCGTCCTGCTGCGCGAAGATAGATTGAAGTGCCTGAGGGCGTAATTCCGAGAGCGCGCATATTTGTCTGGTCCGGATGCATCGGAATCAGATATGGATTGAAATTGGCTCCGGGAAGTGCGCCATGCCAGTCGTACCATCCGCGCAGCTTAACCGCGCCGCCGATACCCATGGCGAAATTAGTGTTTTTGGTCATGAACATGAAATAAGGAGCTGCGGGTTCTGTTGCATAGCGGAACTGGTCCTCGTAAAAGACTTGCATCATGCGTGCTACTGAATCCGATGACGGGCGCGCAGACCTGTCGCCGTCAATGATTATTACCTTGTGGTTAACCTTAAGTGAGTCGTGAGCCACTTCGCGAGGGGTTGCGGCTTGAATGGCACCTGTGCCTAAAATTACCGCTAAAGCCGGAATAATGTGTTTTTTCATAAGATAAATAGAGAAACCGCAGTCCGGCGGAATTGTCGGTCCTGCGGTTTTAAAACGCTTGGAATGTAAAAAAAGTTTAACCGATTGCAGCAAGTCCGCCTTTAGCGGTTTCCTTATAGAGCGAGGGGAGGTCATGACCAGTCTGCTTCATTACTTCAACCACTCGGTCAAACGAAACCGAATGTCTGCCGTCAGAGAATGCCGAATATAGGTTTGCATCCAATGCACGAGCCGCAGCATAGGCATTACGTTCGATGCATGGTATCTGAACGAGACCGCAGACCGGGTCACATGTCAGTCCAAGGTGGTGTTCAAGTCCCATTTCGGCTGAATATTCAATCTGGCGCGGAGTGCCTCCGAAAAGCTGGCTGGCGGCAGCTGCTGCCATAGCGCATGCAACGCCTACTTCGCCCTGACATCCTACTTCCGCTCCTGAAACCGAAGCATTGGTCTTGACAACGTTGCCGAAGAGTCCGGCGGTTGCCAGCGCGCGCAGTATGCGCTGTTCGCTGAATCCCTTTGAGGTGTGCAGATGATAAAGCACGGCGGGAACAATTCCGCATGAGCCGCAGGTAGGCGCGGTGACGATTTTGCCGCCTGCCGCGTTTTCCTCGCTGACCGCAAGGGCATACGCATAAACTAATCCGCGTGATTTCAGCGAGGAGTTATAGCCGGCTGCATGAACGTAATAGCTTATAGCCTTGCGAGCCACTCCGAGACCTCCGGGAAGCACTCCTTCTGCCTCAATGCCGCGTTCAACCGCCGCTTTCATTACCTGCCATACCTCCTTGAGGTAGTCCCAGATAGACGCATCTTCACACTTTTCAACGTATTCCCAGAAAGAATGACCCGTTGAGTCACACCATTTGAGGATATCGCTGATGGTATGCATGTCATAAACATCTTCTGCCGACCTACGTTCCGCGCCTTCATCGATAACATCACCTCCGCCAATGGAGTATTTAGTGACTTCGCCAAGGAGTTTTCCTTCGGCATCAAATGCCCGGAGGGTCATACCGTTGGGGTGGAAGGTAAGGAATACGTCAGGTTGCCATATGATTTCAGTCGGAGCTATCTTGGTAAGTACGTCGAGGATAGCCTTGTCGGTAAGGTGACCTTTGCCGGTAGCGGCGAGGGCACCATAGAGAGTCACCTCGAAGCGCGAGGCCTCGGGGTGACTTTTACCGAATTGCTTGGCTGCGTTGCGCGGTCCCATGGTGTGGGACGAACTCGGTCCGTAGCCAATCTTATAGAGTTGACGGATTGATTCCACTTAATTACTTGTCGAGATGCTCGTAACGGAGGGTTGCGGTGCACTGGTCGCAGACTTCAGACGGACCGAAGTACTGAATAGGACCGGGATATACATAGCAGGTATCCTTAGCCCATGTGTCGCGCTTGGCGGCAAAACGCTGGAAGGGAGTGCCGTTAAGGTCAACGAGAGCCTTTTGGATTACGGGTTTCATTTCGCCGTGGCGACGTTCCATGTTCATCATCATGGTGATAGGTATACCGCCGGCAATCCATTGAACCGAAGGAGCGACAAGGTTACGCACGCTGCTCATGTAACCGGTAACGCCGGCGTTGATAAGCATAGCGGCATTGTAGCCGAGAGCGTAGCAATAGTCTGCGTCAAAGTTAGAGGGGTCAGCGCAGCGACCTTCGTAGCCAAAGAAGTGATATTGGGTGGAGAACTTGCCGTTGTACTTGCCTTCTGCCTTCATTTCAGCGAGACGCTTGCCTACCATTTCGCCGAGCAGTTTCTCGGTTTCGATGAGCGATACCTGTACGTTGCCGTGGGGGTCGCGGTCAAGGCTGAGCTGACGGGCAACTCCGTGGGGGAGCGCAGCATAGATTTCTGCATTTACAGGGCTCAGGTGGTCAATAACCCACTGACGCTGTGCAGCCTGACCCTCAACTTTAGCGAATTCTTCGCCATTGTGGGCAAGCAGGTCGTTGAGTTCGGCAATAAGGTTCTTCATTGCGGGAATGAACTCGATGAGACCTTCGGGGATAAGAACGGTACCGAAGTTAAGACCGTTAGCAGCGCGTGCGGCTACAACGTCGGCAATGTAGTTTACAATGTCCTGAAGAGTCTGGTTCTTAGCCTCGACTTCTTCTGATACGATACATACGTTGGGCTGAACCTGAAGCGCGCACTCAAGGGCGATATGGCTGGCTGAACGACCCATCAGTTTGATGAAGTGCCAGTATTTCTTAGCTGAGTTACAGTCGCGCTGAATGTTACCGATAACTTCTGAATATACCTTGGTAGCGGTGTCGAAACCGAATGAAGTTTCAATGAATTCGTTCTTAAGGTCGCCGTCAATGGTCTTGGGACAGCCTATTACCTGTACGCCTGCGCCGATTTTCTTGTAATATTCGGCAAGGATAGCTGCATTGGTGTTTGAGTCGTCGCCACCGATGATTACGAGAGCGGTGATATCAAGCTGCTTCAGGATTTCAAGACCCTTGTCAAACTGTTCCTGAGTTTCAAGTTTGGTACGTCCGGAGCCGATAATGTCGAAGCCGCCGGTGTTGCGGTATTCATCGATAATATCAGCGGTGAGTTCCATGTATTTGTGGTCAACAAGACCGCCGGGACCCATGAGGAAGCCATAAAGACGGCTGTTCTTGTTGATTTTCTTGATACCGTCAAAAAGACCGCAGATTACATTGTGACCGCCGGGAGCCTGACCGCCGGAAAGAATTACACCGACGTTGATGGCTGTGCCAACGCTGGGTGCTGTTTCTACGAAGGTAAGTTCGGGAAGACCGTAAGTGTTGGGAAACAGAGCCTTGATTTCTTCTTGGTTAGCTACTGAGTTGGTGGGAGCACCGAACTGGGCGGCTACTGCACCCTTAAGTGCGTAGGGGAGTTTGGGCTGATAAGTGGCGCGAGCCTGCTGCAAAGCACTCTTTTTCATGTGACTATTGATATTGAATTATTTATTTGGTTTCTGAATGTGTTGCAAAGTTACAAAAAAATCATAATTCCCGCAATTATTTTCGCGTTTAGAAGGGCTCCATATGGAGTCCGATATGGGTTTGCTCGCCATATTTTTCGCGCAGGCGGTTTTCTACGTCCGAGGCGATTGCGTGAGCGTCGACCAACGGTAGATTTTTATCCATTTTCAGGTGAGCTTCAACCGCGATATTGTTACCAATGCGGCGCGTACGGAGTCTGTGCATAGCCTTGACTCCGGGAGTAGACATCATTATTTCCGTAATGTCGTCCTCGGTAGCTTTCGGCAGTGAACGCTCAAGCAATTCATCGATACATGGCTTCATAATGTCGACTGCTACTTTGATAATCAGTGCGCTGACCACTATTGCTGCAATCGGGTCGAGTATGCGCCATTTTTCGCCAAGAAACATCGCGCCTGAAATACCGATGAGGGTTCCGATTGATGATAGGGCGTCGGAGCGATGATGCCATGCGTTAGCGGTCAATGCCTTGGAATTGAGTGATTTCCCTTTGTATATGGTATAATGATACAGTCCTTCCTTTGCCAATATGGAGATAGCGGCTACAATCAGGGCTATCATTTCCGGGCGGGGCAAAATCTCACCGTTTACCGCCTTTGAAATCAAAACAGAGCTGTCAATTAAAATTTTAATGCCTACGAACATCAGTATCACACCGATAATCAGCGTTGCCAACGTTTCATATTTTCCGTGACCGTAATCATGGCTGTCATCCTGCGGTTTGCCGGAAATGCGTACAAAGACCAGTACGATTATGTCCGTAAGGAAATCCGAAAGCGAGTGAACCGCATCGGCAATCATGGCGGTACTGCGTCCAAGCGTTCCGCCTATAAATTTGATTATGACAAGAAGCAGATTGACAATACTACCGATGATTGTCAGTCGGTAAATTTCTTTTTCGCGGGATGTGAGTGTTGACATTGTCTTGAATATTTATTCGGATGCTGTATCTCTGCGCCACGCCGTTCCGTTTTTGATAGCTTTGTCATAGAGACGGTTTCGGAGCATACGGTCAATTTCCGTAGCCCGAATAGCTTCGAGACGTTCGCGTATGCCCGGTTCGGCGGCACTCAGCGGCATCGACGCGCCTTCCGGAAGATAGTCGCTGATTGAGAGCAGATAGGTCGTTGCATTGTCTGAAACCTCAATGGTCTGTCCTTTATGTTCCGCTTTTGGTTTGCCGGGAATACGGTCGGCAAAACGGCTTGCCGGCATCCAGTTGTTACGGAAATATTCATAATTTACCGCCTCGGTCAGCCCTACTTTTTCAAGTTTTTCGATATCATCGGCTTTTGTGGACTTATACCATCGGCGAATGCCCGGAAGTTGAGGTGAATTTTTCGATATGGCTATGTAGATTCCTTTAATCATCGGCTCTTCAAGCCTCATTTCACCTCCATAGTTGGCATAAAAGTCCTCAATCTGTGCTTTAGTGACGGCGAGCGACGTGTCCTGTTCGATTTTCAGTCGGCGATACTCTTCCATAATGAGGTTTCGGCGATATTCTTCCGTAAGCCGGTTGATTTCCTCAAGATTATGGATATTTTTTGCGGCTATTTCGCTGACAAGCTCGTTGACAATCCATACGTCGATATAGTCGCTGACCATCGCTATCGAGTCCTCCGTCGACAGCCCCAAGGGAATAACGCGGGCTATTTCCTCGTCGGTCAGGACCGTGTTGCCTACGCGTGCGGCAATCGATGCTTCCGTCGGAGCTTGCCGACAAGATGTGAGCGCGGTCGCCATCGGGAGTATCACGATACCCGCCGATGCGACCGCTGCAAGCAGTTTATGTTTCAAAAAAATCATTTCAATTTCTTAAGTACCTTCTCATCTATCTTGACGGGATAGGTCTGGCGAAGTTCCTCAACCCACTGGCGTTCGAGAGTCTGATTGAAGTCCTCGGTAACTTTTCCGCGGATATCGGCTGCTTCCTCCGGGCTGAAAATGGTGTGACCGAGATAGGGAGTGAAATACTTCATGGTCATGGTCTGGTGGAACTTGGGTTCCGGACCGTCAAACGCAATGTAGTCAACAACCTGATTGTTCTTGGCGGGAAGAACCACACGCTCAATGCGGATATGTTTCGGGAAACGCTCCTTCAGAGCCGTACCGACTTCGGCAGCGGCAGGCTTGGTCTCATCAAGGAATTTGTTTACTTCCTGAATGAGCGAGTCGGTCGTTGCGTAGATGATATAGCCTTTCCAGCGCGGCTGGTCCCATGTATATTTGTCGCGGTTTGCCTGAAAGTATGCTTCAAGCTCTTCGGGGTGCTGAGTGGCGCGCTGCCATACGTGTTCATCGCTTACGGCATAGACCAAGAGACCTTCGCGATACTCACGGTCAATGTTGCGGAACTCGGGATATTTCTGTCCGAGACGGTTGCTCTCATAAGCAAGTACTATGTTGTTAAGGCGTCTGGGCAGAATCTTTTCAACCTGCATCAAGGCGTCAAGGCGCGGATTGACACTGGGAGCCGGATTGAGGAACTGACCAACGGTAACGACTGAGTCAGCTACTTCGAAGAGGGGAGTGGTGTCGCCCTGAAGCATTGCGGCAGCTGCCTGATAGCCGCTGTCAGCTACTGCTGCGAGCAGTTTCTGGCGACCGGCTTCTACAATGCGGCTCTTATATGTTTTTTTGAGCTGTTCTGCCTTGGCGGTGCTGGGAAGTTTGGCGCGGTCATCGCGTGAAATCTGAGCCTTGATGTTTGCCATCACTTTCTCTTTCTCCGGCATGCGTGAACCTGTTTTTTTCACAATGTGCCATCCGAATTGGGTCTGGAACGGTTCGGAAATCTCTCCGTCAGCCAACGAGAATGCTACATTTTCGAATGCAGGCACCATCTGACCGCGTCCAAACCAGCCGAGGTCGCCGCCCTGAGGTGCGGAACCGCATGAACTGTTGGCTTTCGCGATTTCAGCGAAGTCAGTGCCATTTTTTACCAACTGATAGAGCGAGTCGGCAACCTCCTTGGAACTTACAAGGATATGTGAGGCATGAACCTCACCTGCCGATGGACGGTGGTTCAACACCTGAACCAGATGGAGACCGTAGGGGGTGGTGATGACCTCCGATATTTCTCCTGCAGGAGTAGCCCACGCGGCATCCTCGAACTCAGCGGGATAGAAACCTGCGGAATGCCATCCGTAATAACCGTGATTATTCTTATATGAAGGGTCTACGGTGTACTTTTCAGCCATTTCGAGGAATGAAGCTCCGTTAATTATAGCATTGCGGATGGAGTCGATGCGCTCGCGGTCTGAAAGGGCAACCATCAGGTGGTTCATTTCAACGTCCTCGAGCGTGTGGGCGTATGCTCTTTCATAAACAGCCTCCATAACGGTGGTATCCTGTAGGTAGGGCTGCGCAAGTTCGCGGCGGTAGCCGTTATATTCCTTGCGGAAATCAGGAGTGGTGTCCAAACCTTCCTGTTTTGCCTGAGTTACCTTGAGCTTGTAGTCGATAAAACGGTCAAGATACTGCTGGAGGGTCTCTTCCTCAAGTTGCTGACCGGCATTTTTGTGGCGGAGATATTCAAACTCACTTACGGTTACAGGCTCGCCGTTGATAGTCATGATGACAGGGTCCTTAGGCTTTGCCCAGAGAGCTAATCCGACAGTGAGGATTGTTATGGGAACAATCAGTTTTTTCATTTCTGTAAATGTTTTTCTCGAAATTATCTAATTATTGGTGAGAAGCGGAATAGTTGGGGGCTTCTGAGGTGATGGCTACGTCATGGGGGTGTGACTCAGCTACACCGGCGTTGGTTATGCGGGTAAACTTGGCGTGATGGAGAGCCTCGATGTCTTTAGCTCCACAGTAACCCATACCTGAACGCAATCCGCCGAGCATCTGATAAACTACCTCATAGAGCGAACCCTTGTAAGGAACACGGGCGGCGATGCCTTCCGGAACGAGCTTTTTCGCGTCGGTCACATTGCCTTGGAAGTAGCGGTCTTTCGAGCCTTTTTCCATTGCCTCGAGCGAACCCATGCCGCGATATGCCTTATATTTTCTTCCGTTGTAAATAATGGTGTCGCCGGGTGTCTCATCAACGCCTGCCAGCATGCCGCCGAGCATTACGGAGTATGCGCCGGCTGCAAGAGCCTTGACAATGTCGCCGCTGTAACGGATACCGCCGTCGGCAATCAAGGGAACTCCGGTGCCTTCAAGAGCCTTGGCTACGTCATATACGGCAGAAAGCTGCGGAACGCCTACGCCGGCAATCACGCGGGTGGTGCAGATTGAACCCGGACCGATACCGACCTTCACGCCGTCGGCTCCGTTTTCAACGAGATATTTTGCGGCTTCGCCCGTAGCGATGTTACCTACAACTACGTCAATCTGAGGATATTTCTCCTTGACCTGACGCAGTACGCCAACTACGCCCTTGCTGTGACCATGGGCAGTGTCAATTACTATGGCGTCAACTCCGGCTTCGACAAGGGCGGCAACGCGCTCGAGCGAGTCAGCTGTGACGCCGACACCGGCGGCAACGCGCAGACGTCCGTATTTGTCCTTACATGCCATGGGTTTGTCTTTCGCCTTGGTGATATCCTTGTAGGTCACGAGCCCGAGCAGATGACCCTCTGAGTCGACAACCGGAAGCTTCTCTATTTTATGCTGCTGGAGAATCTGGGCGGCTTCTTCAAGGTCGGTTGACTGTGAGGTGGTGACAAGGTTCTCTTTGGTCATCACTTCATCGACCGGACGGTTATGGTCGCTTTCAAAGCGGAGGTCGCGGTTTGTAACGATACCTACTAATTTCTTATCATCGTCAACAACGGGAATGCCACCAATGTGATATTCCTCCATGATGGCGAGGGCATCGCCTACGGTCGAACCGCGCTTGATGGTCACGGGGTCATAAATCATACCGTTTTCGGCACGCTTTACCGCGTGAACCTGACGCGCCTGCTCGGCTATTGACATGTTTTTGTGGATAACGCCGATACCACCTTCGCGGGCTATGGCGATTGCCAAGGGAGCCTCCGTAACTGTATCCATGGCGGCTGAAATCAGCGGCACATTCAGGGTGATATTACGTGAAAAACGGGTGGTGAGATTTACTTCGCGAGGAAGAACTTCTGAGTAAGCGGGAATCAGGAGGACATCATCAAACGTAAGTCCGTCCATTTTAACTCGATCGGCAATAAACGACATATGTTTTGGTCTTTTTTAGTTGTATTATTGCACGCAAAGTTAAGCAAAAAAACCGAAACCCGCAAATTTTCTTTGCGGGTTCGGAACAGGTGAATTTTCTGTCAGCAGGTTAGATTTCCTTGATGAAAGAACGGCGGCGTTTGTGCTGTTCGTAGTCAAAGTATTCCCATTGGCTCTGGACGTTGGTGTTCGACTCCAATTCCGGGTTGGTTTCGGCGGCTATGAATCCGCATTTCTGGAATGAGGGAATCATATTCTCGAATAGCAGCGCGTTGACGCCTTTGCCCTGATATTCAGGCTTGATGGCAACGAGCATGAGGTCAACATATTCCGTCTTGCCGAATTTCAATGCCTTGATTAGAGGCAGCCATCCCATGGGCAGGAGGCGTCCGCGCGATTTCTGCAGCGCGCGGCTCAGTGACGGCACACTTATTCCTACGCCTACAAGCTGGTCATCCTTATCGACAATCACACAGACCCCGTCCAGACGGATAAGTCCGAGATACATGTTGATGTAATGGTCAATCTGGCGCGGAGTGAGCGGCGAATATCCGTATAGTTTGTCGTAAGCCTCGTTGATTACCTCGAAAAGTGCATGCCCGTAACGCTCGGCAAGCAGCTTGCGCGAGGTCAGCTTGACTGTATGCAGTCCGAAGCGTTTGCGTACAATATCGCTTACGCGACGCATCTTTTCCGGAATTTCATCGGGCACTTTCACAAGGAATTCAACCCAGTCTGCTTCCTTTTTAAATCCCATACGCTCCATGTGTTTCGGATAGTAGGGATAATTATATATGGTTGCCATAGTGCCGAGGCGGTCAAAGCCTTCAACCAGCATTCCTTCATAGTCCATGTCGGTAAAGCCGAGCGGACCTACGAGGTGGTCCATTCCTTTTTCGCGGCCCCATGCGGTGACTGTGTCAAAAAGTGCGTCTACAACTTCTTCATCGTCAATAAAATCCACAAATCCAAAGCGGGCATCCTTGCGTCCGGAACGCTCATTGACTTTTTTGTTGATAATTCCGGCAATGCGACCAACGGGTTTGCCGTCGCGATAAGCCATCCAGCATGCACATTCACAGAAATCGAATGCAGGATTTCCTTCAGGTCTCAGCGTATTGACGTCATCGCTCACCAACGGCGGAACGTAACAGTCGTTATCCTTATACAGGTCAATAGCGAAATCTACAAATTTGGTCAGAGCCTTTTTGGTCAAAGGAATCTGTTTTATTTCTACTGCCATACTTTTTAATTGGTTACGGGGTTGAGATGCATAATTACTATGCTCAGTATTGCCACCATTATTATAAGGAAAATAATAATGGCTATATATAGCCTTGAGGTTGAACCTCCGTGAAGTGCCATCTGTAGCTGCTGTACCGTGCGGTAAGGATTAGGACCCACACAGCGTTCGGCTATGGAGCGCAGATGAGGGTTAGGCTCATCGCAAGCGTCGAGTGCCTCTATGAGTACTTTGCCGAAATTGCGTATATCCTCAGTGGCATCAGCCGGTTCAAGCACATTTTTCTGGTCAAAGCCTACGTCAATCAGCTTAAGGTTTCTGATTTTCTCCGTAAAGATGACAGACGATGCCTTGATGGGGTGATGAACAATATGGTTTGTCTGGATATAGTCGATGGCATCCGGCAGACAGCGTGCAATTTTATTGATAATGTCGGGCGTTACCTGATGCTGCTTTATCAGCTTTTCAAGCGAATCGCCATATACATCGTCTGTAATGATGCATAGACCGAGTCCCGGAACCTCCTCCAAGTCATTAATCATGATAATGTGGGAGTGTGCCAAGTTATACCTGACCTCAAATTCGCGGTTAAGCATTGCCTGATATTCCGGAACGTCACGAAGTTCCGGTTTCAGGGTTTTCAGCATAACCCATTTGCCGAATTTCTTGGCGGTATACACATCATAGAAATCCTCCCCCCATTCGGGCAGGAGTTCTATCTCGGTCCATTTTTCTTTAGGAGGGGTCATTTCTTAGCGGTAAGTGACAAAATGGGGATTTCGCGGTCAATGCTTGAGTCCAGCGATATCATTGTTTCCGTACCTGTAACGCCGGGAATCATCTGGATTTTGTCATTGAGCAGTTGCATAAGGTGCTCATTGTCTTTGGCATACACTTTGATTAACATTCCGTAAGGACCGGTAGTGTAGTGACATTCAACCACTTCAGATATATTCTGCAACTGAGCGACAGCGTCGCGATACATTGCGCCTCGCTCCATACTTACTCCGATATAGGTACAGGTATGGAAACCAAGAAACTTTGGATTTACCTTATAGCCTGAACCGGTGATTACACCGAGGTCTATAAGGCGTTGGATACGCTGATGAATGGCTGCGCGGCTAACTCCGCATTCGGCGGCTACATCTTTTGACGGTATGCGCGCGTTTCTAATTACTATATTAAGTATCTTTTTGTCTAAGGAATCAAGTAGTTCCATATATAAATCATGTTTTTTCGTGGCAAAAATAGCAAAATAACCGCAATTTCGCAACATTTTGTCACTTTTTTCTCAAAAATTCCCCGCCTATGTAGTTTTTCCACAAATTTATACGTAAATTTGCCCCACCAATTTATATCTCTAATCTAAAATATGATGAGTAAGCCTGTTGGAATTCTCGTGATTTGGCTGATTGCGTTGTTGTCGTCCCCAAGTGTTGCCGCTGAAGTGTTGGTCAGCGGTAAGATAAAAAATATCAAATACGAACTCCGTGACGATACCCTTTTCTTTTCGGGCGAAGGGAAAATACCTGTAATCCATGGTGACAACGGATGGCTGAAGAAATACCGCATCGGTATTCACCATCTTGTTTTCGGAGAGGGTATAACCGAAGTCAACTCGATAGGCAATGATTTGACCACAAAGCGCGTCAGCCGGTCAAGTTCCGGCAGCAGTTACGCTAACGCTATCGGAACCGGCTTGCCCAATGTCAGAAGTATCACTCTCCCTTCAACTTTGAAAAAAATCGGCAGGGATGCTTTCTCCGGTATGCACTTTGAATCTATCCGGCTGCCCGAGGGACTGGAGGAAATTGGTCGCGAGGCTTTCTATGGCTCGGATCTGACAACAGTCAAAATACCTGAAAGTGTCAGAAAAATTGGTTATCAGGCATTTTCGGGCTGCAAGAAACTGTTGTGTTTCGATTTTAATTGCGCCAAGGTAAACGTTGGCAGTGGATGTTTCTTTACCACAAATGGTCTGCGTATGCTTCTCCATGGCAATAACGTAGTGTCCGTAACAATAGATTCCTTCATGGGAACTCCGTTTGAAATACTTGATGAATACGCAATGCTTGATGCGCTACACTCCGATGGAATTGAATATTATATCAATGCCAACATTGTGCCACGCAAGGAGTTCACCGGCAGCGAAGAACAATATGCGCGGCTGCAACAAAAACTTGCCAGCGAATATTACGACGCCGAATGTCAAAAGGCGGAAGTTGTCCTCAAACTCGATACCTTCCTCCTTGGAAAGTATAACCGTAAAACCGGAATCATGACGCTGCAATCAACAAACCATGGCTCATTTGATGTACCGCTGGAATCTTTTGAACACGCATTAAAATTCAAAAGTGAGCTTCCGGATTTAATTAGTACCTCCACAGCCCGTTTCGAGCCTGACGGCGACCGCGTCCGCTTCGTCTCCCTTACCATCTCATTCAATAACACCGACCTCACTCTCTATCCCATCCCTTAAGGTGGTATTTTGGGGGCGTTTGAAAAAAAATTTGCAAAAAGACTTGACAAGGGGTGAAAAATGTTGTATCTTTGCAAACGAAATAACAATCATTAATCTTGGAAACTATGAAGAAACTCGTATCACGTAAAGATTCACGCATTATTGACCTTATGATTGCCTATGGTCCCTTGGGCTATGGCATTTATGCACTTTTAGTGGAATATCTTAATGAACGTAAGGCATTCCGCTCGGTCGATGACATTGAGCGCATTGCCTATGAACTTCATGCCGATGCTGAAATAGTCGGTTTTATTGTATTTGAGTCTAATCTTTTTGAGATAATTGATGGGTTTATATTTCAAAAAGTTCCTGAGTGCAAAGCTCCCGCTGCTAAATCCGAGAACTCCGAGAACTCTGAGTACTTTGAGAACTCTGAGATGACGTTCGCAGTCCCTTCGGACGATGAGGCAAGTCCCGCTTCGAAACCTGTGACGTCATCACAAAAGCGGCGAGAGCGCAGAAAGCGTCTCAGATTTATAGAAAAGGAAACTCCCGCTTTCCTCCAAGATAGCGAAAAGCGGGAGTTACCGGTTCTGTAAAGTGAGTTTCGCTCGGTCTTGCCCGGTTGGCGACCTGCGGAGAGAGAGCGAAATTTTTTATTCTCCAAGAAAAACGTTGAGGCTGCCGTCTGCTTTGTTGACAAAGATAATTGAGGCGGGCATGATGATTGCCATGTGTGAGCCAAGATCTTCTGCGCCGCAGATGCGCTCGATTTCAACTGATTTCAGGGGTCCTTCACCTTGGGTGAAAGTAAGACGGTCGCCGTCAAAGTCCATGTGATCGCTGTCAATGGCAAACATCATCAGGTCATTCATGTTGCGGTCAAGAACCAGATCGGCATCTGCGCCCATGGTGGTGTACTTTTCAAAAATATTGTTGATTTTTTCGGAAGTTATCATGATTTGGAAGTATTTTAGTGTTAGTAATTTCGTTTGTTCGTAAGCCTAACACGGGATGTTTCCAAATGGTTTGTGGTGTTACGGGTTTGTAACATCTTTTTAACTTCGTTGTAATTTTGGGGTTAAAATTAAGATAATTTCATAATTAATCCCGGGCATCGGATGTGATAGAACAGAAAGATAATCCTCGTTAAACAGATTATTTACTGCTATCTTTATCTGTAAATCAATCGGCTTGAACGTGAATTTCTTTTCAAGCGCGATGTTGCTCATGAAGTATGGGGGAAGATGCCCGGTCAGAGTCGGCGAGTTGCTCGACATGGTGAACCGTTCGGAGTAATAGTTCCATTTGTAGGTGAATCCCCATGTTTTCCACCCGAGGCGACCTATGACCGATGCCGACAACCGGGGAGTGTAGGGCAGTTGCTTGCCTACCGATAGGTCTGCGTCGGAGTATGGCGAGCCGCAGTTGACCGACGGAGTCCAGCTTAGCGAGCCGCTTAGGTCAATCAGCCAGTCCGGTTTCGGACGGTAAAAGAAATCCGCTTTCGATTCTATTCCATAGGAGTGTACGCTCTTGACATTGCGGGGCGAAAAGAATCCTTTGGGGGTAGGGAGCCATAAAATCCAGTTGTCAATATAGCTTTCAAACCATGTTGCGCTGCCGCTGATGTTGATGTTTTCGTTGACAGGCATATTGAAGGAAAAACCGGCATCATAGCTGAAGCCTTTTTCATCTTTAAGGTCAGGATTTCCGCCCGGCATGAAAAAGAGGTCGTTGAGCGAGGGTGTACGGAAATTACGTGTAACCGAACCTTTAAGCATCAAATTGCACCGTTTTATCGCAAGAAAGTCGGCAAAAAACGCCGGAATAAGCGGAGAGCAACGCGTTCCCGCCATTTCCTGACGCAATATGGCTGACAGACCTAATCGCTCTAAAGGCTGCCACTTTGCCGATGCGGCTGCCGAGAGCTCTATGCGTCCTTTGTCATAGCCAACGAAACTGCGGTTGCTGTTGTCGATGGTGATTTCCTTATCGGAACTCTTGACAAAATGCTGTCGGGCGGTCAGCGAAAGGGAGAACATCCATTTTGATGAAGGATAATACTCAGCGTCCGCTTTGCCGAAAAATGAGTTCTGAATGCTGCGGGTACGTGACATGGTGACATTTTTACCTTCAGCTACTTCGCGCTCATATAGATACCGCTGAAGCGAATTTTCATAGCCGGCTTTAGCGTTAAGTTGCCAGCGGGAGCGGACGTGATTCCATGAAGCTACGGCGCGCACGGTGCGCTCGCGTTGCAGATTTGTGAACTCCGAGTCGTCGCCATAGTCCGTTGTGAGCATGGGCAGGTGCCGGTGAAGATTGCTGAACCATACCGCAACGCCGATACGGTCACCACGCAGGGTGCTGTAATATGCTTCCTGCATGATGTGGAGGTCGGCAAACGCGCCGCTACGGTTCCGTTCCGTCGGGTTGTACTGACCTATAATGTTGTAGTCATCGTCATAGACGTTGACTTTTTTGTCGTGGTTAATGTATTTGTAGTCGTTGGGCGAGGATGAATATGACGCTCTGGTGGTTACCTGCCATTTATCGGTTGAATAACCCGCTCGCATAAACTCATCGAAGGTTTTGAACGAACCCGCGCCTTGAATATACTGAAGCTGCCATCCTTCATCGAAAGCGGGGGCAAGTTCTAATTTCACGCTTCCGCCTAATCCGCCTCCCGACTCATTGACCGAGGAGGCTCCGTGAATAGTTGTGGCGCGGTCAACGAAAAAGGAGGGTATGGTGGAAAAGTCGGTCATACCGGTCATGGGATTATTGATAGCCATGCCGTTCCATGTAACCTGAGTGTGCGATGGTGACGTCCCTCGGAAACTAACGGTTGAGAGGGTGGCGCGCCCGTGGTTTTTGACAAATAGCGAAGAATTATACGCCAGAATGTCAGCCATCGAAAGGGCTATGTTTTCTTTGAGCGCGGTTGAGTCGAGTCGAGTCTGCTGAGTGCCTATGTCCTTGATTGACCGCTGTGCCGTTACGGTTACTTCGCGCAGGGTGTGGGGCTGCTGACCGGAAGCGGTCAGCGAGGCGAACATGGCGAATATCAGCGTCAGGCGTTTCATTTCCAACAGAATGCGGCGGGGGTAACTCCGGCGTAAAAGCCGTTGATTAAAACTCCATCGGGTGAATAATGGTAAATCTTGCCCTGTTGCTGATAGTCAATCGCATCGGCAACGTAAATGTCGCCCGAGTCGGGTGTGACCGTCATGCCGTAGAATTTGGTGCCGATGCTCTCAATCAGCGGTTCTGTGGGGAGTACGGTTGACGTGATGTCCATCGCCCAGATGTCATTGTCAATCCAGTAGAGGGTTGTGGCGTCGCCGTTAAGCAGTAGATTTCGGGGGGTGGAGTTCTCTTCAAGCGGTAGGCAAATTTCTATCTTAAAACTTGATGCGTCAATTCTGTAAAGGGCGGGACGTTCCGACCCGTAAGGCGACCCGTCATAGCCGCCGTCGGTAAGCACCCAGAGCTTTCCGTTAGCGTCAAGTGCCATTGAATTTGGCTGGATACCGACCGTCAACTCGGCGTCGACTGCATCGGTACGGGTATCGATGCGGATTATTCGGTCCTGATAGCTCCAGCAGTTACAGAAAACGTAATCACCGAAGCTGACCATCTGTTCCGTCGAGCCGCTTTCAGCCGACATAGCAGGCACTTCGATTGTGCCGGTAACGGAATAGGTCTGCGGGTCAACAATGAAGATGCGGTTGTCCCAAAGCTGACTGACGTAGGCTTTGCGGTCAGAGATGAAATGAATATAACGCGGCGATGTAAGATTTTCAATTCTTCCGGTTTCGCGGAATGTAGTGAGGTCAATCGCAAAAATAACATGAGAATTGTTGACCACTATCCATCCGCGGTTACCGAAAATCGACATAGACTGCGCAACGTCGCCGAGGCGCATACGGTTGGCGCGGAAAAACACTTCGTTTTCAACCGTTTCGTTTGTCGGGTCATAGAAGCTCAAAGTGGCGTTTCCATACTGGAAATTCCCTTCATTGACAATGAAAAGACCATGCTCCGGACAGCTGAAATCTTCTTCCTCGCCATAATCCCAGCGCATACACCCGGCGGTGACGGTGAGGGCGAGAAGAAGCGTGAGCGTGACCCGACTGGATTTCATAATGCTTTAAAACCGCATACCTCGGTCGAGATTTCGCCGAGCGCGCCGGCTTGAGCGTTCACTCCGGTCTGCACTTTGATGAAATCGATTTTTGCGGGAGCCGAGCCGATAGCATTTGTCAGTGAAAAAGAGGTCCACTTGTCGGTCGTGTCCGAGCCGGTATTGTCGGCATAGCCCCAGCCGTAAGGCGTATGGTTCCAGCGTCCGTTCTCTTCAACCGAGCGGGAGGGCAGGCAGGTACCTGAAAGGGTGTATGTCGCGCTTTTTATCCATTCCGGATAGTAGTAATCCTGAGCATGAAATGCCTCTACATAGTTTACCTGACCGGAATTGCCGAGGTTGTCGGTCCATCTTACCGGTTGTTTGGGTTCATCAGGTCGGTAATATGTTATGACGTAGTTCCTGACGGTATGTTCGGAATCGGAGTCAGACCCGCGGAGTTCAATCCATTTTCCGTCGTCAGGCTTGCCGTTGCGGTTGCTGTCGGTCATCACGTATACAATGCCCGGTTCGTTGGAGCCGCCCGAAGGCTGCACGAATGAGTTGCCTTTGATGGCGAAATCGCCTATGCTCTTGCCGAAGCGAACGACGATGTAGCCGCCGAACGCGCCGAGCGACACATACTTTTCTTCATCAAGACGCTCCTGCGCCCAGCTGCAAGCTTCATCAGCGGTCTTGCAGTCCATGTTTTCGTTGATGAACTGACCGGGAGCGGGAGAGTATTCAATGACTTTATAGCCGTCGAATTCTTCCGCCGGTTCTTCAAAAATTTCATCCTTGTTGCACCCCGAGGAAAGGAGTACAACAAGGATTTGGTAAAAAATAAGGAATGTTTTTTTCATCGGTTGTTTTATTTGACAACTTTCAGGGATGAGCCGCCGGCTTTGATTACGTATACTCCGGCAGTAAGGTTGCTGAGGTCAATCCGGTTGCCTTCGGTAGCCATCTGTCGGTTTCCGGCGGTATCATAAACGGCAATGTAGTCGGCAGCGGCTGTGGCAATGCAACTTTTGCGGTCATAAGAGATGGCGGTGCGTGCGGCAATCTGAGCGACAGAGCTTTCAGGGGCGGTAGCAACACTGAGTTTGTCCATACAGAAGTATGCGGGAGTATTCATACCCCATTCGCCGGTGTCGGTGCTCGACATTGTAAAATAAAGCTGATTTACCGCACCGAGCGACGAGAGGTCAACGTATTTCCATCCGCGGTTGATGGTCAGGTCTCCGTTGGAGTATGACGCGAGAGTCACGTCGACGGTCTTTTCCGATTCATCGGCGGCGATGCCATGGACGGTCAGAGTGAATTTGTCGCCATTGTTAAATGCGCGTGCGTAAGCGTCACCATATTCAATGCAATAGTAGGGATAGCTGTTGAGATTGAAGTATGCGCCGTTGACTTGGTGGGGCAGACCGTCAGCCATGGTCAGGGTACAGGCTTTTTCGCCATAAAACGCGCCATAGAAACCAACAAGGTAAGGCACTTCCGCGCTGACCTCGGGGGCTCCGAAGGCGTCGGTCTTGATGGAGCCGTCAGCGTTGAGCATGATACCGCCTTTAGCCATATTGCTGAACTGGAACTTGATTGTGTTTTCCTGACGTGCATTGTTGGCGGAGTTTGAGGCGGTAAAGCCGTTCCATGACATCCATTCGCTGTTAGAGCCGTGGACAATGTGGAAACACTGGCTTTCAATTGCCGTTACGTTGTCATTATAGGTATCCGTCCATGCTCCGGTTTCGCTGTTGAATTCCAGAGGGGTGGTTGACTTGGTCAGGTCGAGGATGGTTACATTGTCGGTTGCCGAGGCTGACAGAGCGGCTGAGAGAGCCAGAAGAAGAAAAGTTTTTTTCATTGTTAGTTATACATTGGTTAATAATATGAATAATCCCGTTCACACTACGGCAGTGAAAACGGGATACGGTCATTTAATCAATGCAATGAAATGACGTAATGCCTATAATCCCGCAGGCACTGCTGAATATATATTCGATACGGTAGGTTTTCTGACTTGTTCCTGACGTTGCGCCTTCTCAAGACCGAGGTCTCAATGACGTAATTGCAACTGCCCCGAAGGGGGAACTTACAGCAGCGGGTACTGTTCCGGAGTTACACCGGATTCCCTTTCCGCATCAAAAATGGAGCGACAGACGGGGCTCGAACCCGCGACCCTCGGCTTGGGAAGCCAATGCTCTACCAACTGAGCCACTGTCGCATCTCTTCAAATTTGCACCGCAAAGTTACGTCATTTGTTGGATATTTGCAAGTTTTAGTGTAACTTTGTGGGGCGAATGAATGAAAACCCTAACATATTGCTCCTTGGCGATTACAGTAACTGTCATCGCGCGCTTTCCGCAGGATTGCGTGCCATAGGCTGCAATGTTACGGTGGCATCCGACGGCTCAAAATGGATGGACTGTGAGCGCGATGTCGATATTTCGCGCCGTCCCGGCAAGTTAGGCGGTCTGTTTTATACACTGAAGATGCACCGACTGTTGCGTACGTCGCTTTCAGGGTTTGATATCGTAGCCATTCATGACCCCCAGTTTGGCGTTCTGCGCCCGGAGCGGCTGCGGCCGCTATTTGACCTGCTTAAACGACGCAACGGGTCGGTTTTTCTGACGTCGATGAGTACTGATCTCGCATACCTTGATATGCTTGAGGCAAAGGATTCGCCGCTGCATTACAGCGAGTGGTTTGTCGATGGCAAACGCTCACGTATGTACGAGTCTATGCCCGAAATGTGGAATGCTTGGCATCTGCCGGAACTTGTGGATTATCAAAACTATGTATTTGATAATATCGACGGCGCGGTTTCGATTCTTTATGAGTATCATATGGGGATTGAACGCCGATTAGGCAAGGAAAAGGTGTCATATGGCGGTTTGCCCATCGTGATTGAGGATTATGCACCCGTGGAATTGCCGGACAATCCCGGCAAGATTCGTTTCTTTTTAGGGCGTGACCGTAACCGTAAGCTGATGAAGGGCTCGGACTATTTGGAAATTGCTGCAAAAAGGGTAGTGGAGCGTCATCCCGACAAGGCTGAATTGGTGATAGTCGAGAACCGTCCTTACGGGGAGTTTGTGGAGCTTTTGAAATCAGCCCATGTAGTTCTTGACCAGATTTACAGCTACACACCGGCAACCACGGCACTGATGGCTATGGCTTACGGACTGAATGTGGTGAGCGGCGGTGAACCTGAGTATTATGACTTTATCGGCGAACAGGACAACCGTCCGATAATCAATGCGCCGATTGAGGTTGAGCCGATGACTGCCGCCTTGGAGCAGATTGTAAAGAATCCGCGTGAAATTCGCGAACGTGGACTGCGGTCACGCGAGTTCGTGATGAAACATAACGATAGCCGCGTGGTTGCGCGACGTTTTCTCGATTTTTGGAATGAACGGAGATTTGCCAAGTCTTGACCTTGCCGTTGTCACCTATCGTCCGGAAGGAATAGAACGCGTCGCTCATATGGTTCTGCCGCCGGTTCCCGGAGTGAGGTATGTGGTATCGTGGCAGGACTCGGGCGACACTCCTGTTCCCGAGTCGCTCAAGCGTCCCGATGTCAGTATTTATAGATTGGACGGGCGAGGCATTTCGCGAAACCGCAATAATGCTATTAGAAATTGTAAGGCAGACGTAGTTTTGTTTGCCGACGACGATATTGTTTACACTGAGGAGAGTTTCCGCCGGGTTCGCGAAGTGTTTATGTGCCATCCGGAGGTTGATGTAGCCACGTTCCGCAGTGAGCATGGCGACATGTCGCGATTCCCCTCTGTTGAGACGCGTCTCGGGCGGAAAATGCCACGCGGATATTATGTCACGAGTTTCGAAATTGCACTTAGGCGAAATCTAAATTTGCGATGCTGTGAGGAGCTTGGGCTCGGGTCTCCTTCCCTTCATGGTGGCGAGGATGAAATCTTTTTGCTGTCAGCCATCAGGCGTGGACTTGACTGCCGTTTTTTTCCGATAACGATATGTGCGCACCCTCATGAGTCAACGGGAACGAAAGCGCGCATGACGCCCGGTAACCTTATGGCGGCAGGATGTGTAATCGCGCTGATGTATCCCGGTTCGGCATGGTTTCGCGTCCTTTTGAAAGCGTGGCGCGTATGGCGCACCGGCAAAGCCCCATTTGCGAGCGCATTCTCTAACATTCTCCGCGGCTCGCTGATGGCGCACACCCTCCTCCACCGCCACAATTTATAGTGTGATTTTTCGGGAAGAGGGGGAGGAGGAGAAGGAGGGCGAGGAGGGAGGTGGTGAGGCCGCCGATGGTGCCGAGGGCGAGGGGGTACCAGAAGGCTTCGTGACCGATGAGGAAGGGGATGAAGCCGAGGATGGTGCTGAGTACGGTCAGCAGGATGGGGACAATCTTGGTGTTGAACGCCCGGATGTAGTTGCCGGTACGGGTATATTCGTTGATGAGGTATATCGCGGCGTTTACCGTGATGCCACATAAAAGCACCAATGCAGCGAAGCCTCCTTGGTCAAAGTTCATTCCGGTTAAATAGAAAATCATGAATACGCCGATAAAGCTCAATGGTATTATCGAAATGACAATCAGAGGTATGCGGAGTGAATTGAAAAGGATGGATGTGGTGAAGAATATTATGACGGCGATCAGGACCAATAGCCAGTAGTTTGAAGCCGAAGTATTATCCCACCCGTATCTCGCGTGTGGATTAGTAACAGTATAACCGATGGGCAGTTGTCGCTGGAATTCTTCTATTTCCTTTTTGAGGACTTTGCCGCCTTGAACCGGAGAGCCAATATATTCATATTGCAAGCAGAGACGATATTGCTGGTTCTCTTTGGCAATGGACTTTGGTGACGTGGCGCGTTCAATGGCGGCAAAGTCTCCAACCCTGAACATTTGATTATCTTTTGCAAAAATGGGCAGATTAATCAATGCCCATACGTCATAGTCCCGACTTTGACGGGATGATAGATATATCCTCTCAGCGTCGGGAGTAGCCGCGCAGTATATGTCACGACCGAATATAGGCGAGAGAGTCTGGTATAAGGTGGTAATGTCAATGTTTTTGCGTGCCATCGCGTCGCGGTCAAGTGACAGCATGAACTCCGTGTAATCATTCTTATACCATGAAAAATCAGAGCTTACCGTGACCTCTTTAATTCGACGGTATGATAGTAACTGCTGCCGGAACTGTTCTGCAAGGGTTTCCAGTTCATCATAGTTATAGCCCATCATTTTCACTTGGTATGACCCGGCAGACTCCCTGACATCATTGCTGAATCCGCGGTCTTCCAATCCATATACACTCCAACTGCCGCCGCCTAAGGTCAAGGCTTTACTTATGGCTTGTGCCTTCAGCTGATAGGGAAATCCGTTGCGGGCGTATTCGTTTTTGAACTGTACGGAAATGTTTGCCTGATATGGCGAATAAATATCAGTACGAAACTGCTTGATTTCACTAAATCCGGATAAGAACGCTTCCATTCTTTTAACCAAGTCATTCATTTGGTTCAAAGTAGACCCATTTGGAAGAGAAGCTGAAATCTGAAGCACGGGGTCAGAAATCTCCCTGTTGAAGTAGCTGCCTTCATATACATTCTCAACGAACAGTCGCAATGAGCCGCCTAAAATGCGGTTAACCCACGGTCGAATCTTCTCATTATAGACCTGCGAACCGAATGTTTTGTTATAAAGACCCCAGCCCTCAATTTCTTTCGGCAACATGAATACCGGCAAACCGAACGCTAAAACTGCAATGGCGATGAAAGCTATACGCCAACGCCGAGCAAAACAGATAAACCGGGAATACCATTTATTAAGCCGTCGGATTAACTTTGCTCTCCGGCGGGACAAACTCTTTGACTTGCGATAGACCGCCATACGCTCAATCAATGCCGGCACAAGCCAAAGGCTTGCCACTAATGATACCGTAAGATTTATGATAACTACCGCAACGAAGTCCAGAAGATTAAGTTTCAGTTCATCATCAAGGAAGAATACAATTCCGAGAGCTCCGATAGTTGTCAGTGTGGCGGCAAGCATTGCCGTAAACGCCCGAAGGTCCTTTTTCCGGCGATAATGGTCACCCATCACTATGATATTGTCAATCATCAGATTGAGCGATATGGTTATTCCCGCCAATGAATAGAGCTGAATTTCTATACCAAGCAGATAATAAAAGATGACAGAAGCCGCCAGAGATAGTCCCAAAGAGATGATGATAACAAGCGTATAACGCAAATTCAGTGTTATCAGGGCAACGAAAACGAGCAGAATTATTAATGTCAGACCCGTACGGACATATATCTTGTCAAGTTCTTTTGATATACTTTCCGTTGAATCATAATTTATAATCATACTGTATCCGGCAGGTAGATTCAGTCCGTCGATTGCCTCACGCACATTTTTTGCCACTTCAAGCTGGTTGGCATCTTCTTCAGCATATATATTACAATATATAGATGTCAGCCCGTTGACACGGTAATAGCTTGACGGCTCTGCTTCCTTGTATTCAGCGGTCAGCAGTCGGTCAAGGCTTATAATAGTGCTGTCAGCAGTAGTAATGTATATTTTTGATATATCAAACTCTTCATCAGAGGCGGATGATGAGCTACATATCAGCGACAGCCATTCCTCAGATTCAGTCATACCGGACCCTAAGAATGTTGTTTGGGCTTGCGAAGCAATTGCCTCCTGTATACGGTAGGGTGTGAGCCCTAATGACTGCAGTTGACCGCTGTCATACGTGAGTCTCCATTCCATAGGTGTCGCGCCTGAGAACTGCACGCGGTTTACTCCGTCTAATCGCCCTATGACCGGGCGAATGTTATCTTCAGCGTAGCGCATTATTTTTGATGACACATCGGGAGCTACAAGGGTATATGACAGAACCGGACGCGCTGACTGCGCTATGGTCCGTGAAGCGGAGATTGAGGGATATGACACTCCATCCGGCATCTGTGACCATGCCTGCCGGATAATTGTCGAAGCCTCAAAGCGCGCCTGCTCCATGTCAGTGTGCTTGTCAAAACCGATGGTAACGTACCCGCCACCATTATTCGATGTGGAGTTTATTTCCTTTACGCCTTGTATTCTCGCCAACAGACCTTCGAGTTTTGACGTTACTTCGCGTTCAACTACCCGAGAGGCGGCATTAGGCATTGAGAATGACACCGTCAGGCTTGGCAACGTCCGTGAGGGCATCAGCTTGACCGGCAGACGCGGGATTAGCGCGCAACCGAGTATAGCCAATGCGATGAAGATTACGATTATAGAGAATGAGCGTTTCATTCTATGTCAATCAGGTGGTGGAACTCGAAGTCATAGAGAGTCAGCTTGCGCAGACGGTAATAACTCAGCCAATAATTCTGAAGAGAGCGTATATAGTTGGTGTTTGCACTCTGCTGACGTGATTGAGCCAACGTCAGGGAATTTAGGTCAGCCTTGCCGATAAGAAAGCGTTGCTTTGTCCGCTCATAGGCGATGTCCGCAAGGTCAAGAGCCTCAAGCGCGGAGGCTACGAGCCGCTGCTGGATATTGAAGTCGCTGACGGTCATGACTACATCCTCCTCAACCGACAGTTCCTGCTGTTTTGCGGCAATTTCCACAACATTCAGGTTATTTTGCGCAATATTAACCTTACCTTTCCTGACGCCCCAGTCTATTATAGGGATACTTATTGTAAGTGATACAAGGTCCTGTCGTAAAAGGTTTTGATATGCTCCGCCGAATGTAGGTGCCACCTGATTAAAGCCGATAGAGGCGTTAAGGTTGGCGTTGAAACGTGATTCCATCTTTGTGCGGCTGAGTTCCCGTTCCGCTTCAAGCATATTCTGTCTATGTTGAAGAAGTTCCGGATTATTAAGCCGTGCCTGATTCAGAGCTACATCGACGGGTATTTCTTGGGCTAAAGGAGCCATGGGGAGAGTTACGGTAATTTCCGTATTCTGCTCCATTCCGAGGAAGTTGGCAAGGCTGAACATAGCTCTTTTCAAGTTTATGCGCGCATTTTCGAGTGTATTCTGCGCATTTACTTTGTCAAGTTTAAGGGTCAGAAGGTCAGCTTCCGATATAGCTTGAATCTTGAAGCGACGTTCGCCGGCAATATACAGGGTGTCACATGACGCAAGATTGTTTACCGCCAACCGATATTCCTCCTGAGCGAGAGCAAGGGAGAAAAAGTAGTTGACCGCACTTTCGGCAACGCCCTCCATATTATGAATAAGTTCCTTTTTTGCCTTTTCAAACTTAAGAGGCTCTATTTTCTTGTCCCATTTGAACGCATTGTAACCTATAAGGTTCTGGCGATAACCAAGTCTCACGGGAATGGAAGAAAACTGATTGCCGGTATAGTCGCCGAAATTGCACATATATTCCAGACCGGTTTCAAGATAGAATGTGCCGCCAAGAGGGTCAAAATTCTGTGTGATATAGAGCGAGCCTGCCGCACTATACATCTGCTGAGCGCGGTAAACGTCAATATTTTCCTGCGAGTCGTACCGTTGACGGATATACCGGTTGTATGACGCCGGAGTCAGGTCCATTGACAGGCTTGGGAGTCGGGCTGCCTTATATGAGCGATAGCTCCAGTAGCTTGACAGGTAGAGATTTTTTACCCGGAAAGCCTGAAGAGAGGAGTCGTTGGCAATCTCAATGGTGCGTTTGAGCGTAAGGTTTACGCTCTGTGCCTGCATTAAGACCGGTAATATTATCAGTAGACTAAGCAGTAGTTTTTTCATCTTTGCGGTAAATTAGCCAATAAATGATTGGTATGATGAATATGCTTACCAATGTGCCGACAACCATCGAGCCGATCATGGCGATAGCGAGTGGCTGCTGCAGTTCCGAGCCCATGTCGTGGGTAAACAGGGTGGGGACCATGGCAAGTATGGTGGTAAGCGAGGTCATGATTATCGGGCGGAGGCGGCGCACGCCGGCGGTATGGATTGCGTCCATAAGCGGCATACCTTGAGCGCGCAGTTCGTTGATTGCATCAAGTTTGAGGATTGAGTCATTGACCACGATGCCACAGGTTACAATGATACCGATTGCCGACATAAGGTTCAGCGTATGTCCGAAAATCCATAGCGTAATCAGTGCAAAAGCCGTGTCAATGGGTATCTCGGCAAGCACAATCAGCGGCTGAACAAAACTGCCGAACTGAGCGCAAAGGATGAAGTACATCATCAGGATTGACACAAGCAGTATTACGGTCAGTTCCATCATCATCTTGCGGTTAGAGAATATTGAGCCGGCAAAGCTGACTTCCCAGTCCGGACTTGAATCAACAACCTCGCGAATTTCATCGATTTTTCCACTGGGGTTATCCACATCGTTAAATGCGAGGGGAATGTACTCTCCATCGGCTCCAGCAGTGATATTTTTCAGTTCCTGCTCCCGTTCTATGGTTACAAGAGTTGAAAGCGGAATATTGTTTACAAAGCTATGTGTCAGGACCTCTTCGACGGTACTTTCCGTACCGGCAATGGTTATGGGGAGATACTGCTGATAGGAACGCAGCGTACCGGCGGTGTTTCCCCTGAAGGCTGTTGCCAATATTCGCGACACATCGTTGTAATTCACATTGTAGAGCAGCAGTTTTTCCCTGTCGATTACTATACGGATTCTTTCGCGAAGGGGTGTGGTTTCATCCGTTAGTCGACTCTCAAGCATTATCAGGCTGTCAAGGCTGATGTCTTTGCTCTTATTGCGGCTGTACAGTCGGGCCTCTATTTCGGCTTCATCGGTAGTGAAGATTTTCTCAAAAATGTTTTCAGCCGGGAGATATTCCGCCGTGGCGCGGCGGTAGCTCGCTGTCAGGGCTGAGTCCAATTGATGGTTCACTGCCTTTACCTGTTCGGGACTATAGGTCTGGATATAGATTTCGGCTTCGGTGGTGGAGAGTTCTTCCCCGGCATCAAGCAGAAAGTCCTGTACTCCAACGTAAGAAGAATGAAATGCAATGACTGAGGTATCAACAGTCTCAATCAGCTCCTTTACCCTGCGGGTATTTTCATCGAGTGAGATTCCTTCGTTCCACTCTATGCGCACCACTGTCTCTGTCTTTTCTATCTGAGGCATTCTCTCGACAGGCATTTCAATGAAAAGCCATACGCACACCGGGATGGTCAGCGCGGTCAGGGTCAGGCAAAGGGTTTTATGCCTGAAACACCAATCAATAATTGCCGTATAGCCGTTACAGAGCCACCGGTTCAGTTTATTATCCGTATTTACCTTCTTGCACTTCTTTCCCGACAATATTCTATACAATACCGGGAGAAGCATTATCGCGACAATATAGCTGACGGCAAGTCCGGCAGTGATTGCGAAAGCCTGATCGCGGAATATGGCTCCGGCTATGCCGCTCATAAATACCAACGGGACGAAAACAGCGACAGTGGTCAGCGAGGAGGATAGCATGGGGGTTATCATTTCCGAAGTTCCGGCATCGCAAGCAGGGAGCAAAGTCAATCCCCGTTGTCGATATTGGTCGATATTCTCCGTGACAATTACCGAATTGTCAATCATCATGCCCACCGCAAGAATAAGACCTGACAGGGATATGATGTTTATGCTGATGTTGCACAGATAAAACAACAGGAACGTAATAATTACAGAAACCAAGATACTTATGCCGATAACCACCGATGAGCGGACATTACCCATAAACAATGCGGTCAGTATAAAGACCAGAAGGAAACCAAGTATAAGGTTCTGAACCAGATTGGATATGGTATAGTCGAGTAGTTCTGTCTGATTTCGGCTTTCCGTAAATTCAATCTCGGGATATAGTCCGGAGAAATAGTCGGCAGTCTCGCGCAAGGCATCTTTCAGTGCCGACATATTTTCCTCGCCCTGCTTGATTATAGCGAGGGTAACGGCACGTTTGCCATTACAATAGGAGTATCCCTGAGGGTTATCATCAACAACCTCTACTTTGCAGAAATCGCCGAGTTGCATAAGGCGGTCGCCTTTTCGGATAAAAATTCGCTCGACATCCTCGGCAGTACGCAACTGGTTGGAGATATTGATATTATATTCGTAGTAACCATCCCTTACGGTCATGCTTCCGGCTTCGGTGTTATTGGCGGATATGGCACTCTCTATATCCGCGATTTTGAGACCCATGGCAGAAAGCGCATCGCGGTCGGGCGTTATGCGGAGCTGACGTGAGGGAATACCGGTGACATCCACCATCGCCACTTGCGGCAACTGCTCAAGCCGACGGCGAACAACATTGTCGGCGAGTTCCGACAGCGCGAGGAAATCCCCATCAGGGTCTTCAAGGGTCATATTGAGGTATAGTACCGGAATATCCGTTGCTGAAACCTTTATAGCCTTAGGTCGTTGAGTGGTGCGCGGGAGCGAGTTCATTGCTGCGTCTATCTTCTCGTTGACCTCAATGAACGCAAGGTCGGTATTGACGCCATAGTCAAACTGCATGCGGATAATGCCGAGTCCGTCTCGGGTCGAGCTTTTGATTTCTGACAGCCCTCCTACTTGGAGCAGTTGACGCCGGACCGGACTTGTCACCGTGTTCTCCAATTCACGCGCTCCGACTCCGTCGCCGGAAATCTGGACGGTAATCTGCGGGATGTCTATGCCCGGCAGCAGCGATACAGGCAGCGCAAAATATGTCACCGCGCCGATAATCGTCGCAGCCAAAAATGCCATTATGACCGCTATCGGTCTATTGAGCAGAAACTTTACCATCAGTCTTTGATGACTTTTACCGGAGATTCGTGGGCAAGGTTAAGGTTGCCGCTGACAATCACTTCCTGACCTTCTTTGAGCCCTTCGGTTATGACATATTCGTTCATGTTCTCCAAGCCTGTGGTCACATAATTCCACATTGCCTTGCCGTTTTCGTGGGTAAACACCACCTGACGCCCATTGCTGCGGAGCACTACCGCACTTTTCGGCACCACAAGGGCATTTTCCACCTCGCGCTTAACGCTTACCCTGACATTCATGCCATCGTAAAGCCCTGTGGCTCCGCTGACTGTTGCGCAAACCTGCACCATGCCGTTTTTGTCTATGACAGGATTGATTGAAGATATACTCCCGCGGTAGGTATTGTCAGACGTGAAGGGTTTTACCTCAACGGCATCTCCCGGATTTACAAGCGGCAACTCACTTTCGAGGACAGGAAAGTTAACCTCCATTCCGGCGGTTGACATAACGCGGCAGAAAGGTTGCGCGCCGTCGGGTAGATTTCCTGCCTTTTGAGTCAGATTGGCAATGGTGCCGTCAAATGGTGCGCGCAGCGTTGCGTCATCCAACGCCCGCTCGGCTTCACGAAGCTGCACTTCAGCCTGAGCGACACCGCTGCGCAGGCGTGCAAGCCGCACCACCTCGTCAGGAATCTCATCCATCTTCTCCGGGGCATATCCCTGACCAATCAACGCGTCCGCAAGGTCAAGCTGCGACCGCTCAAGCGAGTTCCTTGCCGTGGCGACGGCGTTCTCCAGCTTGAACTTGTCAAGAGTGGCAAGCGTCTGCCCTTTGCTGACCCGCTGACCATTCTTAACCATAACGCGGTCAATCACCGCGCCCGCTGACGCGAACCGCAGGTCGGCATACTCTCCGGCACTGACCTTGCCATTGCTGACCAAGTCATATGAAAACGGTTGAACCGCCAACATAACTGTTGAGACATTGCCTTCTTGGGCATTGTCCTCAGGTGTCGATGCTGCTGCTTGTGTTTGCTTCTTATGCTCATTCATACATGATGCCAAAAGCAAACTTATCATAGCCACAATTATCAATCTGTCATATTTCATCATTTCGTTCGCATTAAAAATTATATACAAATCATTCCCTCAATATGTCCCCTCGCACTTCATTACTGCCTCATTTATTTCAACGTATAAATTGAAACAACCGGGTTGGAATCTTCTGTTAGCCCCCTTTCTGTCCAATATGATGAATCGTTTGAAGCATCAAGACGTAACAAGGTTGCACTATTTGTAATCGATATTAGGTTGTTATCAATTATACTATGGATGGATAATAGATACGGGTATTCCTTGAAAATTTCGGCTCCTATCATTGTTATAGCCTCTTGTTCTCCGTCATTATTAAATTTAACGAGATAATCCATAAAACCGCCTATAGAACCGAATAACTTGAAACATAGGTAATTGCTGCTACTTGTGTGCGCGTAATATCCTAATTGTCGTACTACTGATGTATTTCTCGTTTGGTCACTAAATTCGGATATGTCAATATTTTCGTTTGGTACTTTTGGAAGTTGAGCGTCGGTATTAAAGCTAAAATTAAAATATGGAATTGCACTATGTTTTGTCAGCTGATAATTAGTCATCCCAAATGGAATATTCACTATCAGTTCATCGTTTAGTATCCCTGCAAAAGGCACATAATCCCATAACTCAACAGTATGGGCATTATTATACGCAATCTGTGTTGATTGAATATCTCCTGTTGTCGAATCTATCCACACGAAATTTGACATGGAGGAATTATAGTTGCCGGATGCTAATACAATTTCTCCGTCTGGGTAAACCCAAAAATCAACAAATTCATATGGAAGTTTAATTGTTCTATCATACTTACCATCCGATAATTCATAAACCATTATACGCTGGCTAAGTTTATCTAATATGTAGAGTTTATCATGGTTTACTCTAAATGATTTTATTTCCAGATATTCTTCCGGACCTTGTCCATAATGATTATAGGATTGTTGATAAGTACCATCCTCTGAAAAAGCCAAAATTTCATTGCCATCTTGAATGTATAGAGTATGTACATCCATAATGAGCCTATTTACGTGTTTGATAATACTCGTATCATTAGTTTCCAATACAATATGCCTTTGTGATGTAATGAAATCCGTAATCGGGTTAGAGCCCTTTACATCAACATTCACATCGGTTTCTTGAGTATTATTTCTCACATTATTGGAACATCCACAGAAAATCGCGATAATGCCCGCAATAATTATCTTATGCAGATGGTCATAATATTTCATTTCGTAAATAGTTGAAAGTGGTCGTTGATCTTTTTGTTTGCAAAAATACAAAATTATCTTATATCCTCAAAGTGATTCGCAGGATTTTAAAGATATTACATGAAATTTTTCATCAGAGCATGTTATTAATGTAATGTTTACCACAACTATAAATACGAATCTATTCCACCTCATTGCAGGGTATAGATTATAAATAGGGGATTACTTTCTTCGGACATTGACTTAAGCGTCTCTGTGAGGTTCTTATTATTGGGCATATGCTCATTGTATCTCTGCATCATATGGTAAGGAATCATAAATAGAACCTTGCCTTTGCTTCCAGTTATAGGAATCATGGAGCTAAGCGGTATATTTAGCTCTGAATCAATTAGTCCTGAATATTGTTTCACCCAATGATTATTTTTTGACATAATGAATAGGTTGGGGAGATTGGAGGTAAAACATATTGTTGAATCGCCACATTGCATATTCATTGTCTGGTATATCTTGCCATTTTGAAGCGTATATCGCGCCAACTCGCTGCATTCATATTCCTTGTCTTCCGGCTCGAAGGTTAAATCTCCCCACTCAAACGCGAACAATATGTTGCTATTCAGGTCCGACAATTCATAAACATTAGAGTCGAATTTGCGGGAAAACACCACAGTGGCAGTTCCGGTCCGGTCAACAAACTGATTTAGAGTGCGACCTCTGACATTACAGAAAGGAGCATACTCACGCAATGGAGCCATATATGAGGCTACGATAGCTCCTGTCGCCGAATTGCGTACTTCAATCTGGGAATCGGTTAAGGTGTTGTTCGCATACGTTTCTTTCAGTAGATATATGCAGCCATTCGCATACATTATTTCATTACAATATCCGTTTAATGAAATGTCACGGTCCATGTACTGTCCCTGTAAATTATAAAAAAGTATTTTCTTGTCGGCAAGAACCATAATTTCATGAGTATCGCTATTATACCCCGCATCCCATAAATTGATATATTGTCCGGGACCTTGTCCGACATTATGTATAGAAAATGCCATAGAGCCCGACTTGGAGTCAAATGCCACAATTTTGTTGGTGTCATCGACAACAAGAAGCAGGCTGTCCGCTTCAATCACACGGGAAATGTTCCCAAGTATTGAATTAGGTGTAAGCTCAGGCACAATCCCGCGCTCTCTGTTAAAAAACTGCCGGGCATCATTTATATCTCCCCGTCCTTCATAGGTGATATTGATGATGTCGTGTTGAGTTGCATGATTTGTACACGCAACCAAAAACATACTGATAGCGACGCCAAAAATAGCGAAATGCGCAAAATCGACTCTATTTTTTACTAATCCTAACATAATCGTTTTATAAATCATTTATTCTGCGTTTACCCGCAATTATTTACACATATTGTACTGTAGCAGGACACTACATCCTTGCTTTAGATAATTTTCTATTTGGGCATCAGCTCTTGGAAAGCCATGTTCAACAAGTGCCTGATACTGGTCGGCATCCTCGTTCAAGATACCCAAGAATCCGTCTTTATTTACGCCAATGATATTTAGCAATAGATTTGACGCCCAAGAATGTGAATTCGTTAAAATTGTGTTTTTTTGATATGAACCCAACATCTGTTCCGCCTCATCTTTGTTGGAAATAGCGGCAACCCAGCAGTCATCAAATATAAAAGGCGTTTCATCGATATACACATAACCTTTGTCCAATACATCAGAGTATCTGAGCTGTTTGTCTGACGGAATAGGACGTTTTAAGACAACGTGATGGTACTCCGGGCGGTCATTTTGGGAAAAAGTAAAATAGCCGGGATACTTATACATATGGAAAGCGACATTGCCATCCTTGTCTTTACTGAAATATCTTGACTTGCCTATCATTTCGAAATAATCATCAGATACAGGAATATACTTGTCCGTTATTTCCATATCGCCATTCGTACGCCATACGGCATAATTCAGAGGCTTGGGCTCAATCATGGCATCCGGATTTATATTCAGGCAGGTAAACAGAAAATCATCATCCGATAGAGCCTCAATATCCCATGCTATAAACGGTAAAGCCGTTGACCGGATATACTGCCCGTCCGATGTGGAATATTGATGCAGCTTTTTTGAAAAATTATCAACCACGTAGATGACGGAATCCGTAGCCGTTGCTGCTGCAATCTCAAGATATTCTTCCGGTCCACGACCCTTTTTGTCTATCGTATACAGTAGTTCGCCTGTGTCTGAGAATGTCGCAATCCGATGTTTGGATTTATCAACCACAACATACATTGAGTCTACATCAAACAACTTGTACACATTGCTAAATACACCCTCATTAGTCTCTTTCAGTGGAATATATTTTACACTGCATATCATTCCTGAGGGAATGGTGTCCTTAAACGTGTTGCAAATCAAAGTATCGGCAATAACCACATTTTCATCGCCGATAACTGGAACTGAGGTATCTTCCTTAGAACAAGAAACCGACATTCCAATCATTAAAGATACAGCTACGAATAATAACGCTTTTTTCATATCTGTTTAATATATATAGTTTTCAATTGGGATATACTCTAACCCATATCCGGTGTTGTTATTATGAGTCAGTGCATAGAGGTTCTTTCCATCGGAACATAGTGAAATCACAAGTTTATCTGTTTTAAGACACATAACGGGATTCAAGTTATAATCCCATATACCGATTTTAGAATCTGAGTCCGGATTGCTGGATTCAGAATATGCGCCAAAACAATAACCATCAGCAGCACAAAGAGCGGTAAACCCATACGTGATTGCCGTATAATCAATATTTCCGGATGAATCAAATGCAATTTTGCAATCGGGAAGATGTAGCCTTCTGTTCAAATGAATGGAGTCTGAACTTACGCTAAAACTTTCCAAGAATCCGCCTAAAAGAGTGGCATAAAACAGATGTTGATCCGCATATGCCGTGTGAGCCTGTAAATCAAACCAATCTTCAGCGCGATTTAAGCCTTTGGGAAACGCATTGTAAACGCCTTTCAGCTCATCCGATACATAAATTTCTATCTTGCGGTTCGCTCCTATCCCAATCCATGAATCGGGAGTTACATAAAAAGCTTCATTAATAACCGCAGTTTTGGGCAGAGAATATCTTTGACGGAATGCTCCATCTACGCCAATAGATTTCAGTGCATTATCTCCGGTATCGTATAATATAATGCTATCACTAATGACCTGACAGTTTACCGGAGCAATAAATTCCTTCGGACCTTGTCCAACTGAACCGAATTGATGAGTCTTTTGTCCATCATTGACCGAGAAACCATGTAATATATTACCACCTGCTACACTCAGAATATATATAGTGGAGCTATCTACCGTCATTGATAGGGGTACTCCAATTTCCAAGTCATCGCTCATGGGAATCCATTCAACCGTTACCGGTTGGTCAAATGAAATTTCCGAATAGTCTTTCGGGGCATTCTTACAGCTCTGTGTAAGGACAAGCACTAATATGATAAAGATATTGAACCGCATCTCTGCCTTTATTAAATAATTATAGTGTAGTTACACCAAGTATTACAAACTTTTAATGGGACCGTAGACAGCAATATTGCCTTCATCAATATTCGGATTGACCGTGATTAACATGGCTTTGGATAGGTCTAACGCAATAGTATGCGTTGGTCTGATTTCATATGATACTATCGGCTCGCCTGTATGAGTCAGTACGACTATATAATTCGACTCTTCAATGTATGGATCGCCACATAATACCCATATATATTCATCAGTCATGCAAATGTCACGAAAATAGTCGGTGGAGTCTTTTCCTGTTTGGGGCAATCCTGTAATTGTTATTGTTCTGACAATATTACCGGTTTCATCATGAACTACGATGGTAGGGATTAATCCATATATTTCAGCAATCAATCCGCTATTTTCGTTATAATCATAAGCCCGCAAACTAACATGGTCTTCTTGGGGTCGATTAATATCAATCTCATCAAGTCCAATCGACCATTCCTTAACCTCATTGCTTTTTGAATTGTAAGCAATCATTCCATACTTAAAATCACCTCTTGGGGAAATAAATTCACCGGTTTTTAGCTTTGTGACATTAGTTGGGGCATATCCGGACATAATATTCGGGAACTTTATATATTCTCGTAATGCGCCGTTGTTTGTATTTAATGTATAAACAGCTGACTTATATGGGTCGAATACTGATACAATTGAATCTCCATAGCCCATGTTTTGTCCAAATTTGCCGGCAACACCTATGAGGTCTGTTGGTCCGGAACCTCTTGGGGCGACCATCATAGTTATATTGAACGAAGCATCTGTTAAACACATTAGATTATCGTTGTCATATAAATACATCATATAGCCCGATTGAATCGGCTTTACGGCTCCAACAATCAGAGGATCATCTTGGTTTTCAAGAGCGACTATAGTATCAGTTGGAATATCTGATAGCGGAAAATCCTGAAAATCTATGACAATCTTTTCTGGTCCGGATTTGCTTACACAGGACGAGAAGATTGTTGTAAACATCAGAAGTAGCAATAGGAATATGTTGTTTATCGCAGTAGGCATATCTCATTATGTATTTAGTTTGATTGAAGATGGTAGATATATATTTTGTCTTCATCCATTGCCTGATTATTCACTCCTATCAGCATGTTCTTTTGAGGAATCGCACCTATTATTTTAGCGATATGCTTAAAGTTCATATAATCATCTCTCTCATACTTATATCTCCTCATTTCCCAGCTATTCTTGTTTATAAGATAGAACTCCATGTCCTGAAGTGCTAAGAAAATCCAGTCTTTGAGTTCATAGATGTCAGTAAAGCCGGCAAAATAATCCTCAGACATAGCTTTTGCATAAGTCATTATAGAAAAATCATTTATTTCGGCGAGTTCTGTCTCGTCATATATGGGGTTGGGCTGGTCTATATATATCCACTTTGTCTCGAGATATCGGTATATATACGGTGAAAACGGCTTTATATATACGGCAGTATCTTGATATGATGAAATCGCGTGCCAGCCAATCGGTATAGCCACATTGTCGGTCTTCATCGGCACCGATGCAAATTCCGTCACTTTTTTCATATCTGTTTAATATTCTAAATGTTTAATATTATCAATAGGTATATACTCTTTTCATAGGCAGTTAACCGCGCATAATGGATTTGAAAATGAATGGATAGTGTTCAACAATAGAAAGCAATGCAGCCAAGCGGCAATATCGTTTCATAAATCTTTTATTGAAACACTATCCATTCCTTTATCGGCTGCTATTTAAGCGTATATGTTACCAAAACGGCATTTGAATCTTCACTGATACTATTGATGGTATCAGGCATTTTGATTACGGATTTATCAATTGGCGTCTGCATATATTGCAGGAAATCTTCTGCGTCATAAGCACATACGAATGTATTATCGCTTTTGGATTCAACAAGCTTGTCAAGTAAGAATGGGAAACCTGCATCCTCACCTTCTCTCCATATATTAAGCGAATATCTACCTTTTTGTTCTTTTAAGTTCCAGACAATTGAATCAACCATTCGGTTTATAATCAGATAGTCCTTCGAGGTATAAATGCCCTTGAGCCAATTGATATATTTCTTTTCATAAGCCTGATTAAGAGCCGTTTCATACTCCTCGTTTGGCGCAAATTCGGGTGCAGATAACCCCATGTTTATTACCACATAGGGAGTTACCAAGCCGTTCGCATAGCCGACAGAATATATCGTGTCATTTAACGGACGTATTGCCAGTGCATTATCCTTATTATACCCTGCCAAAGTCGGGTAACCGACCACATAAGCTGTCCATGTGCTGACTTTGAACTTCTGTGGTACAATCTCTTTGAAATAAGACGTGATTGGGTTACATTCTGCAATTCCATAAGTATTATCACCGAAAAATACGTCTGAGCTGAACAGGAAATTTGATGAACCCGGAATGGTCAATATGGTGTTGGCACTTTGCAGCGGTTCATATTCATCAATCGGTGAACTATACAGGAACTCTCCCGACCGGGCATTATAAAGGATTACATTTGTATTATACTTATCAAAAGCAAACAGGGTGTCATTTCGCAAAACAATGTTGCTTATCGCCATATATTCACCGGGACCTTCGCCAATTGCACCAAGCTGTCTGACAAACTTGCCATTACGGTCAAACTGCCATACCGCCGCATCATCCGAGTCAGATGAATAGGCAGCACGCACAAAGATGTCGGTGTCCGTGCTGATTGTTTGAAAAATATTAGCAAGCAGCGACTCATCCGAGGTCTCGAGCGCAACAACCTTGACCTCCTTATATAAGTCATCAAACTCCCACGATTTAACCTTCGTTAGATTTGACTTATCAAGAATCCGGATATCATCGGTTTTTGACTCGGAACCAACGCATCCCGCCATAAGAAGGCATGGAACGCCTAAATAAATAAAACGTGATAAATGTTTCATGATTAAAAATGTATCTTATTAACTGGGTTTAATTTCACCACAAAGTTAGGTATAATTTATGATAAATGCGTAAATTCAAGCCTAAATAAATATACTATTCTGCTATGCTAACTCGCTTAAAATTAGCGATGTAAAAATTGCCGATATACTATTGACAGAAAACCCCGTCTAACTGATTGATTTTTGGTGAACGGCAAGTTTCATATTTCGAAAAGATTTGTTTCGCACAAAGTTAGACATTCTCTGTTTGCCGACAAAGAAAAATGGTCAAAAAAATCTATCACATGAGCCTGTTAGGCGAAAATGTCGTCCATCTCGGATAATAGTGCCGGGTTGGCTTTTTCAATTTTTCGCTTGATGGATGATTTCGCGTTATAGATTGATTGCGGCTTTATGGATAAGATGAAACTGATTATTCGCGGAGAAAAGTTCGCGCATAATAGAGCAAGAATGTCCAGCTCCGATTTCAAGATAGAAGGACATTCCGTAGAAATCCGCTCTATGAGATTGTTCCGATACTGATTTATGAGATTAATTAGGGATGGAATGAACTGCTTGGTTCTGACCTCATCCAGATTCTTTTTAATATCCTTTATGGCACGGTCAGTTGTTGTGGATTTGGAAGCCTCCGCGTCAAGGTATATATTTCCTAATTTCTCAATCCATGAGAATTGATTTAGGAAGGTTTGATAACTTAATCTGCGAAGATAGTATAGACCATAGACCTCTTCTTCGAGAGATACAATGCGCTTTTGTTTCTCTGAAATTTTATCTTTTGAATGTTCTAACTGAGATTTAATGAATTTATATTCGCTTTCAAGAATAGCTAAATTCCGCTCCAGTTGCAGACGTCGCGTTTTCTGCCTGTTCCGAAACTGGGTTATAATCAGAATTGCAAGTGTGATTGCTAAGAATGAAATGAGTAGGCTTATAAGCGAAACTTTGCGATAGTAGCGGGCTTTTGCGGCTTGCTCATGGGTGATTTCGATATCATGTTCGTGTCGGACCGTATCCAGTATATTGGCTCCCATTTTGCTGTAAAGAGAGTTTTGTCTGGTAACTAATCGGTCCATCGACTGAATCGCAGAATCAATGTCTCCCTTCTTAATATAAGCTATGGCTATTGTATAGTCCATATCCAATGCCTCTAAAGGCATATTGTTCTTTTGGGAATATTCATTGAATAAATTTAATGCGTCCTCGGGGTGTCTTCTGGCAACGATGTCAATAACACCGATTGGCGGCAGGAAGCCGGCATGAATAATTTCATTATATATGGAGTCTGCCCCCGAAAAATCATTAAGGAAAGCATAAGAAATATATTGAACTTCAAGAACATCAAGAACCGGCGTCTCGCTATACATGGAGGCGGAATCAAGATACTCGATAGCCTCTCTGAAGCGTTGTAAATTATACAGTTCGGTTCCGATGTTTTCATATAGTAAGGAGAGCCATTGTTTTAATCCGGCAATCTTTGTATGCTCTAAAGCGAGCAACTCCCATTCATATGCTGTCTTATAGTCGTAGGTTGAGTTGTATAACCGTCCGATTATTGTTTCAGTACGCGAAAGGTATGTTATATCATTAAACTCCTTGGCTATATCGAGGGCTTTTAATGCGCTACGCAAGCCTGATTCATAATATCCTCCGTTGAGATATATCACCGATTGGTAATAATATGCCAGCATTCTGTGGCGGCGGTCATCGGAGCGGGAGTAGAAATCCACGGCAATGGATATCAGCGAGTCATTGGTCAGGTCAATATAATTTTTATCATAAGCCTGCGACAACAGCAACGCATGGCGCGCCTGAGCCTCGCCCGTCAGCCTTTTACCGTCAACCGCGCTTAACATCGTCAGTGCGGAATCAGGACGCTCCTCCATCAACTCCTCGGCCGCCTCAAGCGTCTCCCAAACCGGCTCGCGGCGGCAGCCACACGCCACCACCGTCATCATAACAGCCAGATATACAATCCTTCGCATCATTCCTATCTAAACGTTATTGCCGATATGCTTCACATCTTTGTTCCATCTCAATGCACTCCCATGTCTTGCCAAGATACTCGTAGCTTTCCGGTTCAGGCATCGAGACAGGATGGAAACCGGCTGCCAGATAACAGTTGATTGCAGCACGGTTATTCTCAAATATACCAAGAGAGATTTTTGATGCACCAAGTTCTCTAAATGCATAATCTATCAGCACTCCACTGACGTAAATGAAACTCATCTTTTATCCAAGAAGTGATTGCGGTAGCATCAGACGGTTTATATGGACGAAGCAGTAGGCTCATGACTTGTATAATCTTCTTTAGTCATTTTGTAAAAATGCTCGGTGCGTATATCTCCGAGTGGTGAAACAACATCGTGGTTGGTATGATGAAATCTAAATCCACACTTTTCGCATACTCGCTTCGATTTTAGGTTTCCCTCGTAATATCCGCACCAAACGGCATCAAGGTCTAATTCATTGAAGCACCTCGCAAGAATGGCGTTGACAGCCTCAGGTACGAGACCTTGTCCCCAATAAGGTTTACCAATCCAATAACCGATTTCTGCCTCCTGTTGCTTCATGTCGGCAGTATGCAGACTGTTGGCAAACATAATTCCGCAACAACCGACAGGTTCATCGGTTTCTTTCAACACAATGGCATAAGTCTCAGGTGCGGCAAAAACAGTGCGGATAATTTCAAGACTGTTTTCAACCGAAGTATGCACAGACCACCCTGCGATCGGACCGACATCCGGATCGCAAGCATATTTATAAAGATCTTCCGCATCCGTCTCTCTCCACGGGCGAAGGAGTAGTCTCTCGGTCTCAATCATCACTATATTCATATAAAATCATACGTCAAAAATTCCATATTACCCCACAAATTTACAAAAAAAATCCTTAATTTAGCAGTTATTAGCGACTAACGATATCAATGATTCGATTTAACATTGTCGGAAGCAATTTCTTCACTGAAAGAAAAAGTGCCGACCAAACTAACAATGAAACAGAAGGATGCAATGCGCCGGGATAAGATTGAACCGGAGACAGACCTAAATGGCAATGTTATTGTACCACGTTATGACTGCGTCACAAGCCACACTGCCCGACACACAGGTATCACGAATATGTACCTGAGCCACAAATACACCATCCTCCAGATGATGCACGTCAGCGGCCACAAGACCCAAAAGACCTTTATGGACTACATCAAGCTCTCCTCCGACAAAATCGCCGATGAAGTCGCAGGTGCTTCAAAGACAAGCAACATTATTTGGTGATTAGTTTTTTATGGTTGACAATATATGTAAATCCGTATATTTTGTTCGCGACACGTATTTATTAATGAAGAAATTAGCCATAAC
>CAZPHN010000021.1:0-43982 GCA_964586765.1 uncultured Bacteroides sp.
GACAAGGCTATGCTCCTAACATTCTTCATCGGCGAGATGAACGTCAAGCCCGATGACAGCACCAAACCGTTTGCCGGCTATCTGCAGGCTCTGGAACTTTACGGAAAGCATTATCCCGATGACGTCGCGCTGCCGCTGCTGCGCTCCGGCATAGCCATTGAAAGCGGTGACTTGGAGCTGGCAATCGAACAGATTAAGCGCGCCGTCGAGCTATCGCCCGCATCGCCCGAAATCCGCGCGCAGTGGATAAGGCTGCTTATCCGCACCGAACGCCTCGACGAAGCCATCAGCGTTGCCCGCGACGCACTGAAAGTCGAGGAACTCGAAAACAACCTCGAACTGCGCCTGATGCTTGCCGGAGCATACTCCCTTTCAAAGAAATATCAGGAAATTCCAGCAGTTTTGCGTCCTATGCTTGAAAACGAGGATTTAGACAACTCCACTCGCTCCGAAATCCTCGCTACCATAGCTGACGCCGAACAGAATTACCGTCCGGCTGATGTGGCTGCAAAGACCTATGACGAAGCCATCGCGCTTGACCCGGAAAACTACATGGCTCAAAACAATTATGCCTACATGATTTCCGAGAAGGGCGGAGACCTCGAACGTGCCAAGGAACTTATCCTTCAGGTATTGAAAAACTCCTCGCAGCTCCCTACGTATCTTGACACAGCCGCATGGATTTACTATCGCCTCGGGCAGTATCTGATTGCCAAGGACTATATTGACCAAGCCATTGACGCCGTGCGCGGCGACATATTGGACCCGGAGTTGCTGCTCCATGCCGGCGACATTTACTATCGCTGCGGACACGCCGACAAAGCCCTCAACTACTGGCAGAGAGCCTTGGAAATGGTGCCTGATGACGAAGCCCTCATGCGCCGCGTTGAACTTAAACGAATTCCCGAATGAAGAAATATCTGCTTATAATGCTTGTTGCCCTCATGGGGGTGACATTTCCCTCCTGTCGCTCCAAAAAGGAAGTGACCGGTACCGAAACCATTGCTCAGGAAGAGGTAAAATGGAAAAATGTCTCCGTCCCCGTGAAGCTCGAACTGCTCGAGCCGCAACGGTTCACCCTGAGCGGCAGGGCGACATTAGTCCGCGGCGAATATGTCTACATTTCAATGCGTATGCTCGGATTTGAGGTAGGACAGATTTACCTGACACCACAGGAAGCAGACGTCGTTATCAAACAGATAAACAAAATGTGGATTCAGGAACCGGTGACCGATGCCATGACGCGCCTCGGGGTTCCCTTCACCGTCCTTCAGGAAGCCATGCTCGGCGAGCCTACAGCCATTTCGCGGCTCCCCGAAAAGCTCGGCCTTACCGTTGGCGGCACGCAGGAGACCCCCGTGCTGACCCTGCGTATTGTCAAGGGTAAGCAGACCCTACTCGGGCGCATGACCCTCACCCTTGCCGACGCCCGCTGGGATGAGCCCTCTCCCGCCGGCTTTGTCGCTCCCGGAAAGGAATATACCCGTCTTGGAATTCAGGATATCCAAAAGATTTTCAAATGAGACGTCTGCTGAAATTACTGCTTATTGTTTTGATGCTGCCCCTCGCGGCTGAGAGCGCGAAACCTAAAAAGCGTTCCAGCTCCGATGCCCAGTCGCAGCGGCGCAAAACCGAGCAGCAAATGAAGCAGACCTCGCAAAAAATCACCCTGACCGAAACGGAAATCAAGCAAAGACTGGGCAAAATCAACTCCTTGCAGCAAAAAATCAACCGTTCCGAGTCAAATGCCGCACTTTTAAATCAACGGCTTGACTCAATCGAGAAGCGCACCCGCGTAATCAAGGATTCCATAAAGGTCAACGAGGAAGAACTGGCGCGTCTGCGCCAGCTATATGTTGCCGCCGTTCGCTCTTCGCGCCGAAACCGCCGCGAAATGAACACGTTGACGTTCATTTTCTCTGCCGATAATTTCCGTCAGGCATACCGCCGCATGCGCTATCTTGAAGAATACTCGAAATGGCGACAGCGTAAGGCAGACCAAATTTCCGAGGTTGTAACCCGGCTTGAATCCCAGAAAGCGGAACTTGCAGAAATGGCTACCCACATTTCATCGCTCCGCTCGCAGGAACTTGCCGAACAGCGTAAGCTCAAGGCTAACCGCGACAGCGTAAATTCCGTAGTCAAGTCGCTCCAAGGGCAGAAAAAGAAACTCAATTCAATGCTTCAGGAGCAGCAGCGCACCCTGCGCAAGCTTGACGACGAGATTTCACGACTTATTGCTCAGGAGGCGGAAGAGCAACGCCGACGCGAAGCCGAGGAGGCTAAACGTCGCGCCGCCGAAGCCGCAAAAAAGGCTGCCGAAGCCTCAGGAAAACAGAGCGGCGACTCCGGCAAGAAAAAACCCGCTACCCCCTCCAAGGATGCGGACAAGTCAAACGCCAAACAGCCCGAGTTCAAGCCCGACAATCAGACCATAGGCGAGGCTACCGGCGAGTTTGAGTCGCGCAAGGGCAAATTGCCCTCGCCGCTGAGCCATACTTACATCATAGCCCGTCCCTTCGGCGTTCAACCCCATAAAACCCACACCCACGTAGAGATAGAGAACCCCGGTCTTGACCTTGAGACCGCCATCGACGCCTCCGTGCGCGCTGTCCATCCCGGTTTTGTGTCAAGGGTGTTCGTTCAGGAAGGGTTCGGACATGTGGTACTTGTACGCCATGGCTCATACCTGACCGTCTACGCCAATGTGAGGTCAATCAACGTGCGCAAGGGCGACAAGCTCAAAGCCGGCGACGTAATCGGCACAGTCGCCCCCTCCGAATTCAACCCCTCGCGCGGTATGCTCCACTTCGAAATACGCCGCGAGCGCGAGAAATATGACCCGCAGCAATGGCTAAAACGCTGACCGCAAGGGTTGTAAAAGCAATTTCGCTCCTCGGCTCATCGCAGATGCTCAACATGTTCTGCGGGATGGTCAGAGGCAAGCTTCTGTCTATTATCATAGGACCTTTCGGCGTCGGTCTGATGGGTGTGCTCAATCAGACCATCGAACTTGTTGCCAATATTACCCAGCTAAACATACGTACATCGGCGGTACGCGACCTCGCCATAATTCCCCCCGACCGGAGGGGAGAGACCATAGGCATAGTCCGCAGAGTGAGCCGCGCCCTCGGCTGGCTTGGGTTGCTCCTTATGTTTGCGTTCGCCCCGCTTATTAGCCGGCTGACCCTCGATACCGCCGACTATGCCAATGCCTTCCGCATAGCCGCCGCAGCTCTGCTGCTGCAGGCAATGCAGGGAAGCGAGCAGATTGTACTTCAGGCAGAAGGAAAAATCAAGGAGATAGCCTCATCGAGCCTCATAACCGCCATAAGCGGTCTGCTGATGGCAGTTCCGCTCTACTGGTTCTTCAAGGCGGACGGCATCGCACCCTCCATTGTGGGCTACGGACTTTTAGGATGGATGATTTCGGCGTGGTACACCCGCGGTTACCGCTCATCAGGAGCCGCTTCGCTTAGTCTGCGCGAGTGTTTTGTCCGGTCCCGCTCATTTATTGTCACCGGGTTTTACCTGATGGTGGTTTCCATCATAGCCAACATTGTCTCCCTTGCCTTCCTTGCCGTGGTCAAGCGTCACATGGGCGGAGTGGAGCTCGGTCTCTATCAGGCGGGAAACACGATGCTTGTCCGCTACGTAGGTGTATTTTTCGTGGCGTTGACCATGGAGTTCTATCCGCGAATTTCGGCGGCTGCGTCGCGTCCGCGTTATGCGCGGCTGCTGATGACCCATCAGTCCAATATCTGTACCGCTCTGTTTTTCCCGTGTGCCGTCGCCGCCATGCTGCTGGCTCCGTGGCTCGTCAAGCTGCTATACGACTCCGATTTTCTGCCTATGACTCCATATTTTGTCTACGGACTGGCAGGGATGATGTTCCGTCCCGCCTCCATGGTACTGTCTTATGGTCTACTCGCGGTAAACAGGATGAAGGCGTTCCTCTTTACTGAAATCCTTTCATCGGTTATCGGTTTCTCACTTTGTGTTGCCGGATTTCTCACCTACGGCTGGGTTGGGCTCGGGGTCGCGTCAGTTATATGGTATCTGATTGATATCCTGACTATTTACACCACCTGCCGTGTGATTGGTTCCCCTACTTTTCCCCTCCGGTCGCTGCTGTTCTCCATTGCCTGTGCCGCCATCCTCTTCCTTCTTGCCTTTACCCTGTGTTAAACTTTGTTAAATTCTTTGCCAATATCGGGAAAGTGACTAAATTCGCGCAGTTTTTCATGGTATTAGATTTAAGGTAAGAAGATTATTCGTCGGGATGACGGATAATTTTTTTGTTTTTTTAGGAGTAAGATATGCATGAGTGTCACGGATTTTCATTAAATTTGCGCTTTAATTAGACATTTATGAGACTTAAAAACCTTATATACGCGGCTGCGCTTGCCGCAGTGGCGGTTGGAGTTCATGCCGCCGGTCCCGAAATCAACTCGGCTGAAGAAGTGGTCTGGATGATTGGCGATAAACCTATCTGGCGGTCGGAGGTTGAAGAAGCCTACCAGCAGATGAAGCAGGAAAAGATGTCCATCAAAGGTGACCCTTATTGCTTTGTCCCCGAGCAGATTGCCCTTGAACGCCTGTTCCTCCATCAGGCAGACCTCGATACCGTCGAGGTAAATGCTTCAATGATTCAGTCGGAAGTTGACTCCCGTATCAATGAATGGATTGGGCGTATCGGTTCGCGCGAACGCCTCGAAGAGTATATGCATAAGTCTCTGCCCGAACTGCGCCAGTATCTGACCGAAGATATGACCAATAACTATCGCGTCACTCAGGTCCAGAACGCGCTGACTTCGAAAATCAAGGTCACGCCCTCGCAGGTCCGCCGTTATTACGAAAAACTCCCCATGGATTCGATTCCGTTCGTGCCTACCATGGTCGAGACTCAGATTATTACCCTTAACCCCAATATTCCCCGCGAGGCAATCGAGGACGTAAAGGACCGCCTCCGCAGCTTTGCCGACCGTGTAAATGCCGGAACCGCTGAATTTTCCACCCTTGCCATCATGTATAGTGAGGACGGTTCAGCTACTTATGGCGGCGAAATCGGCTTTGAATCGCGCGCCAGACTCGCCCCTGAATATGCAGCCGTGGCGTTCAGCCTTACTGACCCTAAAAAAGCCTCTAAGGTTGTAGAAACCGAATATGGTTTCCATATTATCCAGCTCATAGAAAAGCGCGGCGACCGCGTAAATACCCGCCATATCCTGATGCGACCCAAAGTGTCAGACAAGGACCTGACCGACGCCACCCACCGTCTCGACTCAATCCGCGCCGACATTCTCGATGAGAAATTCACTTTTGAGGACGCCGCCACATATCTAAGTCAGGACAAGGATACCCGCAACAACCACGGTCTGATGACGAACACCGACATGCGCTCCAACAACTACAATACCTCGCTCTTTGAAATGAGCGAACTCCCCTCTGAAGTTGCAAAACAGGTTTCCACCATGCTCCCCGGTCAGATTTCCCGGGCGTTCATCATGAAGGACCCCCACAGCATGAAGGACGTCGTTGCGATAGTTAAGCTCAAAAATCGCATTGACGCCCACCGCGCCGACCCAACCAATGACTATCAGCTCGTTAAGGCAATGCTCATGAACTCCGAGCGTCAGCGCATCCTCACAGACTGGATTAACAAAAAAATCGACGAGACATACATCCGTATTGAGCCCGGTTGGAACGACTGTCCTGACTGGCATTACAACTGGACCAAAAAGAAATGAACCGTCACGCACCGCTGCTGCTCGTCGGACTCTTGGCAGTCGGACTTTTTGCCGCACCGCCGCGACAATCGCCGCTATCCACCCCTGACAATACCCCCATCCTCCCTCAGGTACCCGCTCAGGACCGCCATCAGCCTAACCGCGTGTTTCTCGAACATGCCGACTCGCTGCGCGTGACCCCTTATGAGCCTGATGTACAGATTCTTGTCGGCGACGTCACATTCCGTCGCGGCGACATGTTCATGTACTGTGACTCCGCCCGCTTTTATACCTCGCCTGACCTTCCCGCCGACTCGATGGAAGCCTTCGGCAACATCCGTATGGAGCAGGGCGATACGCTTTTCCTCTATGGCGATGAAATGGAATATTCCGGCTCGCAGGAACTCGTGACAATCTACGGCGTGGGGCGCGACGTGCGTCTGATTAACCGCGACGTCACCCTCGAAGCCCCGGTGCTGAACTATTCCATGGCTATCAACCTCGGATACTACGATCAGGGCGGAAAACTGACCGACCCTCAGAACACCCTTACATCCTTAGAAGGCGAGTATGCTCCCCCCACTAAAGAGGCTAACTTCTATCGCCGTGTGATTCTTGACGGACGCAACGACAAAGGCGACTCCGTAAAAGTCTATACCGACACCCTTCTCTACAATACTGACACCCACATTGCGGAATTGCCCGTTTTCTCGCGCATAATCGGCGAAAAAGGCGACATTATCACCACTAACGGCATTTTTGACACCCAAAACAACACCGCAACTCTCCTTGACCGCTCATTTATTCACACCACAGACGGCAACACCCTTACCGGCGACTCCATAGTCTTTGACCGCGAGACCGGCATCGGCGAAGCGTTCGGCTCCATGGTGCTTACCGACTCTGTCCGCTCCCTCCGCCTCGAAGGCGATTACGGCTACTTCAACCAGCAGACCGACAGCGCATACGCCACCGGACGCGCCCGCGCGCTGGAATTCTCAAAACCCGATACACTCTATCTCCACGGACGCGAAATCCGCACCTTCCTCACCCCCGACTCGCTGCGCCTGATGGTGGCGAACCCCGAGGTACGCTTCTGGCGTGTGGACCTGCAGGGCGTGTGTGACTCCATGACCTTCGTTCAGCAGGACTCCATGCTCTACATGAACGGCAACCCCATAGTCTGGAATGAAAATCGCCAGATATTCGGCAACTTAATCAAAGTCCACCTCAACGACTCGACGGTTGACCGCGTCGAACTCCCTGACTTCGCCTTTGTTGCCGAAGCCGTCGAAGATGAATTCTTCAACCAGATGAGCGGAAAAACCATGACCGCCAAGTTTGAGGACGGCGAACTGCGCGAACTCGAACTCGACGGCTCCGTTCAGGCAATAATGCTTCCCGAAGAAAATGACTCAACAGTCAACAAGATAGTCAACATCGAATCGAGTTACCTTCAGGCTTTCTTCATCAAGCGCGACATCGAGCGTGCGCGTCTCTGGCCCGCCACCACCGGCACCGTCACCCCCATTTACCTCGCCAAACGCTCCCTCCTCTACCTCCCCAACTTCCGCTGGGAAGAAGCCATCCGCCCCACCTCCCCCTCCGATATCTTCCCCAAATAAGACTTATAAGTTTTATAAAATTTATAAATCTTTATATATCTTTAGAAACCGCGGTGCTGCCTGCGAGCCGCTGACATCGCTTCTTTTATGCCTCCGGACGCGATAAACTCCGCCTCAACCTTCTTCAGTACTTTGGCAAGCATGGCGTCAATCTGGCGTATCTGTGTTATCATGATATTTGCAACCGTTGCGTCAGAGCGTTCCCTGCACTTATCTACAAACTCTTTCGGGTCATCATTATTTACGCAGTAACGGCGCGTTGAAACGGTCCGTGGGTCTCCCGGCGTCCAAATCTCAAGATCTCTCTGACGCAAAAAATCGCCGTAGTCTTCCAATAGCTCGCGCACTGAACCACGCGCAACCCCTAAAAGCTTAATGCACATCTCTGCCGAAACAGTACTGTCGCCTGTTCCCTCGACAATATTTTGCTTGCAAGAGCGTGCAGCCTGACGCATCTGGTCAATTGTTCTGGAACCGCGGGGCAACGCGCGATTAATGAACAATTCAGTCACGTCACATATGATAACGGACTTTTTGTAAACATTCCAGTCCGTATAACTGCCGGCTATCTTTAAGAAACCCGCCATATCATTTCGAGTTTAAGGATTGCGGGCTTGCTGGTCGCGGGAGACTTGGAGTTTGGCTTTGAGTTGCTGGAGGCGGTTGGCGGCAGGGGCGATGGTGGAGAGGGCGCGACTCAGTCGCCATGTGTCGGCAAGGGCGTGAACCTCTTTGGCTGAGAGGGTTACGGAGGGAGCCTTGTTGCCGCCGACAAAGTCGAGACGTAGCGGCTTGCCGTCCATCTGCATGGCGAACACGCCGAGGGTATCAGCCTTTCCCGCGCTGAAGCGGACGCTTTCGCGACTTAGAACCGACTCGGGGTCATAAGCCACGGAGCCTGTGGTAACGGTGACGCCGTCGCCACTGAGCGACAGTGCGGTATGCTTAGCAGAACGACCTGCGAGGGAGGATATTACATAGAACTCGCCGGAGGGGCTGACACGCGCCACTGCAGTATTGCGGTCTCGCCAGTTCGAGGGAACATCCTTATGGATAAGGTAGGGTTCGAGCTGCTCCTCGGAGCGGGGAACTGAGGTAAACATCTGCGAAAGCGAGTCGACATACTGGCTCGTTGCAGTCATCAGAGCCTGCAATTCAACGATTTCCTGAGCGGTTTTGCGCTCCATGATGCGCGGACGGAGCTTGAGGGCGGCGCGTCCGGCGTCAACTTCATGGGGATAACGAGCCGAAAGCGTATCGAGAAGTTCGGCGGCACGGTCAAAGTCGCCACGGTCGAGCGCGGTCGAAGCCTCGGCAACAAGATTGTCAGCCTGTTCGCGGTCATCGTTTTTCGAGCCGCAGGAAACCAAGAGGGAGAGGAGCAAAAGCGGAAGGAAATGTTTCATTACTTGAGTCTTACGGCGGTTTTTACGCCCTTGATTGTCTTAATTTTCTTGATAAGCGCGTCGAGAGCACGTGTGGAGTTGACGCCGACGGTAAGCGTACCGCGGAAAAGTCCGTCGAGCGAGTCAATGGCAATGTTTCGGAGCTGGATATCCTTCTCCTTGTTGATTACCGACGAGATATTGGTGACGATACCTATGTCGTCGGTGCCGGTAACGGACAGGGTTGCCGGGAAGGCTGTGTCGCCCGCGCCGCTCCAACGGGTAGCGATTATTCTGTAAGGGTATCGCTCGCGGATATGGGCGGCGTTGGGACAGTCGTCGCGATGGACCTTCACCACACCGTCAGAACTGATGAAACCAAACACGGAGTCGCCGTAAATAGGGTTACAGCAGCGTGCCATCTTATAGTTCATGCCCTTGAGCGATGATGAACCTATGACGAGGACATCGCTCGACTTGCCGGAGGCATGTTCCTCGTCGAGCGGCTGGAGCACGAAGTCTTCCGCCGAGCGACGGTCGTCGGCAGGAGTTTCCTCGGGGGTAGCGAACTCGACATACTGTTCAAGCACACGGTTAGCGTCAAGCTCCTCCTCGGCAATGGCGGCATAGAAGTCAGTAACGGTCTTGTAGCCTATTTTCTTGATAAATCGCATCAAAGTAGGCTCATCAAGCTCTAACTTGCGGTTTTTGGCGCGGCGGCTGAGGGTTTCGCGCCCAAGGTCGGCGCGACGGTTCTGCGCCTCGTTAAGCACCTGACGTATCTTGGTTCGCGCCTTGGATGTGACCACAAACTGCAGCCAGTCACGTCCGGGAGTCTGCTGGGCAGAGGTGTTGATTTCAACCGTATCGCCGCTCTGCAGCCGGTGATTTATCTTGCGGTTCTTGCCGTTCACCCTACCGCCGGTACATGAACACCCTAACTTTGTATGAATCGAGAACGCGAAATCAAGAACGGTAGCACCCTTGGGGAGCCTGTGGAGGTCACCGCGGGGAGTAAACACGAACACTTCATCGGAATAGACATCCATGCTCATGTTTTTCATCAGTTCCATCGGTCCGGACTCAGCGGTTTCGAGGATGTCACGCACATTGTTCATCCAAGTGTCAAGTCCGCGCTCACCCTTGATGCCTTTGTAACGCCAATGGGCGGCAAGACCTTTTTCAGCCACGAGGTCCATGCGGCGCGTACGTATCTGCACCTCCACCCAGCGTCCCTGCGGACCGCTCACGGTGGTATGGAGGCTCTCATAGCCGTTGCTCTTGGGGATGGAAATCCAGTCCTTCATTCGGGCAGGATTAGGCTTATACATATCCGTCACAATCGAATATGCGAGCCAGCAGTCCGCCTTTTCGCGCTCGGGGGGAGTGTCGATAATGACGCGGATAGCGAAAAGGTCATAGATATGGTCAAGGTCGTTGTTCTGCTTCTGGATTTTATTCCAGATGGAGCTGATGCTCTTGGTACGTCCCTTGATGTCAAATTTCAGTCCGGCAGCCTCGAGTTTCTGCTTGACAGGACCGATAAAATCAGCGATATATGCGTCGCGCGCCGCCTTACGCTGGTTAAGGTCATGGGCAATCTTCGAGTAGACCTCGCGGTTGCTATACTTGAGGCTCAAGTCCTCGAGTTCGCTCTTGATGGCGTACAGACCGAGCCTGTGAGCCAACGGAGCGTAAAGATAACGTGCCTCGGCGGCAACGGAGCGCACGGCTTCCTCATCGGGATGATGGTTTATGGCGCGCATCAGCTGCAGACGTTCGGTAATAACAGTGATGATTACGCGGATATCCTGAGCGAAAGTGAGCAAAAGATTACGGAAATTATCACTTTCGACACTGGCAGTGCGTCCGTAAAGCGAATCAACGCGAATCAGACCGCCAACCAGACCGGCAATATCGTCATCCCATTCAGCGCGAACAGTATCGACCGAAAGGAAACCTGACTGGGCAAGCGGCGCAAGCATCAGCGCGATGGAGATAGCGCGGTCAGGACTCACTGCCTCAGCCATCAGCAGGACAGTCTGAAGCCTATGTATGAGCAGATTAAGCCCAAAGCGGTCACGCCCGTAATGTCCGCCACTGACGCCATCGGAAATCACCCGCCGCAGCCTGCTTACGTCATCAGGCTGCAGAACCGCTCCGAGGTCAGCCACTACCTGACGGTAAAGTCCGGGGAGCAGCTTCCGCTCCTCATCAGTGAAGTAAGATTTGGTTTCCTCGTCAATCATCTGTAATCTTGTTTATATAGGAGAGGCGAATTCCCGGGAATCCGCCTCTCCATATTTATATGTTAAGAGAGTGCTTTATTTCAGTTTTTCAATGTAGTCGCGCAGAGCCTGATTTTCAGGGTCGAGTTCAAGCATCTTGAGATACCAAGTTCTTGCGCCGTCGATGTCCTTGATGCTGATATAGTAGCTGGCAATCTGTGCATAACCCTCACGATAGGTATCAACGCGGTCGGTACGGTTCTGGGGGTCGAGGTCAAGCAGCTCAAGCATCTTGGTATAGGTAGCTGCCTGCTCCTCAGAGGGGTGGTTATCGTTCTTCACGAGCTGCATACGCGCCTTGTTGCGGTAAGGGATGAAGTTTTCGGGCACACGCTCGATAACCTGATCGATAGCGGCGATAGCACCGTTGATGGCATCAATCTTCTCCTGAGAGCCGGCTTCGGCGGTAGCTGCAACATTCTGATAGCGGCTGCCAAGGTCAACGAGGTCCTGAGTAGAATAGGTTCCGGCGTCAATGTAACGCTTGAAAGCGTTGAGCGAGTTAACGTAAGCCTGATGTGCCGCAGCCTGAAGGTCAGCGATTTCAGCCTCATCCTCGGTTGCCTTCTGAGCCTTGAGGGCACGGCTACCTGCCTGAGAGAAAGCGGTAGAGAGGTTCTTGAGCAGCTCAACCTTCTCGGGGTTAGCATTCACAGCGTTGTTCCAAGCCTCAATTTCGGCATCGTATTCCTCGAGTTCGTTGAGGATGCCGGCGAATGAAGAGTAGTCATTGGCAGTGAAACGTACGTCGGGGGTAGCGAAGAATGCCTCAGCGGCAGCCTTAGCCTCCTGAGTGCGACCCAGCTTATCGAGGTCAAGGAAAAGGATACGCTTCATCTGAACCGAGTTAGGCTGCTTGGCAAGAATTGACTTAGCCAAGTCGAGGCTCTCCTGATACTTCTCACCGAAGTAGAGGAGCACGGCGTAACGCTCTTCATCCTGCACGAAGTGGTTGGGGTTCTTGATGTACTCTTCATACTGCTGGGCAGCGCGGGTCCACTGGTCGTTATCATAGTAACGTTCGGCGAGTTCGCGCTGAGCCATAGCCGAGTTAGGAGCGATGGCAAGGAGTTCTTTCAGCTTGTCGATTGCATAAGTGGGATTAACCTTTGCATACACGCGAGAATACTTCACATAAGCCTCGGGGGTATTAGGAGCGAAATAGATTGCCTGAGTATACTCTGAAGCAGCCTCACCGATTTTCGAAGAAGCTTCACCCTCGGCAAAAGCCTCGTCGCGGAGCTTATCGCCGCGCATCATGTAAACGTCAGCACTTTTCTTATCCTTAGCATATGCGTCAGCCAGATATTTTTCATATTCCTTGGCATAAGCCACGGGGTCGGTCTGGTAATATGCGCGGGCGATAGCTACCATAACTGGAGCCTTTTTCTGTGCTTTCAGCGCAGCCTTAAACTGGTCGGCAGCAGCCTTGGCATCACCTTTCTTGAGGTCAATCGAGCCAAGACCTACATAGTTATAGCCGTTCTTGGGGTCAAGAGAGATACCCTCGTTGAAGTACTTTGCGGCAGTTGTGAGGTCTCCGTCGTGGAGAGCCACCGCACCGAGATAATAGAGTGCGGTGGCGCGTTCGGTCTCGGGAGCGTCGAGCGTGCGTGTCAGGATTTCACGAGCGTTGTCAAACTGGTCGGCCTTGAAGTATTCAATACCGTCCATGTAACCTTGAGTCTGAGCCGATGCGGTCAAAGCGACTCCGGCTGCCAGAGTAAGCCAAAGATTTCTGAGATTCATTGGTTGGTTTATTTGTGTTATTTAGATTAATTTATATTGCTTAGTTCTTAGATTTTAAACGCGCAGGATGGTTTAATTATTGTCATTCGCCGCCAGCCACCGTTACGTTGACCATACGGGGCTGAACCGTTGCGGGCAGGACGCCGGTCATCTGGATAACCTTCTGACCCTGCATTCCCGTCACAAAGGCATAAAATGCATTGTCAAGAGTACCGCCTACGGTATGCGTAATCATATAGATGGAGCGGTACAGCGGATAGCGACCGTCGAAAATATATGCCTGATAGGGCTTGAACGCTTCAATCGATTCATCGCCACTGACGGCGAGCACCTTGATATCGTTCGAGAATGTCAGCGAGGTAGTATCGGACTGAGTGGAGCGCGCGCGCATTTCCTCGCGCGAAATCACCGAGCCGTTCATATCCGTAGTAATCCAGCTGACACCAATCAAACCGAGTGCGTTAGGATAGCGGCTAACGACGTCAAACACCTCACGGCTCGAATTTTCAGCATAAATCTTTGCGGCAAGAGGCTGACCGCCGTTAATGCTGTCGCGCATGAACTGATAGAGGCTGGAGCCGTTCTGGTCAAACACCAGACGGATGGAGTCAAGTTTCGTGGGCCACATGTCATGCCAAGAAGCGACCTTGCCGGAGAGGATATCACGCAACTCCTGCATTGAGATAACGTCCTGAGGGTTGTTCTTGTTAACGATAAGGGCAACGGCATCGACGGCAATACGCTGCTCGCGCGGGTTGCGCTTGCGGTTTTTAAGGCGAATCTTTTCAGCTTCGGTCAGACGTCGGGCAGCCACGATGGTCTTAACCCCGCTGTCAGGGTCGAGCAGGGAGTCAAAACATTGCTGCTGCGGCAGATAGTAAGGGATTACGTATGCCTGACGCTTAGGAGTAGAGTATGTGTATTCAAACACGTCAATCTCTTGGTCGATGATATTCTCAAACGACGCATCGCAGGCAAGCTTCATCTTGGAGACCTGAGGAAGTGCCTTTTCGCCTGACGACTTTTTGCCGCAACCGCTCAGGGCAAGCACCCCGAGCAGAAGGATAGGTAATGCTTTCAGTTTCATCATCCGTTATAGTCGATACCTTTGGCTTGACGATATCCGCGCCAGAATCCGTAAAGAATAAACAGAGTACCGCCAACCCAGCGAACCCAAGCGAAGTTCTGGTCGAAACCAAAGAAGTTAATGAACAGAAGGATGCCCATACCGACGTAAATCAGAATCATAAAAATGCCAAAGACATTGCGCATAATCTTGCCCGGAGCGGGACGATTATCAGGATTGTAGTTTGCCATAATGTCGTTTTTTCTTTTTTGAAATTGGAATTTTGGTTTTAGCTCTTTTTATGATAAAAACGTGGCAATAGGCCAGAAAGTTCTTATTTTCGGCAAAGTTACTGAAAAAATCTGATTTATGCCTTCTTTACACGTTAAAAATATAAAAATGAGAACGGGCACCCATCCTCGTCAGGAGTGGCACCCGGTCATATTTCCGAAAAAATACGGAGCGATTACTTGCTTGCGATTTCGTCAGAAACGGTAAGGCACTTGCGGCCCTTGGCGCGGCGACGAGCCAGCACCTTGCGACCGTCGGCGGTAGACATTCTTTCGCGGAAGCCGTGCTTGTTCACGCGCTTGCGGTTAGAGGGTTGAAAAGTTCTTTTCATTGCAAATTTTAGTTTATTTTTACGTAAAAATTAAATTTCGTACCTATTTACGGACTGCAAAGGTACGCAAATTTTTCCAATCTCCAAAATTTCCTCCGCAAAAGTTGCTCAAACAGAATTTCACACCTCTCTCCGCAGGTCGTTAACCGGGCAAGACCGGGCGAATTCGCTCAGGTACTTTATGAGTGATAACCCATCAATCATCTCATAAAGGCTGAAAGCGGTTGTAAAAACCTTTGCAAAGATACAACATTTTTCATCATTTGTCAAGTCTTTTAACAGTTTTTTTTTGAGCGGAGGGGATTTTTCGCTAAATTTGCGGCTATGGTAATGAGCATTATTGAAATGTCAGCGACTGAGTATCAGCGCACTTTCCAGCAACCGCAAACCGCATTCAATTCCGTAGCGTTCAGCGAGGTAAATGCGCATAAGGTGCGCCGTGTGATCTATGCGGCAGCCGTCGATGAATCCGGAAAAGGAATTCTCGGTCTGACCATAGGGGAACGCGAGGACGGAAGCCTGCGCGCGCCTTTCTCCGCCCCTTTTATCATTTTCGACTATAACCGACCCCACCTCAACGGAACCGTCATAGCGGCGTTGCGCGAATTTGTCAATAAATATCAGGGGCTGTCGCTCACATTGCCTCCGCCGTTCTATTGTCCGGCAATGAATTCAAAACTGACGCTTTCGCTGCAATATGCCGGCGCAAAAACGGAGTTCACGGACTGGAATTATCATTTTGACCTTACGCAACCGTATCTTCCGAGCCTGAACACTGAGTCGCGGAGAAAGGTAAACGTGGCGTCGCGCGAGGGTTTCCGCCTCGAGAAGTCAACCCCGGAGCGCGCCTATGAAATTATACGCCTTAATAGAGAGCACAAAGGCTATCCGCTGCGAATGACGCTCGAACAGGTGCTCGCCACGGTCAAACCCGCGGGTCCGGTCACTGCCGATTTCTTTGTGCTGACCGACGGTGAACGTGATGCGGCTTCAGCGGTAATCTACCATGTTGCGCCGGGGATAGCTCAGCTGATTTACTGGGGAAATGTTCCGGAGTCGCCCTGCCGCTTTGCCATGAATCTGCTTGCGGCAAAGCTTTGCGAGCATTACGCGTCCGCAGGATTTCACACGCTTGACATAGGTCCGTCAAGCGAATATGGCGAACCGGACCAGAGTCTTGCGGATTTCAAGGAATCGGTCGGTGCAATCTGCACCCCCCGCCCCACTCTCCGCTTTTAGAAAATCAAGGCAGCTGACAGGGCTGCAGTCTGGGTCTGAGGTATATACGTCGGACAAAGCACAAGCTGCTCGCCGCGACGCCGGTCTAATCCGAGCCAACGCCGGTTGAACGGCAGAAGCCACTCGCCCGCCCGCGCGCTGAGAATGCCGATACCTGCGCCGGCAAGCACGTCATTGAGCCAGTGGCGACCTTCGACAATACGCATCACACCAGTCGCGGTAGCTACCGTGTAGCCTGCCAGACCTACCCACGGACCATACTCCTGACGCAAAAGCTCCGCACCCAGAAACGAGGCTCCGGTATGACCCGACGGAAAAGAATTACGCCTCGCCTCCATAGGTCGAGGTTCACATACAGTGTATTTCAAAGCATTAGTAACGGAGGCATAAATTATTCCCGCCGTAAAACCGACAATAGCGCGGTCGACAAAAGGTCTGCGCGACGGCACTCCGCAAAAATCCAGACCGGCGTAACACACAACCGGCAGATACATAAGGATTTCATCGGCGGGGTTACAGTTATGCACCCCTATCTCGCTGTTAATCCATTTACGCGCCTTGACTAACGGCTTGACCCCGACGCCAAGCGCGCCAACGGTAATCAATGCGCCGGGCACAATGAGCTGTTTAGGCTCAAAGCGCACTGTGTCGTTGCTATATTCGTGGGCAAAAACAGATTGAAACGACAGGAGGAGTGCCAGCAGCAGTATCTTTAACCTCATTCTTACTTCCGGACGAGTTTACCGTCAATTATATAAAGACCGTTGGCAGGATTTACCACACGACGACCCTGCAGGTCATAAACCTGAGCCGGGGCATTTGCGCCGGCAATCGCCTCAGAAAGGCGCGAGGGCATCTCATTGAAGTTAATCAGTATGTTTTTGGCGTCATTATCGACGTCAACATACGGTTCGGGGAGAATCTGATTGTTTTCAACGGTAAAAGTGAGCTGGTCAGGTCTGATTTCTCCGCCCTTAGTGAGAAAATATGTGCCTCCGTTGAAAACCGTGGCAATGCCTTTGTTGTCAGAGTTATTGAGGGTCACACGGGCATCCTTGCCCACTTCGCTATGGTTTTGGGCAATGATTTCAACCGTCCAGATGTCATACAGGTCAAGAACTTCATCAGAAACCTGACGGATGGTAAAGGTATTGTTGGAACCGGACGACTTTCCGACATAGTTTTCCCAGATGTGCCATTTACCTATGGTGTAGACTCCGTCAGACACTTTGGCGACAGCGGGATTGTCCGTAGGCACGGATTCACGCGACGAGGTGCAGTTTTCCTTAATGCCATGACCGTTAAGACCCGTAAAACGATACGGTCCGGTAAGTCCGTCAATGGTGATATGGATAAACTCCTTGGCTGGATATTCGGCCTGCTCGGGTCCATACATCAGGGCATAGAAGTTGGTGGCATTCTGACGCTTTTCAACATCGGCGTTAATCATATGGTTTGCATCGCCAAGGCTGCCGATTCCGGAATTGACGGTAATCTGAAACCAGCCGGTTGTATGTTCCGGCGGAACCATTTCTCCGAAAAACTCAACGAAATAATAAGAAGAACCCTCATCAGTCAGGATGGGGTAGTTATTGGCGGGATGCCAGTTAAGTACAGGATATGTACCGTTACCCGACTGATTCCACTGCGCGTTATTTGTCGCATTGGAGTAGATTACGTAGGAGTAGCCGTTATAGTTACTTTTGGAAAACTCCCAGCCGCCGGCAGGAGCCTCGGTGGTTACTTTCATTCCGGTATTATTGGCAATACCTTGGGCGGTAATATATTCGCCAAGCATATTTACGACATCAAACGTGCCGTCGCCGCGATCCATGAGTTTCCAGACGTTATTTCCGAGGGTAGACTCTGCCGTCGGACCTTCGGTAAGACCCAAAAGATTGCCGGCAGAGGAGGTGACAACCCTGTCCTGACGCACGGAGCGGATTATGTACCAGTGGGTTTCAGCATCGGTTGAGAGCTGAGGAACTACGTAGCCTTTAGCGGCGACAACAGCCTGTTCGAGCTTTGCGGCTACTTCACGCGCCTGAGCCTCGGTTATATCATTGCTGAGTGCCGCGGCTGCCTCGCTGACAGCGGCGTCAAGAGCTTCCTGCTGACCCTCTATGGCATCGGTCATGAACGCATCTGTAAGCAGATTGCCGATAATGGCGCGATTGTTGCGGCGGGTAACCAGCGCATCGGCGGTTTCAAGCGATACGGGATTCAGGTCGGGGTCATTGAGAGCACTGGCAATCTCGGTTGCTACGACCGCATAGCCCTGACCGGTGAGGTATGAACCGTTCATGATAAACTTGCCGCGGTTTGCCGAGAGGGGTGTGTAGATATCAATATATGTAACACCAAGAGCCTCGGCGGCAGACTTGATGGTAGCGTTCATGCTCTTGATATTGCCATCGTTAGCCTCGCTGGCACGGGGCGGAAGCGACATGCAGCATATTTTGGCATCAGGGGCAAGACGCTTTGCCTCGTTGATGATGGCGCGATAGTTTGTGGCATCCGAACCACCTTCACCATAGTTGATGATGATGGCGGAGGGCTTTTCAGCCTGACCCTCGAGCGCGGCGGTCACCACGCCTTTGCCTTGGACAAGATTGATGCCGCCCGTGCCCCAGCCGGTACCGCGATCCTTGACCTTGGGCGAGCCGAGAAGTTCATGCCATTCGCCGCCATGAACCAGCTCATCGCCGAAAATCAATACATCGCCCTCCTTGACAGGGAGATAAGAGAACTGACCGATACGCATGGCGTGTGATCCGCCGGTGCCGGCAGTCTTGAATTCGGTGATGGCGTCGGCAGCGGGATAGACGGAGCTGAAGCCTACCTGAGGCTCAATAAAGTGGGTCCATGCGGAATAGCCCTTTACCTGAGGATGGAGTCCGTCAAGGCTCCACGCGTCGTTATTGGGCAGCAGAGCCATGGTCTCGTTCAGGTCTATATAGCTGACACCGAGCTCCTCGCAGAAGGTTTTAATCTGCGCGTTGGCGCGGGCTATGGAGCCGTTCATATTGCGGCGGGGAAGAATGCTCTCGACGTAGATTTCCGTCTCGGGCGATTCGAGCTGAATACGCTTGACAATGGCGCGGACGCGGCGCGCAGTCAAATCGGCGGTTGCTTCCGAGCCGTTCTGACCTATATCGTTCGTCCCAATCATCAGGAAAAGCTTTTTCGGCTTTCCGTCAATGTAGCTTTCCAGATTTTCAAGAACTTCAGTAGAAATGCCGCCGGAGTTACCTCTGCCGCTGATGGTCTGCTGAGAGCCGAAAGCCTCCCACCACTCATGCATATGTGTAATCGAGTTGCCGACAAACATTACGTCGACATTGTCGGCAGGAGTCGCCTTGAATGATTCATAGCGGTGCTGACGGAAGGGAAGGTCAGCAAATGCCACACCGGCAGAAACGCCGAGGCAGAGGGCTAACGCCGCAAGTTTTTTGAAATTCATGGATATATTAGTTTGGGATTTATTAATTAACAGATTCCGCAAGCTCCACCATAGGGACCGGCTAAAACAAGAGTTAACCCCCTGCTTTTCACCAGCTTACCCATAGCCAGATAATAATGGTTAGTTCATAACTAACCGCAAATATACCCAAAAACCTCCAATCCCACAAATCTTTAACCTTTTGCGCAAAACTTCTTCCCACAAAAGCCGCTAAAGGAACTTGACAGTATCAAAAATAATACCTATATTTGCGCAGATAAAATCAAACGACTATGCCGGAATTATTTAGATACGCAGGATTTATATTTTTCTTCTTTAGCCGTGAACATGAACCTATACACATTCACGTTGAAGGCAATGGCGGAAAAGTGGTTTTTGACATTGTAGATGGCGAACTGATACAGCGCGAACTTCACAATATCAAGGCTAATGACCTGAAGCGAATAAAACGCTTTGCGCAATTAAATATTGACATTATCATTGAGGAATGGAACAACCATTTTGGAAATAACGAGGATTAAATCATGACAATTAGTAGCATATACTTTACCGATACGCATATTATCGGCGTGGATGAATCGGGCAAGGAATGGTCGCAGTCACTTCTTTGGTATCCACGATTGAAGGACGCAACTCCAGAACAACGAGCAAATTACGATGTTGGTCTGGACGGCTTTCATTGGCGTAACATTGATGAGGATGTTAGTTTTGAAAGCTTCTTCTACGAAGATGCCGAACCGACATCGATGCAGCGTTTTTTTCTAACCCACAAGGAAATAAAAATTTCCGAGTTCGCTAAAATGGTAGGTATTGATGCCACCTTACTTCGCAATTATATTAACGGCTTCAAGAAGCCCTCTCCAACCCGCGAACAGACCATATTGGCAGGGATACACACTCTCGCCCGCGAGTACGCTGCAGCATCTTTTTAAGACAAAGAGTATAGAAATAACAAAACAGCGGAAAGTTATGATGGAATCGGATTATAGAGCTTCGGAGAGCCGCTACGGCGGCGAAATGAAATATGAACGCTGCGGCAGGAGCGGGCTGTTGCTGCCAAGGATTTCGTTAGGACTATGGCACAACTTTGGTGGCGTCAACCCCCTCGCCAACAGCCGCGAGATGCTTCACTATGCCTTCGACAACGGCATTACATGCTTTGACCTTGCCAACAACTACGGTCCGCCCGACGGCTCGGCAGAAGAAACCTTCGGACGCATAATGCAGCAATCGTTCCGGCCCTATCGCGACGAAATGGTCATTACGACAAAGGCTGGTCACGATATGTGGCAGGGTCCTTACGGCAGCTGGGGTTCGCGTAAACACCTCATCAGCTCGCTCAACCAGAGCCTCCGACGCATGAACCTTGAATACGTCGACATCTTCTACAGCCATCGCTTTGACCCTGAAACCCCGATGGAGGAAACCCTCCAGACCCTTGTCGACATAGTCCGTCAGGGAAAGGCTCTCTACGCAGGCATATCCAAGTGGCCCTACGAAGCTGCCCGCTTTGCCTATGACTATCTTGCTGCCCATGACACCCCATGCCTTATCTATCAAGGAAGATACAACATCCTCGACCGTCAGAAACAGGAAGAAGGCATAATCCGTCAGGCGGCAGAAAGCGGCGTCGGTTTCACCGCCTTCTCGCCGCTGGCTCAGGGACTGCTCACCAACCGCTACCTCGATGGTATTCCCGCCGGCTCGCGCGCCTCATTAGGCAGATTTCTCAAAGCGGAAAGCATCACCCCACAACTGATTGACAAGCTTAATCGCCTCACCCGGATAGCCGAACGGCGCGGACAGACCTTGGCGCAAATGTCGCTCGCATGGCTGCTCAAAGACAGCAGCGTAACCTCCGTAATCATAGGCAGCAGCTCCGTCAGCCAGCTCCGCGATAGCCTCGGCTGTCTCCGTAACCTCACCTTCACCCCCGACGAACTGACCGCCATTGACTTAGCTTAATGACTTAATGCATCCGTGCATTTTGTCAATTCAAGAATAATTTGTAATTTTGCGATGTTGGGAAAAGTCCCGACATAATAACATACTGAAAGCGTTACTCGACGCTTCAGTTCTGACGTCTTGGAACTTCGCAACTTCCTCATTACATTGTCAGGACCGAAGCAACGGTAGATGCTACAGAATATGTAACCATAACCGTAGTGATTCGTAATCTCCCCCAGAGCGGAGGTGCGGTCATTGCGCATATCTACATATTCGCGTGGGCCTCTGCGTTGTTTCGTTCTAACAATGTAAGGGCAATGCGAAGGCCTCAAGACGTGGGAACGGACAGCAAAAGTACGGTGCCACGCTTTTATTTTATCCATACCACAAAAAAAGTCCGCGACAAGGCCGCCGGCGGGGACACCAAAGAAAACTGCTATGGCTTTTTTTAAAGACAAAAACGACTCAATCAACGCGGACATGATGGAATCACTAAGTGATACAATTGATGATGCGATGGGGCGTAAATTCGCAACCGTTTGCGATGCACCGCTTTTCAATGGCGACCAGAAGATGCATGGAGAAAGCATCATTGAGAGCGAGGGTTACTATCGACCGGGGTATTATATGTTGCATCCCTTCTATTATGTCAACCGTCAGCTCGACCTCACCGGCTTTTTTAAAGACGGTCTCCTCTTCACCGCGATTCCCGCAAATGTGGACTTAGACAAAATCCCTGCCACGACAATTTCGCCGAATGTGACTGCGGAGACGTTAGAGCATCTGCCCATTGTCGTTTTCAGGAACCATCGTGGCGACATCTGCTACCCCGGAACACCGAACGACTATTCCATAACCTATAATTGCTTTAACGACACCTATGAATTTATAGGCGTTTACAAAGCCGAGAGACTATCAGACGGTCAGCACCTGAAACTCACCAAAATATTTGACCGCTACTACTTCAACTCCGAAAAAATCAACTAAACAATAACTATCCACAAAAAAACAATGAAAAAGCTTTTACTTTTATCCGCGCTAATTCTCTCTGCGCTACCACAATCACTACATGCCTTCGAATACGATGGGCTTGAATACGGTATATTCGATGATAGGTCGTGCGAATTAATAAAGGTGCCTACCGAATATGACGGTGAGTGTTCATTACCGGAACAGGTTCCATATAACGGAACTGAATACACTTTAACACATATCGGATCTGAGGCATTCAAAAATTGCAGAAATCTAACCTCCGTGACAATTCCAAACACCGTTGTATCCTTCGACGGGGATGGAACATTCTACTATTGCAGTAAGTTGACTTCCGTTAGCCTTCCTAAATACATTTCAACCATACCAATTTATATGTTTATGGGCTGTAGTAGCTTAGAATCTATTACGATTCCGAGTTACGTAACAACCATTGATGGTTATGCTTTCTGCTATTGTGCTAACCTGACATCGGTTGAAATCCCTGAATCTGTGACTTCTATTGGTGAAGGAGTGTTCAGCAGCTGCGAAAGTTTGACTTCTGTTACACTACCTAACTCTATTTCTGAGATCCCAAACTATATGTTCGACCATTGCGACAGTCTTAGGTCCATAACAATCCCTGAGTCTGTGACATGGATAGGAGATCAAGCGTTTTATTCTTGTAAAAGTTTGACCAACATCAATATCCCGGAAGCGGTAACTCATATCGGAAATAATGCATTCGGCTACTGTAGGAGTCTGACCAACATTAATATTCCTGATGGTGTAACTTCTATCGGGGAGTTTACGTTTTATTGCTGTAACAGTCTAACCAACATTACTCTTCCTGAATCATTAACTTCTATTGGAAACTATGTGTTCGGTGAGTGTTACGATCTAACCAATATTACACTCCCTGATGGTATAACCTCTATCGGAGACAATACATTCTATTATTGTTTCAATTTAACCGAAATTACTCTACCTGATGGCGTAACTTCTATCGGTAATTATGCATTCATGGGTTGCAGCAGCCTAACTAGCATTAACATTCCTGATGCCGTCACTTTTATCGGAAAGCAAGCGTTCAGTAACTGTGGTCGGCTCTCATCTATTACCTATAAAACGAATTCCCCGACTTCTTTCGCAACAAACATTTTTGATAGCAGTGTATATAGACAGGCAACCCTATATGTCCTTGAGGGAGCAACTGAAGCAATGAGAGCTACCACTCCTTGGAGCTCTTTCGAGAATATTGTTGAGATACCTCCTGTGTTGGACATAAACTTTGACTCGGCTTTGGGTTATGTACTCTATGATGGAAAGGCAATTCAATCGCCCTACGAAATCGATCTTAAAGGGAAAACCGATACATATATTTCGCTTACCGTAATTCCCAAGGATGGTTATCGGATTGACGCTATGGAACTGAACGGCGATAATGTCTTCACTGTCAAGAATCCGGATAACACTTATGAAATCAACGTCAATCGCGATATCCTTACGAGTGTACTTGACATTCGGTTTGCAGAAATCGGCGTGGCAACCCTCTCTGTCACGGCTCCCGGTCATCACACGGTTACCCACAGCTGCCCCGAAGGCTCAGACATCACCGTTACCCTTGAGCCTCAGGAGGGTTGGAATCTCCACAGCGTGACGCTCAACGATGAGCCAATCGAGCTTGACAACGAAAACAAGATTTCAATTCCCGCCATTTTCGGTCACAACAACCTGAACGCCATCTATGTTAAGAATGACGTCACGGATATCAACACCCTTGAAGCCGGCTCCGGTACCCCCATCACAATAACCTTATCTAACAATATACTCTCCGTCAGCAATAAACCTGCCGACGCCTCCGTGATGGTCTATGACCTCTCCGGTAATATGGTGACAAGCTCAACGGATGATGAACTTTACATTCCCCTGAGCAACGATGTAGCAATAATCAAAGTTGCTGACAAGGTCTTCAAAGTCGCCATCAAATAACCCCCATACGACACACACATACTGAGGGAGCTGTCTAATAAGTTTAGACAGCTCCTTTTTTTGGCATCGTTGCTTGGGGGCGGCATGCGTCCTCGCATGCCGGAAACATTGCCTTAAAGCACTTGTTATTCAAATTGTTACAGGCACGCGAGGACGCGTGCCGCTCCCGAGCAGCTTTACTCAGCAATGCGATATGTAATCCATACAAAATTGCTTTCGTCGTTGGATTTCTCTATTATATCCAGTAATGCAGGGTCTTTTATCTCATCACGGTCAGCGGCATCCATCAATTTGTAAATGGGTCGAAGCATGAATAAGTGCCCGTTTGACTCCATAAACAATCCGGTTTCGGCATATCTATGAAACTCATTCTTTTCAAAATCGTAGATGTAAGTTCCGGACTTGCTCGGATTCTCAGAAATGGTTTCAGCTGAATGATTCGTCGTTTTACGGAGAATTTCAAATATCATATAACGCTTACCTGCATAAAGGACCGAAACCAAATCAGGGTTATCATAATCCTTACTCCAATTCCGTTTAACCGCTATTGGCTTAGTCAAGCCATCATCTTTCACGGCAAAAATAGTATCATTAGAAAATTCCGAAACAATTAACTGATTCTCTCCTCCATGAGTATACTTTATGTCCATTTTCCAGTTAGGCGCATAAATGTCAGGGGATTTCGGGACATATCGATTACATATCTTGTAGTCCACTCTTTCAATAGGCAACTGTATGACATTTCCGGAGTTACGGTCAATCAGCAGGTATGGCTTACTGTCCAGCGGGTCATCAGTCTTTCCCGCAACTATTCTGCGGATAGAATTCTGCGTTACATAGTAATACGAGTCGTCAAGAATAGCGAACGACCCTGATTCAGGATTGATTTTATCCTTCATCTGCAACTCGCTCAGGAATTCCCCATCAAATGAATATGTCTTGATCTTTGACGGCGAATCAGAGGTCAAAACATGGCATGTCCGGGTAGATCTATCAACTCCCAGTCCAAATAGATTAACATATTCTTCAGGACCTTCTCCGGTTCGGTCAAAAGATGCCAGAACCTTTCCTGAGTCCTTGTCAAATATGATTACATTATTGTGATACATGGCTACCCATGAATCTCCAATAACTGGAATTCCGAACGGGAATATTATAGTATCATGAGGCTGAAAGTATTCTATGGAAGCAATTGCCGGATTAGAGTCATAATCGAATTCCTCAATTGGCATAGATTGTAATGCATTAATGTCTAATTCGACAAAATCACCATTATTTGATGTGGTATCAGATGTTGTCTTAGAGGTACACATTGCCAAGAGACTAACAACAGCAACTGCAAGAAAGAGATTTAAAATGCGCTTCATTTCCTTAATTGTGGCTCTATTTATTGTTTTTCTATCAGTTGACTTCCCGTAAGAGCCATATAATCAGGACAACCAACTAACATCTATCGGCGACAAAATTAGTCATTATTTTACCTAATTCAAAGCAATTTCGTAAGTTTTTTGCGCTGTGGGGGGGGTAAAACACTATAAATCAACATATTACAAAACTAAAGTTTTTCGTTTTACAGACTGACAAATATATTTTCCCCACCCATTACTCCCAATGGCTCGACGACACATCTCACAATTGACTGAAATTTTGCTATTCGAAATTTTCAAGTTTATAATTTTTGTATTTCAAAATTTTTTCATTAATTTTGCAGCATACATAAGATATGCATATAATCTCACATAGAAAACTAAAAGAGTTCTACGAATCTCCGGGAAAGGAAGATTCAAGGATTGCCTTGGAGCGATGGTATAACACTGCCCAACAAGCTACATGGCACAACTTATCGGAAATCAAGGAGGATTTTCCCGCTACAGACTACGTAGGAAACCAACACTATGTATTTAACATCAAGGGCAATAATTATCGCCTTGTTGTAGTCATCAAGTTCACTATCGGCAGAATATTTATCCGCTTTGTAGGAACTCACGCCGAGTACGATAAAATTGATTGTTCAACCATCTAAGACAAAGAATATGGAAATAACCAAACAGCAATATGACTATGCTCTCAACCGCATTGAAGAACTGTTGCCCCTCGTTACGGATGAAACTCCCGCGAGCGATAGTAACGCCATTGAGCTTACCATTGTTTCAGACGTGGTTGAAGCATACGAAAAAATCCACTATCCCATTGCCAAACCCACCATTGGCGAACTCATAAGCCTTTCAATCGAAGAAAAAGGCATGACCCAGAAACAGCTTGCCAACGAGCTCGGCATAAGTCCCTCACGCGTAAGCGACTACATATCCGGTCGCGCAGAACCCACATTACGCATTGCTCGCGCAATCTGCCTTATTTTGGGGATTGCGCCCGCAGCAATGCTCGGGATTTAAAGACTCTTTGCGGGAAATAATCGGATTGTTTTGGCTTTGAATTTTGAATAAGGCTATCTTTAATAATAACCGCCAACGCATTGGCATTGCCGTTGTCGCTTTGGTTGCGGCAGCGATAATGTTATGCGTGTATTTTTGGTTTGACCCGGTTGAGGAGGGGCGTTTTTTCCCGAAATGCCCGGTTTATTTCCTGACGGGACTGCAATGTCCGTCCTGCGGCAGTCAGCGCGCTTTTCATGCCCTGCTCCACGGGGAGTTCCTCGCCGCCCTGCGCTATAATTATTTTATCGTTTTCGGCGTTCCTTTTTTCACTTTGCTTATTATTTCGAGCATTTTCAGGTCAAAATTTGCCGCAATTTATGATTTTCTGTTCAGCTTTAAGGGCGCGACGGTCTATCTGACGGTCTATCTGGTATGGTTTGTTGTTAGGAACTGCCTCAGTCTGTAATCGCGAAAAGCGCGTGAAGGTCGCGGAAACGCGCAAGATTGTCATCGCCAAAGCGCGAAATTGACGCTTCGACGCGCTCGAGGCTCTTCTTATCCATGGAGCCGGACTTGGAGTAGAATTTGTCGGCGTAGCAGACCAGTTTTTCAAGCAGGGTTTCAGGGACAAGGTCGCCAATGCCAACTCCGGTATGGCGTTCGGCAACCCGCGCCGCCCATTCGGGAGCCCCTTCGCGGCGCAGCAGTGCGGCACCTAACGGTCCATGCTCGATATAAGGCGAGGAGCCGCAGCAATGTATTCCGGGAGCGTCGCAAAGAAATATGCCTATGTCATGGAGCATGGCGGCAGCCTCCACTTGGGCAGGGTCGAGCGGAAGATGGCGGCGCGAAGCTATTTCGAGGGCAAACTGAGCCACGGAGCGGGCATGGCGCATATAAATATCCCGAAGGGGTGTGCCTTCGGGATAATATTTATCAATAATCCGCTGCGGGTCAAAGGATAGTGTTCCAGCCATGGATATCTTCAGCCTCGCCATACTGGATGGCGCGCAGGCGGTTGTAAAGTTCGGTAGTTATGGGACCCGGCTTGCCATCCTTGGCAATAATGTATTTCTTGCCGGTATCGAGGTCATCGACCTCGGAAACAGGCGACGCAACGGCTGCGGTGCCACAGGCGGCTGCCTCGCTTACCTCCTCGAGTTCCTCCAGAAGGATATGACGCTCTTCGACTTCAAGACCCATATCGCGGGCTATCTGCATCAGGCTCTTGTTGGTAATCGAAGGGAGAATGGAGTCAGAGGCGGGCGTTATGTACTTTCCGTCCTTGATGGCGAAGAAGTTTGCGGGACCGCACTCGTCGAGGTATTTCTTTTCGCGGGGGTCAAGATAAAGGACCGCGCTATAGCCTAAGGAGTGGGCTTTCTCGCCGGCAGCGATACTGGCGGCATAGTTTCCGCCTACTTTCCAGCGACCGGTTCCCTTGGGAGCCACGCGGTCATACTCGCGCATCACGCATATCTTTGTAGGCTTAAACCCTTCTTTAAAATAAGGTCCTACGGGCGAAACAAAAACGACGAAAGTAAATTCCGAGGCGGGCTTCACGCCCACGCGGGCGGTAATTCCGATTTCAAGCGGGCGAATATAGAGGGATGCACCTGTTCCGTAGGGAGGAATGAAGCGTTCGTTGGCTTTAACCACACGCTTGACCATCTCGGAGAAAAGTTCCACGGGGACAGGCTCCATCATCAGTCCCTTGGCAGACTCAATGATGCGCTTTGCGTTCTCCTCAAGGCGGAAAATCCTTACTTTGCCGTCCTTTCCACGGAAAGCCTTCAGACCCTCGAAGATTTCCTGACCGTAATGGAGAGCAGTCGCTGCCATATGGAGATTGATGTACTCCGAGTCTGTCTCCTCTATCGGACCCCACTTTCCATCGCGGAAGGTGCTTCGAACATTGACATCGGTCGGCACATAGCCGAACGAGAGGTTTGCCCAGTCAATTTCGTTAGAATTCATATTTAATGCTTTTTTACCTGTATGGTTAACTGAATAACCTCTAATACGGGAGCAAAGTTAGTAACTTTTTTTGATTTAACGGATAAAAAATTTAAATTTGCACCACAAATGAGAAAAAAAGCATTAAAAACCACCAAAAGGTATCGCTTGACCTTTGTCAGCGAGAACACGCTCAACACCCTCTGGACTCTGCGAATGAGCCGCACCCGGGCGTGGATTTTCGGCGCGCTCTGCGTTGCCGCTGTCGGCGCGCTCGTCGCCCTGTTGTTCGGACTCACTCCGCTCGGCTCGATTCTTCCCGGATACATGCGTCCGGACCAGCGCAGGGCGCAGATAGAGAGCGGACTGAGGATTGACTCGCTCTTGGAGCGTCAGGCAGTACAGACGGCATGGATTGAGAACATCGAAGCTATCCTTACGGGCGACGTCGACACTGCTGCCACGGCGTCGGCAACGGAGGCTGTTCCGGAGATTGCAGACACGCTGATTCCGGCATCGGCTGCCGAGCGTAAATTCGTTGAGGAATGGACCGAGCGCGAACGTTATAATCTCACGCTTGTCAACCCGGCGGTTGCGTCTACCATGAGTTTCCGCCAGCCGGTGGCAACCGTGCTGCGCCGCGACACGCTGAGCGGTCCAGCTATCCGCATTGAAACCACGCGCGAAGCCACAGTCAACGCCATTCAAGGGGGCACTGTGATTGACTCTCACCTTGACGTGGCGTCAGGCCGTCAGTCCATAATCATTCAGCATCCCAATGAGTTTATAAGCCGCTATGACGGTATCGCCAAGAGCTTCGTCACGATAGGTCAGCGCGTTCAACCGGGCACAGCAATCGGCATTCTCGGTTCCGACGGAACAATGACCCTTACCATCTGGCGCGCCGGCACCCCCCTCCTGAATTAAATCCCGGTTCCTTGTAAAAACAGAGGCTGTCTAACAAGTTTAGACGGCTTCTCTTTTCTTGGGGGCGACACGCGTCCTCGCGTGTCTGTAATCATTTGGGCAACAGATATTTTGGGCGATATTTCCGGCATGCGAGGACGCATGCCGCCCCCAAGCAACCATGTCCACCCCCATAAAAAAGGAACTGTCTAAACTTGTTAGACAGCTCCTTAGTTTTTTATCAGTTCAGGGGAAACTTATTTAGCCTGAATGGTTACGCAACGATCGAGGTAAACATTTTCCTTGCCTTCGTACTTGTTACCGGGGTTAGTGGTAACGTCGAGCTGACCTACGTTAACGCCGTTGCGAACGAGGATGTTCTTAACGTTGTTAGCACGGTTCTGACGGAGACGAGCGTTGATTGCATCGGTACCGGTGTAGTTGTCGGCCCAACCGCAAACGTCATACTTAACGCTGGTGTCAGCCTTCATCTGAGCGGCTACGCTCTTGAGGACATTAGCGTCGGTGCGAGAAACGGTAGCAGAACCGATGGGGAAGTAAACGGTAGCGAGGGGAGCAACGCAGGGAGCAGCAGCTGCGGTGGGCATCGGGCGACGGAGGCATTCGTCGAGCTTGCGCTGGGTGTCAGCAAGGCGAGCTTCGCATTCTGCGAGACGAGCACGGATGGGGTCGCAGTTTTCAGCCGGCGGGCAAACGGGAACCACGGGAGCGGTCCAAGTGCGCTGGTTGAAGAGGTAGGTTACGCCGAGGAAACCGGCAACGTTGCTGTTAACCTCACCGTGAGGCATACCAGCTTCCCAACGAGAACCGATAGCGGTATAACGGAGGTCGATGCTGAGGGCAACCTGCTTGCTTACGTTGAAGCTGTTGATGATACCGGCGCGGAGAGCGATGTTGGTGTCAAAAGTTTTAGCATCCCACTTGGTAGCGGAACCAGCCTTGTGTTCGAAAGCCAGATAACCTGCACCACCTACATAAGCGATGAAGTTATAAACGCGGTTGGGCTTGTAGCCACACCACCAGTTGGTAACATTCAACATAGCGTCGAAGCTGATGCCGAGGTTAGCAACTTTAGTTTTGCTGTATACGTGACCGTTCTTGCCGGTGAAGTGCTTGATGTCGCCATTCTTGTCATAAACGAGACCGAAAGCGTCGTCGCTATAAGACAGACCCTTGGCACCCATATAGCCAAGACCGCCACGGAGACCCAAGATGGGAGAGAACCACTTGCCAACTTCAAGACCGAAAGCGGGAGCGAAACGGTCAGCAGCATCACGCTTGTTGTCATGACGGCTGATTTGGAAGTTTGCGCCACCTTCAGCAGTAAGGAACCAATTGTCTTTGAAACGATTGAAGGTGTAACCCTGAGCGGGATCCTCCACATAGGTCACTTCCTGTGCGAAAGCTGAGCCGCTAACAATAGCTGCGCAGGCAAGTGCCAGAAACAGATTTTTTTTCATAAACAGTTATGAGTTATTGAGTTAAATAAATAGTTTTGCGTAAAAATTTATATAGAATGCACTTTTTGCGGTGCTAAGTTACGAACTTTTTTTGAAATAATCACAATTTTTGCAAAAAAGTTAAAATTTTTCACACGCGATTTCCAAAGATGTCAGTGCCGATACGCACAAGGGTTGCTCCATGAGCCACAGCGAGGTGCCAATCGCCACTCATTCCCATACTTAGCTCGGTAGCCGACGGAATAATCCGGCGCAAGCGTTCACCCGTGCGAGCTATCTCCGCAAAGTCGGCGTTCACACGCGCTTCATCGTCAGTATTCGTCGCCATTCCCATGACTCCTTTTATCTCAATTGCGGGAAGGTCCTTACACGCGCGCGCACATTCTATAAGGTCATCGGGGAGAAACCCGGTTTTGGTCTCCTCAGCAGCGACATGAACCTGAAGCAATACGCGCATACAGACGCCGGCACGCTCCGCCTCCGCACTTATCAGCCGGAGCAGACGCTCGGAGTCGACGCTCTCAATGACGCTGACCGCAGGAATCAACCGCCGCAACTTGTTGGTCTGCACATGACCGATAAAGTGCCATACGCAATCGCCGGGCATGGCGGCAGCCTTTGCAACGACCTCATCGACGCGACTTTCACCGAAAAGACGCTGACCTGCGTCATAAGCCTCGCGCACAGCCTCCACAGGATGAAACTTACTGACGGCAACGAGCCTTACGCCCTCGGGGAGTTGACGACGGAGACGCTGCAGATTACTGCTTATCTGCCCCATCGAGCTTAGCGGCGTATACGTCGAGAATAGGAGTTTCGGTAATAGAGACTATCTCAAAGTCCGCCATGGTTCCCTTCATGCCCTCCATAAAATTATCATAGGCATTCTTAAAGTTAGAGCCGGCTGTAAGAATCTGTGAAATAGCGCGTTTCTCAATGGCAGACTTTTCATCGATAGTGATGAAAGCCACCTTGACCAGATACCACTTATCGGCGGTATCATCGCGGAAAATTTCGGATATTTTGGTCTTTTTTACGGAAGCGACTTCCATTTCGCCGCTCACGTAGGGGGTTACCTCTTCGATAACACGGGCTTCTGCCTCGGTAAAGCTCAGGGCATCAACCATAAAGGTATCGGTTACTTTTTTCTGCAGTCCGTTCTCCACAATTTTGTGGTAAGCGACTTTACATTCAAACCAATTCATTTCTAAAGTAAAAATTAAATAAACTTGTATTTTTGAGGTGCAAAGGTAAGCAAAAAAAACAAGAGCCGGAAGAAAAACCTCCGGCTCTTTATTGTTTTCTTAAAAAATGGATATTTTACATCATTCTGCGTCGGCGCGCTTGCTGACACGTGAGCCAACCAGAGCGTAGAAGAGCAGATAAGCGGCGCAGGCAACTACAACCCAGTAAGAGTTGATATAGCCTACAGCGTCAGCAACGGCAGCCTGAATGAACATCATCACAGCGCAACCGAATACCATGGTCATGAAAATACCGGAAGCGATAGCGGTATACTTGCCGAGACCTTCAACAGCCATGTTGAAGATTGCGCCCCACATAACGGAGGTGCAGAGACCTACAAGCAGGAAAGCAAAGATACCTACGGGGATTTCAGCCCAAACGACCGAGAGTGAGCCCCAGTCAATGCCCGGGAAGTTAACCATCACGTCAGTAGGAGCGAACATACCGAAGAGAACGAGCACCATGGTAGCGATGCTGACGGTGGTAATCATTGCGCGAGCACTGATTTTTCCGCCGATAGACGCACCGGCAAGACGACCGATAAGCATCATGAACCAGTAAACGGCAACAAGCAGACCAACAATGTTGCCTGCCATACCGCGCTCATTGATAAGATACTGCTGAACGAAGTTAGGAGTACCCACCTCGATACCCATGTAGAGGAAAATACCGAGAGCACCGAGAGCGAAGTGGCGATAGCTCATTGCGCCCTTGATGAGGCTGAGCTGAACGGGAGCCTGAGCGGGTTCTTCAATCTTGGTGAAGTAGATTACAACGAATGCTACGACGAAGATTGCGAGAGCAATCATCAGCGCGATTTCAACATCGGCAATCTTAGAGCGGGTAACATCGGCAATCAGCGCGCCCATCAGGATATAGCAGGCAACGGCAGCCGAAGAGTTGAACACACCGCCGAGCTGAATGAGCTGGTTACCCTTATTGCCACCGCCGCCAAGGATATTAAGCATGGGGTTGACAACACAGTTAAGGATACACATGCAGAGACCGGCAATGAAAGCACCGATAAGGTAAACGGTAAAGATGGCACCAAGGCTGTATGAACCTTCCATCAGACCGCTGCACCACTGAATCAGAATGCCGAGGATACCTACGGCAAGACCAATGAGGGCAGTCTTCTTATAACCGAACTTGCTGATAAGCATACCGGCGGGAATACCCATTACAAGATAGGCAATGAAGTTACCATAGTTGCCAATCTGAGCTAATACATTGGAGATGTCTCCTTGGTTCTTGATGATGGTTGCCATCGGCGTACAGAGGTTTGTCACGAAGGCAATCATGGCGAAGAGCGCGATCATCACGATGATGGCTCCCCATTGCTTTTTTTGTTGACTCATAGTGTTTATACTTTGATTTGATTATAAATGAATTTTCATGGCATGAACTTTCATGGTGTTAATTTCGTGGCAAATTTAGGTAAAAAATCCCGAAAAATCATTTTATTACGGGTAAAAAATCTTCCGGATGGTTAAATTTCCCTAATATCTAATGTTTTACAACTTTTTGACGTAACTTTGTGGCGGAAAAACAACAATAATTAAAACTAAACAAACACTTAAAAAATGAAGAAATTACTATTTGCGCTCGCCACTGCAACCGTACTCATGACCGCATGCGGCAAGAGCGACAAGTTCTCAGTCGAGGTCAACGTACCGGAACAGTTCATCGGTCAGACCGTCGCAATTATCAACCCGGAAACCCGCGACACCATCGGCAGCGCGGTTGCCGCCGACTCAATCGTAACCATCTCAGGTACCATCCAGCAGCCCACCATGGCTATCATCTCCGCCCAAGGCTTACCCCTGAACCAATTGGTAGTTGAGCCCGGCAAAATTTCATTCAACGAGGACGGACTTGCTACCGGCACCAAGAGCAACGACGTATTTGCCGAATACGGCAAGGAAGTAAACTCAATCATCGAGAGCCTCCGCGCAGCCAAGACCGAAGCAGAGTCAGACTCTATCCTTGACAACAAACTCATTCCCTCCGCAGTAAAATTCATTGAATCAAATCCGAACAATCCTTACAACATGGCAGTGTTCGGTCAGGTTGCCCCGATGCTTTCAATCGAACAGATGAAAACGGTGCTTGACAACGATACCACCATCGCCAACAGCCCCGAAGCACAGCATCTCCTTACAAATCTCGAAGCCAAAGCGCGTACCTCCGAAGGCAACAAATACGTCGACGTAGCCATCCAGCAGGAAGACTCCACCCTCGTAAAACTGAGCGACTACATCGTTCCCGGACGCTTCACCCTCATTGACTTCTGGGCATCATGGTGCACCCCCTGCCGCGAAGAAATCCCCAACCTCATCGAGATTGCCAAACAGTATAAGGCAGCAGGTCTTGATGTTGTAGGCGTAGCCATCAACGACCGCACCGAAGCAACCCAGAAAGCCATCAAGGAACTCGGAATCAACTATCCCGTAATCCTTAACGGCGGCAAAGAAATTATCGACGCATACGGCATCGTAGGCATTCCCTGCATCCTCCTTATCGACCCGCAGGGCACCATCATTGCGCGCGACCTTCGCGGCGACAACATCGCCAAGACCGTCGAAGAAGCCCTCGCCTCCCGCCGCCGCTAAATATCCTCCGACCCAAACACCAGCCGGGCGACTCGCAATGAGTCGCCCGGCTGCTTTTTATAAAACGACGTTGGAGTGCGCATAAGGAGAGCCGGAATCCTTGCTTGGGAGCGGCACGCGTCTCGCGTGCCTGTAATATCCCTATTTCCCAGTTAGTTACCGGCACGCGAGGACGCATGCCGCGCCCAAGCACTGGTCGTACCAAAAGCGAATTTTACGCCTATCTATCGGTATTGTGCGGGCAACGGCGATACGGAGATCGCCTCTCCCCTTGAATTTTGGAACCATAATCGCAGTTTTTTGTGTATGGAGATGAAAAAGCGGCGAGGAGCCTCCCGGCTTGCTCGTCGCCTTGCCATATCACAATATTTACAAAAGTTTGAATCGTACGCAGAGTATTATGTTACGCGGTCGCAGCTGTGATGTCTGGGTGAAGATGTCGAGACCGCTATACGATACGCGAGTGTATTGACACTGGTCAAAGAGATTGTTGAGCAGCAGTTCGAGGTCAACGCGCTTAAGCTTGAGCTTGGCAGAGGCATCGCCAAACCATGCATGACGGTTCTTGACCGTCAGGTTGTTATAGTTGTCCTCACCCGAAAGGGTTAGAGTGAGTTTCTTGGTGGGATAGAAGTTCATGGAGATGCGCTGAGCACTGTTGCACACTATGGTCGAGCGGTCGCGATTACCCTCGGTATAGCTGCGGCTCCTGCCGAAACCGCAGTTGTAGACTATCCCCACCCACGTAAAGGGGCGGAGCGAGAGTGCGCCACCGAAACCGAGTCGCCGGGCATGATAGCGGTAGACATTGCCGTCAATGAGCCGTTCATTCTCTGAAAGACCGTAGCTGCCAAACAGACGGATGGACGAGTTAAGGAAATCGAAGCCTTTGCTTGCCTCACCGTTGACGCTGTAACTGCTTGCCATGGTGGGACAGTTGACCGCCTGCACTACACTGGTGGCACCTTCGTAACTATAACCGTAGGTCTGGTTATCGCGGATGTTACGGTAGTTGAAACCCACGTTGGCAAAGAGGGCGCGGATGGCACTATGGTAGCGAAATGAGACATTCGCTCCATAAGTCTCCGTTTCTGAAAGATGCTCGACGTATGAACGCTGGAACGTGCGGTAGTTCGACATGATATAGCCGCTATATATGCCGCCCGGGTCACCTACGGTCTTGCTATAATTGCCGCCCGCGCTGAACCAGAAATCAGACTTAATCACCCAGTTCAGCGAGAGCGAGGGAGAGAAAAGCAGATGAGTATAGGCGTGCTTGTCATTACGCACTTTGTCATCAAGCGTCTGCGTATATAGCTCGAGGGGAAGCCCGAGGGTTATGTCAAAGTCGCGCCTTTCGTACTTATAGCTTTGACTGAGGGCAAGACAATAGGTATTGTACCAAAGGTCATTATTGAGCTGTGCGCCCTCCGCGGGCAGAGTAAATCCGTCGAGATCGGTAACGATTCCGTGCAGGTTTGCCGAAGCGTTTATGCCATAGTTGAAGCGGAATGCCTCTGCCACACGGATGCTGTAGCTTGTGTTGAACCGCCCGGCTATGTGGCGGGAATTAACGTCCTGCGAGTAGGATGCCTGTGTGCCCTGAAGCAGCGAGTCGATGCTAACGGTGAGGGTATTGGGACGGTGGGCATAGCCTGCCGAGAAGTGGAGATTGAAGGTATTCCTGCCGATATTGCGGATGGTATTGAGGGTGTTCGATACGGAAAACTGCGGACGGTCAAAGTGCTGACGCACACGGTCGTTGCCAAAGTTCACAGGGAGACTTCCCGTGCGTTCCGATGCTATCATGCCATCCACGCGGTCACTGTTCCAGTCTGTGTCGAATTTAAGCACGTCTGCCACAAATCCGTTCGGCGAGTTCCAGTTGTAGCGTACCTGCGCATTCAGGTTATTTACTTTTGTCTCACCGGTCAGGGTCTCGGAGGTCAGCAGACGGCTGTCTTCGCTGATAAAGTAGTTTTCCACACTGTTGCCCTCGCGGCGTATGCGGTCGTTATGGTAAGCTATGTTCAGACTCAGCTCCGTGTTATTGTTGAACTTCTCCAGATGGTTCATTGTCAGGATATGACTTTGATTGTCAAAGGTGCGCTTCTGCGGCAGCCCGGAGCCGGTAGGCATGACCACACCGGTGGGACAGAAGGGATATAGCCCCACCCCGCTGACATCAGACTGATGTTGAGTCAGCTCCTTCGACACGTCGTCGCCCGTATTGTTTCCCTTGTAGAGCGTCATGTTCTGGCGCCGTTTGGCGAAGTACATACAGACCAGTTCGGCTGTCCACAAGGGATTCTTGCCGATGGTGTTAGCCTGCTGGACCCCGGTGCCAAGCATGGCATTGATTGCAACCGTGCCCTTGGCGGAGTCTTTCAGCTTGAGGTTGATGGCTACGTCGTCACTCAAGGTCTGCCCTTGGAGCATCTTGACCGGCTGATGGTTTTCCAGCACCTGCACCGCAGCCACGTCAGAGGCATTGACATTGTTGGTTGCCAGACCATAACGTCCCGCAAGCAGGTCCATATCCTCGACATAGAATTTCGATATGCTCTTGCCATTGAAGCGGATGCCGCCATTGTCAGACACTTCTATGCCGGGCATTCGTTTCAGCACATCGCCTATGGTGCGGTCAGCCTGCTACTGAAAGGCACCGACGAGGTAATTGAGCGTATCGCCATGCTGAGTGATTTTTTTGGCGCGCACGCTTACCTCCTTGAGCTGAATGGTCTGTGTCTCAACGTGGAAGTCGAGTTTCTGAGTGCGGTTGGCAACGGTCTTTACCTGCTGACCTATACCCAGACCGTCGGCAATCACGATGATGGAGTCGGCTTCGCTCTCGAACTCCAGTCTGTAGTTCCCTTTGATGTCCGTATCGGCAAAACCGATGATACAGCCGCCGTCCTTGGCAGATGCCGTTACGTAGGCATCCGCCTTATCGCCCTTCGCGCCGAGCACACTGCCGGTTATGACGGTCCGGGCAAGCGTCACGACCCAAACCGCCACAAGAAGGACAAGAAACGCCGATAGTCTCCTCGTCATGATGTTATTCCAGCTCCAGAGGCTCAAAGGTCGACTTGCCGGGTGTGGTACCGTCGGCATTGGTCCAACCTATGGCACTCCAGTAGTTTTCGTTATAGCGTTTCTGCAGTTTATAGATGCGCTCACGGGTGTTTTTAGGATAATAACTGTCCGGATACTGGGTAATGGGGAATGTGCCGTTCTCAATGGCAACAGCCTCCCAGACGTAAAGATTGTCAACATCATAGACCTTCAGTATGCATCCCGGCAGCCCGCCGAACTTCCACGGACCGCCCTTGATGGGGACATCGGTAGCGAACCACGCCACAAAGTCGCGTCCACGGAACCGGCAGGTGGCTTTCTGGCAGCGGTGACCGAGAATGGTCTGCACCTCTTCGCCCAATGTCCACTTCATCTGCGGGCACGCTTCGGTGTAACGCCCGTTGTCCCGCTCGGCAAACGACGGCATACACGCATACTCGGTCAGTTGATTGTCGCGGACAATATAGTCTGAGAACACCAGCTCGCTCCAGTGTTCCTGATGCTCCTTCTGTCCACCCATCCAGAAGCTTTTCGGCACATTCTCCGAATGGTTCTTATTCTTTTTCCACTCGATAGCCGTCTTGTCGGACTGGTCCAAGAACTCGCTACTGTACTTACGCACACGCTTGCCCGCTTCGAGCTTTCCGAGGTCAATATACGTGTTTTCATCTTTAATGTCCTTGGCGTTAAGCGCATAAAGCACGCGCACGCTTGCTGTGTCAATGACCACACGGTGGTCATATCCGCGCTTTTCGCGGGTAGGGACGCGACCGTTTTGCTTGGGTTGTGCCTGAATGGTTCCGCAAACGGCAAGAATGAGTCCGAAAAAGATTATGACTTTCTGCATTTTTCTGTTGGTTTATTGTCGGTGGTAAAAGATTTTTGCTCGCAAATATACATACTTTCATGTATAAATGCAAATTTAATTCGGATTTGTTTTATTTGATTTATTGGGTGTAATGCAGTATCTTTGCATCATAAATCATTTCCACACCACCTCTTGACATGGAAGGAACCAAGCCGAAACGCTCCCGCCGGTCGAAAGCCGACATAGAGAACAGCATAAAAAAAGCCGCGAAAACCATCATTATGAAAAAAGGGTTTTCGGGCATGACAGTGCTTGACATAATCAAGCACGCAAAAATCGAGCCTATAACATTTTACACACGTTACAGGAACTTAGAGGAGTTCTATGACAGCTTTGTGAGGGAATATGACTACTGGTTCAGCAATATGCTGAAAGTATCGAAAGGAAAGGTATATAATAAAGACAAGTATGTAGAAATATTCCGAAACCTGTTTGATTGCCTTAAGGATGACTCCATAATGCTGGAATTGCTCCGCTGGGAGGTAAATGACACCAATGCGGTCACGAAGCGTTCAGCCATGAACCGCGAAATACAGACCCTGCCGCTTACTGAGGTTTACGGCAATCAGTTTAAGGACAGCGACATTGACTTTGTGGCGATTTCCGCGCTCATGATTGCCGGCATATACTACCTGAATCTCCACCGTAACTGCTCGCCGTTCTGCGACATAGACATTTCGACCGAAGAGGGACGCAGACGCCTGATGAACGCCGTCAAATCCCTTTCCGACAAGCTGTTCAGCGAGAAAGACGCGGCAGCAGAAACAAGCCATCGCCACAAGATAGCCACCATTGCCGAACGGATGAGGCAAAAAGGGTTCAGCGACACCGACATAGCCTTCTGCTTGGCAGACTGACCCGCATCAGCGGAGGGCGGTGTAGATAGTGCAGACGCCGAAGGTGAGGGGGCGGAAGGAGGCGCGGGTGAAACCGGCGGCGGTCATGAGGTCACACATGGCGGCACGCTGAGGCACTGCGGCGATGCTTTCGGGCAGATATGAGTAGGCGCGGCTGTCTTTGCTGATAAGCCGCCCCACAAGGGGTATGATTCCGCGGGTATAGAGCCTATAGAATGGCTTGACTATGGGATTGGAGGGGGTAGACAGTTCGACTATGCAGACCATGCCGCCGGGTTTGAGCACCCGGTACATTTCGCGCAGCCCGGCGGGGATGTCGGCGAAGTTACGCACTCCGTAGGCTACGGTCAGGGCATCGAAGGTACATGACTCGAACGGAAGAGCAAGACAATCTGCTGCCTGCAGGGTTATACGGTCGGTCAGCGAGGCAGCGGCAATCTTTTCGTGCCCCACCTTAATCATGCCCTCGGAAAGGTCTACTCCGGTAATCACGGAGCCGGGTATGGCGCGCGCCAGTTCGATGGCGAGGTCGCCGGTGCCGGTAGCAACGTCAAGGATGTCGCGCGGAGAGCGTTCCGCCACCATCCTGACTGCCTTTTTGCGCCAGTTGCGGTCAATGCCGAGCGTCATGGCGCGGTTCATGAAATCATAAGCGGGAGCGATGGAGTCAAACATTTGCTCCACCTGCTCCCCCTTGGATTGGTTTGTGCCGTAAGGCGTTATACGTTCAACCTCGTTCATTGAGCGAGCTGAGTCAAGCAGTCGGTGACATTGACTGCGATGCGGTCAGTAAGGTTCGTTTCCGGCGCGGGAACGAAGGTCTTGCCGGTAATGTGCTCGTAGAGTTCAATGTAGCGTTTGCTAACACTTTCAACAAACTCATCGGTCATTTCGGGCACCTGCTGACCGGCTTTGCCCATAAATCCGCGCTCAATGAGCCACTGGCGCACGAATTCCTTGCTGAGCTGACGCTGAGGTTCGCCCTTTTCAAAGCGTTCCTGATAGCCGTCGGCATAGAAGTAGCGGCTTGAGTCGGGGGTATGGATTTCGTCAATGAGAATTACCTTGCCGTCAAGGAGTCCGAATTCATATTTGGTGTCAACGAGGATAAGACCTTTGTCGGCAGCCATCTTGGAGCCGCGCTCGAAGAGCGCGCGGGTATAGGCTTCGACCTGAGCGTAGTCTTCAGCCGAAACGAGACCCTGAGCAATGATTTCTTCCTTGGAGATGTTTTCATCATGACCGGCATCAGCCTTGGTGGTGGGGGTGATGATGGGTTCGGGGAATTTCTCATTCTCGCGCATTCCGTCGGGAAGCTTCACTCCGCAGAGTTCGCGACATCCGGCGGCATATTCGCGCCATGCGCTGCCGGTAAGGTAGCCGCGGATAATCATCTCAACGCGGAGACCTTCGGCACGGCGACCGACGGTCACCATCGGGTCGGGCGACGCAAGTTTCCAGTTGGGAACGATATCGGAGGTAGCATCAAGGAAATACTCGGCAATCTGGTTAAGCACCTGTCCCTTGAAAGGAATACCTTTAGGGAGAACGACGTCAAACGCCGAAATACGGTCTGTGGCAATCATTACCAGCAAATCGGGATTTACAGAATAAACGTCGCGAACCTTGCCGTGGTAAACATTGGTCTGCCCGGGAAAGTGAAAGTCAGTTGTAAGTAATGCGGACATTGGTTGGATTATGGTTGAGGGGTTATTGGTTTATAGTTTAGTGTTTATGGTTGAGGGGACTGATCGGTCGGGTCATCAGACGGTTGTTGGGCGTCGTATTTTTCGTAAGCTTCGACTATGCGCTGGACAAGGCGCGCGCGGACTATATCTTTTTTGTCGAATTCGACTTTGCCTATGCCTTCGACATTGCGAAGGACGTTAAGAGCGCGAATCAGCCCCGAAGCCGTTGACCGCGGAAGGTCAATCTGGGTGACGTCACCGGTAATCACCATCTTGGCATTCATGCCCAGACGGGTCAGGAACATCTTAATCTGGTGGGTAGTGGTGTTCTGCGCCTCATCAAGCACGATGACGGCATCGGAGAGTGTGCGTCCGCGCATGAATGCGAGCGGAGCAATCTGGATGACCTTCGTCTCCATATATTCGCGGAGCTTAGCGGCGGGAATCATGTCCTCGAGCGCGTCATAGAGCGGCTGAAGATACGGGTCAATCTTATCCTTCATGTCGCCGGGGAGGAAACCGAGCTTCTCGCCCGCTTCAACGGCAGGACGGCTCAGGATGATTTTCCTCACCTCGCGATTTTTCAGCGCACGGACAGCCAAAGCGATGGCAATGTATGTCTTACCCGTGCCGGCAGGTCCAAGCGCAAACGTTAGGTCGTTTTTAAGAAAAGTTTCGACCAGATCCTTCTGATGGGGTGTACGCGCCTGAATAGGCTTACCGTTCACTCCATATATTATAGCCTCATCGGGTTTGAGATCATTCGGCTCCTTGCCGTGGAGAATATCAATGATAGCCTCCTCCGTAAGTTTATTATATTTAATGCAGTGAGCCTCGAGCTCATGGATTGCCTTCTCGAAACGTTCGGTTTCGGCATCCTCGCCAATCACCTTGATAACGGAGCCGCGGGCAGCGACCCTCAGCTTGGGGTGAAGATTCTTTATAAGCTGCAGATTGCTGTTGTTGACCCCGTAAAAACTCACCGGATCAACCCCATCAATTATAATTATACGTTCAATCATACCGCAAATTTACACTTTTTCCGCCAATTTTCCAAACCGGATGGGATTAGTATAGGAAACCGAAGAGCCAGAGGGGAATCTTGTTGCCGAAGCCAACTTCAATATCATCGGCAGCGACAAAGCTGTCAGGAATATCCTTTATCTGGTCAAAACCCTTTCGCGAACCGCCAACTTCAAACAAATAGCGATTGTCGACAATCAAATCACCCTCTTTAGGATACGCAATAGGATGGTCTTGAGCCATCATTGCAGCGAAAAAAGACTCCCTGACTTTACCCTTGTCAGCATGTCCCAACGCATAGAGTAACGACGGATTATTGAAAAGCACCTTTTGGGGCTTTGCCATTGACTTAGGATTACGTTCGGATTTATAGTAGAGCAGACGCAAAATCTGAGAACGCTCCAGAAGCGACAGTATCTTAATCAACTGATTAGGCGTTACGCCTAACATTTCAGCCGTCAACTTCGCATTGAGAGGTGAAGGAGTCTGAGTGGCTATAATTGTCAGCAGATGCTTAGCTTTAATCAGTGTTGCATACTCGATTTTCTCAACAGCAGGAATGTCATAATCAATCACGGAGGAAATCATATTATTAACACGAATAAGATAGTCGGTTTCAGTCTCAGTATTATAAAACGGATAATAACCGTGGCGCAAATACTTTTGAAATTCCTTCAAAACCTCTACATCTCCGGCAATAGATGACGCGATTTCCTGATGATTATGTAAAATGTCAGCCAGCGGAACCCGTTCGAACTTCCTGCCTTGAAACTCCAAGTATTGGCGGAAAGAGAGACCGGGAAGCGTATAAATCAAAGCCCGCCGGGAAAGGTCGGCAACGGAATTGTCAATTTCCAACAGAGAACTCCCGGTAAAGACAATATGAAGATCCGGATAAAAATCATATACATTTTTTATCTGACGTTCCCAATTGGGCAATCTATGAACCTCATCGATAAACAGATGCGTAACACCGCCTTCAACAGCACGCTCCGACAAGTCCATCAGCGAATGACCGGCAAACCATATGTCGTCAAGCGAAACATACAGAGCCTTATCGGGGTTCGTGAATGTTAACTTAATGCGCTGAAGCAGCATGGTTGTTTTACCGACACCTCTTGCACCCTTTATGCCAATAAGACGCGCATTCCACGATATTTCGTTGTATAAATCGCGGACTATCTCGGTCGACGTCAGTTTAAGGAGTCTTCTGTATTGTCTTTGCAATGTGTCCATAATGTCATTATTAGACTGCAAATTTAATAAATAAAATCATTATTACAATGATGATTTTACAAAAATGATTATTACAAAGATGACTTTTGCAAAATCATCTTTACAATAATCACTCAACAGACAATATTTTTTAGGATTTGAGGTCGCGTTCGGCTACGGCGAGGTGGTCGATGAGGTCGGTGAGGTCGCCGCCAAGGACTGCGGGAAGATTGTAGACCGTATAGTTGATGCGATGGTCGGTAATACGTCCTTGCGGGAAATTATAGGTGCGGATTTTTGCCGAGCGGTCGCCGGTCGACACAAGAGTCTTGCGTCGGGAGGCAATATCGTCGAGATATTTTTTATGTTCACGGTCGTAAATAAACGTACGTAAACGACTCAGCGCACGCTCTTTGTTTTTAGGCTGGTCACGCGTTTCCGTACATTCAATCAGAATTTCTTCAGTCTCGCCCGTCAGCGGATTACGCCACATATAGCGCAGACGCACACCCGATTCCACTTTGTTGACATTCTGACCGCCGGCACCTCCGGAGCGGAAGGTGTCCCATTTGATTTCGCCCTCGTTGATTTCCACGTCAAACTCCTC
>CAZPHN010000022.1:0-40866 GCA_964586765.1 uncultured Bacteroides sp.
TCATCAGGTCGGCAGCCTTGGTGATGGTGCCGGCGGTGTCGACCATATCGTCGATAATGATTACGTTCTTGTCCTTAACGTCGCCGATTACGGTCATTTTCTCGACAACATTCGCTTTGGCGCGCTGCTTGTGGCAGAGAATCAGAGGAACGTTGAAGTATTTTGCGTAAGAATTGGCACGTTTTGCGCCACCGACGTCGGGTGAAGCGATTACGAGGTCCTCAAGTTTGAGGCTCTGGATATAAGGAATGAACACTGAGGAAGCGTAGAGGTGGTCAACGGGAACGTCGAAGAATCCCTGAATCTGGTCTGCGTGGAGGTCCATTGTGATTACTCGGGTAACACCTGCTGCACTCAGAAGATCGGCAACGAGTTTTGCGGCGATACTTACGCGGGGTTTGTCCTTGCGGTCCTGACGCGCCCAACCGAAATAAGGAATGACAGCGACAACAGAGCGGGCAGAGGCACGCTTGGCTGCGTCTATCATGAGCAGCAGTTCCATCAGGTTGTCAGTGTTGGGGAAAGTTGATTGAACCAGATAAACCTCGCATCCGCGGATTGACTCTTCAAAAGACACCTCGAACTCGCCGTCGGCGAAGTGCTGGATGTTCATCTGACCCAGAGGCACACCAAGATCTTTGCAGATTTCTTCCGCCATATAGCGGGACTTGGTACCGGAAAACACCTTGAACGGTGGTAACTGTGCATTCATTGCGATTTGAATTGTTTTGTTATAATAGGGTGTGATTGTGTTGGTTGTGCGCACGGGGGGACTCGAACCCCCACGTCTTTCGACACCAGATCCTAAGTCTGGCGCGGCTGCCATTACGCCACGTGCGCGTTCCGTTTCGCCTGCAAAGTTACCAAATTCCCTCCGAGTTGCCAAAAAAACTTAAAGTGAATTTGTTTTTTTTCGAGAGTTCGGAAAAAATGTCTATCTTTGAGCCGTGAAAACAGCCGATACGACACTTGAGGAGCGTCTTCGAAATCCTGAGACGAGACGTGATGCGTTTGCCGAGCTTATCAATAAGTTCAGCGAGCCTCTGTATTGGCAGATACGTCGCATGGTTCAAAATCATGACGATACCGATGATTTGCTGCAAAACGTATTTATGAAGGCGTGGCAGTCGCTCGATATGTTTCGCGGCGACGCAAAATTAACCACTTGGCTGCATAAAATTGCCATCAATGAGGCATTGACCCATCTCCAGAACCGGCAGAAACGCCTGACGGAAAGTCTCGACAGCGAGGAAAGCGTTGCCGCGCGTGCCATTGAGGCTGACGAGTGGATTGACGGCGATGAAGCCGCCCTGATGCTTCGCAAGGCTGTTGCCTCCCTGCCGTCGAAACAGCAGCTGGTTTTCAATATGAAGTATTTCGATGAGATGAAATATGAGGATATTGCTGAGATTACGGGTACTTCTGTTGGAGCATTGAAGACCTCATATCATCTTGCCGTGAAAAAAATTGAGCAGTTTTTAAGTGATAACGGTTAAACCTTTGAGGCAAAATTCAGTCAAATAGTCAAAACGGAATAAAATATGAGTGAATCGAAACATAAGCAGAATGACTTTGATGGTGGCGGTTTCCCCCGTAAGACGGGTATGACTGTCCCGGAAGGGTATTTCGAATCTTTTGCCGATAAGATGATGGCGCAGATTCCTCAGGAAGAGCCCAAAGTTGTAGAGATGCCGAGGCGCACTCTATGGCAGACCGTGCGTCCTTATGTATATATGGCTGCTATGTTTGCCGGCATATGGCTGATGATGAACATGTTCACGCTGTTCTCGCCTGTGAATAATGTAACCCCATCGTCATCCCAAATGCTGCTTGCCGACGTTACTTCCTCGCAATCTGAGTCTTATTTTACCGACTATATGTCATCAATGAGTGATTATGACCTCTATGATGACCTTTATGATACCGGATTTGATATCCCCGAAACTTTTTGATTGTTATGAAACATTTTAAGTTCTTAGCTCTTCTTGTTGTTGCTGTTGTAGTGGGTACGATGCCTGTCGCCGCACAAAAGAAGCAACACGGTCAGCAGCGTCCTGACAAAAAGGAATGGATGGCGAAGATGCGCGAGGCAAAACATAATTTTCTTGCCAAGGAACTCCAGCTTTCTGACGCACAGAAGAAAGAGTTCTTCGCAATTTATGACAAAACCGAGGATGCCCGTCGGAAAGTGGAAATGGAAAGCCGACAGTTCGAACGGACCGTTGAGCAAAAGGGCGATGCGGCTACCGATGCCGACCTCGATGCAGTAATTAATGACCAGTTCTCACTTGAGGAGCGGTTGAGCAAGGTTGATCAGGAGTCCCTTCCACAGCTGCGGAAGGTATTGACACGCCGCCAACTGTCGCGCCTGAAGCACGCGGAACGAAAGTTTAACCGCACATTAATGGAACATCGGAATGCAAATTGTCCTCCTCCGTCAAAATAATAGACAATGAAGATTTTAAAGTCATTTATCATTATTCTTTCTGTAATAGTGAGTAACTTTTCGGGTTTAGGGGCTGAGCCGTCTAAACCCGATTTCGCTTTTCCTAAAACGGTCAGTTCGAATGCCGAGGCTGATTTGAAATCCGCTATTAAGGCGAAAAACGGTCCCGATATAATTGATGCGTTGATTCGCTACTCACTTGCCCAGACTGCCATCAATCCTGAAAACAATGAAAAGGTAGTCAAGAAGCTTGAGAAAACGGAGTCGCAGGTCAAGGATTCCGTTACTGTAGCGATGATTCAGTTGCTGCGAGCATCAGTAGAACATGATTTTTCATTGTCGTTCAGTGTATGGGAGAATTATGGTAGTTTACTACGTAAGGTGCCTGTGACGGAATGGAAGAAAGTGGTCGTGGCTGAACCGCAGTTTTTCCCTACATTGTATGATTTTGCAGCGGCAGAAGCATCCGGAAAAGACGTTGCGGATGCCATGATTGAGTATTACAGAGAGCGTCCGTTACTTCGCCTGTATTGGTATCTTTACCGTCAGCAAACCGAACCGGATAGTTTTGAGCGCATGCTTGCAGATTATGATGATATCAAGACCGAGCCGGAGTCTGCCTATTTGCTTGCTCGCCTGACTCGTGACGCTTATTCCTTTAAACGTCGAAAGCAGGTTTATCCCTTGTTGCTACAGTGGCTTGCGGCTCATGGTTCATCTCCTTTTCGAGCTGATGTTGATAAACTTAAAACTAAGCTATGTGTACCATCAATGTCAATAGATGCGCAGAGTGTCATCGGACTGGGGCAGAAGCTTCGTGTATCGGTTCATGTTGAATGTCTTAACGCATGCTCTGTGAGTGTTAAGCAAACAAAAGGTATCGGTGACGCTTCATTCAGCCGTCAGCTTAAATTTGATGGAGAAGGTTGTTTTGAGGCGGATACGGTTTTTGAATTGTCGCTTGATAATTATGGAGTCTATTCCCTCGCTCCTGTTTTTACAGGACAATCAGATAGACGCTCTCGCGATTTCATAGAGGTAACGGTTTCCGACATTCTGCTTTGGCAGGCAAATTATGCACAGAAGTCAGATACTTATGCGCTCGATGTTATCAACGGTGCTCCGCAGAAGGATGTTAAGTTTACATTAAATCGCAATATGATTTCCGCCGCGCGTGGAAATGACCGGTTTACACCATCAATTTATAAAGGTTATTATGAAAAGCCATCGGATAAAACCGAATATTTTGCCAATGTGCTGACTGACCGCGGAATTTATCATCCCGGAGATTCTGTAAGATTCGTTGGCGTTGTGATGGCGGTAGATAGTAAGTGCACTGTTACGGCTGCCGGTCGCGAGGTTAACGCTGTGCTTTATAATGCGAATTATCAGGCTGTTGATACTCTTCGGTTGAGGTCTGACGACTATGGGCGTGTAACAGGAGCGTTTTCATTGCCCGCAGAAGGACTTACAGGCAATTTCAGTATCAGTATTGACCACATAGGCTCTGCCTATTTTACCGTTACGGACTATAAAGCACCTACTTTTGAGGTTAAAACTGAGTGTAATCGGCTCTCTGACACCTCCGTGAATGTTACGGGAACGGCTATTGGATATAATGGCTTTCCGATAGCGGATGCGAGCGTGATACTTGAAGCACGGACTCTGCCTCGATGGGTTTGGTGGCGTGATTTCAGAAATGTCGGCGGAAAAACCGTTGCTACTGATACTGTTCGCACTGATTCCGAGGGCAAATTCACCGCAATCCTTGACATTCCGCCAGACGCCTCGCTTAGTGTCACGGCTACTGTTGCTTCACCCACCGGGGAAACGCAGCAGGATGAAGCCTTTGTTCCGGCTATGCCTTATTATATTAGTGCACACATTCCACGGTTCTTTATTCCCGGTAAGGCTCCTCAGATTCAGGTTCTGAACTCCAGTGGAGAAGAGGAACGCATTCCTCTTGTTATCAGGCTTACATCTCTATCCGATAGTACCGTTGTGATTACTCCGGATGCAACGTGGGAAAATGTGCCTTCCGGAGCATACCGCGTGTGGATTCGGACGGAGGAGCCGGCTTTCGCGTCGCCATATGAGCTGGAGTCGTTCTTCGTATATCGTCCTACCGACAAGATGCCTCCTGCCGAGATGTCGCTTTTTGTGCCGGTTACCAGAATTAATTCCGGTGAACGTTTATTGGTTGGAACCTCATATAGTGATTCTCATATACTCAAGACTCTTTGGGATGGAGACAATATTATTTCGCAGGAATGGCTCAGTCCTGAAATCGGAAATATGATGCTTGATGTTTTGCTCCCGGATAGTGTAGAGTCTGCTACATTGTCGTTGGCAACATTGCGCAATTATCAGACGGAGGTTGTCAACGTGAGGGTGGAGCGTGAAGATATTCGCCGGTCGCTTAAATTAAAGTTCTCATCCTTCCGTGACCGTATGATTCCCGGAGAGAAGGAGCGTTGGACCATTTCCGTAACAGATAATCTTGGCGTGGCGGCTCCTGCGGCTGTGATGCTCGATGTCTATTCCAAGGCTCTTGACGCAATCGCTCCATTCGATTGGAATTTCTATGTGCGCCATCCCCGGGGCTATAGTTGGAATATGCACTATGCGAATGCATACACACGGTCTGCTTCAGCTTATAAAAACTACGATATCGGTAATATACTGACAATTACATCCCCAACATTCAATCTTTACGGACGCAGATGGACGACGGGAGCTTTCTATTCGGTAACGAATGGTGGTATTACCGGAGTCTCATCGAGAATGATGATGAAGAGTGCCGCTACTGTGGAAGACTGTTGTGAGGCAGTTGAAGAGGAGGTGGCTTTTGCGTCTGCCGATACCGGAGCCGGTTTATCTGGCGCGGTTTTGAGTGAATCGGATGTGGTTAGCAATGAGATTGGCGTTGAAGGTGATGCCTCTGTGGTTTCACTGATTGAAGATTTACGTATGCCTGAGGTGCCCGTAGCACTTTGGGCTCCTGTACTGACTACTTTGCCCGATGGTTCACTGCAGGTTGAGTTTGAGGCTCCCAATGCTAATACCACATGGAAGCTTATGTGTCAGGCTTATGATATGTCGCTGCTTAAGGGGTATCATACGGCTGAAATTATTGCCGCCAAGCCCGTGATGGTTCAGCCCAATGTTCCGCGTTTCCTCCGTGTGGGTGACAGAACCGACCTGCGCGCCATGGTAATGAATGCAACTGACTCTGTTGCGGTTGTAAACTCATTTATTGAGATTTTTGACCCGGTGACCACCGAGGTCATTGACAGAAGCGAATTTACTGACACCGTTGATGCCGGAAAATCCGCCATGATTGCCATGCCGCTTGTCGCTCCGGACCGTTCGATGCTCGGAGTACGCGTGAAAGCCACCTCCGGAAATTTTACCGATGGAGAGCAGAGCGTGATAGCCATTCTTCCTGCGGTCATAACCGCCCGGTCGGCAACTCCGCTTTTCTTTGCCGCTGATTCTGTTGATGTGATGGTCAATGCTCCTAAGGGCTCGGTTGTTCAGTTGACAACCAACGCTGCGTGGGAGTGTGTTACCGCTCTTCCCGGACTCGCCGCATCGGAGAGCAAGAGCGCCTTTGCCAGCACATCAGCTCTGTTTTCCGCTGTAGTCGGCAGAGGTTTGGTGCGTACATATCCTCAGATTGCGTCCGCCCTTAAGCGGTGGGAGACTTCAGACTCTGTTCTTATATCACGCCTTAACAAGAATGAGGACCTGAGGATTGCTCTGCTTTCATCTACTCCGTGGGCGGCTGCCGCACAGAGCGATTCGGAGCGTATGGGACGTCTGCTCCTGCTGCTTGACGGAAAGGAGTCGCAGAAGGTGATTGACAATGCGGTCAATAATCTCGCCAAGCTTGTTCGCAAGGGTGGAATTGCATGGACCCTTGACTCCGAAGAGCCATCGCAGTGGGTTACTGAGCAATTTCTTACTGTTATCGGTCAACTTCGCAGACTTGGTTTCCAGCCTTCGTCGGCAAAACTTCAGCGCATAGTTTCTGAGGCTGTAAAGTATCTGGATGATGAAGTAGCGCGCGATTATGCTAAGTATAAAGGAGAATATCCTGATTATACGGAGTTGCGTCCGCTTTTCCCTGAGATTGCGCAGTCGGCACCCGCAAATCGTGCTCAGGCAGCTACGGTTCAATATCTTATTGCCCACTGGCGCGACCTCGGATTTACCGCGCAGGCTCAGGCGGCTCTGATTCTAAATGCAAATGGTTATCAGAAAACCGCCCGGACTATCATCGAGTCGTTACGTCAGTATGAGGCATGGCGACAGACCGGACTTAATGCCGAGCTGCTCTACGCGTTTGCGGCGGTTGAGCCAAAGTGTGCCGAGGTTGATGAAATCCGTCAGTTCTTCATTGAACGTAAGCAGGCAATGGAGTGGGGTGAAGGTCTCGCTACGTCTAACCTCATCGCCTCTATCCTTTCCTCCGGTACTGACTGGCTTGTTCCTGCCGGAAATGAAATGTCAATCCGTGTGAACGGCGAGGAGGTCAATCCGGGCGTTGAGTCCGTCATGGGTTCTTTCCGACTTGATTTGCCGGAAGGGGGTACGGTCGAGCTTCATAAGGGACAATTCCCTGCATGGGGTGGCATTTTTACCTGTTTGACCGATACAGTTACTGAAATTCCTGCGTTTGAGAGCGAAAAACTCACAGTCAGTCGCAGAATTGAAGGAAATCCTGCCATTGGGTCGCGCATAAAAGTTATTATTGAGATTAACGCCACGCAGCCCGTTGATTATGTTGTGGTCAAGTCTCCGCGCCCTGCCGGACTCAGTGTCGTCAATCAGCTTCCCGGCAGGATGTGGCTCCCCGGCTCCTCGGTCTATCGCGAACCATGTGCCACTGAGACCAACTGGTTCTTCTCGCGCCTTGGGAAGGGCAAAACCGTCATTACCGAAGAATTCTTTGTAACCTCCGAAGGTACATTCCTCTTTGCCCCTGCCGAGGCGCAGAGCCAGTATGCTCCGGAGTTCCATTCACGCACATCAGGCAATCAGATTAACTTATGAAATCGCTGTTTTATCTGATAGTTTTTCTCGTGGTTACCGGTTGCAGCTATTCAGCCGGAACTCACGTCCATGGCTTGAATGAGGCGGAACGCCTTTTGCATTCCGACCCTCAGGCTGCCATGGAGCGGCTCAATTCATTTGACGTGACCGAGTTTCGCGACTCTGCCACTATGGCGCGCTGGGCGTTGCTTTATAGCGAAGCGATGGTTGCAAATAATTACAGTGCGCCAAATGATACGATAGTCGGCATTGCTATTTCCTATTATGGTGCGCACGGACAGAAGGCGGAGGCGCAGCACGCACAGAAACTCAAGGCTCTCCTTTCCAATGCAGATGATTGTGCCCTTGCGTCCGCGCTTTATCTCCAGAAAGAGCGCGAATTTATGCTTTACCGTGAGCGTATGGCTCGCGTCTGGCTGCTCTGGTGCGGTTTTGTCATTGTTTTGATTGCCGGAGGGATAATTCTGTGGCAGCGTCAGCGGTTGCGTTTGCGTCGCGTTCAAAACGAGGCGTTGATTGCCGAGGCTGCCGGACTACGTGAGTCGGGCGCGAAAACGTCGGCAAAGCTCTCCGCCATGCTTACTGACCGTTTTAAGATTATCGATGACCTTTGCAGCACATATTATGAATCGCAGGGAACTCCCGGCGAGCGCAAACTGATTGCCGAGAAGGTAAAATCGCAGATTGCGGCAATGCAGACGGACAGTGAGCTGTTTGCCGAGATGGTCCGTTGCGTCAATGATTGTCGCGACGGTTATCTTGATTCGCTCCCGCCGCTTAAGCCGGATGACTATCGGTTGGTGGTTTATCTTGCCTGCAATCTGTCTAACCGGACGATAGCCCTGCTTACCGGTCAGACCATTGAGGTGGTCTATAAACGTAAGTCTCGCCTTAAGTCAAAACTCAAAGGTCAGGAAATTTCCCCTCGGTAAAATATATTGCGCTGAAATATAGTGTTTTGTAATTCCTTTAGTCAGACTTTATTTTTGGCTTGAGAGGCATAAAGGCAGTAACTTTGCGGTGTTATGAACCGCATTGTTTTTCTTGCTTTGAGTGTGATGGCAGTAATGAATGCTACCGCGCAGACCGATTCCCTTTCTACGGAATTGCGTGAAATTGTGGTCACGGCAAATCAGCCTGCCACACGTCTTGTTGGCTCTACGCTGGTAACGAATGTTTCCGGTTCGGGTCTGTGTAAGCTTGGAAGCGCGTTCGACGTCTTGGGTCAGCTTCCGTTGATTTCTGTTGATGCCGATGGCTCAGTGACGGTCACGGGGCGTGGAACTCCCGAAATATTTATTGATGGTCGTCCGGTTGGCGATATTTCAGATTTAAGGAGTTTACGCTCTGAAAATATTGCCAAGGTAGAGCTGATGCTTTCGCCGGGGGCGATGTATGACAGCGAGACCCGCGCGGTTTTGCGTATTTCAACGCGGCGCAACCTGATTGAGGGTCTGTCACTGAACGAAACCGCCGAAGGAAGCGCGCGTCGCCGTTTTTCCGCCTCAAATGCCCTTAACCTGAATTATCATCTTGACCGTTGGGACATATTTGTCCATTCCTCGGTAGCATATAATAACAGTTTGATGACCGGACGGACGCTGAACAGTTTGACGTCTGACGGAAAACCCGTGGTGATTGGCAGTTCGCAATCCGGCGAATATCCTTCGCTCAACGGGGGCGTGAAAGTCGGTTTCAATTATGTTGACGGCACGCAATCTTTCGGATTGTATTGGCGTCTCCACCCTGAAAAGGGCGATTACCTTAACCGTGGAACGGAGTGGTTTGGTGACGAATCGCCGCTAAATCGTTCCATCAGTCGCCGAATTCGTGCGCAAAGTCATCTTTTATCGGTTTATTTTGAAAAAAAATTCCGCGATAAGTATCTTTTTCACCTCGATGGCTCGTTTCGCTCAGGCAAGGCGGGAAATAAGGTCAAGACCACATATCTTGGAGGCGCAAGCGATGATGTTGCGTCGCGCGACCGCAATAACTCTACTCTGGCGGCGGTCAAGGCATATCTGACATTCCCGCTTTGGCGCGGCGACTTCTCTGTCGGCACTCAGGACTCATATACTCGCTCGACGCTTGATTACCGGATGTTGAATTCCGAGGTCAGCGAATATATTCCGTCGACGCTGACGGATGCACGTCAGGTCGCTGCGGCAGCCTTTGCTTCATGGGGCGCGCAGTTCGGAAAGCTGAATGTCGGGGTGGGGCTCCGCTATGAGTTCACGGATTATCTCTTTACGGTGAACGGACACAGGGACTCCGAGGTTAGCCGGCGGTTTAATTCCCTGACGCCCGACCTGAGTCTTGGTTGGCAATTCAATGACCATGCGCAGGTCTCGCTGACCTATAAGTCATCGACCGTAAAACCTCCGTATGCTCAGCTGACCGGCAGCCTCAGCTACGTAGGCAGATATGAAATAGAGGGAGGAAACCCGTTGCTGCGCGATGAAAAGATGGATAATATTCAGTTGTTTGCCCTTTGGCGCGATTTCATGTTTCAGGCGGATATGGTTCGCAGTAGGGATGCTTATGGCTTTACCAAGCGGCTGCAGTCGCCTGACGCGTTACGTCTGGTTATGAGTCCGGTAAATCTTGACATTTCATCGCTTGGCTGTTATCTGATATGGAACCGCAGGGTGCGCTGCTGGACTCCCGGAGTCACTGCCGGAGTGTATCGCCAGTGGCTTGAACTGGACGGGCAGGCTCATAATAAGCCGATGTTCTCATATTATTTCGACAATACTTTTGCGCTACCGTGGAATTTGACGGCTACTCTTAATTTCAGCGGTCATTCTTCAGGCGATATGTCTACAAACCGTTTTGCAGCTTCATGGTTTACAGTCGACGCCTCTATCTCGAAATCGTTTCTTAATGATGCGCTCCATTTTAATCTTTCGGCGTCGGATATCTTTAATACGTTAAATCCGTCATGGTCAATGCATACTTTTGGTGTTAATGTCGCCAAGCGTCAGCGATATGACCGCCGTGGGGTTACTTTTTCCGTCACTTATTCACTGCGTCCGCGCCGCGTTGACTACAAGGGCCAGTCGGCTTCGTCAGATGAATTGCGACGTTTGTGAACTAAAAGGATGCTAATGACGTTGTATAATCGTAGACTATTTATTTACGATTATGATAAAAAAAATCGGAATTATCGCTTTAGCGACATCACTTATGTTTGGAGTTCCTGCTGCGGCAAAGCAGCAGAGTGTCGGATTGGTTCTTAGTGGAGGCGGCGCGAAAGGTGTTGCCCATATCGGACTTATTCAGGCTTTGGAAGAAAACGATATTGCTATCGACTATGTGGCTGGTACCTCGATGGGTGCTATTGTCAGCGGACTTTATGCAAGCGGATATTCGCCTGCAGAGATGATGCGGCTTATCACGAGCAAGGACTTCGCCTATTGGAGCACCGGAACTATTGACCCCGGTCTGCAGTATTATTTTACCACTCCGCCCCAGTCGCCTAAGGTGCTGAGTCTTTCAATCGGCAATGATTCCATCGCGAAGCAAGTGCCCCAGAGCCTTATTTCGCCGCTTTCAATGAATTTTCCTTTCATGGAGCTTTTTGCGGCTGAAACCGAGGCGTGTGGTGGTAATTTCGATAATCTTTTCGTTCCGCTGCGAACGGTCAGCTCAAATATTAAGGCTCAGCGTGGCGAAGTGGCGCGCGGCGGCTCCATGACTGACGCAATCCGCGCGTCCATGTCGTTCCCCATCGTGTTCTGTCCTGTTGAAATTAACGATACGCTTCACTATGACGGCGGTATCTTCAATAACTTCCCTGTCGACGTGATGAAGGCGGATTTCCATCCTGACATCATGATTGGTGTCGACGTGCATACCGAAGGAAAGGAGACTCCTAATGCCATCAACCAGATTAGCGAACTTGCCACCCGTCCGCAGACCTATTCGATGAATCCCAAGGACGGTATCCATATCCATATCGACGCTTCAAAATATTCGCTTCTTGACTTCCCGCAGGCAAAGGAAATCTATGAGCTCGGCTATCAGCGCGGTCTGGAAATGGTTGACAGCATCAAGAGCCGCGTGACTGCCCGCCGCGAGCAGAGCGAGGTGACCCGTCGCCGAATCGAGTTTCGCCGCAGGCTGCCCAAACTGAATTTCGAGTCAATCGAATGTCGTGGAGGCAGTCAGCGTCAGAATGATTACATTCTTGCCCAGTTCCAGTTCCATAAAGGACATAAATATGACATTGACAATGCCCGCAATGGTTATTATCGTGCCATTTCCGGCGGAAAACTCCAGAATCTTGAAATATCCGCTGTGCCGGTTGACTCCGGTCAGTTCAAGATGCTGCTTAAGGCGTTCCCGAAATCAAACTGGAGTGTTGACCTTGGCGGATATATCTCCTCAAGTACCTCAAGTATGCTCTATGCGGCTGTAAACTATCATAATCTGAACACCCGCGCGGTTGACGCATCGTTCGGCGCATGGATTGGTCAGAGCTATGCCGCAGCCCAGTTGCTTGCCAAAATCCGTTTCGGTGGTAAAAATCCATATAGCCTCGGATTGCAGGGTGTAGTCAGCAACCATCGCTTTAATCAGAGCGAGCGTCTGTTCTATCAGGCGAATGAACCTAAATTCGTACGTGATTTACAGGGATTCGGTCGAGTCAACCTTTTCAGTCTGCCTCTTGGACGCCATGCTATGGGCGTAGTTTCTGCCGGTTATGGCTATGAGCGTAACTCTTTTGTCAATGACGTAATGCGTAAGACTAAGTCTACATATAAACTCGGTCAGGTGGCATTCAATTATGACTACAATACCCTCGATGGAATTAATTTCCCCACTTCAGGACTTGAAATGCGATATTCGCTGAAAGGAATGTTGGGAACTCATGACGTTGACAAGTCACGGAAAGATGTCAAGTGGGTTCAACTTGACGCCAATGTCAGAAAATACTGGGACTGCGGACGTTATTTCGCCATTGGTATTGAAGGCGAATTGTTAGCTTCCACGCGTAAGCCGTCGTCAATCAAGGAAGTGGCTACTGCCGATGCTCCTACATACGCTCCTACACCTTCATGTTTCAATGCGTTCAACCCGGGTTTCCGTGCTTACTCGTTCCTTGGACTTGGCGTTGACCCTGTATGGAAGGTTGTCAATAACCTGCAGCTTCGCGGTGCTTTCCATTGCTTTACTCCATGGCGCGACGGCGGAGTGCAGCACCCCGAGTTCTTTGGCGAGGTTGCCGCGGTCTATAAGCTGAAGATTGTCAATATCAGTGCTTACGCCAATTATCGTACCGGCTCATATGCCGAACGCGGATGGCACGCCGGTCTGACCCTCGGTCTCTTCGTCCTTGCCCCTCAGTTCTTGAAATAAACCTCGGGAGTCTCCTCCTCGTAACCGGGCATGACCCTGCCGGTGCGCGCTCCTTTATAGGTAGGGTCTGAAATATAATAATCCTTGCCGTCTATCTCGATTTTAGCACCGCGCACAGCTGAGTTATCGAGGTGGACGGCAACCGCTACATGGTCGCCATAACCTATAATTACATTGGGAACGCCAAGAACTTCTTTCAGCAGATAGGAGTATAAGATGGAACGGTCCTCGCAGTCGCTTGCCGGCTGCAGAAACATTTCTTCAAGGAAATATGGTTTTTCAAAACCGTGAAGTTCTTCATCGGTTTGATATGGGAATGCGTTCTGAATAAAAGCAAGCAGCGTATTGACGGCTTCTTTCTGTTTCATACCGTCAAGCTGTGTCTTTAGTTGCGCTACGATTGAGTCGCGCATGTTAGGTTGGAGAGTGGAGATAAAAACGTCATCGACGTTCATTCGCGGATATTTGTAAAGTATATCACGCAAATTTGCATTAATTTCGCCGTTAATGGCTAAAGTTCCGTCTGTAAACTCAAATTTTTGCGGTTTATATGGAATATTCAGTGGTTTGAGTATAAGACTGACGGGACAATTGAAATGGGAGTTTGAAGGTAGTTTCAGCAGTGTGAAACTTGCCGATATTTCATCGGAAAAATCAACTTCACCTTCCGGTATGGCATAATAGCGGAACGGTGCGTCATATATCATTTTCATATCATAGACCGGTTGGGCAAATGAGAGGAAAACCACTCCGTCGCCCATCGGATTGAGTCCCAAACGGGTCTGGAACCCCATCTGGTCGAAAATATGTTGTTTGAAGGCGGCGCGCACCGAGTTGTGGGTCTGTGGCAAAAGTGCGTCGATATATCCGCTTAAAAGCTTATACGTCAGATAGTCATTGAGGTTGAGCTTACCGGCGCAGTTTTTTACGTATGGAATAAAGTGTTTGGCAACACGTTTCCATTTAAGGTCATCAATAAGTTTGCGGTATTCATCCTGAGTGCCTACCGCATCCGGAAAGTCAATTCCTGAAATGCGTGGCAGTTCACACGTAGTTCCGAAAAAATCGAACTGCACCATGTCGGATTCCGAAATTACGGCATCCGAACTTATTTTTGAAGACTGTCCCGCAGCGGGAAAGGTAAAAATCCCCGCTGTCAGGACAGTTATCAGATAGATGATTTTTTTGAGTCGGTTAAGCATCAGTTTTTGAAGCCGGCCTTAACAAAATCGGAAATCTTTGCGGCGTGACGCTGAGCGTATTCGCTTTCGGTCATTGACTGCTCCATAGCGCGGATGCGTGCGGCAGAAGCTACTTTGTCGTTGATGATGAAGTAAACTTCAATTTCGTAGGTGCCGTCGGGGTTGTTGCGGATAATCTGGTAGCTGGGACGCATTTCACCCTTGATTTCTTTCTCAACGGTGCGTTCGTAAGCATTGAAGAATTTATCCATTTCGAGGGTGGGGTCGTTTACGTCGGCGTTAAGTTCGCTGATTACGCGACCCTTGAGGTCTGAACCCTGCTGCTGTGAATAAGTGATGCAAGCGTTGTTGATAGCCATCTGCACGCCGGCATTCTTGCTCTTTACGCGGGTTGAGGTGCCGAAAATTTCAATTGCGTCATCGCCTAATTCAGCGAGCTTGTTATAGTGGTTCTGCAGTGCACCGTCAAGGGTGTATGCGCTGCCAAGAATTTCCCATCCAGCTTTATGGAGCTGTTTGGTCTTTGCCTTGCACTCTTTTTTGAGCTCTTTTTGACGTTTTGCGCTAACGGGTTCAGCAGAGATGGCGGGAACCATTAAAATTGCTGCAACAAGCAGTGAAATCAGTTTTTTCATTGCGATAAATGTTTAAAAGTGATAAATTATTAATTATTGTTTGATTATCAGGTTAAATTCTTTTGTAGAGAAACGTTTGTCTTTTCCCTTGCAGTCGGTCAGCCAGCGGTTGAAGTCTCTGAGCGAAAGCGAGCGTGGAGTGTCCGTTCCGTTCGCAATGTCGTTAGGACGTGTGAACGCGTTGGGCGAAAATACCACACACAGCCGGTCGCGCTCGATATCATCGTTGGTCGAAAGAATCATTTCGTCAACCTCGCCGAACTCTCTGTGAGCTTTCGCTGTGTCAAAGAAAACATAGTCCACGCCGCGTTTTGTCTTTACCATGCCTGATGAGTTGGACAGATAGGGGAGCAGGGTGTATACATTTTCTTTGTCAATCAGGAAAACTGCAACATAGCCGTCGACCGGCGCGCGGAACTCGAGCGACATCCGGTCGCCGGAACGAAAGGAGTCGTCAGCCGAGCCGTTGCGGAGCGTGCGCGCGCTAAAATCAACAAGTTCGTTGCTGAGTGCCTTTGCGCGTCCGCGCACCTTGCAGTAAACGACCGGGCAGTCATCGATGGTCTTTACGTCGTACTCGACATCATCATCGGCAATCCATTCGCCCATGACGTTTGTGTTATTCTGGATGTCGAAAATATGACTTTCGCCTTTGGAGGTGACTGTTTCGCCCTGATACGTAGTGCCCGCGAGCTGCACGCCGAATTCTTTTTCAAGCGCATTCAGGCGGGCTCCTTCAAGAGCCATAGCCTTACACTGTTTGACTGATTCGGTATCTTTACCATAATATGTGTATTCGCCTTCAACCTTGACCGGTTTTTGGGCAAATACGCATATCGGGATGAGAAATGTGAGCAAATTGGTTAAAAAACGTCTCATTTTTTACAAAATTAGCGCAGTTTTTCTTTCTTCCAACCGTCAATCAGCGCGCCCGAGCGGTTAACCGTAGGTGTCTGCTGTTTGTAATTGATGCGGTTGGATTCCAGCTTTACGTTTGAAACCACATAGTCGCTTAGTTCCTGCAGCGTGCAGTTACCCTTTGACTCCTGCAGTTTCTTCAGGAGGAAGTAGGTAAACATTCCGTGACCTTTTTCCTTATAGGGCATTGCGGTTTCTTCCGATGAAGTTGCGGAGAGAATCATCATGTTGCCCTTGGGAGCCGCCGGTTTTGATGCGATAGATACCGAACGGGTCGCGCTGATAGCCTCGCCGTTGCGGGTACCTCCGCTGAAACATGCGTCAAGGAATACCGTCACTTTATTTGCCGGCAAGTTGCCCAACTCCTTATAGAAGTGGTCAAGCGACATTGCCGTGCTCGTGAGTCCGGCAGAACCATCGACAGGAAGGATGTATGCGTCTTTTGTCGCCTCATCGGGAATACCATGACCGGCATAATATACAATAAGGTCGGGGTTAGGCATTGATTTGACCAGATTGCTGATATTATTGATTGCGCCGAGCATTTGTCCGTAGGTGGCGTTATCGATGTGGCGGATGTTATTTTCGGGAATACCCAGTGTCTTTACGCAATATTCTTTAAATGTGTTTCCATCGTGAGAGGCGAAATCCACGTTGGGAACATTCGAATACTTCTCGTTGGCAATGATAAGGGCAACGGTGTTTGAATTCTCCTTGCCATACTGAGGGATGTTTTTGTCAACATCGCTCGTAACGGTAATGATTTTGCCACCCTGAGCCATCTGCGAATTGCCGGAGGGTTGTTTGCGGGTATGTGTCGCAAGAATAGTTCCGAAATCCACTACCGGTGCGGGTGAACCATATTGCAGACCGGCATCATCGCGATAAGCATAGGTTTTGCCGGATGGGGTGGTGAAATTCATCGAACCGATTCTTACCTGACCGTCGGAGTTGATGAAGAATGTCGGAGCTTGGAAGTGAATTTGGTTCCATTCCTTCTTGAAGTTTTCAGCCTCGCCATTTTTCATAGGCACACGCAGCACGATAGGTCCATATTCAGACTCAATGCCGAAAGTTTCATATTCCGTATCATATGGCTTGAGTTTGAGATCATTGATTCGGAGTGCATTCGTGTACAATCTCAAATACTCATTGGCACATTCGCGGCTGAGTTCCTCATATTTTGCATTAACGGTTTCATCATTTACGCGCTTGTTGAAGTCTGATTCGCGCTCAAATTCACCTTTAGTACCCCATTTTTCCAACCTTGTGGTTACATATTCCTTAGAATAGGAGGCATATGAGGGAATTTCGATTGATGCGTTGCTGCTTGAGGAACCTGTTGCATAGTTGGCTGAATTGTTATCATTTGCAGTCATTATTGGCGGCATATAGATGTCATTGACCGGCTCGCCACCCAATGCAATAATCCGCGAGTTCATTTCTTCGTATCCAGCTTTATTATCAAGGCAGTTGTAAGTCCGAGCAAGTCCTTGTAAATACTTAATCGCGGTGGGGTTTGCAGAAATTATTGTGCGGAAAAGTTCAGCAGCTGCGCTGAAATAGTCTTTAGCAATACGATTGTATTTACGAGCGGTTTTTTCATCGGATGTACGTATTGCCTCAAGGTAGTTAGTGAGTCCTAAGTTATAATAACCAAACGCAAGACGCTTGATAATTGTTAGGTTATTAGGTTTCATTTGATCAAGACGTGAGTAAATGTTTATCACACCTTGATAGTTATGTTGATCCTCATATATTCGACCTTGAATATCAAGCAGATTTTGATTATCGGGCTGGAGGAAAAGTGCTTTATCGAGAAATTCCTGAATACGTTCACCGTGTCCGCCGTCGATGCAGGCATTTATACCCCAATAAAGGATGTTAAAATTGTTTGGATAGATTCTGGCACCTTCAGACATTGTTGCAAGTCCAAGGTCATATTTTTTTGCGTTAATACACGCTTGACCCATAGATTGATAGATTTCTTCACGGTGGGCTTCAGCACCAGTTGCGAAATATAGACGGAAATAGTCAATTGCTTTTTCGAACTCCTTATTGTTGTAAGCATCTCGAGCACAAATGTATACTATATCCGGGAAATTATTTTCGCGAATCCATTTTGTTCCATTAAGCTCTGGAATAAGTTGAATGTCGATATATGCACGGGCATATTTAGACATTTCCGCTAATTCATTTCTTCCATTGTGAAAAAATAGACCATACATCAATTCTGCGTCTATATCTCGGAGCATTTCGCGAAGTTGATTGCGATGACTATCATCCTTATCCAGTTTGTTAAAAAAGTCCGTAGCCATTTCATATGCTTTGTAGACTACGGGGTATAAATCCTCCTCATTTGTTTCTGAATCTACCTTAGCCATTTTGATTTGGCGATAGACGTTTTGCACATCTTCAAACTCGGCTTGCAGACGCGCCATTCTGAGCGAATCAATCTGTTCGTCGGTCATCAGTTCCAAAGAGTCAACCGGTTCGGTGACTTCGCTTTCCTCTGTTGAAGAAACAAGGAAAAGCGGGTCAAGTTCATCCGGGTCAGAGGGGAATGCCCGGAGTGTCGCTGTAGACACTCCAAGCACTGAAACGATTGCTATTACTAAATATTTGCGGGTAGACATATATTTTTAGAAAACATCAATAAATACAAACTCTGCGGTAATGCGGCGGAATTCCGCACCTTTACCTTCGGCAATTGAGATTGAGTAATTGAAATCAGGATTAACTTGGCGCAGTTTTTCAACGTTGTTGAGCAGGAATTCCTGCACGCCTGCTGCACGGAGGAATGCAAGCTGCTCGTTCTGTGTAATGCCTGATGCCTTGGTTACGGTAATACCGGTAAGCTGACCATCTTTGGTTACGGGCTCATCCTCGAAGTCACCGTAAGAACCGTCGTAGGCTATACGTGAGCGGATAGGCGATGCATCAGCTGTTCCGCTAAGGGTGATTTTCAGCTGCTTGCCTTCCTGCAGATACTGAGCAAAGTCGCCTTCCATAGCCTCCTTGACAATGGCGAGCATCGATTTAGCCGCGCCTGATTCATCGACATGATATTTGCCGGGTCCGAAGTCCTCATGAATAGAGAAGTCAGGCTCAACTTCATAGGTGAATTTCACGCGATAGTTAAGAATCTTGTCACCATTGGCGTTGAACGACGGCTCCAGACGGCTGTCAACTGTAATGTTGGTGTGGTCTGAAATAACATTGTCGCGCTTAGCTTCCTCAAGTACTCGCTGTTTAATCTCCTGAAGTCTAATTTCTTCCAACTGTTGTTGCTGAATTACTTCGAGGGTCATGGGGTCATCATCCTCATCATCTTCCATGAATTTAAGTTCAGCGCGGTTGATATTATTAAATGTATAAGTCTTACCGTCGGCTGAGTTGTAGACGTTAGCATAAATCATCTCGAATTTATCGTTAGGCATGATGCCGTAGCGAACGTCGCGGAATTCGAGCGTGGATGCGTCAGTAAAGTTCTCCTTGTCGGACTTGGGCACCGGCAGGTAGATGGGAGGCATATTGTCGAAGTTCACTTCCTGCAGTTCGTGGCGTGGGTCATATTCACCAAGCGTGATTGCAGACATTAATACCAAATCACCGGCAAGACGGGTTGCGATTTCATCTTCGAAGAGCTGACGCTGTTTGGCAATGGTTTCCGGATTCACACGGAGAACGTATTCCTCCATGGTTTCATCCGGTTGCATCTTCATCCACTCGTTCATCAATTCATCAGTTTCCGCTCCGACGAATTTGCCGAAGAAGGGAGCCATGTTGTCCATACGGCGCGCTTTCAGTGCTTTGTATGATGTATTGGCAAGCAGGGTATTATTCTTTACATCGGGAATGAACAGAAGATCACTGACGCCGCCTTCCAGTACGTCGACATAAGTCCTGTCATCTTCCGGAGTCAGAAGGTTCAGTACAACAATGTGGCTCGGGTCAGTAGCTACGGCAACATATTTGCCGTCACGATTGAAGCAGAAGCCTATACCCTGACCGAGGTCATCGATGCTCTGTTTAATAAGGAACGTGCGAGCGTCATAAATACGGAGAACACCTTCAGATGAGAGAACGGCGAATTCGGAAGAGTCATCGTTAAACATTACATCGGTAATGGGTTCGCCGACATCGATGGTGGTACGCAAGTTTTTTTCCTGAAGGTTATAAACGCGGACTTTTTCGCCATCGGGGGCAGCCGCGTAGAAACCGTTGTTACTGAGAATAAGGTCGGTTGCAGGACCGGCAAGCGCGATTGTGTCGGCAAGTTCGAACTTGCGACCTTTCTGGGTCATGCGGTTAATGCGGGTAGGGGTGGCTACCATCAGCACTCGACCGTCAGATGAGAAAGCGAAACCGGTAGGGATACCCATTTTCTTGTTCGAGTATGTCCATACAGCTGGCATTTGGGGCGAACAGTGGTTTCTGTAAACGTAAAGTTTGGATTTTTTGCCCTCGCCGGCAAGGATAGCGAAATATGCACCGGTAGGGTTGAGTCTCAGATGACGGATTGCTTTACCTGAGTTGGTCATTTTCGTACCGTTCATGGTGTACACGCTCTTATCGCTATGAGAAACCACTGACGATGAATACTTGTCAAGCCCCACAGGGGTTTCCGGGTACGTGAAATGGTATTCGCGCTGTTGGGCGGATGCGGTAAGTGCCGTTCCAACCAACAAGGCAAAGACGGAATGTTTAAACGAATGTAACATTTGTGTTGAAATGTGATTAGGGTTAATATTGATTTGATTTAAATTCGGTTAAGAGGGAAAATATAGGTTATGAGTTCAGGGTCGGAATCAGGAATTTCAGCATTTGATTCAATTAATTCTTCAATGACGTCAAGGAGGCTGTCCACGTCATAACCATATTGAGTGGCAACGAGGAGATGAAGTTCTCCGGGCTGACAACCTTCCGGCTGTTCGCGTGCCAGTTCCTGCTGTGACTGAAGGACATAGGCGTTTATGGGCTGACCTAACTCCGAAATATCGGCAGAAATGAGTTTGCCGTCCTTAATACGGAATTTGATTACATTGAAATAAAGAGGAGCTTCATCGGTTGATTTAGCTTTGAACGAGAGCCCTTCTTGGTCATCGGTAGTAATGGTGAGCGGTGCGTTTTCCGGACCTTCCATGCCGATTGAGTTGATGATGGCTATGGCGAGGGCTTCCGGCTCGATGTTCAGGTCATAATATTCCGGATCGAGAACCGCCTGCGAGCGGCGGACCATACCGTTCTGTTCATATACGGTGGTGGAACCGCCTGACTTGGCGAAATTCATGGCACTGACCACATTCGAGGCGTGACTTTCCGCTTTTTTCGACGCTTGTAGCACGATTTCCGAAATGGACATTTCGCAGGGACCCGTTGTTGTGTAGATTTTATTGGTTATCTTGTTGAGCAACGAGATGCTGGCATCCTTTTCGAGACGGAAACGGTCGTTGCGACCGTATGTGACGTCAGAGTTGAGACTCTGTTCATCGCCATTACGGATTACGGCAATTTTTCCTTTAGTCTCGTGAACCACAAACTGGGCGGAGGCTGACAACGGCAGCATTGCTAAACATACCGAAAAAATAGCACTGAAAGCTTTTTTTAGATAGAAATGTTTCATAATATGGTGATTGGTGTTTTTTATGACATGGATTTTGGGTTGCCTTTCGCTTTCTTTTGGCGAAAGTGTTTATAAATCGAGACGGTTCCGACCATTAAATCACAGGCGAAAAGACCGAATGTAATCATCAGCAGCGACGGCGAGAAATCTATTATCGTATTCTTTTCAACAAAAAGGAAATAACCGATGTAGATTACAAGCAAAAGGAGTAACATCTGGGTAATACGAAGTACTAAGCCTTTTATGCCGACAGGAATTAGGCAGAATCCGAGGGTGATTATAAAGCAAAGCAGGCAGGCTATTGTCCATTCTGTCCAGTCGCCGTAGCGGTTTATGTAATTATCGTGGAGTATGGTTGAAATAGCGTAGGCGTGAATTAGAATGCCCGACATATTATTGTCGGTAGGGGTGGGGTGGATGTCTTCTGTTTTGCTGACGGCACCGATGAGCACAACCTTATCGTTTACTATTTCAATCGAGTCTGCAAGTTCACTCAGGGTCAGTATAGTGATTTCGCGCGAGGGATAGTTGATGATTTCCTGCTCTTTGTTACGCTTTTTGAGCACTTCTGCTACCTTAGGGTCAGCTTTTTGAGCAATAGCGGCAGCAAAACCGGGTATGTTTCCGTTGGCAGTGGGATATTCGGCTCGGAATGTGCGCACGGTGCCTGATGCTACGCGCGTCGGCAGATTGCTTGCGGCAAATTCTACGTTACCGCCTATGGTATCGGCAAAAAATGAGCGTTCGGCAATCGTGAAAACATCCTTGTCAGGATTTTGCAGCAATGATTCTGTTATCACTACGTTGTCAAGGTCCCGCAGGCTATTGATGAGCCACATATCTGTTGTTGGGTCATGTGGCTCCTGAAAAAGAATGTCGACACCAATTGCGGCAGGACGGGTGTACTGTCGCAAATTGTCAAGAGTCGTCGCAATCTCCACGCGGTCGCTGTTTTCGAGGTTGATGACTATCACTTTGTCATCCAGTTCCCTAACGGGTCTATTGTCAGCGACTATATTATAGAAATCGGCAAAGTCGAAATCATGTGGTTTGGAGGCGTTGAAAAAGCTTGCCGTGAATGAAAACGGAGCTATCAGTTTTTGCGAAAGAAGGGCTGCAACCCCAACGAGCAGCAATGCGGTTGGAGTAGCTTTTATAACCTTCTTTAAAACTCTCTTTAAAAAAGAATCATTATTTACTGAAGAATCAGCATTCACAAATAGAGTGTGTTATAATAATTAATTTGCCCGCAAATATAACAAAAAATTCTTAAATAATCACAAAAAATGCTGAAAATGACCAACATTGATGAATTCGAATATTTTTTATATAACGCAAAACCGGGAGCAAAACATTAAATTTTGCTCCCGGTTTGTAGGCTGTCGTTATTTGGGGATGCTACGTTTTAGAACGATTGACGGGCAAAAGTGAGTTTGATTTTTGCTTTTTCGGGCAAGAGTTCAACCATGGCAGGCATCGATATCATCGGCGATATACCGCTGAGGACGGTTGTGGTGGTACCATAATAGTAATATGACGACTGATTTGTCTCCGTAACCATTGATACAGGCGTCAAAGTGAACGTCCAGTCGGCGGCTGTCAGCGGCTCTTCCGAATCAAGCATTTTAATCAGATACTCGCGCATGTCACCAAATGTGTAGGTTTTGGTGGTGGCATTATAAGTGCCTACAAATGAGGTTTCGTTGTCGGGGAGTTTATTTTTAGCAAAAAACTCTTTTTTGTCTCTGCTGAGAACCAGCAGGAGATATTCCGGAGGGTTAATTCCGCGGTCAGAAGCAATCACATTGGCGGGGAGGGAGAATGTCAATGTGTTTATGACAGTCAGGGCTTGGTCTCCTGCTTCCTTGATTTTTTTGATTACAGACTCAATGGGAAACTCGATTTCGGCATCGTAGCCCGCGGGAGCAGCAATAACTGTTTTGTTAATATTGACCATTTCCGTAAGAGCCGGCGAGATGTCATAACTGATATTAGTGTTGCAGACCAATTCCGGAGCCATAGCCATTACATAATTATATAGCTTGGAAATCGAGTCGGTTTCTACGCCCGCAGAGTTCGTTACCTTATATGTCTTATGATAGTAGTAAACCATACGGCAACTTGTTATGCGGGTAACACGACCTGAGCCGAAGGTATGGCGCACATATACACCCGGGAAAAAGTCCTGAAAGCTATACGGGTCATTAAAGAGTGAGGGGTCTGACCGGTACTTATCAAGTATTTTGTGCATGAGTGCGTCAGGCATATCCACGTATGCGAATCGATACGGATTTGCCGCAACGGTATCGTTTATGCTTAGACCAACGGCTGTAAAGGTTGATGATCCGAGAAGGTCAGAGGGGGAGTATGCCTGTTCTGCAGCAGGGTCATAGTTTGAGTAGATAGGGGAGGGAAGCTGCTTGAGCAGGGGGTACACTTCAATTCCAATAGGAGCCAAAGAGTCACCTACAAAGGCTGCTTTCTCAAAAACGAGCTGCAGCTTAAGTGAGTCAGGTGTCACATTTTCAGTCTCGATATTGTTCGAAGGGAACATCTGAGCCATGAAATCGGCATTGAGCTTGCCAAACTCCGGAGCCTGAATGGCACCAAGAAGCTGAGTGGTAGTGCGGCTTTGAACCGCTCCGCTCAAAATTGTGCGTGAGCTTATTGTAAATGAGGAGTCAATGAGTATCTCTATATTATTGCTGACCATAGACGCTCCGGGTTCTGACAGGGATGCGTTCTCGCTTTGGCATGCAATGAGTCCGACTGAGAGAGCGGCAAAAGCCGTTATAGGGTTGAAAATGGAAAGTTTCATTTTGCAGGTGTATGCAGAGATGCGTAAAATTCTACATATGCGGGAGCCGATTCGTCAAGGGTACCCGTGTATGGGAGGAACGGCTTGCCGGAAGCTTTTGCGTATTCAATCAGCTCCGGATTGACATTCTCCGAGCCTTGAACAATTGCGTCGGCAAAGTCAATAGCAATTTTGTTAAGAGCCGTATGGTCAATGTCGCAGTTTTTAAGAGAGCCGACAAAGCGCGACGTAATGCCGTCTGCCTTCATTTTCTTAATAAGGTCAGGATTGAAGTTTGAGGGCAGGGTATGGGAGTCATCAAAGAGGGTATAGACAATCTTGGCGTGTTTGAACACGGGTTCATCATTATATACCCGCTTAAGATAGATCGGCATAAGGGCTGTAACCCATCCGGTGCAGTGAATGACCACGGGGTCCCAGCGGAGTTTTTTGATGGTTTCCGCTACGCCGCGCACAAAGAAGATGGAGCGTTCATCATTTTCATCGGCTCCAAGTGTGGTTTCGAGAGCTTTAGTCGGATGGCGTTCGAAATAGTCGTCGTTGTCAATGAAATAAACCTGAGTCCGTGATGACTGAAGGGTCGCTACTTTAATTACAAGAGGATGGTCAGTATCATCAATAATCAGATTCATACCGGAAAGGCGAATCACCTCGTGAAGCTGATTGCGGCGTTCATTTACGTTGCCGTATTTCGGGGTGAAGAGTCTTACCTCATAGCCACCCTCCTGAATTTTGCGGGGCAGATGGTTACAATACTCCGACATTGGGGTCGAAGGGAGGTAAGGCAGAATCTCCTGCGAGATGAATAAAACTTTCTGTTGACTCATTGGCGGAAAGAATTAAATTAATGCGCAAATTTACGAAAAAAAATGTTATAAACCAAATTGGACGTTTGATTGTTAATATATCAAAGAATAAAAATTAACGTTTAACTATTAAAATTCTAAGCTATGAACGAAACAAAATCATTCTGGGGCACAACCAAACTTTGGTGGCTCATTCTTATTGTAGGCATTCTAATGGTGATTGCCGGATTTGCATATTGGTTCTTCCCTTCAATCGGCTATGCCGTGGCTTCTGTCCTTTTCGGCTGGATGCTGATTGCCGCCGGTATCGTGCAGGTTTGCGTAAGTGCCGGTGCTAATCGTCCCCGCGGTTGGGGCTGGTGGCTTACCGGTGGTGTAGTTGATACCTTTATCGGTTTTATGCTGGTTCGCAGCGTGACCCTCGCCGAAGCTGTGTTCCCTTACTTTATCGCTTTTGTATTCGTTTTCTGGGGTATCGGTGCCCTGATAAGCGCGGTTCAGGACCGTGGTCGCCGTTACTGGTGGCTTCAGATTATTAACGGTCTGCTCCTCCTTGTAATCGGATTCTTCTTTATTGAAGCCGGCTATCTGCAGAATATGCTTAACGTAAGCTTCCTTACCTCACTGGCATTTATCTATTGGGGCTTCTCGTTGGCAATGGCATCATATGACCTCAAACCCTCAGTAAAAGCTTAACTAAATAATCGGAAATAATGCTTTCAGGCGCGAAAATTATGTGTTTTCGCGTCTGATGTTTTGCAAAATGCTTGTAAATTGAGAAAAAATGTGTAATTTTGTCGTCAAACTTGATTAAACCTATTGAAAAGGTTTATGTCAAATTTAAAACCGATAAAATTAACCATTTAAAGAAAGGCAAAGACAAAATGAAGGTTTCCAACAAAATGCTAAGACTGGCTCTTGCCGGTGTCACCGTAGCGATGCTTTCTGTCAATGCTCTGGCTCAAGGCTATTACGACGATGACATTTACTATGACGCATCGAAAGCAAAAGCCAAGAAATCCGTTGAGAAAGTAGCTGTAACGCCTGCTAAAGCTGTTGCAGCCAAGACTGTGACTACAACTACAACAACAACGAAAACCGTTACGTCATCGCGCGACGTAGATGAATACAATCGACGCGGCTCATACAAGCCTGTCGATAATAAGAGTGTGGATGACCTCGGCGATAATTTCGAGTATACCCGTCGCATAGAGCGTTTTTATAACTCGGATATTGTCAACGGGTCAGACGATGAGGATTTGATTTATTACTACAATAATGCCAATGATGAACTTGCGGATGTAAACCGCACGTCACCTACCACTATAAATATATACGTTGAAAATCCTGACCCTTGGGATGGATTCTGGAATCCGTATTATTATAGCTCGGCGTGGAGCTGGGCATGGAGCCCTGCCTATTATAACCCTTGGTATTCATGGAATTATGCTTGGGGTTACGGACCATCTTGGAGCCTGAGTTGGGGCTGGGGTCCCTCTTGGAGCTTCGGTTGGAACTGGGGCTGGAACTATCCCTCATATGGTTGGGGTTGGAATCCCGGTTGGGGCTGGGGACATCCCGGACCCGGATGGGGCGGTCCGCATCACCCCCATTATCCCGGTCACAACTGGGGCTGGACACCTTCACGTCCCGCCGGACCCGGTGCTTCGCGTCCGTCGGCTCGTCCCGGAAGCGTCAGCCGTCCGTCGTCTAACCGTCCTTCCCAGAACGGAGTGTTGAGTAACCACTCCAACCGCGGAAACAGTCGCCCGTCGTCGACTCGTCCTTCCGGTGTGACCAACCGTCCTTCCGGTACGTCGTCGGCATCATCATCTAACGTGCCCCGTTCTTCAAATGTACGTGGCGGATATGTTCCCGGACGTACAGAGGGCTCATCCGTATCATCATCGGTACGCAACACTTCGAATTCGAGCGGGCGTACAGGAATATCCAGTTCTTCGACTTCATCGGGACGTTCCTCATCATCGAGCTACCGTTCAAGCAGTTCTTCGTCATCAACAAACCGCAGCAGTGGTTTCAGCAGCGGAAGCTCATCATCCGGTCGCAGTTATGGCGGCGGTGGTAGCAGTAGCGGCGGAGGTCGTTCCGGCGGAGGCAGCGGAGGTCGTGGCGGACGTCACTGATTTATTTAAATCTAACTGATTTTTTTACTTACCCGAAAACTTTTGATAATGAAAAAGTATATATTTTTGTCAGCAGCCATCGGTGCAGCTCTGGGCGCGAATGCCCAGAGTGCCATGGATGCATTCACGGCATCACAGTCGCAACTGCGGGGAACTGCCCGCTATGTATCGATGGGCGGAGCTTTCGGAGCTCTTGGCGGAGACCTTTCGACGCTTAACCAGAATCCTGCCGGTCTGGGCGTTTATCGCAGCAGCGAGTTCGGAGCTACTCTTGACATTGATTTCCACAATGCAACGATGAAGAATACCGGCACCAGAGCTATGACGCAGTCTCAGACCAGTGCTGCTTGTAATAATTTCGGTTATGCAGGATCGATGAGAACAGGTTCGGAGGTGATGCCATATTTCGCGTGGGGCGCAACCTATAACCGCGTTATGTCATATGACCGCAAATATAGGGGAGATTTCGCCAGTCTGCCTGCCTCATGGACAAATTATGTAGCGTCATTCTCCGGCGGATATTCTCCCCAGCAACTTTGGGGAGATGAAAATTACGACCCGTTCTTTGACAGTAATGTACCTTGGATTTCGGCATTGGCTTATAACTCATTCCTGATTAACCAGCTGCCCGGCGGTGGATATACCGGCTTGATGCAGGCAGGTTCATATGGCGATGCGTCTATTGAGGTGCGCGAACAGGGGTATCTTGATGAGTATTCGATTAATTTCGGTGGCAATTTCTCAAATATGATTTATTGGGGTATAGCTTTCGGAATAAACGATATCAGCTACAAGCAGACATCATATTATGGCGAACGGATTGCGGATGCCCTTGTGCCCGAAAATGAAAACTCACTCAATTTAGTTACCGGAGATGCGGAGTGGGGCATTGAAAATCTCCAGACGGTTAATGGTACCGGATTTAACGTTAAACTCGGTTTGATTTTCAAGCCTATCAACGAGTTCCGTCTTGGATTTGCAGTTCATACCCCCACGTGGTATCATCTGACTTATGATACAAATGCTTGGACTGATTACGGTCTCGGAAAGATAGAGACAGACGGGTATTACAATTACACCATTGACTCGATGGTAGGCGAGGAAAATCCGTATGCCACTACCAATAATGGCTATTGGGATATGAAGATGAAGAGTCCGTGGCGTTTGATGGCGAGCGCGGCAGGCGTTATCGGCGGCAGATTTATCCTTTCGGCTGATTATGTATATGAGGCATATCCTTCAATGTCATATTCAGATGAATATGGTGAATTGACTGATATTTCAAACGATATCAAGCGTTATTATCAACCGACCAATGAGGTGCGTCTCGGTGCGGAATTTAGAATTACGCCTTCGTGGAGCGTGCGTGCCGGCTACAATTACAAGACTTCTGCTTCAAAAACCTCGGTAAGAGACGGTATGGATTATATTTATACTACCGGAACTCAGGCAATGAGCGAGTTTAAGGGAGATAGAAATGCTTATTCAGCAGGCTTAGGTTATCGCACCGGCGGATTCTACATTGACGCGGCTTATGTTCATTCCACTCAAAACAGCAGCTGGTCGGCGTTCAGCTCTTTCCCCACGAGGGTAGAAGGCGGATATGACCTCGCGTCAAACGCTTTTACCGCTCCGAAGGGAACCATCACGACAAATCATAACTATCTGGTAGTTTCTATGGGTTTTAAATTCTAAAGATTATAAAAATAACAAGTATAAACTGCATCCTGTCGGAGATTTTATCCGTCAGGATGCGCTTTTTTTGATGTAATCCGAGAGGTTAGTTTGCTTTTTTCGAAAAAATTGCGTAATTTCGCAGCATCATGTTGCAAAAATTGCTTGAAGAATATCGGTCGGTATCACTGGAGCAAATGGGAAAAGTAAAGCTCCTGAACCGAGTGGATACAAAATTCGTCACAACTACCGACGGCCTTGAAAAACTACTTCAGATGGCAGCCGGCAGCTATTTCATTCAGGAAATAGAGGGCAAGAAGCTGATGCCGTATACTACTCTATATTTTGATACGGATGAAAACGAGATGTTTTCGCGTCATCAGCGCGGTTGTAAAACCCGTCAAAAAATACGTGTGCGGCGATATGAAAATTCCGGAGTTGGATTTCTTGAAGTAAAACGTAAGAATAATAAGGGTAGAACAGACAAAAAACGTATCCAGATTCCCGAGTATACACCGGATTTGAATAATTATCGCGAGTTTTTGACAGCAAAATCATGGTATGGTCAGGCTAATCTGCAGCCAAAGCTGAGCAACGCGTTCCGCAGGATTACGCTTGTCAACAATGCAATGACCGAGCGATTGACCATCGACCTTGAACTTAAGTTCCATAATGAGGAAACCGGATTTGATAAGGATATGGGATCGCTTGTTGTTGTCGAGGTAAAGCGCGACGGGCTTACCCATTCACCGGTGCTTGATATGCTCAAAACTTTACGTATAAAGCAGAGCGGTTTCTCAAAATACTGCATAGGGATGGCACTGACCAATCCTTCGCTGAAGCATAATCGTTTCCGCGAACGTCTGCGTTATGTGGATAAACTTATATCGAAATCAAATAAATAATCAATTAACCATAAATCTTTCCAATGGAAGAGTTTAATGACACCCCGGTACTGGCTGCCGAAAAAGCCACAAACCTATGGGATTTAATCGATCCCAACGGTTTTAATACTTTTGACCTATGGGAATTGTTGATTCGCTTTGCGTTTAACGCTCTCGTAGTTACGGTTATCATTCATCTGCTTTATTATCCGAAAAGTCGACGTCGTGACTATTATTTCACTTTCTCTCTTATTTCGGTAAGTATTTTCTTCCTGATTTATCTTTTGGGAGGCGTGAAACTTAAAGTCGGATTCGCATTAGGACTTTTTGCCATTTTCGGTATTATCCGCTATAGAACTGAGTCGATGCCGGTGCGCGAAATGACCTATCTTTTCGTGATTATCGCTATTTCAGTTATTAATGCGTTATGTTCGAACTTGCTTCAGGCTCTTGTTGCCAATCTGTTGTTTATCGGTTGGATTTGGTTCTGCGAGAGTTCAAATTGGATTCGCCACGTTGCCTGTAAGCTTGTACTTTATGACCGCCCCGAACTCGCAGCTCCTGAGCGTAGGGCTGAACTCCTCGAAGACCTTAAGAAGCGTACCGGGCTCGACATTTCGCGTGTAGAGGTAGGACATATTGATTTCCTGCGCGATACGGCTATGCTAAAGGTCTATTATATTCCAACTGATGAGGGCGTGAACACCGTTGATAATGTTATTAAGTTCCCGAAGGAAGGTCAATGAAACTGAAGAATTTACTTGTCGCACTTTTGGTGACGTTTTCGCTTCCGACGAGTGCGCAGACGCTCCTCGGCGGTGCTGAAATCGGACATAAGTTCAGTTTCGGACTGAATGTCGGTGCCGGTGTGGAGTATCGAAGTGCCGATTGGTTTAGTCATAATGACCAGTGGAGTGCAGAGGTTTCGGCATCGTATAAACCGCTTAAACCACTGAAAATTGGTGTTGCATACAAGTTTATTCAGGCGCAGAATCCCGCTAACAAAACGTCAAATTACGATATACCATCATATTGGGTTAGCAAACACCGCGTAAGCATAGGTGTGACAGGAGAGTGGAAGCCGGTAAAGGCGTTGACGCTCAGTTTGCGTGAGCGTTACCAGTACACATATCGTCCTGAAATGCAGGTTCCACGTTTTGATATTGAGGATGGTGCTCCTGCCGGAAACCGGACGGTGTCGTCAAAGAGTAAGCATATCCTGCGTTCGCGCATTATGGCAGAGGTAAAACCATCAAAAAAGTGCCGTTTTACACCTTTCTGGTCGTTTGAACTATATTCGCTCCTTGCTGATGTCAATCACACCAAAAATACCACTGGAGATGCATATTTTTGTGATAAATGGCGCGTAGCGGCAGGAACAGCGTTTAAAATCAATCGCCATAACTCTCTTGATGTATTTTACCGATTTGCAAAAACGACTGATGTTGATGAATTTGATTCTCCTCATACCATCGGTCTTGTATATTCCTTTAAACTATAATCGGTTATAATTCCTACTGATAAGCGACGCCCCTTCGCCAAACAAGCGGAGGGGCGTATTGTTTATGGAATCCAATAGTATTGAGGTTTGGATCTATGAACCGTTACCCATCTTCGTAAATCTTCAAGGTCAGTTATCCCATCTGCGATTACTGCCTCATAATATTCGACTCCATGAATTATTTCATCTTCAGGCGTTTCGAATTTTAAACGCAGAATAGTTTCGCGCTGTGCTGGCGTCATAACCTCCAGTATTCTCTGCGCCATTTGTTCAAAATAGCCGTCGTATTCGCTCCCGGATTCAATATGAATAATGTCGAATTTCCATAACTCATTATTTGTGGACCGGTACTTTACATGCCACGCCATACAGTGCTCGTTGGTATGCAGACCATTGATACTTGTGATTTCTTCAACTCCGGGTCGAGCTGACATCTTTGCGGCAATAGCGAATGAGGAAGCTTCAGTAATGTTCGAGGAGTAAACATGAAGGTCAATATCTTTGTGTTTAGCCAATAATCCCATACGAAGCGAGCCTACAATATTGACTCTGCAACCTTCGCTAACCCATAGCTCCATGATTCCTGACTGCTTAAGAATCTCCCTTGCATCTTCAATGGATGCGGCAGCCATGCTGATAATTTTTTCTTTTTCCATAATAGTATAGCTTAAATAAATCCGCAAAGTTAATACTTTTTTCAAAAATCACACTTATCCCCACTTGCTTGTTGAAAGTACGAATATTATTAGTATGATATTTAATTTGTTTGTTTGCTGAAATTTTTGTAAATTTGCAGCAATATTTATCTATTAACCTATGCGCATAAAATCATTATCATTAGCTATACTTGGAGCCACATTGCTCCTTGGGTCCTGTTCTACTCCCAAGAACATTAATTATTTTCAGGATGTTCAAACCGGAACTATCATTGATCCGATTAAAATGATGGACATTAAAGTTCAACCGGAGGACAAACTCTCGATTATAGTATCGACTCAGGATCCGGCTTTGTCTTTGTTGTTTAATCTTGTTACGCCAAATAATAGGCTTGGGCAAACGACAAGCTCCACTAAAACCGTAGGAGGAGCTGCTGTTAGCAGTGATCGTGCGGCTTATTATACAGTAAATGGTAAGGGTAATATTGACTTCCCTGTACTTGGTGAAATTCATATTGCGGGTATGAACCGCTTTGAGGTTGCAGAATTCATTAAAAATAAGCTGCAAGAAAAGAATCTTGTAAAAGATCCTATAGTCACCGTTGAATTTGAGAATACCGGTATTTCAATTATCGGTGAAGTAGCAAGCCCCGGTCGATATGAATTCAATAAAGACCAGCTTACAATTATTGATGCTATCGCTATGGCAGGTGATTTGAAAATCAATGCTCAGCGCGAAAATATTCTTGTGATGCGTCAGACCGACGCAGGAAAGATGGAGGGTTATCGAGTTAGTCTTCTTGATATGCAAAGTCTTGCAAGCTCTCCAGTATACTATCTCCAACAGGATGACATTGTTTACGTTGAACCGAACAATAAACTCAAGCGCGAAACGACACCGAATGGTAATACGCCCTATACACCGTCATTCTGGATATCATTGGGTAGCTCCGCCATTACGATAATAACCCTTATACTTACTTTGTCTAAATAAACAACACATAACAGTATTCTTTAATTTTCAACTGAAGATATGAGCGAAGATATTCAAAACTCAGCCAAGAAAAAGTCTGTTAATACCAATGGTACTGTCCCTATAATGGACATTGTGTTTATTACACTCCGCCATTGGCCTTGGATACTACTTTCTGTATTTATATGTGTTGGTGTAACTTATCTTAAGTTGCGTTATACTCCTAATGTGTACACACGGAGCGCAGAGATTCTGATAAAAAAAGATTCAAAGGGCAAATCGGTAGAACCGGAGGAGTTTGCTAATCTTGGATTAATACAGAGTAATACCAATCTTCAAAACGAAATTTCAAGTCTCAAGTCCAAAGATCTTATGGAAGAGGTCGTAAGGCGTCTTGGTCTTGATGTAAATTATTATCATGAAGGTCGTTTTCATGATATCGTAGCATATGGTTATGATTTGCCGGTCAAAGTATCAGCTAAGGATTTTCCGGCAGATAGCTCGTTGTCGTTCAATCTTGAAGTGGACAAAAATGGCGAAGTGAAGATTTCTGATATGGCGAGCCCCGGTAAGGATGCTATAAATAAGGTGTTTTCAGGGGTGTTAAACGAGCCCATAGAAACCCCGTTCGGTAATTTCGTTGTCAGTCCTACTCATGTATATAAAGAAGGTAAGAAAGTAGAACTGAAAGTGAAAAAGTCTCCGCTTAGTGCCGCCCGCGACTCTTATAATGCGAGACTAAAAGTTATAATGACTAATGAAAAAGGTTCTGTTCTAAGCTTGACCTTGGCAGATCAGTCAACCCAGCGTGCTGATGACGTATTAAATATGCTTATCAACGTTTATAATGAAAACTGGATGCGTGACAGGAATCAGGTAGCCGTGTCAACCTCTAATTTCATTAATGATCGTCTTGGAGTTATTGAAAATGAACTTGGTAATGTTGATTCTGATATTTCATCATACAAGAGTGCAACGTTGACGCCAAACGTTAATGCTGCTGCGTCAATGTATATGAGCCAAAATCAGCAGATACAAGCTCAGTTGCTTGATTTAAACAATCAGTTGTCAATGGCTCGCTATATTCGTTCCTATCTTACTGCTGATGATAATCGAGATCAATTGTTGCCTTCAAGCACAGGACTTAATAATAGTAATGTAACCTCACTTATAGGTGAATACAACGACAATATACTCCAGCGCAATGCTCTTGTTGCAAAGTCATCAATCGAAAATCCGCTTGTACAGCAACTTGATGCTCAACTAAATCAACAGAGACAGGCAATTATCAGTACTATTGACAATGAGATTGTCGCTCTTGACACTCAGATGAACAGCTTGCGTGGAAGTGAGGCTCAAACCGTTGCTAAACTTTCAACTAATCCTGATCAGGCAAAAAATCTTCTTAGTGTAGAACGTCAACAAAAGGTTAAAGAATCCCTTTACCTTTATCTTCTGCAGAAACGCGAGGAGAATGAACTTTCGCAAGCATTTACGGCATATAACACACGTGTTATCAATAAACCGGGTAATTCCGGTATAGCACCAACCCCGGATCGACACAGGATACTTTCGATTGCATTTCTTATTGGTTTGGCAATACCATTTGCATTCTTTTTCGTAAAGGAAACCTTGAATACAAAGGTACGCGGACGTAAAGATATTGAGGACCTGTTGCCTCCATTCCTTGGAGAAATTCCAGAGTATGGTGGTAATCGCAAAAAGGAAGGTCGCTTTGGCAAAGAAAAGCAGGTTAAAGCTATTGTGGTAAAAGCCGGAAAGCGTGATGTAATCAACGAGGCATTCCGCGTTATGCGCACGAACCTTGAGTTTATGAAAATTCATAAGGATGAGGCTGACGTTGTTGCTATTACATCATTCAACCCGGGTTCCGGTAAGTCATTCCTGACCATGAATCTTGCTTTTGCTCTTGCAATAAAGAACAAGCGAGTGCTTGTGATTGACGGTGATATGCGCCATGGCTCATCATCCGCCTACATTGGTTCGCCAGAAACCGGTTTGACAGACGTGCTTAGTGGCAAAATTGCTGACGTGCATCAAACAATTGTTACAGATGAAAAAGTTCCGATGTTGAATGTGCTTCCTGTCGGAACTATTCCTCCTAATCCGACCGAACTGCTCGAAACTGCTCGTTTTGCTCAGATAATTAGCGAATTGCGGAAGCAATATGATTATATCCTCATTGACTGTCCACCGATTGAGGTAGTTGCCGATGCGCAAATTATTGACAAGATTGCTGACCGTACGATTTTTGTATTACGTGCCGGACTTCTTGAGCGATCCATGCTTCCTCAAGTTGATAAACTCTACGAGGAGAAGAAATATAAGAATATGGCAATTATTCTTAATGGTACCAGTTCAGGTCATAGTCGCTACGGTTACTCTCACTCTTATCGATATGGTTATGGATATGGCTATGGATACGGATATAACTATAACCATGACAAGAAGGGTGATGGTAAATCATCCAACTCCGAGAAGGGAAAATGGTTGGATGACAAGTAATCAGTTAGTCTCATAATACGTATATGTCTATTTTCTCCAAAGTATTCGGCAGAGGCCGTCAGTTAGACCTAACCGGTATGACTGACTGGCATTGCCACATCCTTCCCGGAGTTGACGATGGTATCAAGACAATGGCTGATGCCATCGCAATTCTGGACCGGTATGAAGAGGCTGGAATTAAGGAAGTGTGGCTTACACCGCATATTATGGAGGATATACCTAATAGTACAGCGTTTCTCCGTCAAAGATTCGCAGAGCTGAAGGAGGTATATGATGGGTCAATAGAACTCAATCTCGCCGCTGAGAATATGATAGATGGTCTTTTTATGGAAAGACTGAAGTCTAACGACCTACTACCAATTGGCAACGAAGGCAATACCTTACTTGTTGAAACCTCCTATTTCAATTCACCGTTGCATTTCTATGAAAAATTAGAGGCAATTAAATCGAAAGGCTATTTCCCATTGTTGGCTCATCCGGAGCGATACATCTACATTGATAGTTTTTCGACGTATAAGCGTTTAAAGGAAATGGGGGTCCGTTTCCAGCTTAACCTCATGTCATTTAGTGGTCATTACGGGAATACTGTCAAAGAAAAGGCTCTTAAACTCCTTTCTTCCGGTATGGCTGACCGAATTGGCTCTGATTTGCACCGACGTGAGCACCTTAATATAATACAGGAAATGAGATTGAATAAAAAGGTCTTATTTAATCTTTATAATATTTTATCATCGAATAATTAATCGTTTCTAATAATACTATCACATGCGTACTTTAAAAAATTTAATGAAGTGGTATTTCTCTAAGAAGGCGTTGCCTTATTGGAGTATATTGCTTTTGGATTGTTGTTTTGTTCTTTTTGCGGGAATTCTATCGTATATAATCAATCATGGTGTGTTGAATACAGCATCTGTATTTGCCTCACTCATGTTATCTCTGTGTATTGTCGTACTTTGTTTTGTTGTTGGTTTCAGAGTATTTCATACTTATGACGGCGTTATTCGTTTTTCATCATTTTCTGACTTAAAACGTGTGACTTTAGCTGTCATATTATCACTTGGCATTGTCTTTATTGTTCAATTGCCTTTGGAGAAAACCTCTTTGTTAAAGCTAACGGCATCAGACATAATCCTATTGGGATTATTCACAACATTATTCCTGTGGATAGTGCGCGTTTGGGTAAAGACTTCATATGAAGACACGCTCAAAAGCGAAAATACTCGACAGAATGTGTTCATTCTTGGTATTAGGAAGGGTGGTGTGGCTATTGCAAAGAATATAAATTCATCGGATGATGCGACATACCGTGTAGCCGGTTTTGTATCCGATGAGCCGGATATGGACAATCGTCGACTACTGGGCGAGCTGGTTTATCCTTTTAACGATAAACTATGGGATATTATGCGCAAGAAGAATGCGAGTATACTGATTGTATCGCCGTTATTGATGGATTTTATTCGCGATAAGTCAGCTATTATAGATAATTTGGCAAAGAATGGCATTAAAATTATGGTGATGCCTCACGCTAAGGAATGGGATGGTAAGTCAGACCTTGACGTATCCGAACTGCGTCGCGTTAATGTTGAAGATTTACTTCCGCGCGAGAAGATAGAAGTGGATATGCAGGCCGCATCTGACCTTATCAAAGATAACGTGGTCTTGATAACCGGTGCCGCTGGAAGTATTGGCTCTGAAATTGTGCGTCAGGTTGCTTCATATAAGCCTTCAAAATTGATACTTATTGATCAGGCTGAGACACCTATGCACGATATTCGACTTATGATGCACAATTCTTATCCGGATGTTGATGCCAAGATTATTGTAAGTGATATTGCCGACAAACGTATGATGGAGCGATTATTTAATCAGTATAAACCGGATTACGTATTTCATGCAGCAGCCTACAAGCACGTACCAATGATGGAAGATAATCCTTATGAGGCAATTCTTAATAATGTCAACGGAACAAAGATTATCGCAGACTTAGCTGTCAAATATAATACCAAGAAGTTTGTAATGGTTTCTACCGATAAGGCGGTCAATCCTACAAATGTGATGGGTTGTTCAAAACGTATTTGCGAAATATACGTTCAATCTCTCGACAAGGCGATTAAAGAAAAGCAGATTGAGGGTACAACGCGATTTGTTACAACTCGTTTCGGCAATGTTCTTGGTTCAAATGGCTCCGTAATACCTATATTTCAGGAACAAATACGCAATGGCGGTCCAGTTACCGTCACTCATCCTAACATTATTCGTTACTTCATGTTGATCCCTGAAGCCTGTAAGCTTGTTATTGAGGCCGGCACTATGGGTGATGGTGGCGAGATATTCGTATTTGATATGGGTGAGCCGGTGAAAATCGCAGATCTTGCTAAGCGTATGATAATGCTTAGCGGAGCAAAAAACATCGAAATCAAATATACCGGACTACGTGATGGAGAGAAACTCTATGAAGAAGTGCTTAACGACAAGGAAATTACACTTCCTACATTCCATACCAAGATAAAGATAGCTAAAGTCCGCGAGTACGACTACTCAGAGGTAAATATCACCATAACTTCACTCATAAGCACTCTTGACAATACCGATGATATGGGCATAGTTTCACAGATGAAGGCAATCGTACCCGAATTCAAGAGTCAGAATTCCAAATATTCCGTCCTCGATAAGTAACAATCCACAAATCATATTCTCCGCAAAAGTGAATTGTCATTTTCATAATTTCGCATATAATTTTTAATATTTTCATAAATGAGAAAATCAAATTTTTACAAGATTGTAGCAGTCTTGGTTATGTCATTTTGTTCTGTTACATTGTGCAATGCACAAGAAAATGGTTATGCTGATATTAAGGCTTATTTTAACCCAAGTAAAGTAACTAAGAGTTTAGCCGGCGATAAAGTCGCTGTGACGGATGATGTTCAATGTGTTATTACTAGTTTGGAAGATGTGAATTATGAAGATAATGAGATTGGAGTTCCTGCTGGATCATTAATTACCATTACATCTAAGACGTTTAAGAATATAATGGGATTTAAATTTTACGTTGATAATTTAGATTCACAAGTTATGCAGATCGTTTCTGCTGAGGGATCTGGATTCTCATCGATAAGTGAATTGAACAAGGTAATGGTAAAAAAAGAAAATGTTAAGACAGAACAGAAATATGTCAATTTTTATTTTGATAAACCCCTTGTCTTGCTTTCTGAGGTTCAGTTAGAGGTTTTGAATTATAATTACATTCTTAAAGTTGAGGTAAGTTTGAACGTTGAGCCTGAGTTCACGATAAAAGATGGAGATACCATATATGGTGATGATACGGTTCCTTTCATTAGGAGGTCCAACTATATGACATATTGTTATGGTGTCGATGTCAAAGAGCCGGATAATAGTGATGAATTTTGTGATGTCCCTGCGGATGGAATCAAGCTCACGGGACAAACAAAAGGTCAGCATACCGTATATCTTGATGTTGACCAGAATTTGACTAGTGATAAAAGAGCACTTCGGACTGTCACAGTCAATTATGATCCCGAAAAACAGGATACCACGCCGATTATTTCAATTATGACTGATGAGGATGCTACATATTATGACTTAACAGGTCATCGCATTGCCCCGAAAGCCGGACAACTCATAATCCGCAAAGTCGGCTCCACCTCCAAACTCATCCGCCTCTAACCCCCATCATCCAAAAAAATTATAAAAGCCGGAAAGTTCCCAACTTCCCGGCATTTATTGTTGTGTGCATATTATAGCCAAAGCCGAATCATCCATTTTGAAGTTCACGATGTGCGTATTGCCCGGATTGCGTCCTCAAGCCGTATAATCTCCTTGTTCTTGTTATTGTCCGTTCGTGTCTTCTCCGAGACAAGGTATAGTGAGGTGATGCTGTTCCTATACGGCAGCCTCTGCAGTCGGATCATTTGATTCTTCCATGTTCACTTCAAATGCAATTACTTTTGTTACTTGATATTCGATGCAGAGGCGGTTAACTTGTTGAATTACAAAAGAGTACAAATTAAAACCGTACAAGGCACGAGCATTTTCTCTGTTTGTAAGTTGTTAACCTCCTGCAACTTAATACATTACAAGCCATATTTGCCAAACCGACAACAGTGACTTAATACAAACTTAGTGATAATTTTCCGATTATCAAAGCAATATCAGAATTTTAACATATTCGTACTTTCAACAAGCAAGTGCAAAATTAGTGACAAAGTTTGTAAAAAGCCATAGTTGGCGTGTTGAAATTTAGCTTCAGACGAGGTCTGCTATTTATTTTCTTCTGTACTTCCATTATTTTGTCTTTAGTAATCAGGTTAAAGTCAGTACCTTCAGGGAAATACTGACGGATTAGTTTGTTTGCATTTTCGATTGCACCTTTCTGCCACGAGCAGTATGAGTCGGCAAAGTATACCTCTGTCTTGAGTTTACGGGCAAACTGTTCATGATATCTGAATTCGACACCGTTATCGGTGGTGATTGTCTTGAGCGGATTGCCGATGAACGGCACCATCATTCTCCAGACGGCATCCGCTACAGTTCGTGGATGTTTATTGGGAACATATTCTATAAGTGTATAGTTGGTAAGACGTTCCGTTATTGTAACAAGGGCACTGCGCTGTCCTTTGCCGACAATCAGGTCCAGTTCCCAGTCACCGAAGCGAGTGCCGTCAGCCTCAGCCGGACGATCATGGATGCTGACACGGTTGGGGATAAAGTTGACCTTGGTGGGTTTCTTCCGGTATTTATGTCTGCGATACTTCATGCCATGTCGTGTATGTTGACGCAGCTTCCCTGTCTCATCAGCCCTGATTGCCTGATAAATCCGTTCATGAGATATCTTTATCCGCTTGCTCCTGAGCAGCCACCCTGATATTTGTTGTGGCGACCAGTCTTTCTCTACCAATAAGGTTAAAGCCTGTTTGAGAACGTGTACCGGTGTCTTGCGGTTTGTCGAACTCCTCTCCTTTCTGAACATAGCAAACTCACAGGCGTGTTGAAACACATACCTGCCATGACGGTTTGTATTCCGCTTGACTTCGCGACAAACCGTTGAAACTGAACAACCTATCTGCTGAGCAATAGCAGTTTTTGTCTTTTTCTCTTGCAATCCCAGATAAATTGCGTATCTTTGCTCCCGGGATAATTGTTTATACATATGCAACTACAAAAATAGTTATTCCTTGGGAGACTTCGGTCTCCTTTTTCTTTTTTTTGAAGTTGCTTGTTGAAAAGATACGCTCTTGGGTGCGGTTTAGTCCGCCCCCGCCGCTTGGGCATCCCCTCCCCAGAAGGAGAGGCGGTGTTGTCGATTATTCAGAGCCGATGATTTTGCACTTCGGTCTTGAATCTACGTTATCATTTCATCGAGATTGAGTTAGTAGCTTTGTATTTATTTTAATTCACGAAGTCGATATAGGTCTAAGTCGCTGTCGTACAGAATCCGTACAAAATGGTGCATAAAAACGCCTAACACTGACAGTTGTCAGCATTAGGCGTTCTTGAATGTATTAAGCTTTATCGCTCAGTAACAGTCAGTTGCTGTCAATATAAACCATTGATAAACAACTAATTACTTGCCGATGCAATTTATTCACATCTATAATATTCAGCACTTCTGCAATTTAAT
>CAZPHN010000023.1:0-40115 GCA_964586765.1 uncultured Bacteroides sp.
AAGCCATTAATTTCATTTTCAATATCCATCAGCCGTTTCGCCTGAAAAGATACCGTTTCTTTGAAATCGGTAACGACCATTACTATTATGATGACTTCGCTAACGAAGACATCTTCTCACGCATTGCCCAGCGTTCCTACATTCCCGCCGCAGAAACCCTTCTGCGCATGATTGAGGACACCAAAGGTAAATTCCGCTTCGCAATCTCCATTTCAGGCGACGCCCTCGAGCAGACCGAGCAGTATGCTCCCGAGTTCATGGACCTGCTGAAGAAACTCGCCGATACCGGCAAGGTGGAATTCCTCGGTATGCCTTACCCCAACTCACTGGCATCACTTATCGACCCTGAGGAGTTTATGCTCCAAGTAAAGGTTCACGCCGATAAAATCAAGGCTCTCTTCGGACAGACCGTCAAGGTTATCCGCAATACCGAGCTTATCTACTCCGATGAAATCGCTCCCCTTTTCGTGGAGCTGGGTTTCAAGGGTTGCATAACCGAAGGAGCCAAGCACGTTCTCGGCTGGAAGAGCCCCAACTATGTATATTCTGCCGCCTCAGCCCCCAAGCTTAAGCTCCTGCTTAACAACTCGAAGCTGAGCGACGACATTTCACGCCGTTTCTCTGACACCTCATGGGGCGGATATCCTCTCACAGCCGACAAGTATATCGACTGGATTGCATCAACTCCCGCCGAAGAGCAGATTATCAACATCTGCCTGAACATGGAGACCCTCGGCGAACTTCAGCCGCGCGAAACCGGCATTTTCCAGTTTATGGAAGCTCTGCCCCGCTTTGCCGCCGAACGCGGAATTGACTTCTGGACTCCCTCAGAGGCAGTAACAAAGCTGAAACCCGTTGACACTCTTCCCGTAGGTCACCCCATCTCGGCAGTCGATGATAGCCGCGACGTCAGCGCATGGCTCGGCAACCGTCTGCAGAACGAAGCTTTTGAAAAGCTCTACTCAGTGGCTGAACGTGTGCGCCTGTGTGATGACCGCCGCCTGAAAATGGACTACTGGTATCTTCAGGGTGCCGACCATTTCTACTATATGTCGACCAAGAATTTCGGTGACGGTGCAGCCGCTGCAAACTTCTCGCCCTACGGCAGCCCGTATGAAGCGTTCACCAATTATATGAATGTACTTGCCGACTTCATTGTGCGCGTCGAGGAGCAGTTCCCCATGAGCATTGAAAACGAAGAGCTCAACGCCCTGCTCACCACCATCCGCAATCAGGCAACCGAGATTGAGACCCTCTCCAAGGAAAATGCCTCACTGCGCCGCTCCGTAGAGCAGTTCAACATCGAGCACAACCTCCGCACTGTACCCGCTGCCGCCAAGATTACCAAAGCAGAAAAGACAGTGAACCCGGAAGGCATTGTTGAAGTAAAGGCAAAAACCGTTCGCAAAAAGACCGTAAAGGAAAAGAAATAACGCTTTTCGATTACATTTCTTAATTTATATAAACACATGTCAGCCAGCGTTTAACGACGTTGGCTGAACATTTTTTAATACTACACCCTTGCATATTTAGAAATTTTAACTAACTTTGCGCCATTAAAGCCTATTGCGTGTTCATCACGTTCAACTACACGGAATTTCCATTTTTTATCTAACATTTTTTTACCATCAAGGCATGAAAAAGATTCTATTTTTTCTCCTTTCGGTTATGATCTGCTCGACAGCCGCTATTGCGCAGCTGCCAAGCCGCACCGTAACCGGCACCGTCATTTCCGCAATGGATGACGAGCCTCTGGTGGGCGCAACCGTTCTTCCCCTCCCCCTTGGCAGCGGAAACGGCACCGCCACCGATGTTGACGGTAACTTTACTCTTACCGTACCTGTAACCTGCCACGAAATTCAGGTGGCATTTGTCGGAATGGTGACTCGCACAGTAGCCATTGACAAGAACGGCAAGATGCTCATCAAGCTTTCTTCGCAGGAAAACCGCCTCGACGAGGTCATTGCCGTGGCTTACGGCACCGCAAAACGAAGCGAGTATACAGGCTCGGCATCAGTTGTGAAGGCTGACCAGATTGCTGACGCTCTCGTTTCGTCCGTAACCTCCGTCCTTACCGGTAAGGTTTCAGGCGTCCAGACCCTCTCATCCAATGGCGCGCCCGGCGAGTCTCCCAGCATCCGTATCCGCGGCGTCGGCTCGCTCAATGCGTCATCCGCCCCGCTGATTGTGCTTGACGGTGTGCCCTTCGATGGTACTATCGCTGACATTGCTCCGAGCGACGTTGAATCAATGACCGTACTGAAGGACGCCGCCTCAACCGCCCTCTACGGTGCGCGCGGCGCAAACGGCGTTGTGCTCATCACTACCAAGCGCGGTTCTGCCGGCAACGCCCGTGTAAGCTTCGATGCCCGCTGGGGTTCCAACTCGCGCGGTATTCCCAACTACAATGTGCTGACCAACACCAACCAGTACTATGAACTCCTTTACGAAGCATACTATAACCAGAGCTACCTCAACCCAACAACCGGCGGCAACGCTGCCAACGCATGACGCAGCGCAAACAACGCCCTGAACTCCGCTACCGGTTACCGGATTTACACCGTCCCCACCGGAGAGTATCTCATTGGTCGTAACGGTAAAATCAACCCCAACGCCAGCCTCGGCTACTCAGACGGCACATATTTCTACACTCCCGATGACTGGAGCAAGTATTCATTCACCAATGGTCTCCGTCAGGAATACAATCTGAGCATTCAGGGCGGTACCGACAAAATCAAATACTTTGTCAGCGGCAGCTATCTCGGCAACGAGGGTATCATCGTGAACTCTGACTTCAACCGTTTCAGCACTCGCGCCACAGTTGACTATCAGGCAAAGACTTGGCTCAAAATCGGCACAAGCATGAACTACACCTACTCTGCCTCAAACACTCCGGGTGACATGGACCTTGATGCCGCTACCTCATCAGGCAACGCTTTCTACATTGCCAACCAGATGGCACCCGTTTACCCGATGTTTGTGCGCGACGCCGAAGGCAAAATCATGTATAACGAAATCTATGGTCACAAGTTCTATGACTATGGTGACGGTGTATCAACCGATTTCTCGCGTAACTTCATGTCAATGGCTAACCCCATCGGTGACCTTTACTATAACAAGACCGAATATCTGACCGACGTGTTCGACGGCAAATGGTATGCAACTCTGACTCCCATCGAAGGTCTGACCATCACCGGTAACGCCGGTTACTACCTCTCCAATCTTCGCTACCACGACCTTGGCAACCCCTTCTACGGACAGGCTGCTTCATCTCATGGCAGTGCTTTCCAAATTTCACAGCGCACCCGCTCCATCAACTTCCAAGCTCTGGCTTCTTATAACCACACCTTTGGCGATGCCCACACTATGGACCTCATGGCAGGTTATGAAACCTATAACCTCGAGCAGGAATCTGTAAGCGCAATCGGTTACAACCTCTATGACCCTAACTCATGGAACGTTGACAACACCATTGACCGTCGCATGGGCTACGGCGACCGTCCCATCCAGTATACCACCCGCGGTATTCTTGCGCGCGCCAAGTATAACTACGCTCAGCGTTACTTCGGTCACGTCAGCTATCGCCGCGACGCGTCTTCACGCTTCGCGCCCGGACACCGCTGGGGTAACTTCTTCTCCGTATCTGCCGCATGGGATATCGCCAAGGAATCATTCATGGATGCCGCTACCGGCATTGTTGACCAGTTGAAATTCAAGGCATCGTTCGGTCAGAACGGTAACGATAACCTCGGCACAGCCACTGCCTACTACTATGCATGGCAGGACCAGTACAAGATTACCGGTGCCGACGGTGTATGGAATGACGCCACCCTCTATTTCAAGGGCAACAAGGACATCACATGGGAGAAATCAAACGCTTTCAACATCGGCTTTGACTTCAGCCTCCTGCAGGGCAAACTCGAAGGTACTATCGAGTACTACCAGCGTCAGGTTTCCGATATGCTCTTCTTCCTCCCTACAGCTCCGTCGCTCGGCTACTCACAGTATCCCGCAAACGTCGGTTCGATGCGTAACAACGGCTTTGAAATTGAACTTACCTACAACATTTTCAATACTCCCGACTTTGCATGGAGCGTAAACGCCAACCTTACTTCCGGCGACAACAAGATTATCAAGCTCCCGGCTGAACTCGTAAAGGACGGTCAGTGGGTAAGCGGTTCGCGCCTTTATAAGGAAGGTCACAGCATGTATAACCTCCTGCTGGTTGAATATGCCGGCGTAGATGAAAAGAACGGTGAAGCCCTCTACTGGGCAAAAAAGGAGGATGGCACCCGCATGAAAACCGCTGACTTCCAGTCATGCTATAGCGGCAACAAAGACGCCGGCATTCTTGAGAGCCGCGTCGAGACCGGCAACCTGATGCCTAAAATCTACGGTGGTTTCGGAACCTCGCTCTACGCCTACGGTGTTGACCTTAACATCACCTTCGCTTATCAGGCAGGCGGTCGTATCCTTGATTACACCTATCAGGACCTGATGCACAATGGTGACAGCTACTCCGCCGGTAAGAACTTCCACGTTGACGCGCTCAAACGCTGGACTCCGGAGAACACAAAGACCAACGTTCCCCGTATTGACGCCGCCGATAATTACACTAACTCCACTTCGACCCGCTTCCTCGTTTCGAGCGACTATCTCTCGCTCAGCAACATCTCGCTGGGTTATACCTTCCCCGGCAAGTGGACCCGTCAGATTGGCATCGAGTCAATCCGTCTCTACGGCGCGGCTGAAAACGTTGCTCTCTGGACTGCCCGCCGCGGTCTCGACCCCCGTCAGAGCTATCTTACCTCCGAGAACTCAACATACTCGCCCATGCGCACCATTTCCGGCGGCATCCGCGTTCAGTTCTAATGTTTAACAACCAAAACAGAATCGATTTATGAAATCAAAATATTTGCTTTTCCCGGTTCTCGGTGTGTTGGCGTCAACTGCGCTGACCGGATGTTACGATATGGACACCCTGCCCCTTTCGCAGAACATCACCGAAGAACAGAAGGTCGCCGCCAAGGAAGCGAACCCGGAAATGGCACAGGCGTCAATTACCGGTATCACCTCCCTGTTCTCGACCTACATGAATGTAGTCTCCACCGCTACCACAGAGGTTCACTCTGACTTCGGTTTCCCCTCCGTTATGCTCGGAATGGACTCACGCGGCATTGACCTTGTCAGCGAAAACATTGGCTACAACTGGTTTGCCAACCAAGCCCTTATGAATGACTGCAATATCACCGGCTACGGAACACGCATAGCATGGGGTAACTGCTACAACCAGATTTTTGCAGCCAACGCCGCCATCAAGTCAATCAACGCGGAAACGGAAGACCCCACCCTCCAGTTCTATCTGGCTCAGGGCAAGGCTATCCGCGCTTTTGACTATTTCACTCTCGCCCAGATTTATCAGTTCACCTATAAGGGCAACGAGGAGAAACCCTGCGTAATGCTCGTTACCGACCTCAACGAAGAGGAAATCGCAAAGTATGGCTGCGGCCGTTCAACCGTTGAGGAAGTCTATACTCAGATTATCACTGACCTCGATGATGCCATCGCCCTTCTGGAAAGCAGCGGTCTTAATCCCGAAAACGTACTGGACTCTCAGCCCAAGCGTTTCCTCTCGCTCGCTGCCGTATATGGTCTCCGCGCCCGCGTGAACCTTGTCAAAAACGAATGGGATGCCGCTGCCGCCGATGCGGAAAAGGCAATCACTCTCTTCAAGGGTTCACCCCGCTCGCTTGCCAACGCCGCAGGTCCCGGTTTCAACTCGCTCGACGAGAGTGACTGGATGTGGGGTATCGCAATCGCGCCCACTGACCGCGTAGTAACCTCAGGAATTATCAACTGGCCTTCACACATGGGCTCGCTCAACTACGGCTATGCAAGCGTAGGCGCATGGCGTTGCGTCAACAAGGCTCTCTATGAATGGATTCCTGAAACCGACGTCCGCAAGACTTGGTTCCTTGATGCCGACGGTCAGAGCGAAGGTCTATCGCAGGCTCAGCAGGATTACCTTGACGGAGCCAAAGCATACCCTTACACTCAGGTTAAGTTCAACTCTTATCAGGGCGTAATCTATCAGGATGAGAATGCTAATGATATCCCCTTGATGCGTATCGAGGAAATGTATTACATTCTTGCCGAAGCCAAGGCTATGGGCACAGCAGGTCCCGCTGCCGGCGCACAGATTCTTACCCAGTTCGTAAAGACATACCGCGACCCCGCCTACGCATTTGCCGGAGGCTCGGCTGAAGATGTCCAGAACGAATGCTGGATGCAGCGTCGTGTCGAACTTTGGGGCGAAGGTCTGACCACTTTTGACCTCATGCGTCTCAAAAAACCGTTTGACCGTCGTGGCGGCGGCTGGAATGAGACCATGTGTTACAACGTAGCTCCTACTGACCCCGTCCTGATTTACTGCATTCCGCAGACTGAAATCAACGGTAACCCCGGTTTTGTCAGCGAAGACAATAACATTGCTCAGCCTCAGCCCACTCCCGTTGCAGACTATGAGGATGCAGAGTAAGTTTTACCAACCCATAACAACTATCAACTGAAATGAATATCAAACACTATATCTCAGCTGCCATGCTGGCACTGGTTGGTTTGGGTTTCACTGCCTGCGACGGCAAGGATGAACCCGGCTACACCCCTGCAGCCAAACCATCGGCCTCAGAGCGCGTATATTTCGCCCAGAATAAAATCAGCAAAATCGTTACTGCTGATGAAACCGAAGTTCTCGTGCCCGTTTACCGTCCGGAAGCAAACTCGGAGAGCGCGCTGACCGTCCAGATTCTCGCAACCTTCCCGCAGGAAGCTGACGCTCAGATTTTCCACGTAGCTCCCGAGGTAACTTTCGATGAAAATCAGGCGTTCACGCAGATTGCCGTCAAATATGACGCAAACGCGATGACCCCCAACACTCCTTATTCAATCAACATTGCCATCGATGAGGCTAACGCCGACGTTTACGGTATCGCCTCTACCGAACTCGTTCTGAACTATGAGGTAATGACCGAATGGGCTCTTTTCAAGGGCACCACCGAGGAGCAGGACGGCTACGGCTCATGGACCATCGGCTCGCCGTTCTCAACCGAGACCTTATCGCCCGCCCGTGTATTCGAGCGTCATATTCCTTCGGACCCCAACCAGATTGAGTTCATCATGCAGGTTTATGACGGCGAAGAGGAAAATGAAAGCCTTATTCCCCACGATGATGACATAAACAATCCCGAATGGCTCGACGTATGGACTTTCAGCACCCCTGACGGCGGCAAAACCATCATCCTCCCCATTCAGGAATGCGTGCTGGCTGCCGGTATCTCTTATGCCGAGGCTTCCATCCTCTATCCCAACAGCTTTGCAAATGAATCATCGTTTGACCCCGTGAGCGGTATCTTTACCGTCAACGTAATGTGTTTCGATGAGGAAGGCGCATGGAATCCCGCTCCTTGGTACATCAACCTCGACGGATATGCCGACACCAATGTATACACCCTTTCAATCATCGACAAGGGTCAGGTAAACGTTGGCAACATAGATTATGCCGTTATCGACTTCCAGCTCAGCCCGACCCTTGACTTTGTCAACTATACCGTAGTTGAACTTCCTGAGGACTCCGAAGGTCTGACCGAAGAAGAAATCGAGGAAGTTGTAGCCAAGCTCGCATGGTTAGACCAGAGCGAATATACAATCCAGACCGTCAAGGAAAGCGGAAACGTCACCATGACCTTCCCCTCCTCCGGAAAGTATGAGATTGTAGCTATCGGTTACAACAAGAACTCTGAGGGCAAAGTTATCGAAACCTGCGTATTCGACTTCGTTTCTGCCGACCCATATGCCGGTTGGACAACGATTTCACAAAACGGACTCTTTGTCAACAACCTGTTCAGCGCACTCGCCGACCAGAATCTGGAAGAACACCTCGACGTCGTTATCCAGAAGAGCGATGAATTTGACGGTCTCTACCGTATTGTCAATCCTTTCGTTGATTCCGAATTAGTAAGTGATTTTGGCATGACTTTCGACAAGTTCGGGTCAATCGAATTCGCAGAAATCGCAGACGGCATCGTTTACTTCCCGCTGGCTGAGACCGGAATCATTTTCAACGGCAAGTCACTCGGTCTCCTCAGCTACTCATACTATTTGATTGCCAACGGAGTTAACCCCAACCAGATTCCTATGGAACTCTACGGCACATTCAGCGACAACAAGGTTGAACTCCCCGCCTGCACCCTCGAGGATGAATATGGCGTAATGCCCAACTTCCTTGTGTCACTTGACGGTGTGCCCACTTTTGAAGCCAACATGGACTTCGCGCTTTATCTTGACGGCGAAGAAGCAGTCGCTGCTACCGCCACCCCCGCAACGAAGGCTATGGCTAAGCTGACAAGCAAGGCTCTCCGTTCAAATGTGAAAGCAATTGTATTCCCTGCCCGCTTCAAGGCTGAATTCAATGCAGCAAAATCATCGGCTAAAGTTGGCAAGCGCGCAATCGTTGCCAAAACCCGCCGCCGCTGATTTTTACCCCCCAATAATTGTTTCGGACCTCTGCCATACCGGCGGAGGTCCGCTTTTTTTACTCGATTTGGGTATTTGAGGATTTTTTGCTAATTTTGCACATTAATATAAAAGAATTTGTCACTATGAGCGAAGAAAACAAGGATATTATTGAAGAAGGCGAGAAAAAAGGTCTCAACTTCGTCGAACAGATTGTTGCCAATGACTTGGCTGAAGGTAAAAACGGCGGACGCCTCAACACCCGCTTCCCACCGGAGCCCAACGGTTACCTCCACATCGGTCATGCCAAGGCTATATGCATGGACTTCGGCGTTGCCGAAAAATTCGGCGGCACCTGCAATCTCCGATTTGACGACACCAACCCCGTCAAGGAGGACGTCGAGTATGTCGACGCAATCCGCGAAGATATCCACTGGCTCGGTTTCGACTGGGGCGACCGCGAGTATTATGCCAGCGACTATTTCCCCCGCTTGTTTGACCTCGCTGTCCGCATGATTAAGGAAGGCAAGGCTTATGTCGATGACCAGACCTCGGAAGAAATCGCCGCACAAAAAGGCACTCCCACCCAGCCGGGCATCAACTCGCCTTATCGCGACCGCACTCCGGAGGAAAACCTTGACCTGTTCATGCGAATGAATGCCGGCGAGTTTCCCGACGGTGCGCGTGTGCTCCGCGCCAAAATCGACATGGCGAGCGACAATATGCACTTCCGCGACCCGATTATGTATCGCATAATCACGAAATACCCCCATCATCGCACCGGAACCACATGGAAAGTCTACCCCATGTATGACTTTGCCCACGGTCAGAGCGACTTCTTCGAAGGTGTGACCCACTCAATCTGTACCCTCGAATTCGTACCTCACCGTCCGCTCTACGACTACTTCGCTCAGGAGCTGGCTCAAGGCGGCGATTACTGCCCCCGTCAGATTGAATTCAACCGACTGAACCTGACCTACACCGTAATGTCGAAGCGCAAGCTGCTCCAGCTGGTTCAGGAAGGATTGGTAAGCGGTTGGGATGACCCCCGTATGCCGACAATCAGCGGTATGCGCCGTCGCGGCTATACCCCCGAAAGCATCCGCAAGTTCATCGATACAATTGGCTATACAAAATATGAAGCATTGAACTCGGTTTCACTGCTCGAACATGCCGTGCGCGATGACCTCAACCGCCGTGCCACCCGCGTCATGGCGGTGATGAACCCCGTCAAGGTAGTTATAACCAACTATCCCGAGGGTCAGACCGAAATGGTCAGCATGGAGAATAATCCGGAAAATCCCGCCGAAGGCACTCACGAAATGCCATTCAGCCGCGAAATATACATCGAACGTGAGGACTTTATGGAAAATCCGCCCAAAAAGTTCTTCCGTCTGGCTCCCGGCGGCGAAGTCCGCCTGAAGGGCGCATATATCATCAAGTGTGAGGAAGTGGTGAAGGATGCCGACGGCAATATCACCGAAATCCGCTGCACTTATGACCCCGACACACGCAGCGGTCTTCCCGGCTCGATGCGTAAAGTCAAGGGTACCCTCCACTGGGTCAGCGCAGCTCATGCCATCGACGCCGAAGCTCGCCTCTACGACCGTCTTTTCGCTGTAGAGAATCCTGCGGCTGAAACAGAAAAAGATTTCCGCGAACTGCTCAACCCTGACTCGCTCAAGGTAGTCAGCGGAATTAAAATTGAACCGTTCCTCGCAGAAAAAGCAGCTGAACAGGGCACCAAATTCCAGTTCCAACGCATTGGTTACTTCACACCCGATAAGGACTCCACACCTGACCATTTGATTTTCAACCGCACCATAGGGTTGAAGGACAGCTGGGAAAAGGAACAGAAAAAATGAGTGTCAATAAACCGACAAACGAACGCATAGAGCTTTACGAAAATTTCAAAAAATCACTGAAGGAAGGCTCCGAGAGCGACTATTACGATGCCGAGGACTTGATTGCCATTATCGATCAAGCCGTTGACCTCCAAGATGACTATGTCCGTATCGAAGCCCTGATACGCGGATACCGCTATTTTCCCGACAATGAGGAGCTTGCCGTTCGTCGCGGTTTTCTATTCCATGACCTGAGCCTTAACGAAGGTACGCAAGCCATGGCTAATCACCCCATGGCTACCGGTCCGTTGTGGACTTTGCTTAAAATCCGAGCCAATATCGACAAGATTTCAAAGGAATCTGCCCGAAAAAGGCTCGAAAAACTCATTGAGCACACGGAAAAGTTTGACGACGAGTCAATCATTCAGCTGATTGACTGCGCCTCGGCTTGCGGACTTACCGAATGGATTATCGGCAACGAAGAGCGGCTGCGCAAAAAGTGTGAATATATTCCGGCTCTGCTCTACGAACTCTATATCATAGCGAGTACAAACGGCTTGACAGATTATGCCATCAAAAAGCTTGAAGAGTTAACCGAAATTGAGCCCTTCAACTTCGACTTCTGGATAAATCTGGCGCAGGAATATGTCAGCATTTCGCGCAATGATGACGCCCTTTCAGCCTTGGACTACGCCTTGGCTATCGACTCGGAGAGCATGACGGCAATCGCCCTGAGTGCTACAGTCCTCATAAACCTTGAACGCTACGGCGAAGCTGAAAAGCTTCTAAAGCCCTATCTTGATAACATGATGCATGAGGACCTCCCCGTTGTGAGCCTATATGCACGTGCGCTCATCGGACTTAACCGCCGGGCGGAGGCTATCGAGCTGCTCAAGGACAGAACCGCCACGCGTCCCGATGATGTCGCCACCATTGACCTGCTTCTGCGCCTTGAAGCAGCCGGACTGAAACCGCTGCTCAAGTATCATTATGAAACCGTGGGTCGCGAACAAAAACAGGAATGGCTTGACCGCGCCTCCGAATACTATAGTCAGGGCGAATACCATGCCGCGGCAAAACTCCTCCATGTCCTTCATGAGGATGAGTCACTCCCGCAGGAATATTATCCGGCGTTCTACTCCGCGCTCTACGTAACCGGTCATTATGACCTTCTTGCCAACTGGTTTATAAACTACCTCAACGTCTTCCCCCACAAACTCACCCCTGACATCTGCGTCGCCGGACTTCTCTCCATGTTGCGCCGCGAAGATTTCGAAGGAGCTAAGATTGCCGTTAAAAGCCTTGACCGAATCTTCCCGCTGAAACTCCGCACTCAGTGGAATATCAGCTCAACTTTGACCGCCATCGGCTTCAGTACCTTCCTGAATATGCTCGGAGCAATGCTTAAATATCCCGAACACTTCGATATTGACGCCCTTGACCTCTTTACTCCGCCTCTCCCCGAATAAATAATACGCAAAATCATAACGAAACTGACATGAAACGATTCATAACTGCCATCGTTGCGGTTCTGGCTCTTACTCTCGGAGCCTCCGAGCCTGCAGACACTCTCGGCATTATCGGCAGGATTGACCGCAATCCGCGTGTCACGGTAAATCAGCCGCAGAAACTTACCCAACGGCTCCTTCCCGTCCGCCGGACTACGGTTGCCGACCTTGACGGCGACATGCCGACGGCTCAAACCGGCGGGTATCGCGTGCAGGTATTCTCCGGCAACAATCCGCGCACCGCGCGCGCCGAGGCTCATGCGCGTGCCGCAGCCATCGGCGAGGAGTTTCCCGAGTGGGCTACCTACGTAAGTTTCGAATCACCCTATTGGCGACTAAAAGTGGGCGATTTCCGTTCATATGAGGACGGAAACTCCGCTCTTTCGCTCCTTAAAAAGCAATTTCCGGGCTACGCAAAAGAAATGAGACTGGTCCGTGACCGAATTAAATCATCCGCATCTGCCGAATAAATGGAAAGAAAGCAATACGACGAAGAAAAAGTGGCGCAAATAGCCGCCCATTATGAAGAAATACTCCGATTGATTGGCGAAGACCCTGAACGCGAAGGTTTGCGCAAGACCCCCATGCGTGCAGCCAAAGCCATGTGGTATGCCACTTCAGGCTATCGCACCAATCCCTCCGATTTAGTCAGTCAAGCCATTTTTGACTATAACGGCTCGCGGATGGTGATTGTCAAGGACATTGAGTTCTACTCTCAGTGTGAACACCATATCGCACCCTTCTTCGGACACATATCCGTCGGTTATATTCCCGACGGCACTATGGTGGGACTGAGCAAGGTTGCGCGCGTGGTCGACGCCTATGCCCGCCGTCTTCAGGTGCAGGAACGCCTTACGGCTCAGGTTTGCCGCGAAATATTCGAGACTCTGCCCGCCAAAGGCGCGATAGTCAGCTGTACCGCCCAACACCTCTGCATGAAAATGCGCGGCGTTGAAAAACAGGACTCCGCAACCACTACAGTAGACTATCTCGGCGTTTTTGAAACAAATCGCGAGCTCCGACAGGAGTTTTTCGATGCAATTAAACAATAATTCTCCCTCTTTTAATCAAAACTTATGCAAATTCAACGAATCCAGAGCCTGTATCTCTTTCTTGCCTTCGGCTGCGCGCTGACCTCGCTTTTCTTTCCGTGGCTCCACTTTGACCATTTCTCGATGGATGTTTACGCATGGAGCAACATTTTCATGCTTATCCTTACCGTGCTTGCCACTGTTTTACCTCTCTTGGCAATCTTCATGTTCCGCAATCTGCGTCGCCAGAAACTGGTTGCTGCCCTTGCGGCGTTCATGGCTGTTTTCTCCTTAGGCTATGTGGTTGCGCTGAGCTATCTCGGACCTGACCCTGACGGCTCGCTGCGTCTGGTAGCACCGCTATGCATGGCAGCAAGCGGAATCTTTGACATATTGGGACGCAACGCCATAATTTCCGACGAAAAACTTCTCAAATCAGCTGACCGTATCCGCTAATGCTCTTCTCGGTAATCACCGTTACGTTTAATGCGGAGACCACTCTTCCTCCTACCCTCGAAAGCATTGAGGCGCAGACCTTTAAGGATTTTGAATTTATCCTTGTCGACGGTGCCTCAATCGATGAGACCGTATTTATCGCATCAAAAGCGAAAGTAGGCTGCAAACAGATTTACAGCGGACCTGACAACGGGCTCTACGACGCCATGAACCACGGACTCGACATGGCTCGTGGACGCTACGTTATTTTCCTCAATGCCGGCGATGCCTTCCCCTCGCCCGATACCCTTCAGATTTACGCCGACGCTATCACCTCCGCGCCGTCCGAACCCGGAATCGTTTACGGACAGACTGAGCTTGTCGACGCTAACCGGCGTGTAATCGGTCCGCGCCACCTGCGTGCGCCGGAGCATCTCGAATTCCGCTCGTTTGCCGACGGAATGTTGGTTTGCCATCAGGCAATGGCAGTGCGTCGCGACATTGTCGGTCCATATGACCTGCAGTATCGTTTTTCATCCGACTATGAATGGTGCGTGCGCGCACTCCGCCACTCGCCCTTCAACGTCTATGTCAACGCCGTAACCGCCCACTATCTCAGCGAAGGTCTCACCACGGAAAACCATCGCGCCTCGCTTAAAGAGCGATATAAAATCATGTCACACTATTACGGCAAGGTGCCGACAACGCTCCGACACATAAAATTTGCCCTTCGCACGCTCTTTCGTGCAAAAAAATCCACCTAAATATTGCAAAATCCAAACAAAACCGCTAACTTTGCACCGCTTTAGGAGCTATTTAAGGTTCTTGAGCGCGAATGATTGTCTTATGGTGTAATGGTAGCACTAAGGTTTTTGGTTCCTTCAGTCCAAGTTCGAATCTTGGTAAGACAACACAAAAAAAGCGTCCATCCTTCCCTGCGGGTTGATGGACGCTTTTTTATTGTTAGGAGGATATTACAAAACTCGTTCCTTTGACGAAATTATAGGAATAAAGAGCCCGAATCAAAATTATCGCAGGCTATGGATGAGGGATTAGTCGCGGCTAAAAAGAGCAAATGTGTGTTTCCATGTGATACCCACTGAGAAAGGTGAGAATTTTCCACCGCTACATTTGTATCGAAACGAATTATATCTGTCATAGCCCCAACCGCCACTGATGTTTTGTGTTTCATCATAACTCCTGATGCCGCCGTTGCTTAACTCGTAGTCTATGTGTAGCTGCAGGTAAGAATTGTTAGTGCATCGCCACGAAACGCCTACAGCAGGGCGGACAAGAATGCCGCTACAGTACATATCAAACGATTTACCCAATGCATCAACATATTGTTGATCATCCTCTAAAGTTTTACGATAGCCTAAGTCTAAAGCCACATAGGGAGAAAATCGCTTTGTTGTGAAACGGTATTCACCGCGTAGGAAAAATTTTGTAAAAAGAGCTAAAGGTTCTTCATATTCGTATGACTGTTGGTTCACAATTTCGCCACTGGCATCGGGTTCTCTATAATATGTATAGCTCTGTGAGTATTTAATAAGTTCAGGCATAGAGCTGCTGAAGCCAACCCCAAACCCGACGGTCAGCTTCTTGCTCAGTCGGTAGCCGAAGATAAGATTGAGACCCGCGTCCTGCGCGGCGTATGCGTCAAGACCAAACTCGAAGCCAGTATTGCGCGTCGGCACGGGAGGACGTTTGGTGGTCTTGGTGTTGGGGGTGGTTGACTTGTGGAAATTCATACCTAAGCGAATGGCAAATGCGCTTGTTACTTTACCCCCATCGGAGGTTGGGGCATACATCATGTATCCCAGCCCGAAGTCAAGGTCCGTACGTCCCGATATGGGAAAACGGACACCCGGCATAATTGATGCCATCACGAAATCGGATGGATTCACAGTTACACGGTACTTGCCCGACCCTACGGTGTATGATTCTGCCGTATTGACTACATAGCCTCCGCGAATGTCGAGAAATGGCGTTAGCTTTGTTGATTTAAGTGGCAAGTAGCCTTTGAAATCCAAAAAGATAGGAATGGATACATCGCCGCCTCCGGTAGGAATATTAACGCCGGTACCAAGACCGAGCGAAGCGTGTTGATTGAATCGCTTCGACAACATAAGTTCAATCGGGAAATTGGCACCACCATCCATGACGTCAACACCCGCGTCAATGCCAAAATCAAGACCGCGATGCCCTTTTCCGTCGGGGTGCGATTCCTCTTCCTTGGTGATACGTTCCACCTCATCAAAGGAACACACAAATAGACTGCCGTCAGAGGTCTTAATCTTTAACGACTTACCGGGAACCTGTTCAACAATGTCACCCTTGATTACGCTACCATTTTTCAGGTAGATAACATCCGAAGCACCCATTGCCAGACCAATAGTGGCGATGAGAGCGAAAACCGAAACAAAGATACGTTTCATAGGCTGTTTTAAATTTGCCGCGGTCATCCTCTCGTTGGCATAAATTGGTTTATAAACGGAAAAGCGTAGGAATCTGTATCTGTTACCGTCCTACTGCTTGGGGCGTCTCGCATTGCCCTATTCTTGTCGGACGGCAACGCAGAAGCCCACGCCTGTATATGTAATCAGTGCGTCCGGCTATATTTCTCACGAAATATAATGCCGGATGCAAGATAATTACACATCCACGGGCATCTACCGTTGCTTAATCCTTGACAAGAATACGAAAGTTTGCGAGACTTTTCAAGCAGTCAAGAATCAGCGCGGATAAACGCTTTTGAAATTATGTCAGCACAATCCCTCCCGCTTTACCCCGAACCGGGGCTTCTGCAAGGCGGTCTGCGCAGCAAAATTAGCAAAATTTTCTAATATCTGCAATATCCTGAAATTTATTTTCGATTTCTGGAAGCTATAACTACTATTAATAAAAAAAGGAGCCCCGGAGTGACGCCTTATGATATCTAATACTCAGTTCACAAGACGTACCTCCGGGACTATTGTGTATTTCTTTGTTTATTCGGTCCGGGGTTGGTTTAGTCTACATAGGGGACGGGACCGTACTGATTATCGAACATCTGGCTGGGTTTGCAGAGCCAGACAATGAAGATAATGCCGAAAACGAGACCAATAAGGCCCGATGCGCCGGTAGCGATTGCAAGGGGTGAATTGTCGGGATTGAAAATGACACCTGCGCCAAGACCGCCGCAAACTGCACCAATGCCGTAGAGCAGTGCTGCCCACCATCCTGACTTGTCGATATCATGAAGGCGACGGACCAATACGGCAAGTCCGGGAAGGAACAGAGCAAGGTTTACGATGCCTGTGAGCCACTTAACTCCGATAATGTTAAACACTACACTGACAATAAAGGTGAAAAGCACCCACCACCAATATTCGCTGCGCGAAGCGCGTCCGGTGAATGTAGCATATTTATTGAAAACAGACTGGATTGCCTGTCCGAAGGTCAATTGATATTGCATGGGGTTTAGGGTTTAATTAGAACATCCATGCTGCGGTGATGGTCCATCCGTTGGTATTGCCCTTGATGCCTGAGTTGGTGTTGATTGAGGCAACATCGGAGCTAACCATGCCAACATACTTGACGGCATTGTTCATACCCCAAGTATATGTTGCACTAACCTGAAGGTGCTGGATAAGCTCTACACCAATACCAAGATCCCAACCTACACTACACTTTTTAGCATGAACGTCATCAAGCAGGTTTTTGCTGACACGGAAAGCAAAGTCAGGACCGGTAACCACGTAAGGAGCGATAATCTTATTGATTGCGGGAAGGTCAAGCTTATACATCAAGTGAACAGGCACTGAGATGTAGTCATAGTGAGTCTTCTCACTCTTAGTTTCATATGATGAAACACTACCGGTCAGATTATCAATTACGGGAGTCTTAATATCATTCTGAGTGTTGCGACGGGTGTACATCACGCTGATATCAGCACCAACGCCAAGCAAGGGCACGGTAAACTGAGCGTCGAGACCGCCGGTGAAACCGCAGCGGTTGTCACTATCGAAAGTACCCTTGTCCATCGAAAATTTGTTGACATTCATACCAACTTTAGGACCGATTTTAAAACCTCCTGCCTGAGCGGCGGGAGCAGCCATCAGCATTGCGCAAACCATGAGTGCGCCTGTAATAAACTTTTTCATAATGAGTTTGTAAATTAAGGTTATGATTAAATGAACTATTTTGCAGGAATTGTAAGGCGTTCACCAATTCTAAGAGCATCGGTCTTCTTATTATTAGCCTTCCGGAGGGCATCAACCGTCACACCGTAACGCTTGGCAACCGAGAAGAGCGTATCGCCCTTCACTACCTTATGGATTTTAGCTTTTGGAGCAGCCTTAGGCTCGGGCTTAGGTTCAGGAGCCGCCTCCGGGGCAGCCTCGAACTCAGGCTCTGATTTCGACTCGCTGACACGCACATCCGGCTCGTTAGGCTCCTCGCCGGCAACAACGGCGGCTGCTACTGCTGCAGCATCGGAAACTTCCGGCTCACTCTTAGGCGTTTCATCCGTTGGTGTCGTATCCTCATAAATTACGTCGACCTCACCGCCTTGTTGTGCCGGCTTGGCAACAGCCTCCTTGGTAATAATCTTAAGACTATTGCCGCGCACAAGCTTGCTTGACTTAAGACCGTTCCACTTACGGATTTCGCTCTGGGTCACACCATATTTATTTGCGATTGCCGCAAGGGTCTCCCCGCGACGCACCTTATGCCACTTGATCACCTCTCTCATTCCGGTTGCGGCATCATATGAACCTAATTCCACCACCGCGCGCGGCGCAAGCTTGGCTGACTGGGCAATAATGCTGTCCTCAAGCATCAGATAGTTATAAACCAGCTGAGAAGGCAGACGCAGAGTGTAAGGTCTGATATCGCCGGGAATTATATTTTTGCGATATTGAGGATTCATCACTTCCAGTTCCTCAATGGGGATATTGAGCACAGAAGCGATAGCATTGAAATGGAGTCGGTTATTGACATGAACCGTATCCGTCAGAATAGGCCTGCGAGCCAGCGACGGACTGATACCATGGTCGGCATAATGGGTCATGGCATATGTCGCCCCGATAAATCCCGGGACATATCCGCGTGTTTCAGCCGGAAGATTGAAATAAATTTCCCAATAATCCTTAGGGTTCTCAGCTGTAGCTCCCGCACGCGCCAATGCCTTGTTGATATTGCCGGGACCGCAGTTATAGGCAGCTATGGCAAGCCCCCAATCGTTGAAAATCTCATAAAGCTGCTTGAGGTAGCGCGCCGCCATCTGAGATGACACGATAGGGTCACGCCGCTCGTCGACAAGCGATGAAACCTCCATGCCGAGACCTTTTGCCGTGGGCAGCATAAACTGCCAGAGACCGGTTGCGCCGGCACGGCTTACCGCATCAGGCCGGAGGGCGGACTCAATTACTGGAAGATACTTCAGTTCGAGCGGCAGCCCTTCCCTATCTAACGCCTCCTCGAAAATAGGCATATAATAAAGGCTCATTCCGAGCATAGCCTCAACAAGTGACTGGCGTTTGTTGACATACAGGTCAATATGGTTCTTGACTACCGGATTGAGCGGCATTTCAATTGTTGTCGGGATAGACTGCAGACGTTTGATAAGGGTTTCGTCGCTCATATCGCCCGCCATAGGTGTCGATTCATGCTCAAGAACGGCATAATTCTGCAGATACCAGTTCTGTTGCATCTTATGGACATCTGCCTGAGTCGATTCCGGGTAAACTATCGCAGTATCATTTATCTCATAGCGCAAATCGCGTATATTTCCTGCCTGAATAAAGGCGGGAAGCATCAGCAAAATGGCAGGAATAGTATGTAGTAAAAATCTCTTCATAAATAGTCGTGAATTAAGGACCGGTTAGGTTTAAAAACAAAACGCCATCTGCAACCCTACGGAGGGAATCGGCGAGCGCGTTTCCTGCATAATGACAGGAGACCAGTGCATGCTCAGGTCAGGCGTAATGTCAAAATGTGCGAGCGACGCATCGACGTAAGCATCGACTATCGCAAGCAGATAAACGCCGACCATACCTATTATACACAGGTCACGGTTACGGCGAAAATAATTTCGACGGCTCTGAAATACACTTTCGAGCCAAGATTTACTCAGCGAGGATTCATCAACGCCCGGGGCGAAGAAATCCATGTAACTTTTCGTATCGGGGTCACTGTCCATCAGGTCGCGATATGCTTTAGTATAATCGCGTAGCATCGCGTTATTCCAGTCTGTGGCGTAGGCAAGCCCCATGTAACCGCCAACTATGATAGGCAACTTCCAATACCGGCGGTTATAAATCTGCCCGAGACCCGGACAGAGAGCCGAGAGCCATACCGCCCGCATAGGCTCCGGATTAAACACACGGACGCGCTCACCGCCCGACATTGAAGTCAGGGAGTCAACACTTACCGTCATGACGGAAATGGAGTCAGGCAGCAATACCTCCTGCTCCACGACCTCCAATTCCGGCGTTTCTTCCTGCGCCCAACAGACACCGAATGAGGTTACAAGCGTCAGGAGCAGTGCGCAAACCCGCATCGCTCCTTTACGTAAACCCGATGTCCGCAAGGCTAAGGTCATTCGGCAGACGCTTTCATTGAGTCAAAAAGAGCCAGAAGCCGTTCAAGCTCCTGATCGTTGGCAAACGGGAACGTAATCTTGCCCTTGCCGTCCTTATTACAGGTAAACTGTACCCGAGTATGGAAAGCCGCACTCAGGTGGCGTTTGAGCTGCTCGAATTCGCCGGCAGCCTTGGTGCGCTCCGGCTTGGGCTGCACAGGCTCGCCCGTGGCTGCAGCCTTGCTATATTCCTTGGCGAGTTCCTCCACGCGACGAACCGAAAGCCCTTGGTCAAGAATCTCTCCGTAGAGTTTCAGCTGCAGTTTCGGATTATCAATGCTCAGGAGCGCGCGCGCATGTCCCATATCGAGCCGCTTGTCGCGCAAACCTAACTGGACCTCGGCAGGAAGCTTCAGCAGGCGCAGGAAATTGGCTATCGTGGTCCTTTTTTTGCCTATGCGCTCGCTCAGACGCTCCTGTGTCATTTCATACTGCTCGAGCAGTTTCTTGAACGTCAGGGCAATTTCTATGGCGTTAAGGTCTTCGCGTTGAATGTTTTCAATCAACGCCATTTCGGTCAGTTCGGTGTCGTTGGCTGTACGGATATACGCCGGGACTGACGTCAGTCCGGCAATCGAAGCGGCGCGATAACGGCGTTCACCGGCAATAATCTGATACTCGTCAGGACCTACCTTGCGGAGCGACAACGGCTGGATGATACCCAGTTCGCGGATTGATGATGCAAGTTCTTCAAGCGCATCAGGGTCAAAACTGCGGCGCGGTTGGTCAGGATTTGGCGATATTGACTCTAAAGGAATATCATTGATGGCAGATGAACCGCGTGCGGGAACATCATCCATTGAAATCAGCGAGTCCAGACCTCGACCCAGAGCTTTTCGTTTCGGTGTGGGCATAACTGATTATTTTTGAGAGTGTTTCTTGATTATTTCGCGTGCAAGCTGCTGATGGCTGGTAGCACCGCGGCTTACGGGGTCATAAAGCAATGCGGGAAGACCGTGGCTCGGAGCCTCGCTCAGGCGGATATTGCGGGGAATGACCGTATCGAACACCATCGCGCCGAAATGACCCTTAAGTTCTTCATAAATCTGATTTGCAAGACGCAGACGCGCATCATACATGGTCAGCAGGAATCCTTCTATTTCAAGTTTAGGATTGAGCTTTGACTTGATAATACGGATGGTATTCAGCAGTTTCGATATGCCTTCAAGGGCAAAATACTCAGCCTGAACGGGGATAATGACGGAATTGGCTGCCGTAAGCGCATTTACGGTAATAAGTCCCAGCGAGGGGGAGCAGTCAATCAGTATATAGTCATAATCACCCGCAATAGGAGCCAACGCGCGTTTCATGACAGACTCGCGCTCAGGCTTGTTGACCAGTTCAAGCTCCGCGCCGGCAAGGTCTATGCGCGACCCCAAGAGGTCAAGACCATCGACGCAGGTAGCTACCTGAGTTCCGCTGACAGGATAATCATCAACAAGACACTCATAAATAGAACCCGCCATCTTGCGCGGGTCAATGCCGTAACCGCTCGTAGCGTTTGCCTGAGGGTCGGCGTCGACAATCAATACCTTCTTGCCCTCGGCGGCAAGCGACGCCGCAAGATTTATGGCAGTGGTTGTTTTACCCACTCCGCCTTTCTGGTTAGCAATGGCTATGATTTTTCCCATATATGGACTTAATATATTCTGTACAGTTAAGCCGCAAATTTACACAAATTTTTCCAAATTTCCAACCTCATCGGGGCGAATCCACTCTATTTCGGGGTCACGTTTGAGCCACGTAAGCTGTTTTTTTGCATAAACGCGCGTATTTTTACCGATACGCGCAATAGCCGTCTCGCGGTCCATCGTTCCGTCAAACATCGCAAACATCTCCTTCATCCCTACAGTATTGAGCGCGTTCTCGCCGCGCAGGGGCAACAGCGCGCGCGCCTCATCCTCAAGTCCGTCGGCAACCATCCGGTCCACCCGGCGGTTAATGCGGTCAAACAGCTCCTCGCGGCTCCAATCTATTGCAAACTTGCGCACGTCAAACGGACGCTCCTTGCTCCTGCCCGTACGCAGTTCGCTCACCTTGCGCCCGCTCTCGCGTATTATCTCAAGCGCGTGAACCAACCTACGGTGGTTGTTAATGTCTGCCTGCGAGAAATATTCCGGGTCAAGCCGCCTCAATTCATCGCGCACAGCCTCAATACCCTCACGGTTGAAAAAGTCGAGCGTCTCCGCCCTCACTTGCGCCGAAATGGTAGGCAGGTCATCAAGCCCGCGCGTAAGCGCATCGACATACATCATCGAGCCGCCGCAGACAATGACCCTGTCAAATCCCCTCCGCTCCATATCGGCGATAAGCCGCAATGCATCCGTCTCAAACTCAGCGGCGGAATAATAATCCGTAGGTTCCAAGAATTCAAGCAGATGGTGGGTCACCCCGCGCCGCTCCTCCGCCGTAGGCACAGCCGTACATATAGGCATACGGCGATAAACCTGACGCGAATCGGCAGAAATTACTTCACACCCCAAATATTCCGCCAGACTGACCGCCAGTGCGGTCTTGCCTGACGCCGTCGGTCCCGTGATGACAAGTACCTGCATCAAAACTTGCTCCAGTCAACCCAGTTGCTTGACGGATAACGCCATGAGTCCAGCAGTGCGACGGGAAGCTGCTTGTCGCTCCATACTTGAAGAATGGACCCCGGTTCCGTGGCTTTCAGGCAGTTTGCATAACCAGCCGGAACGCACAGCACCTCGCTTTTTTTGTCGGAAATATGAAAAATTTCCGGCACGAGGTCAAGCGACGGGTTCTCCCAGTCGTCAGGCTGTACGAAAGCCATAGTAAATCCACCCCTGATACAGTGGAACCATTTCCGTTCATTCTGATGACCGTGCCATCCGCGTACCACCGATGCATCCGGATGATGTATTGTATAAGTGCGCTCCACGCCCTCAAGATGGAAATCATTAAGCGACATGATGACGCCCCTGTGGTCAGTAAAAATCTCGCCGGGAATTACGGTTACCATATATAATTAATTAAAAAAATTCTTGATTGTTACAGTTGATTATCTGGTGCAAATTTACAATAAATTTTTCAAAAAATTAATCTCCCGGTGAACCTTTTCGCCGCAAGCGGTGTTATAATATCGAAAAGCACACAGAACAAGACTTTTTTCATTGTGAAAGAAATGTGATTAATGATTGGTTTATTATTTGACGAGGAGTGACTGAGACAGCCACTCCCGCTAAATTTTTATACCCTCCGCAAATCATTTTTTCATTCTTCACTTTCGTTTCCCATTTAAAATGCGTAACTTTGCGCAAAATCACAAATTTCTATTAACCAACAAGTATTGATGCGCAAGTATGTTTTGTTTATTGCCGCTGCCATGACGGCAATGAGTGTGCGGGCGGATTTTGCCGTACCGCAATGGCGTGCCGCTGCACCGATTAAGGTTTCGGCTCCTTTCATGAATGATTCTATCAACCCTGCGGGCGACAAGTTCAAGACCACCTCGCTGCTCGACAACCATGTGCGAGCCAAAGTCAGCGGCAATGTTGCCGATGCTGACTCGGCAGGTGTGGTTGAACTGAATCCGACTCCCGGAACGTTGCAGCTGCTCCAGACCCAGCTCCGCTCCGTAGGGTTTTCAAAACCCACCCTTAAAGTCACCTCTCAGGTACCATTTAAGGTCTACGTTGACGGCGCAGAAGTTGCGTCAAAGCTGACCGTCCAGAAAGATTCGATTGACGGAGCCTCAACCGCCACCGCCTCTCTGCGTCTGGAACCGGAGCATGACGTTACCCTTACCGTAAAGGCTTTGGTGATGGGTGAGGATTCCGTTGCCGCGCCCACCATTCAGGTGGTGGTTGAAGGCACGGGAGAATATAACGCCGGTCCGGATATGCAGCGTCGATTCGCGCTTGATGACACTCAGTATGGCAACCGCGTCAGCGGGCTGTCAATGAGTCCCGACGGAAAATATCTGATAACGAACTATTATAACTACTATTCAGCTAATCGCTGGCGCGTCTGGTCAACCTTGACCGACCTTAAGAGCGGCAAGGTAATCAACTCCGCGCTCCCCGGCAATGTGAAGTGGATGCCTACCGCAGGTTCACGCCTTTATTATACATCGATGGCAGCCGACGGCTACGACCTTTTTGAGGTTGACCCCGTTACCGGCGAGCAGACCCTTATAGCCGAGTCAATCCCCACGGACAACTTCACATGGAGCCCCAAGGGTGACTATTTCATCTATTCCAAGGTTGAATCGGGAGTGCAGGAAAACGGTCCGCTGCGTCGCTACATCTCGCCCGACGACCGTATGCCGGGACACCGTACCCGCTACCTGCTCCAGCAGTTCGACCCCGCCACGGGCATGACCCGCACGCTTACCTACGGCAACCATACCACCGGACTGATGCACATCAGCCCTGATGGCAAGCGTCTGCTTATCTCTACCAGCCATGACAACCCTCAGGTGCGCCCCTTCTATGCCCAGACCATTTATCAGCTCGATATCGAGACCATGAAGGCTGACACCATTGTGGCTGACGCTCCTTCGTTTATTAACTCAGGTCGTTACAGCCCTGACGGCAAGCAGGTAGTTTTCATGGGTTCACCGGCTGCTTTTGACGGTATCGGCAAGAACTGCGGCGACCATCCCATTGCCAACGATTTTGACATTCAGGCATATCTCTATGACCTCGACTCCAAGAAGGTTACGCCGCTCAGCCGCGACTTTGACCCCAGCATTCAGGATATCTTCTCATGGAATGAAGCCAACGGACTTTTGTACCTTATTGGCGAGGAAGGTTTCGGACGCACTCTGTGGAGCCTGAACCCCAAGACCGGCGAATACACCCGTCTGCCGCAGGAAGTTTCGGTTATCAACGGAGCCACAATGGGCAATAAGTCCGACGCCCGTCTCGCTTACTTCGGTCAGGGCTATGAATATGCCGGCAAGGCTTATATCCTTGACCTCAAGAAAGGTAAAAACACCCTGCTTGCCGACCCTCGCGCCGAAGACCTCGCTCAGGTCAACCTCGGCAAGGTTGAGCCATGGAAATTCACCGCTGCCGACGGCACCGAGATTGACGGTGTAATCTGTCTGCCTCCGGATTTCGACCCTGAAAAGAAATATCCGCTGATTGTTTACTACTATGGCGGCACCTCACCCACCCAGCGTTCAATCACTCAGCCTTATACTCCCCAGCTCTTCGCTTCACGCGACTATGTTGTATACGTAATCAACCCCTCCGGTACCACCGGCTACGGTCAGGAATTCTCGGCACGCCACGTCAACGCATGGGGTAAACAGACCGCCGACGACATTATCGAAGGTGTTCAGAAATTCTGTGAGGCTCATCCCTTTGTCGACTCCGAAAAGATTGGCTGTCTCGGCGCAAGCTACGGCGGCTTCATGACTCAGTATCTGCAGACCCTGACCCCGATGTTTGCCGCAGCCGTCAGCCACGCCGGCATTTCAAACGTCACTTCCTATTGGGGCGAAGGCTACTGGGGCTATAGCTACAACAGTGCCGCAGCCGCCGACTCATACCCGTGGTCAAACCCCGAACTCTTCACCAAGCAGGGTTCGCTCTTCAACGCCGACAAGATTCACACCCCGCTGCTGCTTCTCCACGGCACCGCCGACACCAACGTGCCTATCGGCGAAAGCATCCAGCTTTTCAACGCCCTGAAAATTCTTGGTCGCGACGTTGAGTTCATCAGTGTTGACGGCGAAAACCACTTCATTGCCGACTATCCCAAGCGCATACTCTGGCAGAACTCCATCATGGCTTGGTTTGAGAAATGGCTCAAGGGCGACTCCACTTGGTGGGATGACCTCTACCCCGAGCGTGCCAACTGATTAAAGACCTGAAATTAAAACTTGAAAAGTGAAAAATGGTTATAGAACACTCATTTTTCACTTTTCATTTTTAATTTATCATTTAATTTCGTATCTTTGCACTCTCTAAATGACATTAAAACAACTAAAACATAACCAATGAACGTAAATCTCGAAAAACTCAACGCCACCACCGGCAAACTCACCGTTGAAGTCGTTGAAGCAGACTACAAAGACAAAGTTGCCGCCGAACTCAAGAAGATTCGTCGCGATGCCAATATCCCCGGATTCCGCAAGGGTCAGGTTCCGATGTCAATCATCGAAAAGCGTTTCAAAAAGCAGGTTACTTCCGACGTAATCAATCAGGAAGTTTATGAGGCTGTCATCAACTACCTCCGCGACAATAAGGTTGATATTCTCGGCGAGCCCCTTCCCGTTAACGTTACCGAACTCGACCTCGACAACAAGACCGACTACACCTTTGAATATGAGCTCGGTTTCTCACCCGAAATCAACGTTGAGCTCAACAAGGACATCACCCTCCCCTACTATCGCATCGAAGTTACCGAGGATATGGTCAAGGAGCAGGATCAGGCACTCAGCGGTCGCTACGGCTCGCAGGAGCCCGTTGAGGTTTATGCTGACCGTGCCCTCATCAAGGGTAACATCAAGGAACTTGGCAAGGAAGAAGGCTATGTTTCAGCCGAGGGCGTAATCGTTGCACCTTGGACATTCAAGAACGCTGACGAAGCTAAGAAATTCGAAGGCGCAAAGGTTGGCGACGTGATTGTCTACAACCCTTGGACCGCTACCGAAGGCAACGCTGCTGAAATCGCCGCCATGCTCAACATCAAGCGTGAAGAGGCTGAGAACCTCACGGGCGACTTTGAACTCACCATCACCGAAATCACCGGCCTCAAGCCCGCTGAACATAATGAAGAGTTCTTCAAGCAGTGTTTCGGTGCTGACTGCACCACCGAGGAGCAGTATATCGAAAACATCAAGAAGAGCATCGCTACCCAGCTTCTTCCCAACTCAGCCGCCCTTTTCGAGCGTCAGACCCGCAAGTCTCTCCTTGAGAAATACGGCAACTTCGAGCTCCCCGTTGAATTCCTGAAGAAATGGCTGGTTCGCCGCAACAATGAGCTGACCGAGGAAAACATCGATGAAGAATTCGCTAAGTCCGAACCCTTCATGAAGTGGGAAATTCTCAGCGGTAAGATTGCCCAGAAGCTCGACGTTAAGGTTACTGAAGAAGACCTTAAGAAATATGCGCTCCACACTGCAGCACGCCAGTTCGCCCAGTATGGCATGGCTAACCTTGACGAAGCTATCCTCAGCAACTATGCTGACTCGCTGCTCAAAAACGACGAAAACCGCCGATACATTGCCGAGCAGGTTGCTAACGCCAACCTCTTCGAAGCCATCGGTAACGCCGTTACCATCGAGGACAAGACCGTCAGCCTTGACGAGTTCAAGTCCCTCCTCGAAGAAGCCAGCAAGTAATTCCCTCTTTAGAATTATAGAAAAGGAACTGCCTAAATTTATTAGACAGTTCCTTTTTTTAGAACATCGTTTCTTGGGGGCGGCATGCGTCCTCGCATGCCGGAATTATAACTTTAAAACATCTGTTGCCCAGATGGTTACAGACACGCGAGGACGCGTGTCTCTCCCAAGCAAAGAGAATCCACCTAAACTTGTTAGACAGGATTTTTTACTTCAACTCAATATTTTTTTCATTTTTTTGTTACCTTTTGGGGGCGGGATGTGTCTATTAAGTGAAAAGTTTAATTAATAATTCTAATTCATTATGATTCTCTGTGGTATTTTTAACGATTTAACTCCGATTTTCATTTGCGTGGTTCTTCCTGTAGCTATCGTCTGGATGACTATGCAAACCGCCAAGTTCCGCGAAAGCAAACGCACCGAAGTACTCCTAAAGGCTATTGAAAGCGGCAAAGACCTCGACGCCAACATGATTGCCAACGCAATGGCAAAGCCGCGCAAAGAGCCGCGCACTCCGCGCGAGCTGCTTAACATGCGCCTATGCGTCGGCAGTGTCTTCACTATGATTGGGGCTTTTCTAACAACAATCGTATTCTGCTTCCTTTGGGGGGATGAAAAATCACTGGTTATATTTGGAGGAATCAGTTCAATCTTACTGGCTATAGGACTTGGCTTCCTGATTACCTATTTCGCTACTCGCAAACAGGTTAAAGACTGATTTGGACGTGGAGCGCGAACAATTCATCCGACTGACCACCCGCAATCTGGAGGACCTTCGGCGACTGCTGACGGCCCTCTGTTGCGGCGACCGTCAGCTTGCCGATGATCTCGCCCAAGACTCGCTTCTCAAGGCTTATGTCCAGTCCGATTCGCTCAAAGACGCGGAAAAGTTCCGTTCGTGGCTCATGCGGATTGCCTAAACAACTTTCCTTAACAATAAACGCGCGCAGAGGATTCTTGACGATTATGATGCGGCGCACGCCATTGCCGCCGAGGCCGAGTCGGACTCGACGTTCCGCTATCAGGAGCTATATGACGCGCTGAACCGCCTCGGAGCCACGGAGCGCACCGCCGTTGCCCTCTTTTACCTCGAAGGCTATTCCATAAAAGAGGTTGCCGGGATAATCTCCACGTCGCCCGAGGCAGTCAAACAACATATTTACCGCGGACGACAGCACCTCCGCCAATTCCTTACCCCATGAACGAAGAAGATAAGAAAATACGTGAATTGCTCACAGGCTTCCGACCCGACGCAGAGAAATCGGAAGTTGACTTTATGGCTTGTCTCCAACAAAAGATGGACACTGTCGATACCGTCAAGGAGTACTGCCATATGGAGAAGCGTCGCAACCGCCTCGCCATAATCGTAGCCGCCATTGCCGGCATCCTGACAGGAGTCGGTCTGACGCTTGCAATTCCCTACATGGAAAATATCTTCGGAGTAGTGCTCGGCACAATCATTCCGTGGGCAATCGTTACCCTCGGAGTCCTCGCCGCCATCGCCGCCGCCTACGCCCTCACCACCATCCTCTCCTCCATCAAACCCGGCATCATTCAGCTAAACTACCGAACAAAAAACAGCCAAATTACCGAATAAAATTGCGCCAAATTACCGAATTCGGATTTTTTTAGTATATTTGCAGCTATAAACGCGTTATTTTATGGCTGTCAACAAAAACTATAAACCGAGAATAGCTGACCGGATTCTTGCACAAAAACTCAAAGGTAAAGGCGCAGTCCTGCTCGAAGGTGCTAAATGGTGTGGTAAGACAACTACTGCCGAACAGCTCTGCAAAAGCGTTATTTACATGTCTGAGCCGTCGAAAAAAACTCAAAATATCACATTAGCGAAGATTAATCCCGAAATTCTTCTCAAGGGAGAAAAACCAAGGCTGATTGATGAGTGGCAACTTGCTCCCCAACTATGGGATGCCGTTAGATTTGAATCAGACCATAGCGATAGCCTCGGACTTTTTGTCTTGACCGGCTCAAGTGTCCCTCCGGACATGAGCGACGTATTCCATAGCGGAACAGGACGTTTTGCATGGGTAAAAATGCGTCCGATGTCGCTTTGGGAATCAGGCGAATCATCGGGTGACGTATCACTCACCGACCTTTTTAATGGCAAAGAGAATATTTCCGGCATTTCAATGCTCAACTTGGAAAGAGTCGCTTTTGTATGCTGTCGAGGAGGCTGGCCATTAGCCGTAGACATGGAAGATGAAATCGCGCTCGACCAAGCATTTGATTATCTATCAGCAGTTGAAAAGCGAGACATTCAACTTGCAGACGGTATTACTCGCGACGCCACACGGGTTCACCGCCTGCTTCGCTCATACTCCCGCCATCAAGGTGCGCAGGTCTCCATTGCGTCCATAAAAGCAGACTTAGCAGAAAATGAATCGGACACATTTGATGAAGACACAATCTCGTCATACATCAGTGCATTGAAACGCATATTCGTGATAGAAGACTGTGAGGCATGGAATCCTAATTTACGATCAAAAACGGCAATCCGTAGTTCCGATACCCGCTACTTTACCGACCCATCCATCGCTACATCAGCATTAGGGATAGGACCGTCCGATTTGATTGCAGACCTCGAGACCTTCGGATTAGTATTTGAGACCCTGTGCATTAGAGACCTGCGAGTTTATGCTGAAGCCTTGAACGGCAATATCTATCATTATCGTGACAAAAACGGACTTGAATGTGATGCAGTGATTCATCTTAGGAACGGTCAATACGGTCTAATTGAAATCAAACTTGGCGGAGATAGCCTTATTGATAAGGGAGCTACGACTTTACTCTCTTTAGCTGGAAAAATTGATACTACTAAAATGAAAAAACCGGCGTTCATGATGGTTTTGACCGCAACCGGCGATTATGCATATCGCCGGGAGGATGGTGTTTTTGTCGTACCTATAAGTTGTCTCAAAGATTAATTCCTTATATATAGTATGAAGAAGGTGAAAGTTAATCTGCTGGTGCAGATTTTGGTGGCGATTGCGTTGGGCATCGGGGCAGGTTCTCTGTTTCCCGAATGGCTCGGACGCGTTTTTGTGACGTTTAATGCGATTTTCTCGCAGTTTCTGTCATTTTTGATTCCGCTGATTATTCTCGGGTTTGTAGCTCCGGCTATTGCCGACATAGGCAAGGGCGCGGGAAAGGTCTTGGTTGTCACCGCGCTGTTGGCTTACGGCGCGACAACTGTCTCCGGTCTTATCAGTTTCGGCGTCAGCGACTCGCTCTTCCCTCGGCTAATACATCCCGGAGCCCTTTCAGACATTCCTGAGGATGCCGCACTCTCACCATACTTTACCATCGAAATGCCACCGCTGATGTCAGTGATGACCGCCCTTGTGTTCGCTTTCATGATGGGAATATGTATGGCTGCGATTAATGGCACGGCACTCCGCCGCGGCTTCGGCGAATTTCTTGAAATAGTCACAATGACTATTAAAAAGGTAATCATTCCGCTTTTGCCGCTTTATATTTTCGGCATATTCCTTAACATGACCGTAAGCGGGCAGGTAGCCACAATGCTCGGCGCATTCGCGAAAATCATCCTGATAATCTTTGCCATGAGTGTATTGCTGCTCATCGGTCAGTACTGCATCGCCGCCCTGTTCGTGCGCCGCAACCCGCTGAAACTATTAGCTACAATGCTGCCGGCTTATTTCACTGCCTTAGGCACTCAATCATCGGCTGCCACAATTCCAGTAACGCTACGTCAGGCAATAAAGATGGGCGTCAGCGAGGAAATAGCCGGATTTGTCATTCCGCTCTGCGCTACCATCCATATGTCAGGCTCTGCAATGAAAATCGTGGCATGTGCGGTAGCCCTGATGCTTATGCAGGGCATACCTTACACCGCCCCGATGTTTGTAGGCTTCTGCTGCATGCTCGGCATTTCGATTGTAGCCGCGCCGGGAGTGCCGGGAGGAGCAATAATGGCGTCGCTCGGGCTGCTTGCCTCGATGCTCGGATTTACCGAGGCTGACCAAGCCCTGATGATTGCGCTCTACATTGCCATGGACTCCTTCGGCACCGCGTGCAACGTAACCGGCGACGGCTTCATCGCCCTAATTGTCGATAAATTCTTCGGCCGCAAAAGATTACTTTAAAGTATGCCTTGTGCCATCATGGCACGGGCTACTTTCATGAAACCGGCAACATTCGCACCCTTGACATAGTTGATGTAGCCATCAGACTCCTTGCCGAATTCTTCGCATGATTTATGAATCTGCGCCATAATTTCCTTCAGTTTTGAGTCAACTTCTTCGGTACTCCAACTGAGTTTCTGGGAATTCTGTGCCATTTCAAGACCACTTACCGCCACACCGCCGGCATTTGCCGCCTTACTGGGAGCATATAGAATCTTTGCGGCAATGAACTCCTTGATGGCTTCAGGAGTTGAAGGCATATTCGCTCCTTCGCTGACAGCAATAACTCCTTGGGCAAGCAGAGAGCGCGCATCGTCACCATTAATTTCATTCTGAGTGGCAGAAGGCATTGCAATATCACATTTAGCTATATGCCATGGACGTTCACCGGGGAAATATTTGACAGAATCAGGATACTCCTCGGCTACTTCGCGGATACGACCGCGCATAACATTTTTCAGTTCAAAAATGAACTCAAGCTGCTCCGAAGTCAGTCCGTCGGGCGCATAAATAGTACCGTCACTATCGCTCATGCTGACAACAACCGCACCCAACTGCTGTAGCTTTTGGGCGGTATAGGTAGCCACATTGCCTGATCCGGATATGGCAACACGCTTACCCTTGATGTCAATGCCACGGGTTGCAAGCATATTCAGCAGGAAATAGCAATTGCCGTAACCCGTAGCCTCGGGGCGGATAAGCGAACCGCCGAACTCGCGACCTTTGCCGGTAAAAGTGCCAGTAAACTCGCGCGCCATCTTCTTATAATAGCCATACATATATCCGACCTCGCGACCACCAACGCCTATATCACCCGCAGGGACATCAGTATCAGGTCCAATCTGCCGCCAAAGTTCGGCTATAAAAGCCTGACAGAAACGCATAACCTCCATATCCGACTTACCGCGGGGCGAGAAATCGGAACCGCCCTTTGCTCCACCCATGGCAAGAGTGGTCAGCGAGTTCTTAAAAGTCTGCTCAAATGCAAGAAATTTAAGAATTGACTGATTTACCGATGAGTGAAAACGGATGCCGCCCTTGTATGGTCCGATGGCATTATTATGCTGAATACGATACCCCATATTGTTACGCACCTTACCTGAATCATCGACCCAGCTCACACGGAACGAGAAAATACGGTCAGGAATACAAAGACGCTCAATCAAATTATAGCGTTCAAACTCAGGATGCTGATTATAGACATCCTCAATAGAGGTAACAACCTCCTCTACCGCCTGAATATACTCCGGTTCATTAGGGAACCGACGTTTCAGTTCATCAATAATTTCAGTAGCTTTCATAACGAAAAACAGTATTTAAAACAATATTAGCGCAAATTTAAGCATTTTTTCGAATATAACTACAAGAAAAAATAACGCTTATCGGAGAATGGCGCGGAGAGACTTGCGGATACGGTCAGACGCCGGGGTCTGCGATTTGAGTATGTTAAGGACGGATGCAATGTAGCCGCGATGGTCACCGCTGCCGGTCAGCGAGCCGACATTACTCTGCGAGAGCATGGATTTCTGATTGTAGACACGAAGCACCGACTGATAGTCATCATCACGTATATAACCGTGAAATTCGCGACAGAACTGCTCATAAATGGCGCGGGGATTGATTTCGTTTACCAAATCAGCCATATGTTCCTCAAGTTTGGAAATGGAGGCGAAGCGTCCGTCAATACGATGCTCGATGGTCCTCTTGACATAGTGGCGGGTATGTTGAAGAGCCTGCGCCTTTGCCTCTGCCTTAAAAAGTCCCATCACGGCATTTTTCACTTTGGCGAAAGCCTTATCCTCGTCGCGCCCGTGAACAGAGGCAACGGTGCGGATAACCTCCTCGACCATCAGCATATTCTCGATTTCAGCCACCTCGGGCACCATGATTTTCTTGCGGCGCAGATATTCGACCTCCTGAGGCGCACGGCGGTCACGGTCAACAATGCCTATGCTGTCAAGATGGTGGAACGTTCCAAGGGAGTTGAACACACGGGTGGACTCGATTACGCGGTCACACGAGCCAAGCGACTTGATTGTATATTCAGGGAATATCAGCGGGTAGAGTTTGGCATCGATTGAGCGGGTACCGTCGCCCTCAATGAAAAGAACCGGACGACGCGCACCGAGAATAGCGAGATACATTTCCTCGCTCAGCTGAGTGTCCGGCGGCAAGAGGTCATAGTCAAACACATCTGCCTCGGCGGAACATCCGCGCACCCAGACGGTTGCCGCCGACGAGCGCGTCGAGGCGAAGTCAAGGTCGTGGGTAGTATATATAAAGGTACAGTCGGGGCGCAAGGACTCGACACGATCCCAGACGGAGCGGATTGTAGACGGATGGAGGAACATTTCCGGCGAATCGACGGGAATGACGGCATTCTGTGGCGCATAAAGTACGGCTCCGAAATAGTAAAACACAAGTTTTTCGCCGGTTGAGAGCCTATTCTGTCCGCGATACTCGCCATCAGGTCCGGAAGTAAACACTAACGAGCCGTTATGACGCAAAATGTCGTTTTCAGGGAATATTTCTCGCCATAAGTCAAGCACACGGTCAAGTTTCGTCACCATAAGCTCGTCGCGACGTTCGGAGAGCTTATGTGCCAACAGATTGACCATCTCCTCCTGAAGCAGCAGGGCTATGAGCCGCTCCCCCTCGGTTGACGGCGCGATGGTCTCAGCCGCGCCGGCGGTGAGGGGAGACCGGCGGACAGCCTCGGCATAGAGCGCATCAATACTCCCTTGAGGCGCATCGGACCGATACGCTCCGAAAAGCGCGCGCAAGGGCGAGAGCGAAAACACTCGCTGTCGGTCATCGACCGATGAAAGCAGCCTTGACGTGAACCGCGACTTGCCGGCACCGTTCGCGCCTATAATAATAAGCTGACGGACATCGGGCGACAGTTCAGGCGCAACCCCTGACTTTTTAGGCGGAAAAATCATACGTTCATCAGCGCGGCGGCATACTTGCCTATAATATCAAACTCTATATTGACCACAGAGCCTTCGCGAATATCGGCAAAATTAGTATGCTCCAGCGTGTAAGGGATTATCGCCACGCTGAAACGTCCGGGCTCGCTGAGACAGACGGTAAGGCTGACGCCATTGACCGTCACGGAGCCTTTCTCGACGGTCAGGTAACCCTGACGCCGCTTTTCAGGCGTGACGTCATATTCAAAAGTGAATTCCACCGAGCCGTCAAGCTCATGGCGTCTGACACACCGGGCGGTACAGTCAACGTGACCCTGCACGATGTGACCATCCAGTCTGCCGTTCATCAGCATTGAGCGTTCAAGGTTCACACGGTCGCCATCCCGGAGCAACCCGAGGTTAGAGCGGCGAAGGGTTTCCTCGATTGCCGTCACGGTATACCGGTCATCATCAATCACGGAGGTCACGGTAAGGCAAACGCCATTATGAGCCACAGACTGGTCAACCTTCAGTTCGCGCGCAAAGCTGCACTCAACGGTCAGTTCCACATTGCCGCCTTCGGCTTTCACGGCAGCCACGCGAGCCGCCTCCTCAACTATTCCTGAAAACATAATTGGACTAATTTGATTTTTGACAAAGTTAAGGATTTTCCGGGTGAAAACGGGCTGACAGGGGTTAAATTTTGTTAACAGGCGTGCATTTAATTGGTTTATTCCGTAACTTTGTAACCACAATAAATATAACCAAATTTAAAGATAAAACTCCTATGTCAAAAGTTACAGTTGTTGGTGCCGGCAACGTAGGCGCCACTTGTGCAAACGTACTGATTACCACCGGCATTGCCGACGAAGTAGTTCTCATTGATATCAAAGAAGGTCTCAGCGAGGGCAAAGTGATGGACATCATGCAGACCGCCAATATCCTTGGTGTTCAGACCCGTGCAACGGGCGTGACCAACGATTACAGCGCAACCAAAGGCAGCGATGTAGTAGTCATCACTTCCGGTATTCCCCGCAAGCCCGGCATGACCCGCGAAGAGCTCATCGGCGTTAACGCCGGTATCGTAAAGAGCGTTACCGATCAGGTACTTGCCAACTCACCCGAGGCAGTTATTGTCTGCGTATCCAACCCCATGGACACCATGACCTACCTCATCCACAAGACCTCCGGTCTGCCCAAGAACAAAATCATCGGTATGGGTGGCGCACTTGACAGCGCACGCTTCCAGTACTTCCTCAGCAAGGCTCTCAACGCCAATCCCGCTGAAGTTGAAGGCATCGTAATCGGCGGACACGGCGACACCACTATGATTCCCCTGACCCGCTATGCAGCACACCGCGGTATCCCCGCATCAACCCTTCTGCCCGCTGAAACCCTCGCTAAGGTTGCAGCCGACACTATGGTTGGCGGTGCTACCTTGACCGGTCTGCTCGGCACTTCAGCATGGTATGCTCCCGGCGCAGCTGCAGCAAGCGTTGTTGACGCAGTTATCCATGACACCAAGCGCATGATTTCCTGCTCAGCCCTCCTTGAAGGCGAATATGGTCAGAGCGACATCTGCATCGGCGTTCCCTGTATCCTCGGCAAGAACGGTATCGAGAAAATCGTTGAATTCGACCTCAACGACGAAGAAAAAGCCCTGTTCGAGAAGAGCGCGGAAGCTGTTCGCAAGACCAACGGCGCGCTGGCTAACTGCCTCTAATCCAGACTTCATCTTATTTTACCGTGATGCATCATGTTTCAGCATGGTGCATCATGTCATATCATGATTCATCATGTAGCATCTTGTTCTTTTTAAAATGAAAAACTATTTGAAACCAATCGCTATCGCAGGACTTGCGGCTCTGTCGGCAACCGCCTGCACATCGTCAAAGGACGATGAAAAGATTATTGACCGTCCGGAATTCACCTCGACCGACGGCGTTTTCACCATCGACGCTCTTGAGGCATTAGGTCGCGTAGGTGCTCCCGTAATCAGCCCCGACGGCACCAAAGTACTCTATTCCGTAAGCTATGAAAGCGTAGAGCAGAACCGCTCCAACGCTGACCTCTACGTAATGGACATTGACGGTCAGAACCAGACCAGAATAACCAAGACCGCCAAGAGCGAAAGCAACTATACATGGATTGACGGTGGCAAAAAGATTGCCTTCCTCTACCCCGACGCCGACGGCAAGTCTCAGATTTGGGTGATGAACCCAGACGGCTCTGATCGGACACAGATCTCCAAGGAAGAAAAAGACGTCAACGGCTTCCTTTTCTCGCCCGATGAGAAGAAAGTAGTCCTGATTCAGGCTATCAAATGGACCCGCACCGCTCAGGACGTCTATCCTGACCTGCCCGACGCCACCGGCCGCATTATCGACGACATGATGTATAAACACTGGGACGAATGGGTAACCGAAATTCCCCATCCTTTCATTGCTGATTTCGACGGCAAAGGTCTCAGCAATCAGGCTGACATTATGGCCGACGAGCCGCTTTATGAGGCACCGATGAAGCCCTTCGGCGGCATCGAATCGTTTGCATGGACCCCCGACAGCAAGAAACTTGCCTACGTTTCACGCAAAAAGAGCGGCATGGAGTATGCCCTGTCAACCAACTCCGACATCTACCTCTACGACGTTGAATCAGGCAATACCGAAAACCTGACCGCCGGAATGATGGGCTACGATACCGCCCCGACCTTCAGCCCCGACGGCTCGCAGCTGGCGTTCCTCTCAATGGAACGCGACGGCTATGAGAGCGACAAGAACCGCATCATGGTGCGCGACATGGCATCAGGTGAAATCACCGACCTTACCGCCGACTGGGACTACACCGTCGATGAAATCGCATGGCAGCCCAATTCGCGCGGTCTCTTCTTCCTTGCTTACCGCGACGGAGTGAAACCCGTATTCTCAATCCAGCTTGACGGCACCGTTTCTGTGATTTCTGCCGGCGAGGTTGACTATCAGTCACTCCAGCCCGTCAGCGATACCGAGGTGCTCACGATGGCTCACTCCATGATTTTCCCCAACGAAATCTATCGCGCCACCGACGGCTATGCCCATAAACTTACCGGCGTCAACGACGAAATCTTCGCCCAGCTGACCATGCCCACCGTTGAACGCCGCATGGTACCCACCACCGACGGCAAGGAGATGCTCGTATGGATTGTTAAGCCGCAGAATTTCGACGCCAACGCCAAGTATCCCGCTGTACTCTACTGTCAGGGCGGACCGCAGCAGGCTGTCAGCCAGTTCTGGAGCTTCCGCTGGAACCTCGCCCTGATGGCTGCCAACGGCTACGTCATCATCGCCCCGAACCGTCGCGGTCTGCCCGGCTTCGGAACCGAATGGAACGCACAGATTTCAGGCGACTACGGCGGTCAGAACATGCGCGACTACTTTGCCGCTGTCGACAATGTCAAGACCGAACCTTGGATTAACGAGAACAAAATCGGCGCAGTTGGCGCAAGCTACGGCGGCTTCTCCGTTTACTGGCTTGCAGGTCACCACGAAGGTCGTTTCGCCTGCCTGATTGCCCACGCCGGTATCTTCAATATCGAGGCTCAGTATCTCGAAACCGAAGAAATGTGGTTTGCCAACTGGGATATGGGTGACGGTGCCAACAATGCTCCCGACGACGCAACGACAGCCTATGACTATGGTGCTTTCTGGCAGAAAGGCAATGCCGCCGCACAGCGCACCTTCGCAATGTCGCCCCACCGCTTCGTTGACAAGTGGGACACTCCGATCATGATTACCCACGGCGAACTCGACTACCGCATCCTGTCATCGCAGGGCGAGATGGCATTCAACGCCGCCAAACTTCGCGGCATCCCCGCCGAAATGCTCATCTTCCCCGATGAAAACCACTGGATCCTGAAACCGCAGAACGCCATACTCTGGCAGCGCCTGTTCTTCCGCTGGTTTGACAAATGGCTCAAACCCGCAAGCGCAGCCGCCCAGACAGAAGCACCTGCTGCTGAATAAAATCAGGCACAGACAATCGCTAAAATTCTGCGTCGCCCACCGACGTAAACGACCGATAAGAAACAGCCTCGTGAATCAACGCTCACGAGGCTGTTTCTTTATTGCTACCATTTCAATATCTCCGGATATCCACCTGCCACCATGCTAAGGGCGGCAGTGAAAATTTTGGCAGGAAAAGCGGCGGTGACAAGAACTGACATCTGAACCGGCACATAAACTAACACAATAATTGAATCAATAATTGACTCAAAAACTACCGCCGGGCGTCGCAAATCTCAGGCACAGGACGAAAAAATCGGGTCGATTCCGTTTTGCCGGAGTCGACCCGATTGAGATTTTGTCTTTGCTGTAAAAAATTATTCTTTCAGCTGCTTTTACGCAGCGCTATCACAGTCAATTAGCTTCTGGAACCGAAAGTGAAGTTCAGACCGAGGTTCAGGGCCATGTTGGCGTTGCTTACGGGAACATACTGGGGTGTCACACGGAAGAACTGATGGTCACTGCCGATGAAGAAGTTGACGCCTTTGGGATGGAAGTTAAGCATCCAGCCGAAAGAAGAGCCGAAGCTCGACTGAGCGAAGTTGACACTTGCATCGAACCATTTAACGGGCTTTACATTGGCAGAAAGACGACCTTCATACCAGGTGAAGGGACCGTTGATACGGCTTGTCAGGAGCAGACCGCCGGTCAGATTACGATAGAACGGCATGGTGTATTCAGCGCCGATATGCACGGTAGCAGCCAGAGCTGTTGTGCGTGAGCCGCTGTCATCAGTCTTGTGGAAATTGATGGCATCTTCGAGGTCATCCCACATCTGGTCGAACTGTTCACCGATTTTGTTGTCTTCATAGCCGGGCTGATCGCTGTCAAGCGCGATATTTGTGAAACCGTCGAAAGTCCAGTGTGTGTCGGGGGTCTTAGCCTTGATATTGTTGCTCCAATTCATGAAACCGAGGTCGAGCACTGCGGCTGAGAGTTTCAGGTCAGGGAGAAGCTGATAGGTCGCACCGAAGTCAAAGCCCAGACCGAAGCCTGAAAGGCTGAAAGAATCATAGTCGATATCATCCCAGGAAATTTCCGTTGCCTGCGAAGCATTGTCGTAATCCTTGCCGGCTTCCTGCTTGGTCGGGACTTTCAGACCCGATCCGGCAGCCATGTTGAGTTCGCCGTTACCGGATATGATCCACTGTTCGTCGCCCATGACAACATCCAGGTCATTGATCTTGGCTTCAAGATTTCCAACACCGATAAGCACTTTGGCCTTTGCGCCGACTTCGAGTTTGTCGGTGATACGGCGTGAATGACCGAGTGCGATTTCAGCACTGACGTCAGTGTTGACGCTGAGATCCTTGAAGCTGTAACGGGTATCAGGACCTGTCTGTCCGAGTTTCATGAACTCAAAGAGACCTTTCGGCAGACAGAGGCCGAGGTTTGCCCGCGTGCCGACAGAAATCGTGTTGTAGCCACCGAAAGCCTTGAATCCGGCAGAAAGCAAGGTCATATTCATGTAAGCCGAAATGCGGTTCTTGTCTTTCAGGTTGCCGAGAAATTCATTGGCGCTGACACTTGAATTCATAAAAGTGGTCAACTGGCCGTCAGGCATCTTGTAGAGGAAGGTATTGACGCCGATATTTGCCTGCGTGCCGAGGCTGAGATTGCCGAGGACAGGCATGGAGATGTAGTTTCTCTCACCGCCGAAAGCCGGATTCAGTTCATGACGGAAAGAATATCCGTCCAAGAAATAAGCCGAGCGGGAGGTCTCCTGTGCAT
>CAZPHN010000024.1:0-38052 GCA_964586765.1 uncultured Bacteroides sp.
AGAGTTGGTGTCGACCATAGCGAACACGGGGATACCGAGACGGATAGCTTCGGCAACTGCGATGTGTTCCTTGTGAACGTCGATAACGAACAGAGCGGCGGGCAGACGGTTGAGGTCAGCGATAGAACCGAGGTTCTTTTCGAGTTTGGCGCGCTGACGGGTAATCTGCAGCTTTTCGCGCTTTGAGAGGTTGTCGAAGGTGCCGTCCTTGGTCATCTTGTCGATGGCAGTCATCTTCTTCACAGCCTTGCGGATGGTGGGGAAGTTGGTGAGCATGCCGCCGGGCCAGCGTTCGATAACGTAGGGCATGCCTACTGATGAAGCCTTGTCGGCAACAACCTGCTTGGCCTGTTTCTTGGTGGCAACGAAGAGAACCTTCTTGCCGCTCTTGGCGATAGACTTGAGGGCGTTTGCAGCTTCTTCGAGCTTAGCCTGAGTCTTGTAGAGGTCAAGGATGTGGATGCCGTTGCGCTCCATGAAGATGTAGGGAGCCATGGCGGGATTCCATTTACGTTTGAGGTGGCCGAAGTGACAGCCGGCTTCGAGCAGTTGCTCAAAAGAGGGAGTTGACATTTTAAATAATCTGGTTTTAAAGTTTTGTTTACGTTCTTTTGGTAAGCAATCCCGGAGTAGGGAGCCGACATGCGGCTCCATCGCCGGGATTTAGATGCTAAACAAGTCCGATTAACGCTTAGAGAACTGGAAGCGTTTACGGGCCTTGGGCTGACCGGGCTTCTTACGCTCTACGGCACGGGGGTCGCGAGTCATGAAGCCTTCAGCGCGGAGGGCGGGTTTGTCTTCGGGGTTAACCTTTACGAGGGCGCGGGCAATGGCGAGACGGAGAGCCTCTGCCTGACCTTTGTAGCCGCCGCCGTCAAGGTTTACCTGAATGTCATATTTCTCCGGGCAGTTCAGGGTAAGCAGGGGCTGCTTAACGATGTACTGAAGGATTTCCGAGGGGAAATACTCGGTCAGGGGGCGATGGTTGATAGTGATGTTGCCGTTACCTTCTTTGAGGATTACGCGGGCAATGGCTGCCTTGCGGCGACCAACGGTGTTGATTGTTTCCATTATTGCTGCAGGCAGTTTAATTATTTACAAAGTTTGCTAAGATCGAGCACTTTGGGTTCCTGAGCTGCATGGGGATGCTCGGAGCCGTTGTAAACGTGCATATTTTCGATGATTTTGCGACCCAGACGGTTCTTGGGAAGCATACCCTTCATCACGCGGTTGAACAGCGGGTGGATACCGGGCTTAAGGTGCTTGTTGAAGCTCTTCTTCATGAGCACTTCGGGGGTCAGTTCCTTCTGACCGCCGGGATAACCTGAGAAGTTCAGGTAGATGTGGTCAGTCATCTTTTTGCCGGTCAGGACAACCTTGTCGGCATTGACGATGATTACGTTGTCGCCACATTCAACGTTGGGCGAGTAGCAGGGCTTGTTCTTGCCCATCAGAATTTTGGCTACCTCAGAGCAGAGACGACCGAGATGCAGACCGGTAGCGTCAATCACATACCATTCATGATTGATGCTGGCAGCATTGGGAGAGAGGGTTCTGTAACTTAATGAATCCACGATTTAATGATTTATTTATCAGTTCTTTACGTTTGGTTCCTGCCGTCAGGTTGCTCGGCCAAAAGCGCGCTTTCGGGCGGTGTTACCGGAGTTAGATTGGATAAAATCGGTGCGCAAAGTTACGAATTTTCCGTGAATTGACAATATTTTTTCAGAAAAATTTATCTATTTTCATATTTTGCGGCGCGGATGCCTTTGCGGGGCAGTCCTACCATTCCGCGGAGTCGGTTAAGAATGCGCTCTTTGCGCGAGAGAGGAGCAACCCTGAGCCCGACAAGGTTCTCATCGGGTTTGACCTGAAGCCTCAGGGCGGTGCGGTCAATTCCATCTACGCGGTCAATCAGGGCGAGGATATCCGGCTCAAGGTCTCCTATTTCATAAGGCTTAAGTGATTCCAAATAGGAGACGTCCGGACGGTTGTGTTCGCGTTTTCGAGCCTCGCTGACCGAGAGTTGTTCCCTGTTGGCTACATAGAGCTCGGCATAGGTTTTGACGCTGAACGGCTGCGATTGGCGGTTGATACGAAAAATATTCATTCCCCTGCCGTTTGACTCTATATTAAAGGTCATTGCCTCCAAGTTTGTCTCCCAGACGGTCTCGCCGCTCACCGCCTTAAACAGATATCTGACATCAAACCGCTCGAAGTCCACTCCGCGGGCAAAGAAATCATCAAGCCCCGAGACCCACCGGCGGCTTTCGGGCGCGGCAAGCACATTGACGCTCAGGTCTATGCCGTCGGCATATCGCCGCCATATTTCCGTCGGTCTGTTTTTGCCAAAAATCGTGTCGGTAGCTTCCGCCTCGGCGCAGACAACTGATTGGGGTATTCGGATGCGGCTCGGAATCCTTACCCAGTCTGACCATGAGAAGTGATGGTTGAAACGGTCGCTGACACTGTCAAGCCCCGCGCTATTCGTAAACCGGTAATAAGATTTTGAGGAGAGTATGCGCGGCAGATGCCATCCGGAATAGTTTTTTATTCCCGCTCCCGGAGTCATGAAGTCGACCCATTTCTCGCGGAACATGAACACGGTGTCACTGTAAGTAGTGAGCTCCGAGAACTCCCTTACGTATCCGATAGTATGCAGGACACTGCGCTTATGGGTGGTCACTGTGACCTCATCAAGCTCTATTTTCTTTTTTGCCTCCATGGCAGGACTCATAATGATTGCCGCGACTATGGCATAAATTTCACGTCTCATAAACGGGGTGAGGGGTTAAGTGGCGCAAAGTTACGTATTTACATCCTTATCTGTTGTTTCGGTTAAATAACTTTGCGAAATATTAACCTCCCTTATCAAATTGGCTCTGCGGTACTTAAAATCAGTTAAACGGAGAATGTTGGTGCGTTTTGAGAGGAAATGCGTATATTTGTGGTGTGTTTTTCAAAAAAAGATACCATGAAGAAAAGATTTTTAAGCATATCTTTAGCGATTATAGCGTCAATAAGTATCAGCGCGCAGGAATTTGACCTGCAGTCTCAGCGCGGCGAAGTGCAGACATATGATAAAGTGTCAGGTTCGGTCATTGACCGCACCCTTCCCGTAATCAATCCGACGCCGCAGCAACTCACACTGACCGAAGGCAGCCCTTTGAAACTTACGGGCGATTTCCGGCTGAATGACCGCCGCAAGGCTTTTGCTGCCGACGTTGATTTTATCGCTGTATCGCCTAAGGGGGTAAAACTGACTGTTGATTTCGGTCCGAAACAGGCTGCCAAAGAGGGCGTCAAACCTGTTTCCGGCGCATATAGGCTGACGGTAGGGGACAAAGGCATAACGATTACCGGCTATGATGAAACCGGAGCGTTCTACGGTTTGCAGACCCTGCGTCAGCTGCTTGCCGACACTCCGGCGGAGCTGACGGCAATGGATATTCAGGACTGGCCAGACCTGCCCCATCGCGGAGTGGTCGAGGGCTTCTACGGCACTCCGTGGAGTCATCTGGTTCGCCTCTCGCTGATTGATTTTTATGGCAAGAACAAGCTGAATGACTATATTTATGGTCCGAAGGATGACCCTTACCACAGTTCGCCTAACTGGCGGCTACCTTATCCACCCGATCAGGCTGAAAAGATTCGCGAGCTGGTTGATGCCTGCCGGCGTGCGCGCGTCAACTTTGTGTGGGCTATCCATCCCGGTAAGGATATCCGCTGGGATACGCAGGACTATGACAGCTTGGTTAACAAACTTTCTATGATGTATGACCTTGGAGTGCGCTCATTCGCTCTCTTTTTTGATGATATCGAGGGAATAGGCACCGACCCACATCGTCAGGCGGCACTGGTCAATGACCTGACGCGCGATTTCGTCGAGCCGCGCGGCGATGTGGCTGACCTGATGATATGTCCTACGGACTATTCGCAGATGTGGGCTAATCCGACCGAACGGGGCACTTTGGCTGTCTATGGCAGGGAGCTGACTCCGCGCGCCGAGGTTTTCTGGACCGGTGCGGTGGTGTGTAGCGACCTGACCCCGCAGACCCTTGAGTTTATAAACTCGCGCATCCGTCGGCCCGCGCTGTTCTGGTGGAATTTCCCTGTGACGGACTATTGCCGGAATATCCTGCTGCAAGGTCCCGTCTACGGTCTGGATACCACGCTGACCTCAGCCGAAGTAGCCGGTATCGAAAGTAATCCTATGGAACATGGCGAAGCATCGAAACTCGCCCTCTATGGAGTAGCCGATTACGCATGGAATACGTCAGGTTACAATGCGCTTGATAACTGGGAACGCGGTTTGCGCAACCTGATGCCGGATGCTGCTGATGCATACCGCACGTTTGCAATCCACAACTGCGATACCGAAACAGGTTATCGACGCGATGAGTCATGGGAAACCGAGATTTTTGACTTTGACGCTTATACTCCGGAGCAGTTCGACGCTTTGAGAGGTGAGTTTGAGCGTGTCGCATCCGCTCCAGCCAAGATGCGCGCCGCCGGCGGCAACGATTTGCTCCTTGGGGAACTGGAGCCGTGGCTTGTCGAGTTTGAAAAGCTCGGTCAGCGCGGTTTGCGCACCCTTGACCTCATAAAGACTTTCGAGGCGGGAAATGACTCCGCGTTCTGGCATGACTATAATGCTAACCTGATGACCGATGCTGACCGCGAAGCGTATGTTGCCCACAAGACCGGCACTATGAAGCTGCAACCGTTCTATGAAAAAGCTATGGACGATATGTATTGCGCGTTTTATCAGCGTGTGACCGGCGAAGTGGCTCCCGTTTACCGCGGAATCGGCACTTATGCGAATTTAGCGTCGGTTCAAAGCAAACTTATGACCGACGGCGATGATTCGACATACTACACAAGCGCGATGGGGCAGAAAGCGGGAGACTGGATTGGTCTCGACCTTATGACACCTCGCGAAATCAGAGGCATTGACGTAAAGCAGGGACGCAATTCAGTTGATGATGTCGATTACTTTGACAATGTAATACTTGAAGCGTCGGTCGACGGTGAAAATTGGACTGCATTGACCGAACCGATGCGTCAGACTTATGAATTCTCGTATAGTGGCGAACCGTTTACGGCGCGCTATGTACGTATTCGCCGCCTCGACTCTGACCGCAGAAACTGGGCTTCGGTGCGTGAATTCCGCGTCAATCTTGCCCGGGAACTTCCGGAATTAAGGTATATTGATTAGTTTGTGGGTCTGGAGCGACAGTCTCCAGCGCGGATTTGACTTTATATAGTCAATCACCGGTTCTGCCGACTCGCCCGCCAATGGCTGGAGAGCGTATGACTGCGCTTTCGGGAGCATGGCTGCGACTGCCTCCGGGTCGACTCCGGGAGTAAACAGCAATTTCAGTTCGTCAATACGCCTTATATTATATGGTGGAGTCTTAGGCGAGCATGTTACCCAGTCCACAGCATCCGGAAGGGGTAGGGACCCGTTGGTCTCCACGTGGACCTTTTTGCCGGCGTGGTGAAGCTTGTCGACGAGTGAGTCGGTAAGCTGCAGCGCAGGCTCTCCGCCCGTAATGACAACTATCTCCGCGGGAAATTCACTGACTGCGGCAACAATCTCTCCTTCGGTCATATCACGAAACGAGGCGAAATCCGTGTCGCAGAACGGGCATGCGCGATTACAGCCGCTCATTCTTACGAATATGGCTGCACAACCCGTAAATTTGCCTTCGCCCTGCAGCGAATAGAAAATCTCGTTGACTCTCATTTATTTCAAGTAGCTGGCAACGTTTCCTTCGCTCTCCTGTACGTCAACGCGCACGCAGGTAGGTATCTGTTCGCATATCCAGCGCGCAATGTTTTCTGCCGTCGGGTTGAACGGAAGCACTGCATTGAGGTCAGCATGGTCAAGTTTCCCCTGCACTATCTCTTTGATGGCGGTGAAATCCTCGACCATCCCGTTGGAGTTCAGCGTTTCACTCTGGCATGTGACGGTGATTATCCAGTTGTGACCATGAATATTGCTGCACTTGCTCGGATAGTCAAGCTCAAGCCGGTGGCAGGCGGATATTTCTAAGCGTTTTGTGACTATATACATTATTCTTCTGGTAAATCGTTGACTTTGGTGAGACCTATTTCCGCAGCAAGGGGAAGCATGAATTCATAAGCGGCTTGACGGTCATTGGGTATTTTTCCGTCAAGGATTGCATCTTTTATGGCTTCCTTGAGTGTCTTGATGGGCATTGACGGCGGAATGTTGAATATGTGCATGATGTCATTGCCGGTAATAGGTGGCTGGAAGTTGCGGATGCGGTCACGTTCTTCTAATTCGACGAGCTTATTTCGCACTATGGCGAAATTTTCCAGACATGAGCGCAGCTTTTCGGGGCGTCCGGTGGTGATATCCGCTTCGCAGAGAGTCATCAGTGCGTCTACGTCATCGCCCGCGTCAAAAAGCAACCGGCGCACCGCGGAGTCGGTCACAACCTCCTCGCTCAGCACAATAGGGCGCATGTGGAGTTCAACCATTTTGGCTACGAACTTCATCTCCGCTCCCATGGGCAGTTTCAGTTCGCGGAACAGCCGCGGAATCATTTTTGCGCCTACAAAGTTGTGGTTGTGGAAGGTCCAGCCCACTTTGGGGTCCCATCGCTTGGTCTGCGGTTTGGCTATGTCGTGAAGCAATGCTCCCCATCGTAGCCATACGTCGTCTGACTTTGCTGCGACATTGTCCAGTACCTTCATAGTATGGTCGAAGTTGTCCTTATGGGCACGTCCGTTGACCACATCTACTTTCTGCATCTCCTCTAGCTCGGGGAGGATATAGTGGAGTAGTCCGGTTTCGAGGAGCAGACGCCAGCCTATGGAAGGTTTTGGCGCGCGCATAATCTTCATCAGCTCGTCGGCTATGCGCTCGCGCGAAATGATTTCAAGCCGCGCGGCGTTGCGGCATATGCCTTCGTAGGTTTCTGCGGCAATGGCAAAACGCAGTTGAGTGGCAAACCGGACTGCGCGCATCATCCTGAGCGGGTCATCACTGAATGTTACGTCAGGGTCCAGCGGGGTACGCAGTATTTTGCGTTCCATGTCTGCCAGACCTCCGAACATATCGACTATGTCGCCGAAACCGGAGTCGTTGACACGCATGGCAAGGGCATTGACCGTAAAGTCGCGACGCGAAATGTCATCCTCAAGCGTGCCATCCTCAACCACCGGCTTGCGAGAGTCGTGGGAATAGCTTTCTTTGCGCGCGCCCACGAATTCAAGCTCTACGCCGCGCCAGTTTATGCGTGCGGTGCCGAAATTACGGAAAACACTCAGATGCGCTCCGCGTCCCAATTCGTTGGCAACCGCTTTAGCCAGTCCGATGCCGGAGCCCACGGTAACGAAGTCAATGTCTTTGCTGGGGCGTTTGAGAATGCAGTCTCGTACATACCCGCCTACGGCATAGGCGTCAAGTCCGAGCGAGTCTGCAACTGCTCCAACCCGCCTCAGAATCGGTTCATCCTTCTCCGGAATCATAGCAGTTGGGTCAGTGCTTCGGGGGCATTGGTTATACATTCAAGTCCGTCGGGCTTGCATATGTAGGTGTTCTCAATACCTACCGCCCCAACTCCTTCTATGACGAATTTAGGCTCTATGGCAATGACATTGCCCTCTTGAAGTACATTTTTGGAGCGCGGAGCAAGCACCGGTAACTCGTTTATCTGTATGCCTACACCGTGACCTACAAATCCGGCATGGTATTTATGACCCATGAAACAATCAGCAAGTCCGGCGGCACGCGCCATTTCAACGGCGGTTTCATAGAGAGCCTTGCACTCCGCTCCCGGTTTGCCGAGGCGTGCCAGTTCATGGCAGATATCAATGGAGCATTGATGGGCTTTCAGGGCTTTTTCCGGCAGTGAGCCACACGCATAAGTACGCGTCATGTCTGTCATGTAGCCGTTGAAATTGCCGTTCATGTCAATCATTACGGACTGCCCCGGCTTTATTTCCTCGCCACACGCGCCCACCGGCAGCGATGGCGACATTCCCGCGCCACCCATGGCGAAATCATAGGGCGAGGGAGTGTCCGCATTTTGTCCGGTAATGACGTTGCCCATGTGGATTTCCATGTCGGGTCCATTCACGCGGAACTGACCGAGGCAGCCGTGAAGCCGGTCTATTCGCTCAATCTCTGCCTGCAGTTCTATGTCGGTCATCCCTTCGCGGAAAAGCCCGGGTATGCGGTCATAGACTGCCGCATGGCGTATGCCGTCCTCACGTAGCAGTTTCTGCTCGAGCGGAGTCTTGACGGCGCGTCCTTTCATTATTGCGCCGCTTATATCCTTGAGTTCTTCCGCTCCCATTGCTGCCTGAAGGCGAAGGGCGGTAGAGTATGCTAAGGTTGATAGCTCAAGTCCGAGGGTGGGACAGGTGATGCCGATTTCTTCCGGTTTGCGTATGAAAGTGACGTTCTCGCCTTTAAGTTCCGACGGACGCTTCACGAAATAGCGCGGAGCCTCACCCGGGCTTAGGTAAAGGTATCCGCAGAAAACGCGGCCTGTCAGGTAGAAAAGGTTAGCGTTGTCGCAGATAAGTGCGGGGACGTCAAGGTGCAGTCCGTATATGCGCCGTTGCTGTTCCTCGGCGGGGAGAAGACATATATTGAGGTCTATGTTCATTCTTTTTCAAATATTATGCCGACTTTGTTAAGTCCTTCGAGATTTTCTGTTCTCATTATGTGGCGCAGACGCACCGGCGAGCCGGAAATGAGATGAAAATCAGTTCGGACTGTATCGGCTTTCTGATATATATTTCCCTGACCGGTTCCAAGCCAGTTACCATATGCGTCGGCAAGCTGCATGTTGATTGTGTCGGCGCGGAATGTGATGGTACTGTCAGGTGCCTCTAACTGATATGAAACTTCAAGCCATAGGTTTCGGTAAGGGTAGTCGTTGGTATGGACTACGGCAACCTTCAGCGTCCCGTCGGCAATCGAGTCGGTTACCGACGGACGGTACAGATATGTCTGTCCGTATTTCCATCCGTCGGAGTCGACGTCTGAAAATGCCGAATAGTTGTTGTTAAGTCCGGTGCAGGAGGCTAACAGACACATTAACGGCAGTAGATGCCGGTTATTTAGGTGCCTGTTTGTCATCTTTAGGCTTCGGTTTGCGCTTTTTCTTGCGCTTTTTCTTGTCAAATCGGTTGATGTTGTCCTGATCGAGCAGGTCAATGGGACGGTTCTGGGCAGCTTCCGCTTCGACTTCTTCATCGCGACGCAACTGGAGCGGCTTTTCTCCGTTTTTGTTGAGTTCAATGATTTCAAACGCGCGCCGGCGGTCTATGACTGTCAGGTTTGCCGGAATCTTGCGGTCGGTCGAGTAGGCAATTTCACCTTTGAAAATGTCAGCTTTGAAGAAATACCATGTGGCGTCGGCGGTTTCCAAGTGGATATCCTTAGGCGGCAACTTGCGCGACGCTTCGAGATAAGCGTCTACCTCATAATTGAGACAGCATTTCAGTTTTGCACACTGACCCGCGAGTTTCTGTGGATTGAGCGACAAATCCTGAATACGTGCCGCGCCGGTTGCTACGCTCATGAAGTTGTTTATCCATGTGGAGCAACAGAGCGGACGTCCGCACGGTCCGATACCGCCTATGCGTCCGGCCTCCTGTCGCGCGCCAATCTGACGCATTTCGATGCGCACCTTGAACGCCTCGGCAAGCACCTTGATAAGCTGGCGGAAGTCTACGCGTTCATCGGCTATATAGTAGAATATAGCCTTATTGCCGTCGCCCTGAAACTCAACGTCGCCAATCTTCATGTTCAGCCCGAGCTCCTCGGCAAGACGGCGTGCGCGAATCATGGTTTCTTCCTCGCGTGCGCGCGATTCCTCATATTTTTCAATATCGGCGGGTTTGGCAAGACGGAAAACCCGTTTGAGTTCGGCATCGCGCTTGACTCCTGCGCGTTTCATCTGAATCCAGACTAACGGACCGGTCAGCGATACTTTTCCTATGTCGTGACCGGGCGAGGATTCTACGGCTACCATGTCGCCTACGTTCAGGTCAAGTCCAAGGGAGTTGAGATAGAATCCTTTGTGGGTATTCTTGAACAGAACTTCGACAACGGGACAGCTTTCCATTGCCCCCGGAATGTCATCAATCCAGTTGAAGGCATGGAGCTTGCCGCGTGGACATTCTCCGCTGTCACACCGACGCTGCGGCTTTACCGAGTCGGGAATGTTTTCTACGGCGTCGTTAATATCAACTATTTCGTCCATAAAACGGAGCCGGTTTTATTTTGCGAATGCAACGGCGCGGGTTTCGCGGATAACCGTGATTTTAACCTGACCGGGATAGGTCATCTCATCCTGAATCTTCTTGGCGATTTCTGCCGACAGTTTTTCGGTTTCGGCATCGTCAATCTTGTCTGCGCCTACAATTACTCGCAGTTCACGTCCGGCTTGGATAGCGTAGGTCTTGATTACGCCGGGATAGCTCATGGCAAGTTGCTCGAGGTCATTGAGACGCTTGAGGTATGCCTCTACTATTTCGCGGCGTGCGCCGGGACGTGCGCCGGAGATGGCGTCACAAATCTGTACGATGGGAGCCAGCAGGGTAGTGGGTTCTACTTCGTCGTGGTGTGCGCCGATGGCGTTGCAGATATCCGGTTTTTCCTTGTATTTTTCGGCCAGTTTCATGCCGAGGAGTGCGTGCGGCAGTTCCGGTTCGTCATCAGGCACTTTGCCTATGTCGTGGAGCAGACCGGCGCGGCGGGCTTTCTTGGGGTTCAGTCCTAATTCAGAAGCCATTACCGCACAGAGATTTGCGGTTTCGCGTGCGTGCTGCAGCAGGTTCTGACCGTAAGATGAACGGTATTTCATCTTGCCGACCATGCGGATGAGCTCAGGGTTCAGTCCGTGGATTCCGAGGTCAATGGCTGTGCGCTTGCCTGTTTCGATGATTTCTTCCTCTACCTGCTTGCGTACTTTGGCTACAACCTCCTCGATGCGGGCGGGGTGAATACGGCCGTCGGCAACGAGCTGATGGAGTGCCAGACGGGCAATTTCGCGGCGAACGGGGTCAAAACCGCTCAGTACGATGGCTTCCGGGGTGTCATCAACTATGATTTCAATGCCGGTGTGTGCCTCGAGCGCGCGGATGTTGCGCCCTTCGCGACCAATTATGCGACCTTTGATTTCATCGCTGTCAATATGGAAAACGGTAACGGAGTTTTCTACGGCAGTTTCCGTGGCAACTCGCTGGATGGTCTGTATTACAATGCGTTTTGCTTCCTTGTTGGCGGTAAGCTTCGCTTCATCCATGATTTCATTGATATAGGATGCGGCAGCGGTCTTTGCCTCATCTTTCAGACTCTCAACGAGCTTTTCCTTTGCCTCATCGGAACTGAGACCCGAAATATGTTCGAGTGTTTCGATAACTGACTTGTGGGCTTTGTCAAGCTCGGCTTTCTTCTCTTCGCATACGGCTAACTGAGCCTCGAGGTGGGCGCGTGTAGCCTCGTTGTCGTTCTTTGTGCGCTGATTTTCGCTCTGTTGCTGGTTGAGCTGCAGTTCGCGCTGCTTGGCGCGGGTCTCGGCGTTCTGTACTTTCTGGAGTCGCTGGTTTGCCTGCTTTTCGGCTTCGCTTGTAATGCGCAGTTCTTCGGCTTTTGCCTCTAAGAGCTTGTCCTTCTTGATGTTTTCAGCCTGCATCTGAGCCTCTTCAATTATGGCTTTGGCTCCGGAACGAGCCATGTTTCGCTGCACTGCCACGGCGGCTACCGCACCTATGACAAGAGCTATGATTGCTGTGAGGATTATTGATATCATAATGTGAGTTAATGGTTTGTTTGTCTTTTTGTTATGTTTGAAATTTTATTAATGGTTTATTTATTGGGTTTCAAAAAAATGAGTTACGCCCGGTCGAATCCGCGAGGCTCACTCTTGAGCGGCGGTTCGGCAAGGCGTACGCAAAAAAGATTTCTGACCGTATGGTTCGACGCTGTTATCAGTCCAGCCCGGGCAAGTTTTTAAGCAGTTCGTCAAGCTCGCTATCGAGCGCGGCAAACTCTTTGAATTCACGCTCGCCGCGCAAATACAGCACGGCAAACTGAAATGCCACCCTTGACATTACCATCAGCTGCGATTCTGACGCATAAGTCTTTTTGACCCAGCGGCTCCACAGCTCGTTGACAAGGCTTTCGGCGCGCCTCATGAGCTCTTCGTCGCGCCTATCCACCACAAGGGGCATCTTCTGTTGCCCCGCAAGGCGGATTGTTATGTTCTGTTTATCGTTCGTCGTCATCGTTCGTGGCTACATCAGCAGGCATTGAGTTCCGCGATGCAGCGGTCTATTTCGCGTACCAATCCGGAAATCAAGGCGCGGGAGTCGGCAAGCTGTTGCGGGTTTGAACCCAAGGTCCGGGCAACCGCCATACATTCCAAGTCGGCTTTCAGCCGCTCTATTTCGCTTCTCATCCGCTCATTGTCCTGACGCAGACGTTCACATTCAGCGCGGCTCTCCTGAACTGCCGCCACTAATTGCGACTGTCGCTCAACGATGACGCGCACCTTCGAAGCGATGGACGTATATATTTCATGCACCTTCTCGGCCATAATATTCCAAATTGTCCGACAAATTTACAAAAACTTTCCTTCTTAACCAAATTTCTTCCCTTTTTTATCAAAAAAATTAGCAAGGAGTGGCTGTCTCAGTCACTCCTCGTCAAATAATAAACCAATCATTATCACATTTCTTTCACAATGAAAAAAGTCAATTCTGTGTGCTTTTCGATATTAAAACAACGCCGGGCATGAAAAAGTTCACATCCGGCGCAAAAATTTCCTCGCTTTTTTCGAGAAAATCCACATTTTTATGTAAATTTGCAGTTGAATTGCAAATTTGCATAAATTGCGAAATGGAGATTAAATATATTCATAGACAAATGGCGGAGGCGGTCAGGGAGGCGGCTGTTTATTTCCCCGTAATTACTTTGACTGGACCGAGACAGTCCGGCAAATCAACGCTTTTGCGTCATATTTTTGACGTTCCTTATGTGTCAATGGAGGATTTTGATGTGCGCCAGTTCGCAAAGAGGGATCCTCGTGGATTTCTGAGCGGATTTGCGGATGGCGTTATCATTGATGAGGTCCAGCATGTTCCCGAGCTGTTGTCATATATTCAAGGAATTGTGGATTCGGATTCTTCACGGAAATTTTATTTGACTGGAAGTTCTCAGTTTTCATTGTTGAAAAATGTCACACAGAGTCTTGCCGGACGCACTGCGGTATTTGAACTGCTTCCTCTCTCGTTAAAGGAGATTTCCAATAAGGATACCGAGATGGATGCGTTATTATATAGCGGATTTTATCCGGCAATATGGAGTGGACAGAATGTCCCGAAATTTCTTTATCCCAACTATGTAAAGACCTATGTAGAGCGTGATGTGCGTGATTTACTTGCTATTAAAGATTTGGATGCGTTTCAGCGATTTATCCGTCTTTGTGCGGCGAGGATCGGGTCTGTGTTTAATGCCTCTGAGGTTTCTAATGAGCTCGGGATTGCTGTTAATACTGTAAACTCATGGCTCTCGGTACTTCAGGCGTCATATCTCATATACATGCTTCCACCGTTTTATACGAATACTCGTAAGCGGTTGACTAAGAGTCCCAAACTCTATTTTACCGATACCGGACTGGCTGCTTATTTGCTTGAAATTGATTCTCCTCAGTCAATGGCACGCGATAAAATGCGTGGTCATCTGTTTGAAAATATGGTTATTATGGATTTCCTTAAGCGGGAATATAATGATGGTAGAAGTGGTGGATTGTATTTTTACAGAGATTCAAACGGCAACGAAGTTGATTTGTTGGTGAAGCGAGGACAAAAATATAATTTGTATGAAATAAAGTCTTCTGCCACGTTTCATCCTGATTTTATCAAGGGATTGAAGTCTTTTGAACAGGCTTTCCCAGATCTTTCTGGCGATAAGTTTGTCCTTTACTCCGGATTAAATATGCCTGATTTTATGGATGTTAAAATTGAAAACTTTAAAGAAAATCGTTTGTTTATGTAAATTTGCAGTTGAATTGCAAATTTGCATAAATTGCCGGCTAGAGGTATAAAAATTTAGCGGGAGTGGCTGTCTCAGTCACTCCTCGTCAAATAATAAACCAATCATTATCACATTTCTTTCACAATGAAAAAAGTCAATTCTGTGTGCTTTTCATCAATAAAACAACCCCGGGCATGAAAAAGTTCACACCCGGCGCAAAAAATGTGATTTCCCCCACTGAATATTAATTCGACAATCATGATGTCGCAAGATATTGGTCGAAATTTTGCGGAGTGATGACCTGAAACTCCGCGTCGGGATATGCATGCTTGAATCCGCCGGGGACTTTAACAGTTGCCTTATGCGGATTCCATTTAATCTCAAAGGCTTTAATCTGCCCATCTTTTTCTTCAATCAGGTCAATCTCCTGTTGCTGCTGAGTGCGCCAAAACCATAGGTTAACGAAGTCTCGAGAATATGAAACTTGCTTGATTCGTTCGGCAATTACGAAGTTTTCCCACATTGCCCCAATATCGGTGCGCGATTCGGCAATACGGAAATCTGAAATTACCGCATTGCGGATGCCGAGGTCGTAGAAATATATCTTCTTGCTTTGTTTCAGTTCGTTACGCATATTTCTTGCATAACTGCCAAGACGGAAAACAATATAGCTCTTTTCGAGTATATCAATGTAGCGTTCAACTGTTTTAGCATCAAGCCCCACAAGTTGCCCTATCTCGCGATAAGAAATCTGGTCGCCTATTTGTAGCGCAAGAGCTTGGAGTAATTTTTGGAGTTTTTCCGGCTTATTTATGCCGTCAATCTGCAAGATATCGCGATATAAATAGCTTGATGAGAGTTCGCGAAGAACCTCACGCTCTTCGTTTGGTGAGCAGACAACCTCGGGATAGTAACCAAATATCAGTCGGTGAGGTAGCATACGCATCTCCGTCAGCAAGTCAGTATGGTTGACCATCTCTGCGAATGAAAGCGGAAACATTTGAAACTCCCGCTTGCGTCCGGTCAGACTCTCGCTAACCTTCGACGCCAACTGAAACGACGAGCTGCCCGAGGCGAAAAGTTGTACATCAGGAAGCTGATCGGCGATTACTTTCATGCGCAAACCGATTTCCGGAATCCGCTGAGCCTCATCAATGACCAAAATATGGCGGTTGCCCAGAAGTGCTTTCATGCGCGCTGCGGTCATGTTCTCAAACAGCTGGCGCACATCAATATCGTCGCCGTTAATCCACATAACGTCATCCCTTTCTCCGAGAACCTGACGCAGCAGGGTTGATTTACCTACCTGTCGCGCTCCCATAATAATGATAGCTTTACGGCTGCCGAGCAGCCCCTCGATAATTGGTTGAAGTTGTCGTTTAATCATTGCGTGAAATCTAAAATTTCCGCAAATTTACGAAAATTTGAGGAATAAAATCCACAAATATTATAAAATTTGCGGAATTAATTCCTCATTTCTTAAAAATTAAGAATAGGAAAGCTTCCGGTTTACGTTTATCTGCAGAATAAAAAATTAGCAAGGAGTGGCTGTCTCAGTCACTCCTCGTCAAATAATAAACCAATCATTATCACATTTCTTTCACAATGAGAAAAAGTCTTTCTGTGTGCTTTTCATCAATAAAACAACGCCGGACATGAAAAAGTTCACACCCGGCGCAAAAAAAATCAATTCCAATTGCCACTGCCTAATCCTTCAAAAGGTTCTCAACCTCATTTTTTAGCAATGGCATATGGTTTATTACAATGCCCCATAGAATATCGGGTTTTAACGAATCATAGGCATGGATAACAAAATTACGTGTATCAACAACCTTTCTGGCGGCAGTAATCTGAATGTCAGGATTGATTTTGAGCACTTGATTCATTGCTTCACCCATGATTTCAATATTTCGCTCTACACCTCTTCGGAAAAGTGTATCATCGCAGAATGTAGCATACTCTTTTGGTCTATCAACCATAAAAGATTCAATCTCCAAGATGGAAGAAAGTATATCTGAAAGGTATTTCCGAAGTTTTCTATCCATAGATTAGGTGTTTTGTTTCTTCAAGTTCTTCTTTGAAATATGGGTTTTTTACTGAGGTTTCATCAACTAAATCAACATCTCGACCGAAAAATGATTTCAAAGCGTGATAGAAGTCAATATAGTTGTCAGCATAGTTATTATGGTTAATCTCAGAATTGAAGTTTACAAGAAGATCGACATCACTATCCTCATTGAATCTTGGCGTAAGTATTGACCCGAAAGCATACAACTTGCTTACCTTATACTTGCGGCATAAGGCAAACAATTTTTGTATGTTATCATTTATGAGGTGCATAATTGTGTCACTCCCATTCGATCGTTGCCGGCGGTTTGGAGGAGATATCGTAGCAGACGCGGTTGACGCCGCGGACCTTGTTGATGATTTCATTGCTTACCTGAGCCATGAACTCATAGGGAAGGTGTGCCCAGTCGGCGGTCATAGCGTCGGTTGAGGTTACGGCGCGGAGGGCTACTGCGCGCTCATAGGTGCGTTCATCGCCCATCACACCTACGCTCTGAACCGGCAGCAAGATTGCGCCTGCTTGCCATACCTTGTCGTAGAGTCCCCAGTCGCGGAGCCCCTGAATGAAGATGTGGTCAGCTTCCTGAAGCACAGCAACCTTCTCAGGGGTAATGTCGCCGAGAATACGCACTGCCAGACCGGGTCCGGGGAACGGGTGGCGACCAATTAGATGCTCCGGTATGCCGAGCTCACGACCTACGGCGCGAACCTCATCCTTGAATAACAGACGCAGCGGCTCGCAGAGCTTAAGATTCATTTTCTCTGGCAGACCGCCTACGTTATGGTGGCTCTTGATGGTCGTGCCGGTAATGGAGAGCGACTCAATACAGTCTGGGTAGATGGTGCCCTGCGCAAGCCATTTTGCATCAGTGATTTTACGAGCCTCGCGGTCAAAGACGTCTATGAAGCCTTTACCGATGATTTTACGCTTGCGTTCGGGGTCGGTTACTCCCGCAAGTTTCTCGAAAAACTCAGCTGAGGCGTCAACGCCGATTACGTTTAGTCCGAGACATTCATAATCGCGGAGCACATTCTTGAACTCATCCTTGCGGAGCATTCCGTGGTCCACAAAAATACAGGTTAGGTTCGAACCGATTGCCTTGTTGAGCAATACGGCAGCTACCGATGAGTCCACTCCGCCGCTCAGTCCGAGGATTACGCGGTCGTTGCCTAACTGCTCGCGCAGCTGTTTTACGGTGCTTTCAATAAATGATGCTGCGCTCCAGTCACACTTGCTGCCGCAGATACCGACAACGAAATTCCGGAGCAACTGCATACCGCATTCCGAGTGATAAACCTCCGGATGGAACTGAACGCCCCATGTCTTTTCGCCGTCCTTAGCCTGATAAGCTGCCACGGGAACATCCTCGGTCGATGCAATCGGGCGGAAAATCTCAGGCAGCGAAGTGATGGTGTCGCCGTGGCTCATCCATACCTGCGCGCCCGGCTCAATACCGGCAAGCAGCGGATTTTCGGCGTCAACCTTGGTCAGACGGGCGCGACCATACTCGCGCGAGGGTGCGCCTTCAACCTTACCGCCTAATTCCCATGCCATGAACTGCGCGCCATAACAGATGCCGAGCACCGGCATCTTGCCGCGGAGGGAATTAACGTCAATTTTAAAAGCTTTTTCATCGTAGACGCTAAACGGAGAACCGGACAGAATAACGCCGATTACCGACGGGTCGTCATACGGAAACTTATTGTAAGGAACTATCTCGCAATAAGTATTGAGTTCGCGCACTCGACGTCCAATGAGCTGAGTGGTCTGCGAACCGAAGTCAAGAATAATTATTTTTTCCTGCATTTTTGCGATGTGGGAATGAAATTTTCCGCAAAGTTACGATTTTTAAATGAAAAATGAAAAGCGAACCGCTAAAAATTAGCAAGGAGTGGCTGTCTCAGTCACTCCTCGTCAAATAATAAACCAATCATTATCACATTTCTTTCACAATGAAAAAAGTATCGTTCTGTGTGCTTTTCGATATTAAAACAACGCCGGGCGCGAAAAAGTTCATACCAAGCGAAAAAAACTTTTTGGGGGTGTGGGGTGTTTTAGTGTAGATGAAAGCACACGTTCACTATTTACGAGGACTTCTGGTGTTGGCTTTGGGCCTGACAACCGTTGGCGGCATCCGTGCGGCAGAGTTGAGTGACTCTGCCGAGGTTCATTTCCGCCAAGGGCGTGCTGACCTTGACCCTGACTTCCGTGGCAACGGTGCGCGCCTTGACTCGATGGTCGTGAAGTTGCGCGATGACTCACGCCTGCGGGTCAAAAATGTCCGCGTAACGGGCAGTGCATCGCCTGAAGGCTCCGTGGCTATCAACCGTAGCCTCTCGCGTCGTCGCGCCGACGCCATAATCGCCGCTCTCGGACTGGAGGACTCCATTGCCTCCTTTAATTATATAGGACGTGACTGGTCTGGACTCGCCCGGATGGTTGAGGCTGACGAACAGACCCCCTCGCGCGGCGAGGTGCTTTCCTTGCTTGATGAAATCAACAGCTCCCTCATGGCTGGCGAGCCTGACAACGCCGCAAACCTTCAGCGGCTCAAATCCGTTGGCGGAGGTGTTCCTTACGCCTATATGTATAGCCGGATGTTCCCTTCGCTGCGTTTTTCGCGCCTGAGCGTTGAATTCGAGCCGCAAATACGCTCTATGATAGTAAATGCCGGCGTTCCGTCCGTAAACCTCTACACGCCTGAAGTAAGCGTGACTGACCCGCAGCTTCCCTTGATTATGCCCGTGCGCGATACCCGTAAGCCATTCTATATGGGACTGAAAACGAATATGCTCTATGACGCTCTTGCCGTGCCTAACCTTGGCGTGGAGTTCTACGTAGGACGCAACTGGTCCGTGACCGGCGACTGGTCATACGCATGGTGGGACAAAAACAGCAGCCATCGTTACTGGCGCGTCTATGGCGGCACCGTAGGTCTGCGCCGGTGGTTCGGACAGGCTGCCCGACGCAAACCGTTGACGGGTCATCACCTCGGCATCAACGCCGGCGCGGTAACTTTCGACTTCGAATGGGGCGGCAAGGGCTACATGGGCGGCAAACCCGGTCATAACCTTTGGGACCGCTGCATGGCTACGGCGTCGGTCGAGTATGGCTACTCGCTCCCCGTCAGCCGCCGGCTCAATATTGATTTTTCGCTTGGCGTGGGCTATGTGGGCGGCAAGATTGTCGACTATGTACCCGATGGTGACCGCTATCTCTGGCAGCGCACACGTCATGTCAACTGGTTTGGACCGACCAAAGCCGAAGTGGCTCTTGTCTGGCTTATTGGTCATGGAAACCATAACGCGAAAGGAGGTATAAGATGAAAATCTTCCGCTTTATGTTGGTTGCCGCCCTTTCGGTCATGATGCTTACCTCCTGTAACCATAAAGACCTTGATTATTATACAGACGCCGGCAATGTCCGTGTGGTTTTCGACTGGCGCAACGCTCCTGACGCTGCTCCTGCCTCAATGGAGGCATATTTCTATTCAGTAGATGCTCCGGCGGCTCCCGTGCGCTTCGGTTTTGTGGGGCGTGACGGCGGAACGGTCCATATTTCCGATGGCTCATACTCCGTCATTGGCGTGAACAGCGATATTGCAGACTGGGCCCGTTTCCGCAATCTCGAGTCGGTCGAAACATTTGAAGTGATTACCACCGATGCTGAGAGCCTCGAGGCGTTCAGCCTTGCCGCAAACTCCTTGCCGCGTGCCCGTGCCGCTGAATCAGAGCGTATGGCGCGTACTCCGCAGACCCTTTATGGTGACCGTGGCGATGGTGTAACGCTCCGTGTCACAGACACCGAGCAGACCGTCACGCTCTATCCCCGCGAGGTCACAGCCCATTATACCGTAACCGTCACTGACGTCAAAAATATCCGCAATCTCAGCGACGGCTCGCTTGATGCCACACTCTCCGGCATGGCTGAAGGCTTCTCTCACGGCAAGATGACTCCTACGGACACTCCCGTGACCATGCCGTTTACCCTCTCTGCTAATTCTGATGCACAAACCCTTGAAGGCAAATTTCTTACCTTCGGTGAGTGCCCTCATGCCTCAGTTCCGCATCTTCTTGTGGTCTATATGGTGTTTGCCGACGGTTCACGCCGCTATCAGACCTTCGATGTCTCAGAGCAGGTTTACCGCGCTCCTGACCCCATGAACGTCCATATTATTGTCAGTGGACTCGATATACCCCAGCGAATTGATGCCGGCGGTGGTTTCCGCCCCGATGTCGATGAGTGGGTCGAAACTGATGTCCCTTTAAAGATGTAAGTAAACAAATTCTAATAATACATTAAATTCATTCTCTTATGAAACACACTCTTTTGACAATGGCGGCTGCCACACTGGCCCTCGCCTCATGTACGACTGAAGATGCCGTTGAAGTCAACGGCGGTCGTGAAATCAGTTTCCGTCCCGCAGTCACCTCGCGTGCCACCGAGACTACCAACGCCAATCTCGCTGACTTCAAGGCGTCGGCATTTATCGGTTCGGATGTCTACTTCAATCAGGTGACATTCAGCAAAAACGGCAGTTTCTACACCTCGGCTAAGGATTATCTTTGGCCCGGCGATGACACCCGTATTGACTTCGTGGCTTATGCCCCTTCTGATCTTTCCGGCGTAGCCATTACCTCTGACTCCAAAACCCTTAGCGACTTTGCTCCCGCCGCTGCGCTTGCTGACCAGATTGACTTCATCACCGCAAAGGCATCAGGTACCCGCACTGTCAATGAGTCTGCCGGCGTCCCCCTTGACTTCGCCCACCGTCTCGCCCAGATTGAAGTGAGAGGCAAGACCGCAAACGATGTCTATACCTTCAAAATCTCCGGTGTGCGTATCGGTCGTCCGGTTTCTTCAGGTTCGTTCGATTTCGATTCTGAAGCATGGACTCTCGGCAGCGACAAGGCTGTCTATGAAACCACTTATGCCGATGCCGTCACGCTCGGTGCCGACCCTGTCTCACTGATGGGTGAAGATGGTAACGCAATGCTTCTCCCTCAGCAGCTCGTCGCTTGGAACCCCCAGACTGATGGCGCAAACTCCGCTCAGGGCGCATATCTTTCAGTTCGCCTGCATATTGCCACCGCTGAAACCGGCACTCAGATTTATCCCTTCCCCTCTAATGGCGAATGTCAGTGGGCAGCAATTCCTATCGATACAAACTGGGAACCCGGAAAGAAATACATCTATACCCTTGACTTTACCGAAGGTGCAGGCTTTGTAGACCCTGAGAACCCTGATCCCGGTACCCCCGTGCTTGGTGGTCCTATCAAATTTACCGTTACCGTCGATGACTGGACCGACACCCCCCAGAACCTCGACATGACCACCGATTAAACTCTAAACTCTAAACTCTAAACTCTAAACTCTAAACTCTAAACCCTAAACCCTAAACTATAAACTCTAAACTATAAACCCTCACCCCCCATGAAAGCACTTCCGTTCATAGCCGCTTCACTCCTTGTCGTTTCCTCCTGTTCCGACTCCTCCATTGAGGGACCGGACATGGGCGGCAGCACCATCCGCTTTGACGTCTCCGCGCCTTCATCAAATACTGAATCGCGTAGCGGGGCGAAACTGCGGGCGGTAGGAGCGGCTATGACGGTCAAGGGGGGTGAGTCTCCGCTCTATCTGATTCCGGAAGTGCGTGAGGGAATTGGGTTTGACTATATGGGGTCTCGTTCCGAGCGTATAACATCCGCTTCGATTGAAAATTTAGGCGTTTATGCGACCTTGACCGACAATGGTGCGCCATATATGGAGAATGTCGAGGTTACGCGCGAAAATGACTGGACTCCGGAGCGGGACTACCTTTGGCCCGGCAAAGGCTCGCTCCGTTTCATGGCTTATGCGCCATATGGAGTTTCGCGCACTGATGCCGACGGCAAACGGTTTATTGACTATACCACCCCTGAGTCCGTAGCTGACCAGAAGAGCCTGCTATGGGCTTCGCCGGTTGAGGCTTCGGCGTCGCCATGCGCGCTTACTTTCCATAATGCGCTTACTGCCGTGCGTTTTGTTGCCGGAGAGGAACTCTCGCCCTGCGTAGTCAAGTCAATCCGTATTTCCGGAGTGCCATCATCAGGCAGTCTGGATATCGAGAGCGGTACGTGGTCAGACGTATCGTTGCCCGCATCATTCTCTGTCGAACCGAATGTGACGCTCGACGCTGCCGCCGGCTCTGATTATGTGGCTGACGGAACGCCCTTGATGGCTGATGATGAAACGTTTCTGCTTATTCCCGGAACACTGCCAGCCGATGCCCGCATTGACCTTACTGTTTCTGTCAATGGTACGGATAGAGAACTTTCCGCCTCCATTGGCGCGACGGAATGGATTGCCGGAACCACCGTTGTCTACCGTCTATCGGCAAATCCCACATCATCGGGACTCACTCTTGATGTGGTTGGTAAACTCGAAACCCAATATCCCGGACAGACCGTGCCGTTTTCTGTGCGTAGTGCCCTTGTTGGTGCCGACGGTGATTCAGTGGCGGTGAGCTGGAAGGCTGAATTCCTTGATACTGATGGTAATGTACTTGACGGAATGCCTGATTGGATGCTTCGTTTCCCTACTGAAGGTAATGGTCATGATGACCTGACTGCTTCAACACGTATGCAGGACCTTACCTTTATTAAACTCAGTCCGGAATCGCAGATTCTTCAGAATACGCCCTCCATAAATCAAACCTCCGGACAGTCGCCCTATAACCTTGCCAACCAGACAGGCGCGCCAGCCGATGAAAATACAGCCAACTGCTATATTATCAATGCTTCCGGCGATTACAGCTTCCCGTTGGTTTACGGAAACGCCGTCAAGAATGGTGCGGACAATAAAGCGGCTTATACATCCGCCTCACATAGCGCGCTTGCCATGAAAACCTTCTGTAATCATCTTGGTAATGCCATCACCTCTCCCTATATCTACGAAAATGCAGGCTGTAAGCCGGCAGACGCGTACCTCGTTTGGGAAGGACGACTTGACCTTATCCGTAACGTGGCTCTCTCTGCCGATGGCAAACGCATAACCTTTTCCGTTCCTGAAAAGTCAATACGTCAGGGCAACGCCATGATTGCTGTCCGTGATGCCGATGGAAATATAATGTGGAGCTGGAATATATGGGTTACTGACTATCGTCCTGAAACCGAAACCGTGGCTTACACCACCGGAAACAAGACCTATACTTATTATACTCGCAATATAGGTCGCATAATGGGCGGTGACATAACCAAATTTCCCCGTTGTGAAATTCAGGTGCGTTTTACCCAGACCAATGTTCCTGAAGGCATGGAGCCGCTGTCGGTTACCGTCCCATTTACACAGACCGGTATAACCATTGAAACGGCTGACTGTTACAACTTCTACCAGTGGGGACGCAAAGACCCCATCAAATCAAGCCTGAAAGAGTGGTTTGACGCCGAGCATTATGAAATAAAGTCGATAAAGGTTGCAACCCTTCCCTCCATCGGCTCAGGCGAAAACTATATGCCTGCGTTTATCTCAAATCCGGACATATTCTATCAGGCTGACCATAGCCAGAAATTCACCTACTCTAATCTATGGAACTCCTCGCTGTCATCGGTCGATAACGTGAAGACTATCTACGACCCGAGTCCGGTCGGGGCTAAAGTACCTCTTGGCAACGGATTGCTTGCCATGGCTCGCGATGCTTCCGTCACTAAGACCTACGCCGCATCAACGGTCGGGACCGGCAGCATGGGGCTGTATCTCAACTTCCCCTCCGGCGGTCAGATGTTTATTGATGAACTCGGCTACCGCTCAGGCGAGACCGGCAATGACGCCCAAGGCATCGGAGTGGTCGGCACCCTTTGGCTCGCGCAGACCTCAGCTTCAGCCTCATCCGCCAAAGTCGAAGCCCGATGCATCGTCGTACGCGAAGCCACCATGCAGCAGAACTCCAACCCCCGTACCCACGGCTTTGCCGTCCGCCCCCTCCTCGAATAATTTGTGAGGTTTTGGGGAAATGTGTAAATTTGCGGGTATGAAGAGATTTATAATGATGCTTGTGGCGTTGATGGCGTTGGCGGTTCGTGGCGAGGTGCCGCAAATGTCGCTGCTGACGGCTCTTCCCGGCTCTGAAATTTACGAACTTGAGGGACATACCGGACTGCGTGTGCGCGCTAATGGAGCGGACATGGTGGTCAACTGGGGCGTATTTGATTTCAATTCGCCCAATTTTGTATATAGGTTTGTCAAAGGTGAAACCGATTACCTTTGTGCGGCTTACCCTACGGAATTCTTTCTTGAGGACTATCGCAATCAGGGTAGGGCGGTTGTCGAGCAGCCGTTGCTTCTCGACTCGCTGCAGGCGGTGCGCCTTGTTGAACTTCTCGAGGAAAATCTACGTCCCGAAAACCGCGTTTACCGCTATAATTACGTCAAGGATAACTGCGCGACGCGTCCGCTGATGCTTATCGAACAGGCATGTGGAACTCAGATTATTCCGCAGGGTGAGACATGGACCAGTTTCAGGGGAGAGATGCGGCGTTACCATCGTGACTATCCGTGGTATCAGTTTGGTATCGATTTGGCGTTAGGTCGCGGAATTGATGCGCCGATAGGCTCGCGCGAGGCGGCTTTCGCGCCTGTAATGTTGATGGAGCAAATAGCTACATCATCGTTGGTGGGACCGGCTCAAACCATTGGAGAGCAGACCTTGGAACATCATCCCACCCCGTGGTTGCTCACTCCTGTGGCAGTCGGCTTGCTTATTTTGATTCTTTCCGTTGTTGTTAAGGGTACGGTCGCAAAAGTATTTGATTCTGTGCTTTTTGCAGTATATGGACTGACCGGATGCGTGCTTTTCTTTCTCGTTTTTGTGTCGACCCACGAGGCTACCTCGCCTAACCTTCTGTTGCTCTGGCTTAATCCTCTCTGTTTGCTTGGCGCAGTCCTGCCGTGGATAAAATCGGCAAAAAAGCTGAAAAATTGCTATTTTTTTCTTAACTTTGCGCTTGTAATACTGCTCGCGATACTCGCGCCGCTTCTCGGACGCCAAATGAACCCAGCTTTCTGGCTATTTATGGCTGCCGATTTGGTGAGGAGTCTTGCGAACATATCGCATATATGTCTCAGAAAAAGACACCCATAATAGGAGCACCCGCGCTGGTGCTGATTGCGTCGCTGCTGACCGCCTTTCAAGTAAAGGTATCGGCGGCAGATGCCGTTTCATCGCCTTACAAGCGTCCGCAGCTGGTACTGAGCATAATGGTCGATGGTTTGCGCAGTGACTATCTTGAACTGCTGTCGAGCCATTTCGGACCTGATGGATTTAACCGTCTGCTGCGCGACGGCGTGACCTTTGAAGAGATAGAGTTTGGTCCGGGAGTGGATGCTGCCGGAGCCGTTGCGATGCTCTATACCGGAGCAGCACCTTCGGTCAGCGGAATAGCCTGTGCGGAAGTCTTTTCAACCGAACGCAAGATACCGCAGCCGTCGCTCCTCGATGCCTCCAAGATAGGTAATTATACAGATGAGACGCTGTCGCCCGGCGCGATATTGGTCTCTACGCTCGGCGATGAATTGCGGATTGACGGTGGTGGTGCCGCATATGTCCACTCTATCGCTCCTGACTCGGAGCGCGCCATAATCATGGCGGGTCATGCCGGAAATTCCGCCTTCTGGATTAATCCCGCCAACGGTCAGTGGGCGACTACTACCTATTATCGCGAAGTGCCTACAAGCGTTACCTCGCGTAACTTTACCCGTCCGCTTTCCACTCGGATAGACACCATAGCATGGACTCCGAGTCTCGACGTAAGTCTCTATCCGGGACTCCCCGCCCATAAACGCCACTATCCGTTCCATCATTCCTTCAGCGGTTCGGATGTGGGCAAATATCGCCGGTTCAGAACTGCCGCGCCTGTCAATACCGAGGTGACCGACCTCGCGCTTGACTATATGCGCGACATGAAACTTGGCGAGCGCGATGCCATGGACATGCTTTCCGTGGGTTACACCCTGACCCCTTATTCGGGTAGCACGGATACGGATGCCCGCTTGGAGACGATGGATGCCTACATTAAGCTTGACCGTCAGATTGCGCGTCTGCTTAAGGCAGCCGACGGCGAGACTACCGTCGTTATTCTTGGCGGAACACCGGCTGACCCGGTCAAGGAGCCTGATGACCCGCAGTGGGGACTTCCCGGCGGTGAATTTTCGGCAAAGAAGGCTCTCTCGCTGCTGAATATGTACCTGATTGCCAAATTAGGCAATGGCGAGTGGGTAACCGCTTACCATAAAGGTTCTTTTTATCTAAACCACAAGCTGATAGATGAGAAACGGCTTGACCCGGAAGAGGTCAGGACCGAGGCTGCTAAATTCCTTACGCGCATGAGCGGTGTTGCCGGCGCGTACACAATAGATGATATTCTTGAAGGGCGCACATCTGAGTCCCTTCGCCGCAATACGGTGGTTGGAAACGCCGCCGACGTTTATGTGCAGGTCATCCCCGGATGGACCCTGACTGACGATACAGGTAATGGTGTAGAAAAGGAAGTGGTGCGTTACGCTCACTCGACGGCTCCGCTGGTAATATATGCTCCGCAGATGCTCGAATCGGCGCGCATCTCGACTCCTGTCGACGCGCGGCGCGTGGCTCCGACGGTAGCGCGCGTGCTCCGTATCCGTTCGCCGAATGCCGCCGCTGAACCTCCGGTTAATTTAAAAGTCAAAACTCAAAAATAACCGGTCTAAAAAAACCTAAACCCTAAACCCTAAACTATAAACCCTAAACCAAACCCCAAATATATGTCGCTTAATTCATTTCTTAGCAAACTTTTCGGCAATAAATCGCAGCGCGACCTGCGTGAAATTCAGCCGATTGTAGACAAAATAAACGCTCTCCGCCCGGAAATGGAGGCGAAAACGCCTGACCAGTTGCGCGCCAACATTGACAACGTGCGCGCCGACATTCATTCCGTTGTAGGACCTCACGAAGATGCCATCAAGGATTTGCGCGAGAAAATCGAGACAATGCCCTTCGATGAGCGTCAGCCCCTGTGGGACGAGATTGATGCTCACGAAAAGCAGATTCTTGACGCTATCGAGGATAAACTCAACGAGCATCTGCCCGTAGTGTTCGCAACCATGCGCGAAACCGCCGCCCGCTTTGCCAAGGGACCGGTTGAAGTAACCGCTACGCAGAAAGACCGCGATTTTGCCGCTCAGGGACGCGAATTTGTAAGCATTACCCCCGAAGGCAAGGCTATTTATCAGAATAAATGGATAGCCGGTGGCAACGAAATGACATGGGACATGGTTCATTATGACGTTCAGCTCATTGGCGGTATTGTTCTCCATCAAGGTAAAATTGCCGAGATGGCTACCGGTGAAGGTAAAACACTTGTGGCAACCCTGCCGGTGTTCCTCCGCTCGCTCAGCGGACGCGGCGTCCATGTCGTTACCGTCAACGACTATCTGTCGAAACGTGACTCCGAGTGGATGGGTCCGCTCTATATGTTCCACGGTCAGACCGTAGACTGCATTGACAAGCACCAGCCCAACACCCCCGAGCGTCGCGCCGCCTATAACTGTGACATTACATTCGGTACGAACAACGAATTCGGCTTCGACTACCTCCGCGACAACATGGCTATGAGTCCCGAGGATATGGTTCAGCGCAAGCACTACTATGCGATTGTCGATGAGGTTGACTCAGTGCTGATTGACGATGCCCGCACGCCTCTTATTATCTCCGGTCCCGTTCCGCAGGGCGATGAGCAGTACTTCAACGAGTATAAGACCAATGTCCAGAACGTGGTTGAGGCTCAGCGCAAGCTCCAGATTAAGCTGATTGCCGAGGCAAAGGAGAAAATCGCGTCTGATGATGCCGAAGTGCGTAAGGAGGGTGCCCTCGCGCTCTATCGCGCTTACCTTGCCGGTCCGAAGTATCAGCCGCTTATCAAGTTGCTGAGTCAGGAAGGCATGAAGACCCTCCTGCTCAAGACCGAAGGCTTCTACCTTCAGGATAATGCGCGCGAAATGCCTACCGCAGTTGAGCCTCTTTACTATAAGGTTGATGAAAAGACACGTCAGGTTGACCTCACCGATAAGGGTTATGAGGTCCTGACCGGTAAGATTTCCGACCCTACCTTCTTTGTGCTTCCCGATATTGCCGCCCAGCTTTCGGAATTAGAGGGCAGACCCGATTCGCCCGAAAAGGCTGATGAAAAGGACCGTCTGCTTCAGGAATACGCCGTGAAGGCTGAGCGCGTCCACACCGTTTCGCAGCTCCTCAAGGCTTATACCCTGTTCAACAAGGATGAAGAATACGTAATTGACGACAATAAAATCAAGATTGTCGACGAGCAGACCGGACGTATCATGGAAGGTCGCCGCTACTCCGACGGTCTCCATCAGGCAATCGAGGCGAAGGAGGGTGTAAAGGTCGAAGCTGCAACCCAGACCTTCGCTACAATCACTCTCCAGAACTACTTCCGTATGTATCACAAGCTCGCGGGTATGACCGGTACGGCAGAGACAGAAGCCGGAGAGTTCTGGGATATTTACAAACTTGATGTTGTCAGCATTCCCACAAACCGTCCCGTAGCCCGTGAGGACCTGAACGACCGTGTCTACAAGACCAAGAAGGCTAAGTATAAGGCAGTAATCGAGGAAATCGAACGTCTTGTCAAGGAAGGTCGCCCGGTACTTGTCGGCACCACCTCGGTTGAAATCTCAGAGAATCTGTCGCGTCAGCTCACCCTGCGTCACATTCCCCATAACGTCCTCAACGCCAAGCTCCACCAGAAGGAGGCAGATATTGTGGCTCAGGCAGGACGTCCCGGAACCGTCACCATCGCAACCAACATGGCGGGTCGTGGTACGGACATCAAGCTCCCCGACGAAGTTAAGGAAGCCGGCGGTCTGGCAATCATCGGCACCGAGCGCCACGAAAGCCGTCGCGCTTACCGGCAGTTGCGCGGACGTGCCGGTCGTCAGGGCGACCCCGGTTCATCGGTATTCTTCGTGTCGTTCGAGGATAACCTGATGCGTATGTTCGCGTCTGACTCCGTGATGAAGACCCTTGACCGCCTTGGCTTCAAGGAGGATGAGATGCTCGAAAGCTCGATGGTCAACAAGTCAATCGAAAAGGCGCAGAAGCGTGTCGAAGAAAACAACTACGGTATCCGTAAACGCCTGCTCGAGTATGATGACGTGATGAACAAGCAGCGTACCTACATTTATTCGCGCCGTCAGCACGCGCTCAAGGGCGAACGAATAGGTATCGATATCAACAATATGCTCTATGACGTGGTTGAAAACCTTGTAAATGAGCATGACGCAAACGTAAGCGGCGATTACGAGCACCTCAACCATGAGCTGATGACCCTGATGACCATCAGCGCGCCTTTTACCGAAAAGGAATACAAGAACATGAGCAAAGAGGAGCTGATTAACGCGCTCCACGCTGCCGCCATCGAGACCATGAACCGCAAGAGCGAGCGCATAGTCGAAGTGGCACTCCCCGTAATCACCGACCTCTACGAAAATCAGCACTATGAGGGTATCATTCAGGTGCCTATTACTGACGGTAAACGCCTTTTCCGCTTGATTGTCAATGTCAAGGAGAGCATGGAGGCTGGTTGCAAGAATATCGTGACCGAATGGCATAAGCTCCTGATGCTTGCAAGCATCGACGAACTCTGGAAGGAACACCTGCGTGAGCTTGATGACCTCCGCCAGAGCGTACAGAACGCAAGTATCGAGCAGAAAGACCCGCTGGTAATCTACAAGGTTGAGTCATTCCACCTCTTCGAGGCGATGCTCAAGAACCTGAATGACAAGGCTACTTCGGCTCTGATGCGCGGACAGATTTACGTGCGTCAGGCACCTCCCGCACCGGCTCAGCAGCCTCAGCAGGAGCAGCCGGCAGCTCCCGAGCAACCTAAGGCTCAGCCGGAGGTTCAGCGCGCTCAGGCGGTAAAGACCGACTATTCGCGTTACAATGCGTCGAAGGCAGAGTCATATGAAGGAGCGGACGCTCAGCGTCAGGCAGCCTCAGCCCCTCAGGGTCAGCGTCCGGCTCCGCAGCCGGTGAAGGCGGCTCCACGTATAGGTCGAAACGACCCCTGTCCATGCGGAAGCGGCAAAAAGTATAAAGCCTGTCACGGACGCGGTCTGTGAAGTGGACCTATAAAATAATTCGAACCATATTGGTGTCCCTGCTGTCGATGATGGTGGGGATACCGGTTTTAATTTACATTTTGCTCTGGTTTTCGCCGGTGCGCGAGCGTTTGCGCTCAGAGGCTGAACGTCAACTGTCGACCCTCCTTGACGCCGAGGTGGGCGTAGGCACACTGAGTGTAGAGCCGTTCTCCAGATTAGTGCTTAACAACGCTTACGTAGCGGTTGCGCCGGGCGACACCGCGCTAACCTTCCGCGAGCTGAGCGCAGGTTTCAGTCTGCGGGACCTGCTTAAAAGCCGTCGGTTTGTCGTTACCGATATCGAGCTGATGGAGCCTGCCGTGAGTCTGCGTCGCGACTCGACAGAGGCTCCGCTGAACATTGAGCCGATAATCCGCGCGCTTAAAGGCGATGAGGAGAAACCTCCCGTTGACTTTGACCTTGCGGTGAATACGGTCATTATCCGTGGCGGACGGTTCGATTATGACGTTGCGGACCATCCTGAACCTGATTTGCAGACAACGGATTTCAACCATCTGCATATACGGGGATTTAACGCGGATGTGAACGCTCCGCGGATACATCGTGACTCCGTTAACGTGCGTCTGCGCCGCCTGCAGTTTTACGAGAGGGGCGGACTGATACTTACGCGTCTCAGCGGCGATATTGTTTACAATCCGGAGCGGCTTCAGGTCAATGACCTCACGCTGCGTTTCCCTCAGTCGAGTATCGAATTCAGCGACATAGACCTTGCGCTTAATCAGGAGCGGTTTGGTTTTATTGACCTTCGAAGCGGTTCGCATATAAGTCTTGCGGACTTTGCCTCGTTAGTGCCGTTTGACCCCGGAGTGATTGCCGAGCCAATCGAGCTGAGCGGACGCGGCGAACTATTTCGCGACTCCCTTCAGCTACGCCGGTTTGACGTAAGGGTAGGGGAGCTTCTGAGCGCGCGTCTGCTGGGCAATAAATTCGACCAGACCGTGCCGCAGTTTGCGTTTAGCTCCACCGCTGAAAACTTGGAGCGTATCATAGGCACATTCAAGCCTATGTCACCTAAAAGCGCGTCGCTGCTTTCGCGTTTAGGCAGGATAACGGTCAAAGGGTCGGCTTCACGCAAGCGCAACGGGGCTTTGACGCTCAATGCGCAGCTGCGCTCGGCAGTTGGAGATCTTGCGGTTAACGGCAAGCTTCACAACAAGCGACTTAGCGGAGCCGTGAAGTCGGCTGGTATCAACCTCGGCGAGCTTCTCCCGGACAATGGGCTGGGACTCGCTGCGTTTGACTCCGAGTTTGACCTCGGACGGCGTTCAGGGTCGGCAGAAGTTGCTGTAGAGTCGATAGAATGGCGCGGTCATGCCTATCGCGACCTTGCAGCATCGGGAGAGTATCGCGGAAAGAAATATCTTGTCAATCTTTGCGCTGACGACTCGCTACTCTGTGCTGACATGGAGGCGATGGCAGATTTGACTCCCGGGGCGTTTGCCGGTAAGCTTGCCGTAAACATTGAGCACTTGCACCCCGATAAGATAGGGCTATGGGACGCTCATCCCGGATTTGTGCTGTCGGGAAGGGCTTTCGGTGATTTCTCTGGTCCGGAATTAACGCATCCCACCGGAATGCTTACCGTAGATGATTTGAGATTTGTTAATTCCGAGACAGGCGAGAGTTATGTCGAAAAGCCTTTGCGACTCACAACCGATTTCCGTTCTGCCATCAATACCATAGAGTTACGTTCCGGTCCGATAGACCTGACCGCTGCAGGCGCGATAAACATCGGCTCTATGCCGCAGTCGGTCATGCGGATTGGCGGGGCTCTGTTCCCGCAGCTCATGTTGGCGCAGACTCCTGACTCACTTTCCGAACCCAACGATTTTGTTGTCGAGGCAACCGTTCACGAGCAATCGCCGCTGTTCGACCTTGTTACTCTGCCGGTACGTCCGCTCTATGATGCTGAAATCAGAGGCGCGATGATGGAAAGCCTTGATTCCGCTTACCTGACATTGCGCATGCCGTATCTTCAGCAGGGTAAACGTCTGTTGCGCGACACCGAGGTCAATCTTTGTGCCGGTGCGGCAGGGACGCTTAATGCGAGGACGTCGATGGACAATAAGGCGGGAAGGCAAATGAACTTCGTGCTTGCGTCAGACATACACGACGGGACAGCGCGCAGCTCTTTGGGCTGGAAGGTGGATGCCGATAAACGCTTTGACGGCGCGATAGACCTTGACGTAAAGCCGCTGCCGTCTGGAGCCGATATACGTATTCATGAGTCGGAAATGGTATTTAACGACGCCTTGTGGACCATAAATCCCGCGTATGCCGGTGTGCGTTCCGGTTCGGTGATAGTGGGCAATCTGGTTATAGACGGTCCGGGACAGCAGGCTGCTATACGCGGAGTCGCTTCAGCCGATTCAGCCGATGTGCTTCAGGTACGTCTCGAAAATCTCGATTTGGATTATCTGTTCGAGACGCTTGCCCTCGGACCTGCTATCATATTCGGCGGTACGGCAACCGGCACGATTACGGGACGGTCACTACTTTCGCCGGAGGCTATTCTGCAGACGTCAGACCTTAAGGTGCGAGATTTCAGTTATAACCGGTGTGAGTTCGGCAAGACGGACATACGCGCCGACTGGGACCCTTCCACCCGTGCCATTAACCTTTTTGCCGACGTTGACGGCGGACCGGATAGCCGAGCCACTGTTGTTGGCTCAATCTTTCCGCTAAGTCAGAAGCTCGACATAAGATTTAATGCCGAACGGCTCCCAACGGGGTTCATACAGCCATTTTTGGCTACATGGGCTGATGAAGTTGGCGGTCATGCTTCGGGGTGGGCACGCCTGTTTGGCGATTTTGTGCTCGTTGACCTTGAAGGAGACCTGTTTGCCGATGATTTTTCGCTCAAGGTGGGTTATACCGGAGTGACTTATCATGCCACGGATTCCGTTCATATCCGCCCCGGAAAAATCGCGCTTGACAATATCCGTGTAAGCGATTCTCATGGACATTCCGCGCGTTTGGACGGGAGCCTTACGCATGACCATTTCATCGAGTCGGTATTTGACTTCCGGATTTCCGATGCCCGGGGGCTGCAGGTCATAGACCTTCCGGGGGGGCAGGATGAAATCTGGTACGGCAGCGTTTCCGGCATAGGGTCGGCACGCATTACCGGGCGAAGCGGCTCGGTCAGCATCTCGGCTGACATGCAGACGGCACCCGGCTCGGATTTCACATTCGCTTTGACCTCAGCCGAACAGGCTGCCGAATATGATTTCCTTACGTTCCGCTCAGCGTCGGGGCTTTCGCTTACCGATTCGCTCGAGCGCGTCCTCAAAACCCGCCTTAAGGTAAACAAGAGAATGGAAGAGGTCATGCGCCGCAAGAAGCTGCTTGCGGAGACTCCCGCCTCGTTCGACATAAGAATTCGCATGGATGTTACACCTGATGCGCGTCTTAATCTCGTTATGGACCCGGTTGCCGGCGATAAGATTACCGCTTACGGCGCGGGTCATCTGGACCTGATATATGAGTCGGCAAACGATGAAATGCGTCTTTACGGCGACTATAACATTAATCGCGGCGACTATAATTTCACGCTTCAGGACATCATAATCAAGAATTTCTCCATACGCGACGGCTCAGTAGTGGCGTTCCACGGCGACCCTCTCGGGGCATCGCTCAATGTCTCTGCCGCCTATCAGCTCAATGCCAATCTGAGTGACCTTGATGATTCGTTCCTCCATGACAAGGAAGTTCAGCGCACTAATGTCCCGGTGCAGGCGGTGCTGAATCTCGGGGGTGACCTTCAAAATCCTGACATATCATTCGACTTGGATTTCCCTACGCTTACCTCCGACGTAAAGCGCAAGGTGCGATCCATAGTGTCGACCGACGAGATGATGAACCGCCAGATAATCTATCTGTTGGCACTCAATCGGTTTTATACGCCGGACTATATGGCGGGTGCCACCAAGGGCAATGAACTCGCCTCGCTCGCCTCTGGCACGATTTCATCCCAGCTGAGCAATATCCTCGGTCAGCTCAGCGATAAGATTTCCGTCGCGCCCTCGGTGCGCTCTGATGCCGGCGATTTCTCCGATATAGAGTTTGATGTGGCACTTTCGTCGACACTCCTCAATAACCGACTCCTCCTTAACGGAAACTTTGGATATCGCGACAAAACGCTCAACAACAATCAGTTTATCGGCGATTTTGATGCCGAATACCTTCTCACGCGAACAGGCAACTGGCGTCTGAAAGCATACAATCATTTCAACGATCGCAATCTTTATGTCAAGACCGCACTGACTACGCAGGGTCTTGGACTCGTGTTTAAACACGACTGGGGAAAGTAATTCTCCCGAAAGACACTGCAAAGTTACGTCGCCGCCGTTACATCCGACCGCAAAAAAAATCACCGGGAGTGAACTTTTTCGCTTCCGGCGTTGTTTTAATGATGAAAAGCACACAGAAACAGACTTCATTGTGAAAGAAATGTGATAATGATTGGTTTATTATTTGACGAGGAGTGACTGAGACAGCCACTCCTTGGTAATTTTTCGGGGTTTATTTTTCATTTTTCAGTTTTAATTTCTATCTTTGCGGAAAGAACACAGAATTATATGACCAACAATCAGCCTCCAAGATTATATATTATTGCAGGATGTAACGGTGCTGGCAAAACAACAGCATCAATGGTCGTTTTGCCTGAAATATTGCATTGCAGTGAGTTTGTCAATGCTGATGAGATAGCGAAGGGGTTGTCTCCGTTTAATCCGGAAGATGTTGCAATTGAGGCGGGAAAACTAATGTTGCAGCGAATAGAAACTCTATTGGACAGACGTGCAACTTTTGCAATCGAAACCACCCTCGCCACAAAAAGTTATCAAACATTGGTTAAACGGGCGAGACAGATGGGCTATATCGTATTCCTTCTTTTTTTCTGGTTACCATCACCGGAGATGGCAGAACAGCGAGTCAGGCTCAGGGTTGCATCCGGCGGCCATGACATACCCAAGGATGTAATACATCGCCGCTATTGGCGAGGACTGGATAATTTATTTAATGTTTTCGCCCCTATTGTTGACAAATGGTCAATGTATGATAATATCAACTCGATGCAACCTATAGTTGAACGAAACGAAATAATTGACAATAAAAAACTCGAAACAATTAAAGCGATATGTCAGAGCAAGAAGAAATAGAATTGTTCCGTCGGATTGGCGATGGGATTCGTGAAGCACAAAGGCGTCTTTATGTGCGGAAAATGAAATTAGGAGAGCCGGTTGTCGTGGCAGATAGTAACGGTATGCCTATTGAGATTTCGGCAGAGGAAGCGTTACGGCGAATGAATAGTAACAGGCAATAAAACCGAGTTTTTGAAATTTTTTGCGAGGCTGTCTAACAAGTTTAGACGGTCTCTCTTTACTTGGGGGCGACACGCGTCCTCGCGTGTCTGTAATCATTTGGGCGACAGATGTTTTGAGCGATATTTCCGGCATGCGAGGACGCATGCCGCCCCCAAGCAACGATGTCAACCTTCATAAAAAAGGAACTGCCTAAACTTGTTAGACAACCTCTTAGTAATTTTTCGGGGTTTATTTTTCATTTTTCATTTAATTGTCGTACCTTTGTCCTCGCTTATGAAGGAATATAGTCCGGAATATCTTGAGAAAATCCGCGAGATAATTTCGCGCGGCGATACGGAGGCGGCTCTGAAGGAATTGGAGTCGCTCCACCCCGCAGATATCGCTGAGCTATATCAGGATTTGGATCTGCAACAGGCTGAGTTTCTTTATAAACTTCTCGATGAGGAGACTGCTGCCGATGTGCTCCTTGAGCTGGATGAGGATGACCGCCGCAAGCTGCTTAACGCCCTGCCTAATGAGGTTATTGCAAAGCAGATTGACCATATGGATACGGACGATGCCGCTGACGTGCTCGCCGAGATGGACAAGGAGGACCAAGAGGAGGTACTTTCGAAGCTTGATGACGTGGAGCAGGCAGGCGACATTATCGACCTGATGAAGTATGACGAGGACACCGCCGGCGCGTTGATGGGCACGGAGATGATTGTTGTCAACGAGAACTGGTCGATGCCTCAGTGTATCAAGGAAATGCGCCTGCAGGCAGAGGAACTCGATGAGATTTATTATGTCTATGTGGTTGACAATGATGAGCGTCTGCGCGGTGTCCTTCCGCTGAAGAAGATGTTGACCCATCCATCGGTGAGCAAAATCAAGCACGTCATGGAGGAGGACCCGGTCAGCGTCAAGACCGACACTCCGATTGATGAGGTAGCGCAGGATTTCGAGAAATATGATATTGTGGCTATGCCGGTAATTGATGCCGTCGGGCGGCTTGTAGGTCAAATCACCTTCGACGACGTGATGGATACGGTGCGTGAAAGCGCGGAGCGTGACTATCAGTTGGCATCAGGTCTTAGCTCCGATATCGAGACCGATGACTCATGGTTTGCGCAGACCAAGGCGCGCTTACCGTGGCTGCTGATAGGCATTGCCGGCGGCATATGTAATTCGGTTATTCTGGGTAATTTCGAGGCGGGATTTGCCACTAATCCGGCTATGGCTCTGTTTATTCCGCTGATTGGCGGTACGGGCGGAAATGTCGGCATTCAGTCCAGTGCGATTGTGGTTCAGGGTCTTGCCAATGGCTCGCTGAATATTGCCCATGCGTCAAGACAGATATTCAAGGAGCTGGGTGTAGGACTGCTCAATGCGTCGATAATAGCCCTGCTTGTGTTTATTTATAACTGCTTCCGGCTTGGAGCGTCGCAGGTTACGACGATAGCCGTGGCGATCAGTCTGTTTGCTGTGGTTATTTTCGCTTCCGTGTTCGGAACCTTCGTCCCCCTGATGCTCGAAAAGCTAAAAATTGACCCTGCATTGGCTACCGGACCCTTTATTTCAATCACTAACGATATTATAGGTATGGTGATATATATGAGCATATCTTCATGCCTTCTGGCACACTTTGCGTCATTGGGTCTGACAATCTGATTACGGAGGTGGGGTCATGGATAAAAAATTCAAAAAATTATTGCGCAATGACAAAAGTTTTTGTAAATTTGCAGCACTGAAATTCAAGAAAAACATTTAAAACCCAATACTAATAAAACATTTTTCATTATTATGACAAAAGTAGGTATCAACGGCTTTGGCCGTATCGGTCGCTTCGTCTTCCGTGCTTCTACCAAGCGTGACGACATCGAGGTTGTTGCAATCAACGACCTTCTTCCCGTAGATTACATGGCATACATGCTTAAGTATGACACCATGCACGGTCATTTCGACGGCACCGTAGACTACGACATGGAAAAGTCTGAACTCATTGTTAACGGCAAGCACATCCGCGTTACCGCATGCAAGAACCCAGCTGAAATCAACTGGGGCGCAGTAGGTGCAGAATATGTTGTTGAATCTACCGGTCTCTTCCTGACCGAAGAAAAGGCTCAGGCTCACATCGAAGCCGGCGCAAAGTACGTTGTAATGTCAGCTCCTTCTAAGGACGCTACTCCTATGTTCGTTGTTGGTGTTAACGACGGTACCTATGCAGGTCAGACCTTCGTTTCAAACGCTTCTTGCACCACCAACTGCCTTGCTCCTATCGCAAAGGTTCTGAACGACAAATGGGGTATCACCGACGGTCTTATGACCACCGTACACTCTACCACCGCTACTCAGAAAACCGTTGACGGTCCCTCAATGAAGGACTGGCGCGGCGGTCGTGCTGCCAGCGGCAACATCATCCCCTCTTCTACCGGTGCTGCTAAGGCTGTAGG
>CAZPHN010000025.1:0-37231 GCA_964586765.1 uncultured Bacteroides sp.
TTTCTGAAGCACTTGTGAACACCGCCTTCGGTATCGCAACCGGTGCATTCGCCGTAATTTCTTACAACTACTACACCAACAAGATCGACAACCTGACCTACGCTATCGACGAGATCGGTTTCTCTATCGTACAGACCTTCCAGGCCACTCACTAATTTCCCCGTTACTTTTTAACAGTTAATCAAAAAAACACCTTATTATAAAGTAATATGGGAAAGCCTAAAGTAAAAAGAAAGAGCACACTCATCGACATGACCGCGATGAGTGACGTGACCGTTCTTTTGTTGACTTTCTTCATGTTGACCTCAACCTTCCTTGCCAAAGAACCCGCGACGGTAATCACCCCGAGCTCGGTCAGCGAAGTGAAGGTGCCCGATTCGAACCTCGTGACCATCCTTGTCAGCGGCGCACAGCCCAAGAGCGATGGTACCATCGACCGTTCTGTTGAAGGCAAGGTGTTTATCGGCTTAACCGGTGATCAGGACTCAACCTACTCTTCTGAAAAGATGAGAAAAGACCTGATTGTTGAAGCCGCTAAACTCTACAACGAGCGTCATCCCGAAGCCCAAGTCAAATTCACGGCCTCACAGATCTCGGCTTTCTCCAAACTGGGCATGTTCGGAATGCCGATGAAGGACCTTCCTGCCTTCCTCGACCTTCCCACAACCGAGCAGGATAAAATCATGAAGGAATTCAACCCCGCAAAGGTCGGAATTCCTATCAATGACAACCGAGACATGACGAAACTCAACGAGTTCCAGATATGGATGGATGCAATGCAGCGCGTCGCTCAGGACTACCGCAACAACGGTTCAGTTGACGGCCGCGGCGAGCCCCTGCCCCCCAATGACCACCTCTACAAGGCTCTCAAGCAGACCGGTGAAGGTATCGCCATCAAGGCAGACAAGGATACTCCCTACTCTACCATCCACTACGTTCTCGACAATCTTCAGACCCTGAAATTGAATAAGTTCAGCCTGATGACCGCACTTAAATCAGAAAACGACTAATCAAACATGGCACAGATAGAACAATCCGACAAGGGCAAGAAAAAGAAAGGTGCCCAAAAGAAGATGTCAATCCACGTGGACTTCACCCCCATGGTGGATATGAACATGCTGCTGATTACGTTCTTCATGCTCTGCACCACCATGATTAAGTCGCAGACCCTGCAGATCGCGCTCCCCTCCAACGAAAAACTGGAGCAGAGTCAGCAGAACAAGACCAAACAGTCTGAAGCCGTAACCCTCATTCTCGATACCGAACGCGATGCCGAAGGTCACGTAGTGATGGAAACGGATGATGCAACCGGCAACCTCTACCCCAAGCACATTATCTACTACTTCGAGGGTAAGCCCTTTGAAGGTTCATTTGCAGATAATGACACCGACGGCGATAACCTTATCGACGCCGACAAGCTGAAACTCAAGGAGCAGCGTTTCCGTGGCAACACGGATGGTATGTCAAACGGCATCCGCGCCATCCTCCACGAGCGTAACAAAGAGGTACTTGCCAAGATTGACGATTTGAAGAAAGAATGGAAAGCCGGCTCGCTCGCCAAGGGCAAAGAAGCCAATGACTCGGTATTCAACGCCCGCGCCCGCGAAATCCGTAATGACTCGACGCTCACCCGTCCCGTAGTCATCATCAAGGCAGGCCCTCAGGCCAGCTACGAAGCAGTGATTTCCGCGCTCGACGAGATGCAGCTCAACCAGATTTCACGCTATCAGATCGACAACATCAACGCTACAGACTCCCTTCTGATTATGTCCTACCTTAAATCAAAAGGTAGAATTTAAATCCCGAGATGAATAAACCTAATGTTTAACCAAGAAAACTGAAAAGACATGGCAAAAGACGTAGATCTTTCATCGAAGGAATGGACCGACATTATATTTGAAGGTAAGAACAAAGAATACGGTGCATATGAGCTCCGTAGTCAATCTGTTCGCCGCCACAACATGGCAATGCTTTCGGTTGTCATCATCATCATCGTTGCCTTCCTCATCAGCCTCGGCGTAAGCCGTCTGGAACGTGCGGAAGAAAACATCACAGCCGAAGCAGAGCAGGAAATGGTAACTTACGACGGCTCGGAAGATGAACCCGAACCCGAGGACGAACCCGAAGAACGCTTCGAGGAGCCCGAGGTTGAGGAAGTTCTTCCCGAAGAAGTGCTCAACACCGTAAAGGTTACCGAGCTCGCCATCGTTGATGACGACCAAGTATCAAAAGAAGACGAAATCAAGACTCAGGAAGAACTCACCCAGACTGAAACCGCTTTCGGTGCAAGTGACTTCGACCAAGGTACTGACGACGTAACCGTGGTCCGCGAAATCAAGAACGAAGTCGTTGTTGAAGAAAAGAAACCCGAACCTGAAAAAATCTTCACCGCAGTAGAAGAAAGCCCGAAATTCCCCGGTGGCGACAAAGCGATGTATGAGTTCCTCAGCAAAAACATCCGCTACCCCGAAATGGCTGCCCAGAACAACATTCAAGGCCGCGTAACCGTACAGTTCGTGGTTGAGAAGGACGGTTCAATCGGCGAAGTGAAGGTTGTCCGCGGTAAAGACCCGGATCTGGACAAGGAAGCTGTACGCGTGGTTAAATCCATGCCGAAGTTTATCCCCGGTAAGATGAATGGTCAGGCTGTACGCGTATGGTACACCCTCCCCATCAACTTCAAGCTCCAGAGCTAATCACACCTACTTTAGACTCTATGAAAATCCCCGGCAGATTCTGTCGGGGATTTTTTTACCGAGAGGGGGGAGCTCTCGGAGAAGTCGGAGAACTCGGAGGGAGCGGAGGGAGCGGAGGAGGGTGTTTTTGCGAATTTTTCAGCTTTCATTTTTCATTTTTAATTTATTTTCTTATCTTTGTGGATAATTTTGCAAAATAAATCAAAAAGTTACATTTCTAATTTCATGAAAAAAGGATTAATGCTATTGGGACTCGCCTTGACTCTTGGCGCGTCACATTCGGTTACGTTTGCCGCACCTTCGGTAAATCTGACCCCGAAACCCAAAGAAATTACAGTCAACGACGGTAGTCTTAACCTTCCCGCGTCGTTCAGCGTAAAAGCTGACGGTCTTAACGCCGAGATGACTGCGGAAATCACCAAGTTTGCCGCAGCCCTGAAAGCCGCAACCGGAATTGAAGTAGGCACAGGACAGGAGCTGATGACCATAACCGTCGATAATGCCATCGCTACTGAAGGCTATACCCTCAACGTTACTGCCGACGGCATTTCAATCAAAGCCTCAACCCCCGCCGGTCTCTATTACGCATTCCAGACCATCAAGAAAGTACTCCCTGCCAATGTTGCCGCCGGAGTGCTCGTAGACGGTGAATATTCCCTCCCGCTCATGTCTGTCAACGACGAGCCCCGCTATCCGTGGCGCGGTCTGGAAATTGACTGCGCTCGCCATTACTTCGAACTCGACGAGCTGAAGAAGATGATTGACGTGATGGCAACATACAAAATGAACCGCATGCACTGGCACCTCACCGATGACCAAGGCTGGCGTCTCGAAATGCCGAAGTATCCCAAACTGACCACCTCGGCAGCCTCACCGCTCAATAACTACTGGTGTGACTTCGACAATCGCTACTCCTACCTTCTCAACGAGCCCTACGGACCCTACTACTATACCGTAGACGAGATGAAGGACTTGGTTGCCTATGCCAAGGAACGCCACATAGAAATCTGTCCGGAAGTCGATATGCCGGGACACATGCAGGCAGCCATCGCCGCCTATCCGGAATTCTCGACCACACCCGGCGGTGACCACCCCGTGCGTTTCTGGCCCGGCGTAAGCACCGATGTGCTTGACATAAGCAACCCCGCCGTAGTTCAGTTCACCAAGGACGTCATTGACCAGCTCATCGACATATTCCCCTATGAATATATCCACATTGGCGGTGATGAATGTCCTACCTCCGCATGGGCAAACAGCCCCGCCTGCCAGCAGTTCAAGAAGGATTACGGACTGAAGAGCGACCGCGCCATCCAGAACTGGCTGACCAAGGAACTGGCAGACTATGCCAAACAGCATGACCGCAAGCTTATTTGCTGGAACGAAGTGCTGACCGCCGACGGCGCAGACAAAAAGATGGTACAGGCTGCCGACATTCTGATTTACGCATGGCTTGGAGCCGGCAGCGCGAACAACCCCTCGAAACAGGCAGCAGACCTTGGCTTGCGCTCCGTATGGTGTTCAACCAGCCACTATTATTTAGACTATCCGCAATGGTCAGGCGCAAGCGAACCGCTTTCAATGGGAGGCACTATCACCCTTGAGAGAGTCTATAACGCAACTCCTGACTATGACAGTTCCGCATCAAAGCGCGACCTTTACTATGGCGTAAACTGCAACCTCTGGACAGAATATATCTGCGAGCCTCAGCACCTCGAATACAACGCCCTTCCCCGAATGATTGCAGTAGCTGAAACAGGATGGACTCCCCAGAATAAGAAAAACTGGAATGACTTCCTTGCCCGCTTCAACGCTGACACCGAATATCTCGACCTTGGCGGCTATACCTACGGCACACACTACGTAACCGCTCCGGCAGAAAAAGTCATGCCCGAACCGGGAAAATATTACCGACTGATTACGCGCGCCACCAATAACGGACGTCCGGACCGATGCATCGAACTGGTTGCAGCCGGCTCTCCCCTTATTTCAAGCCTCGGAGCCAAGGCAGGTCAGCTCTGGTCATCGCCTCAGGCAGCCGAAGGCGCAAGCAACTATGACGCCCAGTACTGGCGTTTCGAAGCCGACCCGGAAGGCTCAGGCAAGTATGCAATGATTTGCCGCGCCAACGAACAGGGCTCGCTCAGTCCCGACATGCAAGGCTCATCGGTCGAGGCGCGCTGGAACTACTCGCCCGACACCAAGCACTACGGTTTCATACTCGGCGAATTTTTCAGCGAGTATCAGGGTCAGTACACGTACTCAATCCGCTCCGAAAAGGGAGGCAGTGCGTATGTAAACTGCGGCACCCAGAGCAATAATCTGGTTATCAACAACTGGTCAGCTCCCGATGACGGCGACGGAGGCATCTGGTTCTTCGACATGGAGGACTATGTGGCTCCCGTGGTTGTAAATCCGGAATTCACCCCGATAACCGACGGCATGAAGTTCTCGCTGCGCAACGTTCATGACTCAACCAACACGCTCTTCATCGCCGCCACCGACGGAGACATAAAAATGACCACCGCCGATAATGCAACTTGGGCAAACCGCATGTGGGAAGCCGTTGAAAGCAACTATGACGCTGCTACGAACGTGGAGACATTCAAACTGTTCAATCCTGCCACCGGCATCTACTTCGGAGCTCCGGCAGCTGAGGCTGTAACCTCAGCCACTCAGGCAGCATCAGGCTTCTCCGCATTCCGCGGCAACCTTGGCTATCCCGTAGCATCGGCAACAGACGCCGCCAACGCATCAGTCATCAAGATGGTCAAGGCGGACGAAGAATCAGATGAGTTTATCCTCACTATCGACAACAAGGCGATTTTTGCGATTTCCCACGGCTCCGAACAGCTCCCCGACGCTATTTCAGTAATCACCGGAGGTACACGTCAGCAGGGCGCAAGCTGGATTATTGACGCCAACCCCGAACTGACCTATAACATCACCTTCACGGACGGCACCGAGGGAGTAACCCTTACCCGTCAGGCTGCTGCCGGAGAGGATGGTCTCACTCCCGAGTCGCCCTTCGCCGACTATGAAGTTGAGTCAGTCGAGGCTACCGGCGAAAACACCTTCAATATGACGCTTAAGCGCAAACATTACGCTATAACTTACCTCTGTGTTGACGCAAAGGGTCAACTCTGGGGCGAAGTTATCGAATATGCCCCCGTTGAAAGCGAATATACTCCCGTAGTTCCCGAATTCGGCGGACTTACCAACGGACATTTCACCGAACAGACGGCTCCGTTCGTTCCGACAGAGGCAAAGACCTTTACCGTGGTTTACGACACAGAGGCATATCCCGGTGTGGCACATGCCGCAGCGAAGGTCAGCGCGGTTGAAGCCGGCAAATATTATCTTATTCGCGATGCCCACGTTGACCGCAACGCCTTCCGCTGCGACAACGGCGGACACGTGTTCGGCGCAAAATCAGCCGACGGCAAGGGCGCGAACTATGTATGGGTTCTTGAGCCCAACAATGACCAGTTCTACATCAAGAACGTCGGTACGGGGCTGTATGTCCAGAGCGTGAGCAGCGGACAGAACGCAGCCACGAAAGCTACCCCTTACTCCTTCCGCATTTCCACCCTCAACGCCGAAAACCGCACCTTTACCATCAAGAACAGCACCAACGACCAGTGTTGGGACGGCAATGCCGACATGTCGATGGTAGGATGGACCGCGCCGGGTCACCCAATTGAGTTCTATGAATTTGCAGCATCACCGGTGTTCAAAGTGACCGTTGAAGAGCGCGATCAGGACGGCAAACTGCTTGCCGAAAAGAGCCAGTTCGTAGCTCCCGGCGAAAGCTATGTCTTTGCAGCCGCCGCGCGTCCCGGCAAAGCCCTGACCTCCGTAACCGGCAATGAGGGACTTGACAATATCCAGTCAAACAAACTGATCACAGTAACCTACACCATTGACAACGGCGACAGCTCAATCAACGAAATCGCAACTGACCAGACTCAGGGCGTCAAAGGCATCTATGACCTTTCCGGTCGCCGTCTCAATAAAATCAGCCGCCCCGGCATTTACATTATCAATGGCGTAAAAACAACCTATAAATAATGAAAAAGCTAATCATTTCTTTCCTTTTTAGTGCGATAACCGCATGTCCGGCAGTCAGAGCTGAGGTTCCGTTCCTCAATCTGACACCGGCACCGAAATCAATCACCCAGACCGAAGGAGTCTTTGACCTTAAACAGGCTCAGGGAGTGACCCTAAGCGGGCTGGATGAAGCGATGGCAGGAGAAGTAGCCGCAGCCCTTGAGACCATCAACGCAGCTACGGGACTGACGCTCGCGACCACCGACGCAGCAGTCCAGACCAACTTCAACGTCAGCAAAGACGCTTCGCTGGCACGCGAAGGCTATACCCTCGAAGTCACCGCCGACGGCGTGAAAATCACCGCGGCAACACCTGCCGGCATTTTTTACGCATTTCAGACCGTAAAGAAGCTTTTGCCGCCCAATGTGATGGCAGAAATTCCCAAAAGCGGCGATTATGCGTTGCCTTTTGTCAAGATTAATGATGAACCGCGACTTGAATACCGCGGATTCATGCTTGACGTTTGCCGCCACTTCTTCACCGTCGATGAGGTTAAGCGCATACTCGATGTCATGGCTTACTACAAAATGAACAAGTTCCACTGGCATCTGACCGAGGACCAAGGCTGGCGTATAGAAATGCCGAAATGGCCGCGCCTGACCACCGTCGGAGCCACCGCCCCGAACTGTACGTTCACCGACTACAAGGCAAAATCGGAATACTGGATAAACCGCAGCTACGGTCCTTACTTCTACACCATTGAGGAGCTGAAGGATGTAGTTGCATATGCCGCAAAGCTCCATATCGACGTTATTCCCGAAGTGGAAATGCCGGGACACTTCTCGGCGGTCAACACGGCATATCCTGAACTTTCCTGCTCGCCTGACGGCGCACATTCGGTTGCGCGCACCGGCGGCGTATATTCCGATGTGCTGAACGTGGCGTCACCCCTTGCCGAACAGTTCTATAAAGACGTAATTGACCAGCTCGTTGAGATTTTCCCCTACGAGCTTATCCACATTGGCGGTGATGAATGTCCCACCTCCGCATGGCAGTCAAACGAAGAATGCAAGGCAAAGGTCAAGGAACTCGGACTCAAAGGCAACAACGATGACCAGAAATTCCGCAAACTGCAGAGCTGGTTCACCAAGAATGTAGCCGACTATGCCGCAACGAAGGGCAGAAAGATTGCCTGCTGGAACGAAACAATCAACGCCGGCGGCACTGACCTTGACCTTATCAAGCAGACCGGAGTAACCATATATTGCTGGACCGGTCCGGACAATGCCGTAAACGTAGGTACAAACAACGGTCTGCCCGTAGTCTATACCCCTTATAGCTCCACCGCCGCCGACAAGGGCTCATTCTACATCAACCGCAAGCAGGACCCGAATGACCCGCCGGCAAACGGCAACACATGGGACACCGTTGACAAGGTTTACAATACCACCCCCTTCACTACCAGCGCGTTGAATTCACACCCTGACCTCTGTTTCGGCGTTCAGGGAACATTCTGGACCGAGCGTGTCAGCGACCACGAATATCTTGAATGGCTCGCGCTGCCGCGTCTCCTTGCCATAGCCGAGATAGGCTGGACTCCTCAAAACCGCAAGAACTGGAGCAGCTTCCAGAAGCGCATGAGTGCCGACCGTGAGCTTCTTGACCTTCGCGGCTATAAATACTCCCACCATCAGATGCTTGACTATGAAGCTCCTGACTGGACAAAACCCGCCGGACCCTACCCCGCAATGGAACTTCCCGCCGAAGGTACCTACATAATCGAGAATGCCGATAACGGGCTGACCATCAGCGACGACAACACCAATGCCACCCTGCTTGGCAACACCGCGTCGGCATGGGACAACAACATCTGGCAGCTCTCAGCTCCTGTAGCCAATGACGATAATTCCATTTCCATAACGCTGACCAACCGCGCTACCGGACGTAAAATATCCGGCGCAGACGCTTACAACGACCCGGCGGCACGCGCCGTACGCCTCGGCAACACCGCAGCCGCCAATGTGGCAATCGCCTCTATGGGCGACGGCACGGTCAAGCTGACCGTAGGCGGATTTGCCTGCTGGCCCATCGAAGAGACATCAATAGTCAACCCTTCGACCATTACCTCAGGCAACAATAAAAATGCCGACCATGACGCATCGGAAATGCAACCCATCCGCTGGAAACTCATAGCCGTCACTCCCGTAACGTTTGTATGCTCGGACACCGAGGGCAATGAAATTTTCAGCGGGGTGCGCGGAGTAGCAACCGATGCCGATTTTGCATCCGCCGCACCAGAAATCAAGAATTTCACGCTCAAAAGTGCCGAAAAAGCTGCCGACGGGACGGTAAAATGCGTATATGAGCGCACCGGAGTGACCGTTACGACCCGAATCCGCCTTGAAAACGGCGCGCTGCTCGCTTTACCGACGGAGCAGACCTTCGCTCCGGGCGAAACCGTAACGGTTACCGCCCCTGAGGTGGCAAAATATTTCACTTATAAGGAAACAACTCCCGCCGCCGGAAGCTTCACCGCGACAGCCGACGTCAACGTAGACATTATCTACACCACCGACGCCATTACCGGCGTTAAGGAGCCTGCCGGAGCAGTCAGCAACCCGGTCGAAGGTATGGCTTATCTTATTCATGATGACCACGTTGACCGTAACGCCTACCGCTATGGCAACGCCTCGAAAAAGGTTGCCGGCACATGGACCTGCTATGACCGTGACCCGTACTTTGTATGGGTTCTCGAGAACAAGGGCGAAGGCTTCGCCATAAAGAATCTCGGCTGGGACCTTTATGTTCAGGCAGTCACCAACAACAATCAGGGAACATTAGCCAAAACCGCACGCGAGTATCGCCTCATACCCTACGGCAAATCGTGGACCATCAAAAATGCCGCCAACGATCAGGCTTGGGACGGACAGGGCAACCTCAACATGGTTGGCTGGGGTGCGCCGGGTCATCCCCATACTTTTTATGAATTCATTGCCGAGCCTTATTTCCGTGTTACCGTGACCAAGGTTGACACTGAAGGCGAAAAAATCGGTACTGACAGCTCTGTTATCGTTAAGGCAGGCAGCGCATACACCGTAGAGATTCCCGAGGTAAAGAAATATGAATTTGTAAGTGTGAGCGGTCATGACGACGGTGCGCCGGTTGAAGAAAACAAGACCATCACCATAATATATAAGTCGACCGAAAGTGCGATCAACGAAGTCGAGGCAACGGTTGGCGCAGATGAAATCTACGACCTTCAGGGCAGGAAACTCTCCTCACCCCGCCCCGGCATCAACATAATCAACCGCACCAAAACGATTAAAAAGTAAACCCTCATCCCATATAAAAGCAGAGAGGCTGTCTAACAAGTTTAGACAGCCTCTCTTTTCTTGGGGGCGACACACGTCCTCGCGCGTCTGTAATCATTTGGGCGACAGATGTTTTGAGCGATATTTCCGGCATGCGAGGACGCATGCCGCCCCCAAGCAACCATGTCCACCCCATAAAAAAGGAACTGTCTAAACTTGTTAGACAGTTCCCCCCCAAGTATAGAGGCTATCAGAAGCCGAATTTCAGGGTCTCCTTATCGGTGCGGAGAATGTAGATCTCGTTCGGAATGAGAGTAACGCGGTGGTTTGAACCTTGATATTGCAATACTCCGGCGGCATTGTAGATTGAGATTTCTTCGCCGTTTTCAAGATTGAGAATTTCAACATCGTTGCCGTTGCGACGGAATGAAATCTTGCGCCCTGCGATGTTAACCTGCTCTGAGCTGGTTATGCCGTCAGATTTCATCACTACTTCGAGGTGATTGTCGCCCGACAATGCCGGAGTTGTGTACACGTTATCATTAACATGGTCAGTAACGTCATCGCCATTAAAAGTCAACGAATAAAGTTTCCAACCTGTCTCAGGCTTGAGGTCAATCTTAGCCTCATCACCCTCTTTATAATAATGCGTCAGCGCGTGGCTATCCGTTCCCTTAACCGTCAGCGAAGCCTCATTAATCGGCGCAAACACTATTTTGAGGGTACCCGCATCTTCACAATCATCAATTGTCAGAATATGGTTGATGATTTGGTCTTTTACGTCCACATCTTTGAGAGTAGCCGATATGATTTGATTATTATCATCAGCAAGGATAAAGAGCTTAACAGTACCTTTCCTATATTTAGTTCCATTGGCTACCTTAATGCCCTTATTGTAAATCATACCATTGCCCTCTATATTAACTATCAGGTGATTGGGGATTGCTTCAATCGCCATAAAATACTCAGCCCAGTTACTTGATTTATACGTATCCAAAGCCGACTCAGATACATAAAGTATCTTATCTGATAAAGTATTATAGAATGTAGATGTATCAATATACGGAAGAGTTGCAGCTAAACAATATACCTCAGTCAGGTTACTGCAGTTAGCGAAAGCAAAACCCCAGATAGAAGTTACCATGTCGGGAATTTCGATGGAAGTCAGACTACTGCAGCCGTTGAAAGCATTGTCAGCGATAATACTCACTGTGTTGGGAATAGTTACCTCAACCAGATTACTGCATCTAGCGAAAGTAGAGCTACGGATAGAAGTTACCGAGCTGGGAATTTCAATGGAAGTCAGACCACTACAGTCATGGAAAGCACCTTCGCCAATAGAAGTTACCATATTGGGAATTTCGATAGAAGTCAGACCACTGCAGTTGTAGAAAGCATACTCGCCAATAGAATTTACCGAGTTGGGAATTGTTATAGATGTCAAGCCGTTACAGTTGGCGAAAGCACAGTCACCGAGTTCTGTAACAGTAAATGTGATACTGCCATCGCTAATAGTGGAGGGTAAAATCAGTTCTCCACTCACATTATTGGCAGCATGTAAATTTAGGCGATAACCGTCCTTGGTTTTACAAGTTTTTGCGTCTTCATCGATTACGGTGTAGGTTAAGGTTTGCCCTTCGTAGGTGTAGGTGAAGTCGCGGGCGAGGGCTGGGAGGGCTATCAGCACCCCCAACATTGAAAGTAATAGTTTTTTCATTGTTGGTTGATGAAAAGTTTGTTGCCGCGGGACCCCCTCGTTGGCAGATTGGTTTATATACAAGAAAGCGCAAGGTCAGTACCATGTTGCTCGTTCCACATTGCGAGGCTCTGGAATTGCCCATTGGAGTTGAACGAGCAAACTTGCAGAGGCCTCACGCAGAAAATATATGTATACGCCCAATGGCGACACTCACGTGTAGCTCATGGACGGAATACTTATATCCACATCGGCATCTACCGTTTGCTTCAGTCCTGACTCCAATTGAAATTTTCCAGATTTCGCAATGTCAAGAAAGAGCGTCGAGTAAACGCTTCCTAATTATGTCTGCTTCCCACCCCGCATTACCCTTGACCGGGCCACTGCATTGCGGTCAGCACCGCAAAGATAGGCATTTTAAATTAAAAATGAAAAATTAAGCATAAAAAATAGATTATAAATACATTCGGAGACAAAAAAAGACTGCGCCTATTTTGACACAGTCTCTTTTTTGGTATTCTTGCTTGGGGGCGGCATGCGTCTCGCATGCCGGAAACGTTCCCCACTCCGCAGCGGACGGCGGTTTGGAAACCGCCTTTCCAATGGGTTATTGATGGCCGGAGGTGGCTACGGTGCGGTCAATTTTGGCAACGAGGCCTTGGAGGACTTTGCCCGGACCGATTTCGATAAATTCGGTGCAGCCGTCGGCAATCATGTTCTGAACGGTCTGGGTCCAACGCACGGGAGCGGTAAGCTGAGCCACGAGGTTAGCTTTGATTTCAGCGGGGTCGGTATGAGGTTTGGCATCCACATTCTGGTAAACGGGACATGAGGGAGTATGGAACTCGGTAGCCTCGATAGCGGCGGCGAGCTCGGCGCGCGCGGGCTCCATGCAGGGGGAGTGGAAGGCACCGCCAACCTTCAGGGGAAGCGCGCGTTTTGCGCCGGCAGCCTTAGCAGCCTCACAGGCGGCATTGACAGCTTCGATTTCGCCGGAAATAACGAGCTGACCGGGGCAGTTATAGTTTGCGCAAACAACTACACCATTCTGAGCGGCACAGATTTCCTCGACTTTTTCATCGGGGAGGGCAATGATGGCAGCCATTGTGGAAGGTTTGATTTCGCATGCTTTCTGCATTGCCTTGGCGCGGGCGGAAACGAGACGCACGCCGTCGTCAAAGCTGAGCGCGCCGGCGGTCACAAGGGCGGAGAATTCGCCGAGTGAGTGACCGGCAGTCATGTCGGGAGTAATTTCCTTGCCGATAACCTTAGCAAGAATTACGCTATGAAGGAAAATTGCAGGCTGAGTCACTGCGGTCTGACGCAAATCCTCATCAGTGCCGGCAAACATAAGGTCGGTAATACGGAAACCAAGAATTTCATTGGCGCGCTCAAACATCGCGCGTGCTTCTTCATTGTTGTCGTATAGGTCCTTGCCCATTCCAACGAACTGGGCACCCTGACCGGGAAAAACGAAAGCTTTCATGAAAAAATGTGATATTTAGTGTAAAAATTTGATTTTTGGGTGCAAATTTAGTGATTTTTTCGTGTATTTTTTTAATTTCCAAAAAATTTAATTATCTTTGGCACGAAGAAGTTGCGAAAAAGAATTCATGATGAACCATTCGGGACTCCAGATTGTTCAAATAATAAAACCAGCAACATCTTATAAACAACATAACCAAAAATAAAGAAACAAAAACAATTATGAGAAACTTAAGCATTTTCCTTGCAGTAATAGGCGGAGCAACCATCGGCGCAGCTGCCGGTCTTCTTTTTGCACCTGAGAGCGGCGACGTTACCCGCGAACGCATCAAGCACTATCTTCGCGAAAAAGGTCTCTACCCCCACAACGAGCGCAAGCTTGACGAACTGGTAGACGAAATAGCCAGCGAACTTAAGAAATAATCCCGCCGACGGCGAGATTTAACCCTCCGGGGCGACGATAGCATTTACAACCAAAAGGTACGTCGCTCCGGTGTATCAACACAATTCAACCACATCACGAAACCAGCTAATCAACCATATAATGACAAACGATAACAGCACAGGCCATATCGGCGCAATGCTTGCCGGCGCACTATTAGGTTACGCCATGTCGACTCTTTTAGCTCCTCAAAGCGGGGAGACCCTTCGCGACCGACTGAAACGCAAACTCAGCGAACACAGCATAATACTGAGCGACATAGAAGTTGATGAACTGATTTCGAGACTGGAAGAAGACGGAGAAGAATTTATATGAGTTTCAACTTATCAAACCTTCTGCCCGGAGACGATGAGCGTCAGGCCTCCTCAGCGGCATATCGGCGTCTTTACGACGAGATAAGACGTCTGGTAGGCTTAGAGGTAGAGAATGCGCGATTGGTCGTGACCGAAAAGCTGACGCTTCTGTTCGGTCGCATCGCGTTGGTAGCCGTAAGTTTCGTGCTTTCGGCGTGTGTAGTCATATTCCTTTCCATGTCAATATCTGATTTGCTGCTCGAGAGTCTCACTCCGTGGGCAACTTATCTAATTGTGGGAGGGTTTTATGCACTGCTTATTGTCATCCTTGCTATTTTCCGCCGTCAGTTGATAATTGACCCTATAGCCCGCTATCTCTCGAAAGTACTTCTTGATCCCCGCCCTTCGCGCCATCATAAAGGCGGAGAGAATGATAATCCCACCACTGAAAACGCCGAATAATCATGAAACCTACATATAAAATCAGCAAACCGGAAGTGGAATGGGAGGGATTGTCCCTCGATGAGATTCGTTATGCGCGCGCACTGACACAGGCGCGGATAGATATTTGTCGAGAAATGATATCGGCACGCGCCAACGCTATCTATGAGGGTCGAAGTGCCGGAACAGGTGGCAAAACCATGGTAGGCAGGATGCTCAGCGCGCTCAACTGGATTGACTACGGACTCATAGCCATGCGTCTAAGTTCCAAATTATCCGGTTTTTTCCGCCGCCGCCGATAAAAGAGATTGAATTTACATATTATATTATATTAACCCTTAAAATTACAAGATTATGACAGTAGAACAAATTGGCACCAATGCCGGCGAAGTATGGAAAGCCGTTTCAGAAGGCGCAACCTCAATCAAGGCAGTCAAGAAAGTAACCAAACTGAAAGAGAAAGAAATCTTTGCCGCAGTAGGCTGGCTTGCCCGCGAAGGCAAACTGACCCTCGGCGAACACGACGTCGACCCCAAGGACCTGACCATCGTCCTCATTGGCGACTAACACAGATTCTTAGAAAATAAGACTATAGAGGAGCTGTCTGAACCTGTCAGACAGCTCCTTTTTGCCCTTGGGAGCGGCACGTGTCCTCGCGTGCCGGTAACTAATTGAGATATAGGAATATCACAGGCATGCGAGGACGCATGCCGCTCCCAAGCGATGTTGCGCGCGATGCGTGCCCGTTCCAATGCAAGTAGAGTTCACTTAAATTTGTCAGACATCCTCATTAATTTGCGGGAACGGGAAATTTTTGGTAAATTTGCGGGTGAAAAAGATGACCTCACGTACGCGCGACAGATTAATCGAGGTGGCAAGGCAACTCTTTACCCGTCAGGGCATAGAGAACACCACCATGAACGATATCGCCACGGCCTCGGACCGCGGGCGGCGTACGCTCTACACATATTTCCGCACCAAAAGCGATATTTATCAGGCGGTTATAGAGAGCGAAGCCGAGCGTATCAAGCGGGAAATCGAAGTTGAGGTGGGCGCGCATGAAACTCCGCGCGAAAAGTTGCGCGCGCTGATGCGCAGCCGTCTGTCCATAGCAATGGAGCGCGTAACCAGTTACCAGATATGGTTTAAGAACATTTTCAGCCGCGACGCAGAAAAAGCGCAGGCTGTCCGCGCAATGGTATCGAACCGCATCTACGAAATGATTGAGGAGATAGTGACCGCAGGAATAGAATCAGGCGATTTCATTCCGGAGCAGGCAAAAAGGCTGCCGACAATGTTGACCATGGTAGTTCGCGGTACGGACTGGAGCGTCACTCACGATAATGCCAACAGCGAAATGATGAATAGATGGATGGACCAGTCAATCGACTTCATTCTTGACGCAATTTCAATAAAAAAACAATAAATACATCATAATTCAACCAATTTTTATCAAAAAAAACAAAATTATGAAACTTCTCGAAGGAAAAACCGCCCTGATTACAGGTGCCGCCCGTGGTATCGGCAAGGCTCTTGCCATCCGTTTTGCACAGGAAGGTGCGAACATCGCATTCACCGACCTTGTCATTGATGAAAACGGCGAAGCCACCAAGGCAGAAATCGCTGCATTCGGTGTAAAGGTAGAGGCATACGCATCTAATGCCGCCGATTTTAATCAGACTCAGGAAGTAGTAGAGAAAGTCGTAGCCGACTTTGGCAGAATCGATATTCTTGTAAACAACGCCGGCATTACGAAGGACGGTCTGATGATGCGCATGACCGAGGCTCAGTGGGATGCAGTCATCAACGTCAACCTCAAGAGCGCGTTCAACTTCTGTAAGGCAGTTCTGCCCATCATGATGAAGCAGCGCGGCGGTTCTATCATCAATATGGCATCAGTAGTAGGTGTTCACGGCAACGCCGGTCAGGCCAACTACGCATCATCGAAGGCAGGTCTTATTGCCCTCGCCAAGTCAATCGCACAGGAGGTAGGCAGCCGTGGCATCCGCGCCAACGCTATCGCTCCGGGCTTTATCGAGACAGCCATGACCGCAGCCCTGCCCGATGCAGTACGTGCTGAATGGACCAAGAAAATTCCCCTGCGCCGCGGCGGCAAACCGGAAGATATCGCCGATGTGGCAACATTCCTCGCCTCCGACATGTCAAGCTATGTTACCGGTCAGGTAATTCAGGTTGACGGTGGCATGAACATGTAATAGAATGTTACAGTACAACACGAAACAGGAACCGCTGCGGATGCCTGAATACGGACGGCATATCCAGCAGATGGTTGACCACTGCCTTACAATCGATGACCGCGACGAGCGCAATAAATGCGCTCGTGGCATCATCGACACCATCTGCCGCCTCAATCCGCAGCAGCGCACCAATCCGGAATGGCGCGACAAACTCTGGGACCATCTGGCTATAATGAGTGACTTCAAGCTCGACATTGATTATCCGGAAGGATGCACTCTGACTCCCGAGCAACTCCACTCCCGTCCGGAGCCGATGAGTTTGCCCAACCGCCGGATTACAAAACGCATTTACGGCAACAACATTGACCAGATGATTGGAGCCGCACTGGCTATGGACCCGGAGAACCCTGACCGCGAGGAGTTCATTATTCTGCTTGCCAACCATATGAAGAAGCTGATGATGACGGAAAATCCGGAAGGCGCGACAGACCGCCGAATCTTTAACGACCTTGCGGAAATGAGCGGCGGTCAGATTCTGCTCAGCACGGATAATACCCGACTTCGCGAGTTTGAAATTCTGGAAGTCCCGACCACCAAAAAGAAACGCAGAAAACGCTGATGAACTCCAATAAGGTCCGAGTGGCAATCGGGACGGTCATCAAGCCCCACGGCATAAAAGGCGAGCTCAACGTCTTGCTGACCGATATGGCGGAACCCGACGAGGATTTCGCGCCGGGAGCGTGCGTAATCATTGAGATTGAAGGACTTGACGTGCCATTTTTCGTAGGGTCATCGCGCAGTCGCGGCGGCGATTCCATGCTGCTGACCCTCGACGAGATATCCGATGAACGCGAAGCGGCGGAGCTTTCGGGCAAGACATTATACATATATGCAGACCCGGATGAACTTGGCAATGAAGAGGATGAGCTGACCGCCGGTGCGCTGATAGGATATGAAATCCATGACTCGGAGACCGGAGAAACCCTCGGGCGCATAGCCGACCTTACGGAACTGACACCGGAATGCTGGTATTTTGTTATTGAAGATACGGAAAAACTCATTCCGGCGGTCGATGAAATGATTAGGGAAATCGACCCGGATAACCGCATTGTCAGCATGTCTCTCCCGGAGGGACTCGCCGAACTTTAACTACTGTAAGCGCGTTTATATGGCGAGACCGACCATGAAGGGCTGACAAATTGTCAGTCCCGATTGTTTCGGCACATTTTTCGCTACATATTCAAGTATATTTATTAAAATTTTACAAACCAAAAAACCGAAATGAATATTAAACCTTTAGCCGATAGAGTGGTAATCAAACCCACTCCGGCAGAAGAAGTAACCATGGCGGGTATTATCATTCCCGATTCAGCCAAGGAAAAGCCCCTTAAGGGAGAAGTTGTAGCCGTAGGTAACGGCACGAAAGATGAAGAAATGGTTCTCAAAGTCGGCGACACCGTTCTTTATGGCAAATATGCAGGAACGGAAATCGAACTTGACGGCGAAAAAATCCTGATTATGCGTCAAAGCGACGTACTCGCCACCATTTAATTATAATTAGCAATTAGGAATTAGAAATTAGCAATTATGGCAAAAGAAATACAATTCAATATAAAGGCGCGCGAAGAGCTCAAAAAGGGCGTTGACGCGCTGGCAGATGCCGTAAAGGTAACCCTCGGTCCCAAGGGTCGTAATGTAATCATCGAGAAGAAGTTTGGCGCACCCCACATCACCAAGGACGGTGTAAGTGTGGCTCGCGAAATCGAACTCGAGGACCCGTTCCAGAACATGGGTGCACAGCTCGTTAAGGAAGTCGCCTCAAAGACCGGCGACGACGCAGGCGACGGCACTACTACCGCAACCGTACTTGCGCAGAGCATCATCAACGTAGGACTCAAGAACGTAGCAGCCGGCGCAAACCCCATGGACCTCAAGCGCGGCATTGACAAGGCTGTAGCTATCGTGGTTGAAAGCATCAAGGCGCAGAGCCGCGAAGTTGGCGATGACCTGAAGAAAATCGAGGACGTTGCCCGCATCTCTGCCAACAATGACGAAGCAATCGGTCAGCTCATTGCTGAGGCTATGCGCAAGGTTAAGAAGGAAGGCGTAATCACCGTTGATGAAGCCAAAGGTACCGAAACTACCGTTGACATTGTCGAGGGTATGCAGTTTGACCGCGGCTATATCAGCCCCTATTTCGTAACCAACACCGAGAAGATGGAAGCCGAAATGGATTCGCCCTTCATCCTTCTCTACGACAAGAAGATTTCCAACCTCAAAGATATGCTCCCCATCCTTGAGGCTACCGCTCAGAGCGGACGTCCGCTGCTGATTATTGCCGAGGATGTCGACAATGAAGCTCTCGCAACTCTGGTGGTCAACCGTCTGCGCGGCTCACTGAAAATCTGTGCAGTCAAGGCTCCCGGCTTCGGCGACCGACGCAAGGAAATGCTTGAAGATATCGCCATCCTTACCGGCGGCGTAGTCATCAGCGAAGAAAAGGGCATGAAACTTGAAAGCGCGACCATCGATTTCCTCGGTCGTGCCGAAAAAGTCACCGTAAACAAGGAAAACACCACCATTGTCAACGGAGCCGGCAGCTCTGAAGCCATTGCCCAGCGTGTAGCCCAGATTAAGGCTCAGATTGAGTCAACCAAGAGCGACTATGACCGCGAAAAACTTCAGGAGCGTCTTGCAAAATTGGCAGGCGGTGTAGCAGTGCTCCACATCGGCGCACCCTCTGAGGTAGAAATGAAGGAGAAGAAGGACCGCGTTGACGACGCTCTCCACGCCACCCGCGCAGCCATTGCCGAGGGTATCGTTCCCGGCGGCGGTGTAGCTTACATCCGCGCAACTCAGAAACTTGAAGGCGTAAAGGGTGCCAACGATGACGAGACCACCGGTATCCTCATTGTTAAGCGTGCCATTGAAGAGCCCTTGCGTCAGATTGTTCACAATGCCGGCGAAGAAGGTTCAGTGATTGTCAACAAGGTTAAGGAAGGCACTGATGACTTCGGCTATAACGCCCGCACCGGTGTTTATGAGGACCTCTTCAAGGCAGGTGTGATTGACCCCGCCAAGGTTACCCGCGTTGCCCTCGAAAATGCCGCTTCAATTGCCGGAATGTTCCTCACCACCGAGTGTGTCATTGCCGACAAGAAAGAAGAAAACCCCGCTCCGATGCCCAACCCCGGCATGGGAGGCATGCCCGGCATGATGTAATCCGAAACCCACATGTAGCAAAAGAGAGCTGCCTCCCCGGCGGCTCTCTTTTTTTGTTATGTTGCAAAGTTCACAAAAAAGACCTATATTTGCAAAATAATTCAAAATGAAACTTTCTCACGACATATTAGGTCAAATTAAGCGAGTCTTATCGGCAGTTGCCCCTGACGGTAAGACATATCTTTACGGCTCGCAAGCCCGAGGTGATGCACGCCCGGATTCCGATGTGGATTTACTTATTTTACTCCCAGATTCATATGAGGGAAAAGAGTTCGTAAAGAAAAAACTTGATATTTCAGGAAAGTTATATGACTTGTCTTTGACTCTCGGCATTGACATTTCTCCCCTGATATTAGTTTCCAAAGTATTTTTTGAGCGCAAAACGCCATTTACTGTCAATGTAATAAACGAAGGAATCTCCATATGAACGAGACACTCGATACTGGCTCTATAAAAGACCTGATTGAATATCGATTACATAGAGCTCTCGAAACGCTTGAAGAAGCGGACTATAACGCCAAAGGAGGCTACTACAATGCTGCAATAAACCGTCTATACTATGCCTGCTTTTATGCTGCGTCAGCTTTAATGTTAGCCAATAATCTTGAAGCATCCACTCATAAAGGGATCAAGACAATGTTGGGTCTTCATTTTGTAAGAAGCGGGAAACTGGATATGCAGTATGGCAGGATTTATCAGCAGTTGTTCGAAAATAGACAATCGGGAGATTACGAAGACTTCATCTACTGCGACATGGAACTTTTCAACGAGCTTCGCCCACAAGCATCGGATTTTATTCAAAAAATGACATCGATGATATCCGATTGCCCAATATGATATAAACTACCGGCGAACCGTTTTCGGCACGCGGGACGCATGCCGCCCCCAAGCAACATCCGCCCGAAGGCGCGCTTTAGTAGCCGGGGTTTTGAGTGAGCAGGGGATTTAGAGCCATCTGCTGCGCTGGAATGGGGCAAAGAAGCTGGTAGTTTTCAAATCCATATTTGGACGTTGCCAAACCAGTTCGCTTCAGGAATGCAAAGTAAGCGGGATGATGCCATAAATTATGTATCAAGTCCATTTGTTCAAGCAACGAACCGCTTACATCTCCGAAAGCATCATGATGGCTTTTTACTTCATCTATAATAGAACCCGCCGCAGTAGAGTCTCCAAGTTTAAATTGACATTCCGCCATTCGCAATTTAATATCTGACAGGAAATACATCGGATATGTACTGAGGTTTATATTCACACTTTTACGTATACCGAGACCTCTGGAACCAGTGCTTATATAGTCCGGAGAGAAAATATTCTCGGAATTATCGTGGGAATAGTCAAGGCTATTCGACATAGCGTAGTTGTCAATTGCTTTCTTATAGTAAGAAAACGCTTCGCTATAATCTTCTTCATGAAGATATAAATCGCCAAGCACAAGATATACAACATCTTTTGACAAATAGAATAACTGATTAGCAAGATTTGAAGCTGTTACGCCTCGAGATCCATTGCCTCCTGTATTAAAACCAATATTTGATTCATAATAGCCGGGAGCCTTACTGTTAGATGCTACCTCTAAGCCATCTTTAAGCATTGACATAAAATAACCACAAATCTGGCTTGTCTGGAGTCTTGATTTATAATCTGTTGAATCATCCGTATATCTCACTAACGGTAAATCGCCCCAAAGTTCCATCATCTCTACATATGCAATAGCGTTATATGTCTGAATAAGTTTTGCATAAAGAGGTAAATCTTTATCTGCAAGATACTTTGAAAGAACATTCACCCTACCGATTGAGACATAAAACTTAGTAAATAAGTCTGACAGTTCGCTATCATACGGGTCCAAACGGCGATTATCCGATAAGCAATAAGAGTTATTAAACAAATAGTACGCTCGATGGGCGTCTGTAAGAGATACCATTATTTCTTTTATAACTGCTTCTCCATTTCTGCTCAATGTCATATCGTAGTCAGGATTTGCAGCGAAATTAACATCAACTGACGCTGTGACATCATCATACACATTATATAGATTAATGACATACGTCCGCTTAATATTTGCCTTATTGACTCCACCCTTGATTGTAAGCGTATTTCCATCGATGGATGTTTCAACCGAAAGAGGTTCCGGACTTTCAAAAAAGTCAAAAGATTGAGAGATATTACCAACATTGGTATCGCCATAAGAAGGAGAAAGAGAGTATCTAAAGTTTGCATCTATTGTCACTGTCGCTTCCCCTCCATCTTTACCAAAATTGATTTCGGTTTGAGATAAAGTTATTTGAGGATTGGGAGTAATTTCATTACCTGCAATATGGTCTCCATCCCAATCGAAGAAGTATCGCAAATCGGGAATACTTACATTCACTCCTAATTCCACATATCTGTTTGATATATTAGACGCGATGCTTTCAATATCAGTGCGCAAGTATTCGCTATCAGAATAAATCCTTTGAAGATTATCCTCCGTAAATTTGCCGTCATCTGCGAGGTCTTGACTTAACATCGAAAGATATTGCGTGATTTCCGCATCTGAGCGATCATAGAGAATCAGCGAAGATACCGCAATCAAAATACCCGAACCGGCATTTCCTGAGGTTATGGTCATTGACTCGGCTGGAGTATTTTCATATTCCTGTAAGCCGAACTGCGAAAGCAGTTCCCTGTTGGCTTGCTTATCAGCCTCAGCAAATGACTTGCCACTCTGTATAAGTTTTTGAATACGGGCGGATTTCAGATGTGTAAGTATATTAACGTTAACCGTAGTTTTATCTGAAAGATTAGCAAGCGCAATTAAATGAAGTTGCCCGGTAGAAAGGGTTCCGGACACCTCATTGAAGTAATAGCCATCAGATGCAATTCGCACGAATTGCGAGGCGAGCTGTATCTGACCAATATCAAAAGAGCCGGCATCATCAAGAATTTCACCGCTGAAAACGGTACCGATGGCAGTCATCGTTTCATCAAGCGGTTGAATGCTTATCGAAGAACCACGCACAAAGGGACCTTTTTCAACCTTTCCGGAGAGCTGGTATTTACCTGCGAGAGGATTATCAATGCTGAGTTCGGTTTCTTTATCAGAGCAGCCGGCAATCAATACCACTGCAAGCATTGATGAGATAATATGTCTTAATTTCATTCTGTATAAATTTGAGGAACACAACAACATAAGATGTCTACCGTCAGACATCCGCCTGTCAACTATTGACAGCACAAATGTAATTATTTTTTATCGGAACGGCAAAAAAATTAAAAATTGGCAAGTCTGTGGTTCCTGAATTGCGGCGCAGCGGAGTGCGCCTCTCCTATTATACAAAACAAAGGAGGGACCGGGATGGCTCCTCCTTTGTTTGGGTGGGTAATTACGTTTTATGAATTTTGGTCAGTTTACATGATGCCGCGCTCGCGGAGCTTGCACTGCCATGCCCAAGCTGAACGCATGGTGTCAGCGAGGGGGGTGTCAGCCTTCCAGCCGAGGACTTCATTGGCGTGGGAGGGGTTGCCCCAAACCTTTTCGATATCGCCTGCACGACGACCTACAATCTTATAGGGTACTTTTACGCCGGTAGCTGATTCGAAGGTGTTGATGAGTTCGAGCACGCTGACACCATTGCCGGTTCCGAGGTTGAAGATTTCAATCTTGGCAGCTTCGGGATTTTCGAGCATGCGGTCCATAGCCTTAACGTGGGCCTTGGCAAGGTCAACAACGTTGATGAAGTCGCGGATGCAGGAGCCGTCGGGGGTGGGATAGTCATTGCCGAAGACGCTGAGTTCCTTGCGGATACCGATAGCGGTCTGGGTAATGTAAGGGATAAGGTTCTGGGGAACACCATTGGGGAGCTCGCCGATTTCTGCGCTGGGATGCGCGCCAACGGGGTTGAAGTAGCGGAGGATTACAGACTTGAAGGATGCGCCGGCGTTGATTACGTCAGTGATGATTTCCTCACTAATCTGCTTGGTGTTGCCGTAAGGTGAAGTAGCTTTCTTGATGGGAGCCTGTTCGGTAACGGGATTTTCATCGGGTTCGCCGTAAACGGTGCAGGAGCTTGAGAATACAATGCCCTTGACGTCAAACTCAGCCATGCAGTCGAGGAGGTTCATCAGGGTATTGAGGTTGTTACGGTAGTAAAGCACCGGCTTCTCCATTGACTCACCTACAGCCTTTGAAGCGGCAAAGTTGATGATGCCCTTGATTCCGGGATAGTCCTTGAAGAGTTTGCGGAGGGCTTCGATATCGCAGCAGTCAGCCTCAACGAAAGCGGGGCGGATTCCGGAGATGCGTTCGATGCCGTCCAGCACGTCGCGGTTACTGTTGCTGAGGTTGTCAATGATAACTACTCCATAGCCGGCAGCTTGGAGTTCAACTACGGTATGAGAGCCGATGTAGCCCGTACCGCCGGTCACGAGAATTGTGCCTTTGTCCATAATTCTTATTATTAACGAGATATAGATTTATTTGGTTACGATTTGATATCCGCAAAATTACAAAAAACTTTCGACCCCCGCAAGCTAAAATTTTCTTTTTAGTTGAGAGTAGTAAAAAGAAGTTCGCGAAGGAGTGAATACTCGTCGGCACGCGAACCGATTCCCTTTGCGCGGACGTCGAAGCGTCGACACGCCGAGATGGCGTTTATTACCTGCCAAGCGGAGTAGTTTTTCATACCGACAATGATGCGCTTGAGTTCGCCGGAGTATGGTCGCGCGCCTATTGCCCCCGCGATTCCGCTTTCGGTCTTTTCAGGCGCGTAGATGGCGAGCAGAAGCTTTGAAAAGAAGCCGAAAATAGCCACACAGGTAACTATCGAGGGGTTTTGCTTTGGATTAGCGCGAAAATAGTCGGCAATCCGATAGACTTTGGCAACATCGCGCACTGCAAGCGCATCAACCAGCTCCCAGTTATTGAAATCCTTGCTTACGCCGATGAGTTTCTCGACCGCCTGAGGCGTAATGGCTCCGCCGGCAGGCAGGGCAGTTTTTAGCTTTGCAACCTCGTTGACTATGCGGCTCAGGTCTGTGCCAACATGGTCAATCAGCATTGCAAGGGCTTTCTGGTCAATGGTCATTCCTTCATTGCGCACCAGAGTTTCAATCACGGGTCCGACCTTGTTTTCAAAAAGCTTGGGCGTTTCGAAAACAACGCCGCCGGAGGCTCGCACCGCCTTTAGGAATTTCGCGCCGGTCACCTTTTCGCCTCGCCCGGCAACGACAAATACGGTCTGCGGATTAGGATGTTCGGCATAGGCGGCAAGTTTTTCCATATAGTCAGCCTTCACCGCCTGAGCCTCCTTGAGGATGACAACCTGACGCTCTGCCATCATAGGGTAGCGCATACACGCCTCCTGAACCATCTCCGGGTCAGTCTGGGTAGCATAAAGCACATAAAGATTGAAATCGCGCTCCGGTTCCGGCACCATTGCTTCGAATGCCTTGACAAGTTCGTCGACATAGTAACCTTCAGGACCATGCACCACGTAGATGGGCGCGGTGGTCCGGGCGGCAATCTGTTGTCTGATATCCTTAAAAGTGGGAGCTGCGGCTGCCATAAATCGAAAAAATTGCTTAAATTTGTCCCCAAATTTACTAAAAATGTCGCCAATTTCAAAAAAAAACTGCATAGTGCCCTTAAATCTGCCTCCGCGGGAGCTGCGACTGAGCGTCGACCGGGAGGGAAGGACATGTGTCTATGACCCGCTGAGACGCAAGTCGGTGGTGCTGACGCCGGAGGAGTGGGTCAGGCAGCATTTCACGGCATATCTGGTCAACGACCTCGGCTATCCGCCGTCGCTGATGGCAAATGAAGTGGGCGTAAGTCTCAACGGGCTGCAGCGACGATGTGACACCGTGGTCTGGAACAAAAGCGACGGCACACCTTTCGTAATAGTGGAATATAAGGCTCCGGGGGTAGAAATAACCGCAGCGGTATTTGACCAGATTGCGCGCTATAATATGGTACTCCAAGCCCCCTACCTGATAGTCAGCAACGGTCTGCGCCATTTTTGCTGCCGGCTTGACTCAGCAGCCCAGTCATATAGTTTTATGCCCTCATTGCCACTCTATTCGGAGTTATAAAGACTAAATTTTGGGCGGATTTTTTTAATTTTTCATATAAAGTGACTATATTTGCGGTATGATTTCGCGAATAATAGACGAAAGGCAGATAGACAGTCTGCGGAAGCTACTTGAAAACAGCGACCGCATAGTGATTACTTGCCATCTGACCCCTGACGGCGATGCAATAGGCTCATCGTTGGGTCTCGCCCACGTTCTGGATGCCATAGGCAAGCGTGTTACCGTAGTAACGCCTGACTCCGTTCCCAAGCATCTAAGATTTCTTCCGGGAGCCAAAGACGTTATTGTATTTTCAAACTATGAAGATTATGCCGCCAAACTGCTCAGAGATGCGGACATGGTTTTCTGTCTGGACTACAACGAGCCAAAGCGAGTTGACCGTATGGAAAATGCGCTGATGGCATCCAAGTCACCGAAAGTACTGATAGACCACCATTTGAATCCCGCGGACTTTACCGCCGTGAAAATAAGTCATCCGGAGTCAAGTTCGACCTCGATGCTCGTTTTCAGGGTGATATGCCGTCTGGAGCTCTTTGATAAGATTGACCGCGCCGCCGCGGAGTGTATTTACTGCGGCATGATGACCGATACGGGCAATTTCAGCTATAATTCCAACGAACCGGACCTTTATACGGTAATAGCGGAACTGCTTCGCAAAGGCATTGACAAAGACGCCATCTATACACGGGCAATGAACACCAAATCGCTCAACGCAATGCGTCTCAACGGATATGCCGTAGGAGAGAAAATGGAGCTGTTTGATGACCACGGATGCTCGCTGATTACGCTTACCGCCGATGATCTTAAACGCTTCGGCTATGAAAAGGGTGACACCGAAGGTCTGGTAAATCAGCCGCTGGCTCTGCCTCAGGTCCAGTGGAGCGTTTATCTTCGCGAGGACCCGGAGCAGATAAAGGTAAGCATGCGCAGCAAAGGCAACTTTCCGGTAAACCGCGTCTGCAAGGAGCAGTTTGGCGGCGGAGGTCACCTTAATGCCGCCGGCGGCGAGTTTAAGGGCTCGATGGAAGAGTGCATCAGAGTTCTGAAGGATTCAATGAAGCTTTATGATGAGTTCCTGCCTAAAAAATAATCCGACTATAACTAAAAAACGAATGAAAATAACCAAATTTATAATATTAGCCATATCGGCACTCGCCGCGGTCACCGCAACCTCATGTAAGGACAAGGAGAGTTATGCCGACCTGCTTACCGACGAGAACAAGGCAGTCAACGCATATTTAGCAAACTATCCGGTGATTGCGTCAATTCCCGCCGACAATGAGTTCATCAGTACTCAGCAGATAATGCAGGAACAGGGGCTGAGCCGCGAAGAAGCGGAAAAGCTGACACCTTTTTACCGCATGGATGAGGATGGTAACTGCTATATGCAGGTAATCAACCCGGGACTGACCGACCAGATGGCAGAGGAGGACCAGCAGATTTTCTTCCGCTTCATGCGTTATAATATTAAGGCATGGTATCTTTATGACGTATGGGAGGGCTCAGGCAACGCCACTGACCTCGGCACCCAGACCACAAGTTTCCGCTACAAGAACACAACCCTGACATCGACCACCCAATGGGGCGAAGGAATTCAGATTCCCTTGGAGTATCTCCACCTTGGTTGCGAAGTCAACATCATCATCAAGTCCGTCATCGGACCGGAAGATGAAATCACCAGCGTATATCCGTATCTTTACAACATAAGATATTTCGAATCAAAAGTATAATTTATCACATATGTCACTTATCAAGTCAATTTCCGGTATCCGCGGCACCATTGGCGGAGTTCCCGGCGAGGGTCTGAGCCCTTTAGACGTGGTGAAATTCACCGCTGCTTACGCAAAATTCATCGCTAAGTCAACTCCCGTCAAGAGCAAAACCATAGTGGTTGGTCGCGACGCACGCCTCAGCGGCGAAATGGTCGATAAACTCGTTGTCGGCACCCTGATGGGCATGGGTTTCGATGTGGTCAATATAGGACTCGCTTCGACTCCCACCACCGAGATTGCCGTTACCGGCGAGGGAGCCTGCGGCGGCATCATCCTTACCGCCAGCCACAACCCCAAACAGTGGAACGCGCTGAAACTGCTCAACCATAAGGGCGAATTCCTTAACGCTGCCGAAGGCGCGGAAGTTCTCGCCATCGCAGCAGCCGATGACTACAGCTTTGCTTCCGTTGACGAACTTGGTCACGAATTCCTGAATACCACCTATAACCGCCGTCACATCGACTCAGTGCTCGCACTGCCGCTGGTTGACGTAGAGGCTATCCGCAAGGCTAACTTCACCGTAGCTGTCGACGCCGTAAACTCAGTTGGCGGCGTAGTTATTCCCCAGTTGCTCCGCGCGCTCGGCGTTGAGAACGTAATCGAGCTCAACTGCGAGGCTACCGGCAAGTTTGCCCACACGCCCGAACCTATTCCCGAAAACCTCACTCAGATTGCAGACCTCATGAAGGAAGGCAAGGCTGACGTAGGTTTCGTTGTTGACCCTGACGTTGACCGTCTTGCCATCGTGATGGAAAATGGCGAAATGTTCGTTGAGGAATACACCCTTGTTGCCGTTGCAGACTATGTCCTGAGCCACACCCCCGGCTCGACCGTCAGCAACCTCAGCTCAAGCCGTGCCCTTCGCGACGTTACCCGTAAGCATGGCTGCACCTATTCCGCATCAGCTGTAGGCGAAGTAAACGTAGTTACCGAAATGAAGCGCACCGGCGCAGTTATCGGCGGCGAAGGCAACGGCGGAGTAATCTACCCCGAACTCCACTACGGTCGTGATGCCCTCGTTGGTGTTGCCCTGTTCCTCACCCTCATGGCAAAGAGCGGCAAGAAGGTTACCGAACTGAAAGCCGGCTATCCTCCCTATGCAATCGCCAAGAACAAGATTGAGCTCACCCCCGAAATCAACGTTGACGCAATCCTCGAGGCTGTAAAACAGAAATTCGCTTCGGAGGAAATCACCGATATTGACGGCGTGAAGATTGACTTTGCCGACAAGTGGGTTCACCTGCGCAAGAGTAACACAGAGCCTATCATCCGCATCTATTCCGAGGCTTCCACCATGGAACAGGCAGAGGAACTTGCCGGACAGATTAAGGCCGTAATCAACTCAATGATTTGAAAAAACTCCTGATATTTGCGGCGGTGCTGCTATGCGGTACCGCCGCTGCTTTTTCTCAGCAGGCTCTGGCGCGGCTGAGTGTAGTAAGCATGCGCGAGGAGCCGCGTCACGGAGCCGAGCAAGTGAGCCAAGCCCTGATGGGTACCCCGGTCGATGTGCTCGAGAAGGGTCCCGAATGGAGCCGCGTGCGTACCCCCGACGGCTACGAAGGGTGGATTATCAACCACTCGCTTGCCTTCAAGACTCCGGAGGAGATGAAACAATGGCTCGGCTCACGGCTGATGATGGTCACTGAGCCATTTGAGCTACACGACGTTGACCGCCGGACCGACCTTGTTCACGGCGATGTGCTTCAGGCGGTAGGCGACTCGCTGCGTCTGCCCGACGGACGTATGATTCTAACTCCTGCAGGTGCGGTCGAGCCCTTGGCAGAGATTAAGGCGCGTCCGTTTGACGCATCCCAGCTACCGAAATGGGCAGAACAATATATGGGCGTTCCTTACCTTTGGGGCGGACTTTCGAGTAAAGGCATGGACTGCTCCGGGTTAGTAAGGATGGCGTTTATGGCGCAGGGGCGCACCATTGCGCGCGACGCATGGCAACAAGCCCTTGGCGGCATAGAAGTCGCGCCCGATTCGCTCCGCCCCGGCGACCTCATCTTCTTCGGCAACAAGCGCATAACCCACGTAGCCATCTATGCCGGCAACGGCGAATACGTCCACGCTTCACAAATGGTGCGCCGCAACAGCCTTGACCCAAAGTCGCCCCTCTACCTCCCCCTCAAAGTCCTCGCCCGCCGCAGATACTGACAAGGGCTTCAGCCTCCGTTATTTCCAATCGTTATCTACGTGACGGTAAACTATTGCACATATCCTACATCGTTAATAGCCATTTTTGATAGACCCTTTAGTGATAACGAGCTAACGCTCCTAAGGATGCATTTTAAACCTTTTCAGTCTCATATAACACTAAAAAGGTGATTTTTTAGTGTCAGGGGGAGAGATGTGTTTGGGTAGGAGGAAGGACAATTGCATATATCGGGGATTTTTTTTAAATTTGCAAGCTATGAAATTTCAACTCAGCTCGCAATATAAACCTACCGGCGACCAGCCGCAAGCAATCGATGCTTTGGCTCAGGGCGTTTTGGACGGAACCGACGCACAGGTCCTTTTAGGTGTGACCGGCTCCGGCAAGACGTTCACCATGGCTAACGTGATTGAACGCGTGCAGCGTCCCACTCTGATTCTCAGCCACAACAAAACGCTCGCAGCACAACTCTATTCGGAGTTCAAGCAGTTCTTTCCCGATAATTCGGTACAATATTTTGTCAGTTATTATGACTATTATCAGCCGGAAGCATACATCCCCGGCATTGACCGCTATATCGAGAAAGATTTGATGATTAATGATGAGATTGAGCGTCTTAGACTCTCAACGGTGTCGGCTTTGCTTTCGGGGCGGAAAGATGTGGTCGTGGTCAGCTCGGTCAGCTGTCTGTTCGGTATGGGAAACCCTGCGGATTTTGACGCAAGCGTTATCGAAATTAAGGTCGGCGAGCAGATTGGAAGGAACAATTTCCTGCGCAAACTCGTGGCATCGCTCTATTCGCGTAATGAAGCGGAACTGAGCCGCGGCACATTCCGGGTGCGCGGCGATACGGTCGAGATACGTCTTGCGTATGAGGAAATCACACTGCGGATTGTATTCTGGGGCGATGAAATTGAGTCGATCCAGACGGTTCATCCGCTTGACGGCGTCAGCCTTGGCAACCATGACGTGTTTAAAATCTATCCGGCAAACCTATTCGTGACCTCACAGGAGCGACAGAATGCCGCCATATCGCAGATAGCCCTCGACCTCGGGACCCGCATTGATGATTTCACGCGCGAAGATAAGCTCTTGGAGGCGCAACGTCTGCGCGAACGCGTCACTTACGATCTCGAAATGATTAAAGAACTGGGACACTGCTCCGGCATTGAGAATTACAGCCGATACTTCGACGGGCGTCGTCCGGGTGAGCGTCCGTTCTGCCTATTGGATTATTTCCCGAAGGATTTCCTTACAATCATCGATGAAAGCCACGTCACAGTGCCGCAGATACGCGCCATGTACGGCGGCGACATTTCACGCAAGAATAACTTGGTGGACTATGGTTTCCGACTGCCTGCCGCACTCGACAACCGACCGCTTAAATTCGAAGAATTTGAGGCACTTGTGCCTCAAACAATCTACGTTTCGGCAACTCCGGCAGACTATGAGCTTGCGCGTGCCGAGGGCGTCATTGTCGAACAGGTTATACGCCCGACAGGACTGCTTGACCCGATAATTGAGGTGCGTCCGTCGCTAAACCAGATTGACGACCTGATGGAGGAAATTGCCGTACGCGCTGAAAAGGGCGAACGCACGCTCGTTACCACGCTGACCAAGCGCATGGCGGAGGAACTTAATGACTACCTTGCCAAATTCGACATAAAAACCGCCTACATGCACAGCGACGTAGACACCATGGAGCGCATCAGGATTCTTGATGACCTGCGCGCCGGAACATACGATGTGCTTATCGGCGTAAACCTGCTGCGCGAGGGTCTCGACCTGCCTGAGGTAAGCCTTGTTGCAATACTTGATGCCGACAAGGAGGGCTTCCTGCGCAGCCATCGCTCGCTGACACAGACGGTGGGTCGCGCCGCGCGTAACCTCAACGGTAGAGTAATCATGTATGCCGACAAAGTTACCGACTCCATGCGCCAGACCATCGAGGAGACCGAACGCCGCCGTTCACTTCAGCTTGCCTATAACGAAGAGCACGGAATCACGCCGCAGGCTATCGTCAAAGCGCGCAACCGCATTGTCGGTCTGGACCGCGACGCCATTGAGGACCTCACTCCCGCCGGCGCAATCAAGAAACCGGGACGTCAACGCGAAAAGAAGGATGGAAAGCCGTCGACACGCCCGCAACCGCTGCCATACGAAATAGAGTACACCCACGAGATCAACCTCGCTGCCGACCCGGTGGTGGCATACATGCGCCCCGAGGAAATGCGAAAAAATATCGAAAAACTCAAGCAGCAGATGGTTCAGGCGGCAAAGAAAATGGACTTCCTCGAGGCTGCGCGGCTGCGTGACGAAATGCTCAAGATGCAGGAACTTCTATCTAAAAAGGAGGCTGCACAATGACCCCCGGAGCAGACCGCTGGCTACCCTCCTCGGTAAAAGAGATGGAAGCCTTGGGATGGGACCATGTCGACGTTATCCTTTTCAGTGGTGACGCATACGTTGACCATCCTTCGTTTGGCGCGGCGGTGATTGGACGGACGCTTCAGTCCATGGGACTGAATGTGGCTATCGTTCCGCAACCGAACTGGCGCGATGACCTTCGCGATTTCCGCAAATTCGGCGCGCCGAGACTTTTTTTCGGGATTTCGCCCGGAGCCATGGACTCGATGGTAAACCATTATACCGCTGCACGACGCAAGCGTCACGATGACGCTTACACCCCCGGCGGACGCGCCGGCGCACGCCCCGACTATCCTACCATAGTCTATTCGGAGATTTTGCGCAAGCTCTATCCCGACGTGCCTATAATCGCTGGGGGTATTGAGGCTTCCATGCGCCGGTTGAGCCACTATGACTACTGGCAGGACCGACTGCGTCCGTCAATCATCATGGACGCGCCGGTCGACATGATAATCTATGGCATGGGAGAAAAACCTATCCGCCAGATGGCAGAAAGGCTCATGGCAGGAGAAAAAATAGGCGAAATCACGGATTTACCCCAAACTGTGGTCAAACTGTCGGCAAAGGATATCCCCGCGCCATCAGAATCGGACATAATTCTCAATTCGTTTGAACAATGTTTAGCCGATAAGCGCAAACAATCAGCCAATTTCAAGCATATTGAGCAACAAAGCAACCGATTGACACCGGATACGGTGCTTTGGCAACAGCACGGACGCAAAGCCGTCAAGGTCAATCCGATGTTCCCACCGATGACCACCGAGGAGGTTGATGCATCCTTTGACCTTCCGTATACCCGCCTGCCCCACCCGCGCTATCGCGGCAAGACCATTCCGGCATATGAAATGATTCGCCACTCCGTTTGTATGCATCGAGGATGTTTCGGCGGATGCGCGTTCTGCACTATATCAGCCCATCAGGGTAAATTTATTGCCTCACGCAGCCCACAGTCTATTTTGCGCGAGGTAGAAGCGGTTACCCGTATGCCGGACTTTAAAGGCTATATATCCGACCTTGGCGGACCGAGCGCAAATATGTACGGCATGGGAGGCAAGGACCTCTCCAAGTGCGCTAAGTGTCTGCGACCGAGCTGCCTGCACCCCGCGCCATGTCCCAATCTCAACAATGACCACTCGCCACTGCTCGACATTTACCGCGCCGTTGACTCTATGCCTGAGGTCAAGAAAGCATTCGTAGGCTCCGGCGTACGCTATGACTTGGCTATGGCTCCATCGGATTCTGAAAAAATTGATGCAGCAAACCGTCGCTATTGCGAGCAACTGATTTCCCGCCATGTATCGGGCAGGTTAAAGGTAGCTCCGGAACATACTGAAGCGCATGTGCTCAACCTTATGCGCAAGCCTGATTTCTCCCTGTTTTATAAATTTCGTGACATTTTTGACCGCGTTAACCGCAAACATGGACTCAGGCAGCAGCTTATACCTTATTTTATATCCTCCCATCCCGGATGTCGCGAAGAGGATATGGCACAGCTTGCCGCCACAACCCGCCGGCTCGACATGCACCTCGAACAGGTTCAGGACTTTACTCCTACACCGATGACCCTCAGCACTGAGATTTATTATACCGGCATACATCCCTACACGGGACAAAAGGTTTATTGCGCCACCAATCCGGCAGCGAAAGAGGCTCAACGCCAGTACTTTTTCTGGTATGACCCGGCTCGCCGACCGTCAATAACCGCCTCCCTCCGTCGCATTCACCGCCCCGACCTAATCTCCCAAATCCTATGAATAAGAAAATTGAAAAATGGAAAATACTTGACAGCAAGTATTTAATTAAGAAACCGTGGCTCACGGCACGTTGCGACACGGTCCAGCTACCCAACGGAACCATACATCCGGATTTTTACATTCTGGAATACCCGACATGGATTAACGTCATAGCAATAACCAAGGAGGGCAAATTTGTTATGGTAGAGCAGTATCGTCACGGTCTGCAGGATATCTTCACGGAACTCGTGGCAGGAGTTGCCGAAAAAGGGGAATCGCCGCTTGAAACCGCCCGGCGCGAATTGCTTGAAGAAACCGGTTACGGTAACGGAAAGTGGGAATTATTTACTGTATTGTCACAAAATCCGAGTGCAACGACCAATCTGACATACTCTTTTCTGGCAACAGACGTAGAACTCATTGCCGAGCAGCACCTCGATGAAACAGAGGATATTGCCGTCAAACTCATGACGGAAAGCGAAGTCAAGCAACTACTGACAACCGACTCAATCAAACAATCGCTAATGGCAGCCCCCCTCTGGAAATACTTCGCCCTGAAAACGGGCTCAGTATAAAACTCTATGGTCTCAATGATGTCCTCCGGGATTTCTTACCTTAGGAGTGTTATGATTTAATTTGGACGGTATCGATAATATGGGTACGTTCAGCAAAGCCTATACCCACTTTTATGAGTTTACGGTTATCGATTGCAAACTGAGCGGCATAGTCTTTTTCTTCAATTTGGCACATGGCATCATCGGCAGTTCCGTTGATTTTCAGCTCAATAATGTAGATAAACTTACAGGTCGTAATCAGGATGTCGATTGAGCCTTCCGACGTGTGGTATTCGGCATTGGCGTCCATACCGATAAGACGCAGCAAAACATAGAAAATGGTGTGATAATAATTTTCATATTTCGCCACATTTTTGTGCAAATCGTAAGGAATTCTTGCAAAAAACGTCGTCAAGGCGTCTAAAAACTCTTGAATTTCCCCATTCTCAAGATACGTTCTGAGTCTGGAAACGAAAATTTTTGAGTCATTTATATGCCCGAAATCATTCAGGATGCTTCCCATAAGTCCGCACTCCACCTCCTTGTTAGGGTACCCGAGGGTATAGAAGCGTGTCGCCGGGTCGTATGACTTTATGGTAAGATAGCCGGTCTGATAAAACAGTGCCAACGGATTGATTTTATTCAGGACTGAAATGCTGTCGAGCATATCAATCGTGGCATTAGCGTCGTTAAGACTGGCAATGTCGTAGGTTTGCTCCTTGAGCAGGCGGATAAGTATGGTGGGAATTCCGGTACGATGCCAATAGTCAGATATATCGTTGCTGGCAAGAGCGTTAATAAGACTATATGGGTTATAGATATCAACCATCATTCTGGAAAAATGATAGCCATCATACCATTCTTTTAATGTTCGGAAGGCAGCCTCTACGTCAACTCCTTCCGCTAAGCCAAAACGCTTGACCCCTTCCTGCAGATTATGACGCAGCTCAACTTCGCTTATACCGCAAATTCCGGCAAAATCATCAAGGAAAGAGATATCCTGCAGGTTATTAAGACCACTGAAAACCGACAGATGACCATACTTGGTCACCCCCGTCAGCATACAAAACTTCAAGTGCGAATCTAAGGATTTAAGCGATGAGTAAAAACCATAGAGTATGGCTTGAAATTTTTCCTGAAGGTCCCTTCTACCAATTGATGACGTGATGGGATTATCATATTCATCAATCAGAATAACGACCTGATGTCCGGTACGTTCATGAAGCGTACGCACTATTGTCCGGAATCGCTCCGAAAAGGAATTATTGTCCGCTTCAAGGTTAAGTTCCGCTTCGAAACGCTTTAGAAATGCGTCGAGCTTACTCTCAAGAACCTCGGTGCTACTATAATTCTCGCCCGAGAAGTCAAGATGAATAACCGGATGCTTTATCCATTCCTCAGGCATCAGTTTATCAATAGCTAACCCTTCAAACAGCTCTCTTTCGCCTCTAAAAAATGCCTCGAGAGTGGATATGAGCAGACTTTTCCCGAACCGTCGCGGACGACTCAGAAACTTATATTGACCATTCTGAAGCAAAGCTGGAATATATGCCGTCTTATCAATATAAAGATAGCCCTCCTCCCGTATCTTCCTGAATGACTGTATGCCAATCGGGTAATTCATCTATTTCTATTTCCCCTAATTGAACAATGGTAAATAAAAGAGGCGTCGATGCTTTGGCGCATCAACGCCTCTTTTATGAAGTTACTTAAATTAATCTTCGATGGCTGCCTGCGCCGCACTTACGCGAGCGATGGGCACACGATAAGGTGAGCAGCTTACGTAGTTCATGCCGAGTTTTGCGCAGAACTTAACTGAACTGGGTTCACCACCATGTTCGCCGCAGATGCCTACCTTGAGGTCTTCGCGGGTTGCACGGCCTTTCTTGACACCCATTTCAACGAGCTGACCAACACCCTCCTGATCGAGAACTTCGAAGGGGTCTACCTTGATGATACCGTGTTCCTTGTAGAATTTGAGGAACTTGGGAGCGTCATCGCGGCTGAAGCCGAAGGTCATCTGGGTGAGGTCATTGGTACCGAATGAGAAGAACTCGGCAACGCTGGCGATTTCGTTAGCGGTAAGGGCAGCGCGGGGAACCTCAATCATGGTACCAACGAGGAAGGGCAGTGATTCACCCTTTTCAGCGAATACCTTAGCAGCGGTTTCGCGGATAACGGCGTTCTGGTTCTGGAGCTCCTTGAGTGAACCAACCAGAGGAATCATGATTTCGGGATGAACGTCGATGCCACGTGCCTTACAAGCGAGAGCAGCTTCGATGATTGCGCGGGTCTGCATCTCGGTGATTTCGGGATAGGTGATACCGAGACGGCAACCACGGTGACCGAGCATGGGGTTGAATTCTTCGAGTGAGTCAACCTTTGCCTTAACCTCTTCGAGGGTAAGACCCATCTTCTCGGCAAGTTCCTTCTGAGTTGCGGTCTGATGAGGAACGAACTCGTGCAACGGCGGGTCAAGCAGACGGATGGTAACGCCAAAGCCGTCCATAGCTTCGAAGATTCCCTCGAAGTCGCCGCGCTGCATGGGGAGCAGTTTAGCGAGGGCAGCCTTACGACCTTCAACGTCGCTGGCAAGAATCATTTCGCGAACGGCATCGATACGGTGACCTTCGAAGAACATGTGCTCGGTACGGCAGAGACCGATACCCTGAGCTCCGAAG
>CAZPHN010000026.1:0-29247 GCA_964586765.1 uncultured Bacteroides sp.
CAGGAAGAAATCGAAAACGAAGAATTCGATGAAGACGTTCTCAAAATGAGACAGCTCCTCAAGTCAAAACTCGTTGACATGGAACTGAGCGTTCGCGCCCTCAACTGCCTCAAGAGTGCTGAAGTTGAAACCCTCGGCGACCTCGTCAAGTATCAGAAAAACGACCTTCTCAAATTCCGTAACTTCGGCAAGAAGTCGCTTACCGAACTTGATGATCTCATTGCCCGTCATAACCTCACCTTCGGCATGGACATCGCCAAGTATAAATTAGACAAAGAGTAAAATTCAAGATGAGACACAATAAAAAATTCAATCACCTTGGCCGCAAAAAGGCTCACCGCGACGCCCTTCTGGCCAACATGACCATCTCGCTCATCATGCACAAGCGCATCTTTACCACCTTGGCTAAAGCCAAAGCCCTGCGCATGTATGCCGAGCCGCTGATCAACCGTTCAAAAGAGGACAACATGGCTAACCGTCGTCTCGTGTTCTCTTACCTCCAGAACAAATATGCCGTTACCGAACTTTTCCGCGAAATCTCGCAGAAAATCGCTGATCGCCCCGGAGGTTACACCCGCATCCTCAAAACCGGCAATCGTCTCGGTGACAACGCCCAGATGTGCTTCATCGAACTCGTTGACTATAACGAAGCACTCCTTGCTGCCAAGAAGGAAGGCGCAAAGAAGAGCCGCACCCGTCGCAGCCGTGGCAAAAAGGCCGCCGCTCCCGCTGTCGAGGCTCCCGTTGAAGCTCCCGAAGCTCCCGCAGCAGAGTAATCCCAATCAAACTCGAACAAAACGTAAGGAGCTGTCTAACAAGTTTAGACAGCTCCTTTTTTATGAGGGTGGACATGGTTGCTTGGGGGCGGCATGCGTCCTCGCATGCCGGAAATATCGCCCAAAATACCTGTCGTCCAAATGATTACAGACACGCGAGGACGCGTGTCGCCCCCAAGAAAAGAGAAGCCGTCTAAACTTGTTAGACAGCCTCTTACTCATTTTAGAGCCATAGGGATGCTTTTTAAGACGTCTTTTTAGCGTTTTAGGTTAATAGTTTCGATTATTACCTTGTTTTGATTTGAAAGCACTTGCAAAATCATTCCCGCACAGAGAAAGAGCAGAGCGGCAATCATCAGAAAACCTCCGCAGAATAAAGTGGGGAATCGTTCTACTAAACCGGTATGGAAATAGTCAATTAAAACCGGTATATTAAATCCGATGGCAATAACTGCCATGACGGCAGCTATTGTGCTGAAAAAAACAAAAGGTTTATAGTCTCTGAAGAGCTTGAATATTGTTGATAATATCCTTATTCCGTCATTAAAGGTATTTAGCTTTGATTCGCTGCCTGTTGTGCGGTCAACGTATGGAATAATGACCTCTTTCACCTTAAAGTTATAATAAAGGGCATTTACGGTCAGTTCAGTTTCTATCTCAAAGCCTGTCGACTGGATTGCAATACTCTTGACAAAATTGCGGTTAAAAGCCCTATACCCGGTCAATACATCGTGAATATCAGATTTAAAGAGCCGATTGATGAGCTGACGGACCAATCGGTTGCCGAAATTATGGAACGGACGCTTATTCTCTGTAAAATAAGATGACGAAAGTCTGTCGCCGATAACCATGTCAGCATCTCCCGCAATTATAGGAGCTATTAATTCCTTTACATTTGATGGCGGATATGTTCCATCGCCGTCCACCATAACATAAATATCGGCATCGATTTTATAGAACATTGACCGGACTACGTTTCCTTTGCCCTGACGGTGTTCCTTAATTACTATTGCGCCGTTAGACTCTGCTATTAATGCAGAATTATCAGTCGAATTATTGTCAAAGACGTAAATATCCGCATCCGGGAGTTCCTTATGGAAATCAAGAATTACCTGTGCAATGGTTTTCTCCTCATTGTAACAAGGTATCAGGACGGCAATTTTCTTCATGGGACACTTTATGGTAGAAAGTATTATAATAGAATATCATCAGGGCGAAAACGCTTACGGCAAAAGACCTCCATACAAACCAGAAGTGAAAGAAACAGTGCCCTTGGAATGCAAGAACCCAAATGAAAGGTACAAGACCGATGAAGGCAAAGCCAGAATAGCGTTTTACCAAAGGTAAACGCCCTTTGCGTATTCCGTAGCAAATAGAGCCGATGAAAAAGATAGCAAATAAAACAATCGTTACGACAAGAACAATGTGAGTACCTTTCAGATTTCCGGACGTAACTATGACCTTAGTACGGGTGATAAGAGTCTCTTTTGTTTGCTCAATAATATCGACCGATGTGAATATACCGGCAAGAATCCACTTCGAAGCCCAAATGCCAACGTAGCCCAAGCACCACATGAACCCGCATAAAATTATGAATTTCCAGTCCGGAAGCTTATTTCTAAGCAATAACGCTATCGTTAAAGGAAGCCCGAATGTCAATACGGGAGTGGTAAGGAAATCAAAATATGACGTTAGTCCTCCTATTGTAAACATGAAAAGCCCATAGCGCGATGTAGAAAGCATCCCGGAGGGTACGCATAGCGTATAAACGCAGGCTATAAGGGCAATCATATAAGCTGTAACGAACTGCATTGTGTCCGGAACAAGGGGAAAAGCCGTAGCCAGTAGGGCGCATAGAAACGCAACCGTACAGAATTTGCCCAACTTGCGCCATATGAGCCACATTGAAATCAAAGCTAATCCGTAAAGAATAATGTAATTGATTATTCTGATGCCTTTAAGCGATACAAATAAAAGCAGTGGTCTTAAAGTTACCAGATATCCATGCCAATACCGGGTATAAAAATCCACATCCTCCACCTTTAAAGTCTCGCTGGATGATACCGTCCTATACAGGCTTTCTGACTGGCTCAGGGTTGTGTCTGCCAGAACTGTTGGCGAAGAAAATGTATTGTCTATTTCAGATTTTGTCGGGTCCTTACTATATGCGCATCCTATCATGATGGCATCGGTAAAGCTATCCTTTTGTAGCATTGGTCCGCCAATCGGGTAGCGATAATAATCGCCTTCCTTCCTAAGAATATCAAGCGATTCAATCGTATTCGCCCTTATCGCCCGACGGTCAATTCCGGATACAAAATAGAGCGCGCCGCTTAAAACCAAGACCAAAATTGCCCATAAACAAATAGTCTTGATTGAAAAAACCGAAATTTTTCGTATAAGTGACACGTCCTTTTTCATAAAGAAAGATTTGTCGGTTACATCCGGTTAAGGGGTTGGAGCATTTCGAGGACAATGTCTGAGTCAAGCGTTTTCTTGTCAGCTATGGCGTCCGATAGCGAAACCGCAAGCTGGCTTACACCGGGATGGCGGAAAATGCGCGAGCAATGAACCAGAATCTGGTTATATATGCGGCTTACCTCATCCGGCTCGAGCTGGCAAAGGTCTAAGCCTTCGGCGTTGAGAAAACGGCGAATGTCACTATCTATTTCGCCGCTTATCGACGAGCGTTTTTTGCGCACCATATGGCGGCATGCCACATTAGCCACAGTCATTGCCGCAATAAGCTGAAAATGGCGCAATGCAGATTCCCATACCGCTTTGGCTCCGGTTTTGGGCGACTGACATAGATAGAAGTCGGGCGATAGCTGTAGAGCTTCTTCAGCGGGAGCCGTAAGGTCAATGCCGCGAAGAAGTTCTTCCGAATCCCATACAACGAGAGAAATAGCCATGCCGGCGAGACCGTAACAACGGTCGGTCTCGTCGGCATAATATAGAGATGAAAAGTCTGTTGACATCAGTTTACAACTACAATTTTGGTAACTACAGCTGTCGATGAACCGTTGGCGTTCTGTGAGGCGTAAACGAAATAAACTCCTGATTTGACACGTGAGCCTGAGGCGTCACAACCGTCCCATACCAATGAGCCGCCGTCGCTCTTGCCTTCGTGAACAATGCGCCCAGCCGAGTCGGCAATCTTAACGAGGGAGTCTTTCATAAGTCCGGCAATGGTGATATAGCCGGTATAGTCCGGAGTCACGGGGTTTGGATAAGCGTAAACGTCCTTGTAATCATGTTTGGCGGGAGTAGAGTTGGAATAATATATAGCCAGCCCCTGATCCGTGCCGACGTAAACCTTATTGGTGTTCTGGTCAGGCATCACACACAGTACCGTATTTGACGGTATGTCTGAATTTTCAGTAGTGAAGTGGTCAAGAATCTCTGTGCCGTCACTGCTTACTCGCAGTAATCCTGAGCCTTTCGTTGCAAACCATAGGCACCCGTTCGGGTCAGTAGCGACATTAAGCACAAAGACATTGTCGAGCAGGAAGTCGGCAAGGTTTGTTCCGTCATTTCTCGAAATCTTCGGACGCTCGGGGCGTGCTGTTCCTTTAAATGCCTTTTCGATGTCAGGATACGTTATCACGCCAAGGTCATTGACTATCCATGTGCGAAGATTGCTGTCGACAATACCGGATAAGATTTCATCGCAAGCGATACTCATGCCATCAGCGTCGATATCCCATTCATCAATTCTAAGTTCGGCACCGGAAAGTGTCTTTTTGCCTTGTGGGAATTTTACGATGGCGGTCATTTTACTGCCGGTTGCAATTACATAGCCTGACGGATGGATAACTAATGCGGTGCTATGGCGAGGACGCAGACCGGGAAGCGGGAGCTTTTGCCATGATGATTTAGACGCACCATTATTCCAGTCAGCGGCAGGTACCATATGCAAATGTGCATTCTCGCTGTCCGACGCACGGCTTTGTACGGCAAACAGATTTCCGTCAGCATCAAATTTTACGTCAGTTACAAGGTAATATACATTCAGGATTGGAACCAACGAACTATTGTCGCCGGTGTATGTAATAGAGGTTCCTGTAGAGCAATCAAATCTGATTAATCCGTTAAAAGTGCCAATAACCACATCATTCGGATTTTTGGGATTGACAGCTATATGGTACATACTTTTTGTTGAAAGTGGAACCGGCAATATCTGGCTACCGTTCATTTTGTTGAAAAGTGCAGCCTTTCCATATGCTGAGTCATAAATCTGACCGACGCCGACGGTCGAAAGGTAGACGCTGCCGTCAGAGGCGGGGAGGATACTGCCGACGCTGCTGCCGGAGGTTGCGGCAGGTACTACGGTCTGCATTGCTACAGTGCCGTCATTTTTGACGCGGCTTATACCTTCGGTGGTAACAACCCAGTTTGTGTCTGATTTGTCGCTGTCCCAGTTGGTCACAATCATGGAGGCGTTGTCTACCGACCCCGCGCCATGCTTGACGGTCTTTATCAGCTCGCCGTTTTTATTAATGAAGATAACATCGGTAGCGTTATTGGTCACGACGCCGTTCTTGGCGGGATTAAGACGGTTTGGAAAGGAAGTCACGCCTAACTTGACATTGGAACCGATACACTGATTGTTTGCCTTCGTCGGGTCAATGCTGACAACGGCAAGGTCCATGTTGCCTGTAGCCGTTCCAACTTTGAGGAGCTTATCGCCTTCAAGAGCCATGATATCGCCTACATTGGTATTGCTTGAGCGGTAAACGTAGCTGTCGTTGGCATTGAAAGGCTTATAGCTTGTCAGGTCGGCGTTACGGTCTACGGTAAACAGACGTCCGTTCTGGTTCAGGACAATCACGATTTTGCTGTCGGTAACGGCAATTCGCTCGAAGCTCTGAGCCGTTGGGAGGAAAAGACCGACCTGATCAATCACGCCGCGCTCGGTGTTGAGCACCATAATACCCTTGCTGAGTGCCAAGTATGCGCGCCCGGGAGTGAAATCTACATCGTTGATTGTGCCGTAGTCAATCGTGGTGTTCGAAAGGTCGGCGATGTTGACCGTACGACCGTCATCGTAGACCAGATCAATCATTCCGTTGGTATGGGCAACAAGGAGGTATTTTCCCTCGGGAGAATACCAGATGTTACTAACGGCATTGCTGTTAAGCCTGTGGTTGGTGTTAAACGCCACGATTTCATCGGTCGTCTTGTCGAAGCCGATGAGTGACTGTCCGGAAAGTACGTAGACAAAGTCAGGGGTATCAATAGTCTTCGTCGGGATATTGAAGGAGGGATAGATTTCCCACATTCCGTTCTGCATCTGTGCATCTGCCACATTAGGCAGCATAACCAGAGTCAGTGCGGCAAAAAGAGATATGATAAGTCGTTTCATGTATCTGTATTGATTGTGAAAGAATCGTCAGTATAAAAAGTCTGTCAAATAATTTCCATCAGGGCTGACATTGCCCGCCCGCGATGTGATATTGCGTTTTTCTCTTCCGGGCTCATTTGGGCGAATGAGCGTCCGTCTGCTTCGTCGGGGATAAACACGGGGTCATAGCCGAATCCGTCAGTGCCTTGCGGCTCTGTGGCAATGGTGCCTTCAACAATGCCCTCTACCGTCTCCATACGTCCGCCGCGTATCAGGGCGATAACCGTGCGGAAGCGCGCCCGGCGGTTTGTCTCGCCCTCCATTTCGCGCAGCAGACGCGCCATATTGGCGGCGGAGTCATGTCCCGGACCGGCATAGCGCGCCGAGTAGACTCCCGGAGCTCCGCCAAGGGCGTCGACCTCAAGCCCGGTATCGTCGGCAAACACGTCACACCCAAACCGCTCGCTTACGTAGCGTGCCTTCAGTTCCGCATTGCCCTCGAGGGTGGAGGCGGTTTCCGGAATGTCTACATCGCAGCCTATCTCGCCGAGCGATTTGATTTCTACTCCGGGAGGAAGCATCTGGCGAACTTCCCGGAGTTTGTGGGCGTTATTTGTCGCAAATACAAGCATATTTTTTCTTTTTAACGCACAATGACCGTTTTTTATTTTACGACGATATTGACAATCTTGCCGGGAACGAAGATGGTCTTGACCACTTGCTTGCCGTCGAGCCATTTTGCGGCTCCTTCGGCACTCATTGCGGCGGCAATTACCTCTTCCTGTCCCATCGAGGCGGGAAGTGTGAGATTGAAGCGCATCTTGCCGTTGAAGCTGACGGGGTAGGTCACTTCGTTCTCAATCAGGTGTGACTCATCAAAGGTGGGCCATGTTGCGTCGCAGACTGTCGTTTCATTGCCGAGTGCCGTATGCCAGAGCTCTTCCGCAATATGGGGTGCGAAGGGCGCAAGCAGAATGACTAACGGCTCGAGCACCGCGCGGCTGTGACACTTCTGCGCCGTCAGCTCGTTGACGCAAATCATGAACGCAGCCACCGACGTATTGTAGCTGAACTGCTCAATGTCAGACGTTACCTTTTTGATAAGCGTATGGATTGACTTGAGCGATGCTGCCGTGGGCTCCGAGTCATCAACTCCGCCTTCATAGAGCTTCCAGAGTTTTTTCAGGAAGCGGTTTACGCCGTCAATGCCGTTGGTGTCCCAAGGCTTGGACTGTTCGAGCGGACCAAGGAACATTTCATACAGGCGGAGGGTATCCGCGCCGTAGCGTTCAACAATGTCGTCGGGGTTAACCACATTAAACATCGATTTCGACATTTTCTCTACCGCCCAGCCGCAAACGTATTTGCCATCCTCGAGAATGAATTCGGCATCATTGAATTCCGGACGCCATGCGCGGAATTTTTCCGTGTCAAGAATGTCGTTGCTGACAATGTTGACGTCAACGTGGATGGGCGTTACGTCATATTGGTCTTTCAGCCCTGCGCTGACAAAGGTGTTCGTGTCCTTGATACGATATGCAAAGTTGCTTCGACCCTGAATCATACCCTGATTGATGAGCTTGCGGAAGGGCTCATCCTCAACCACCTTGCCCATATCATAGAGGAACTTGTTCCAGAATCGGCTGTAAATCAAGTGACCTGTAGCGTGTTCCGTGCCGCCTATGTAGAGGTCCACGTTGCGCCAGTAGCCGTTGGCTTCGGGACTTACCAGTGCGTCGCCGTTGTGCGGGTCCATGTAGCGCAGATAGTACGCGCTTGAGCCTGCGAAACCGGGCATGGTGTTGAGTTCCAGCGGATAACCGTCGGCGGTCTGCCAGTTTTTGGCGCGACCTAACGGCGGTTCGCCGCTCTCTGTGGGCAGATACTGGTCAATCTCAGGCAGTAGCAGCGGCAGTTCGCTCTCGGGGAGCATATGGGGGATACCATCCTTATAATATACGGGGAACGGCTCGCCCCAGTAACGCTGACGGCTGAAAATGGCGTCGCGCAGACGGAAGTTAACCTTTACCTTGCCTATGCCTTTCTCGCTGATAAATTTTTTGGTCTTGGCTATCGCGTCCTTTACTTCAAGCCCGTTGAGGTCAAGTTCCGGTCCGCAGGAGTTAATCATCTTGCCGCTCTTGGCGTCGAAGCTCTGTTCGCTCACGTCGGCACCCTCAATCAGGGGGATAATAGGCAGATTGAATTTCTTTGCAAAGGCATAGTCGCGGCTGTCATGGGCGGGTACCGCCATGATTGCGCCCGTGCCGTAGCCTGCCAATACATAGTCGCTTACCCAGATGGGAATTTCCTTGCCGGTAAGCGGATTGACGGCATATGAACCCGTGAACACTCCGGTGACCTTCTTGTCGATCATGCGCTCGCGCTCGGTCTTATGCTTTACCTCGTCAAGATATTTTTCTACCGCCTCTTTCTGTTCCGGGGTGGTAACCTCCTTGACGTATGCGCTTTCGGGGGCGAGCACCATGAAGGTGACACCGAAAATCGTGTCGGCGCGGGTGGTGAAAATCTCAAGGTCAATATCCTTGCCGGCAACTTTGAAGCGCATTTCTGCACCTTCGCTGCGACCAATCCAGTTACGCTGCGTTTCCTTCAGCGAGTCGGTCCAGTCGAGTTTCTCCAATCCGTCGAGCAGACGCTGGGCGTAGGCACTGACGCGCAGACACCACTGATACATCAGCTTCTGCTCTACGGGATATCCGCCGCGGAGGCTCAGCCCCTCGCATACCTCATCGTTGGCAAGCACCGTGCCCAGTTTCGGACACCAGTTGACCATGGTGTGACCAAGGTAGGCAATGCGCCAGTTCATCAGCGCGTCGCTCTTCTCCTTGTCGGTCATCGCCTTCCATTCCTCGGCGGTAAACTCCATTTCCTTGCCTCCGGCAGCTGTCAGTCCGTCGGTGCCATGCTCCTCAAGGTGGGCAATCAGTTTGTCGATAGGTTCCGCCTTGTCGGTTTTGGTGTCATAATACTGACTGAACATCTGCTGGAAAGCCCATTGGGTCCACTTGTAAAATTCCGGGTCACAAGTCCTGACCTCGCGACTCCAGTCATAACAGAAACCTATCTTGTCGAGCTGAGAGCGATATCGCGCAATATTCTCCGTGGTGGTCTTTTCGGGGTGCTGACCCGTCTGGATGGCATATTGCTCGGCGGGAAGTCCGTAAGCGTCATAGCCCATCGGATGAAGCACGTTGAAACCCTGCAGACGCTTGTAGCGCGCATAGATATCGCTGGCAATGTAGCCTAACGGGTGCCCTACATGCAGACCTGCACCTGAAGGATAAGGGAACATATCGAGTACATAAAACTTGGGACGCGACGGGTCAACATCCACCTTATATACATTACCTTCGCGCCAGTACTGTTGCCAGCGCGGCTCAATCTCTCTGTGATTATAATCCATAACTTAATTGGTTGGTTTCTTTTTCAATCTGCAAATTTACGATTTTATACCCATAAAACAAAAAATACGTTCCAGATTGTGAAAACTTGCCGATAGATGGAATATATCTCCTGATTAATGAATCTACGCAGAAGATTTGTGTGAAATAACCTTTCACACTTTTTCTTTGCTGATTTCTCGCTTTTGTGTAACTTTGTGGCGCAAACCGTGAAGATTTTCACGGTGGGAAAGATACATCATCCTTGGCAATTCGGCAGCAAAGGTGACCGAAAGATGATCTAACGGCGGTCTTTTCCTGTGGATTTGAGTCCCGAATCCCGAATGATTATTAAAAAGTTGCACCCGTTTGCAATAATGTTTAATCTGCTTCCGGAGTCTTTCCGGCGGCGAAACAATTATTGAATAATGACATACCAGAGCGTTGCAACCCAGTCTTTCTCAATCGGTCAGCTTATAAAAGAGGAATTGTCTCGTCAGGGGCGTACGGTTACGTGGCTCGCGCGCAAAATAAACTGCGATCGTCGTAATATCTACAACGTTTTTGCCCGTACATACATCGATACGGAACTATTGTTGCGTATTTCCCTCGCTCTCCATACGGATTTCTTTGTCTATTACTCTAATATGCTGCAAACTATTGAAAATCAGCAAATTACCCCCCCCCATTATTTCCGCCGGCAGCGGGCTGAATCTAATTCCGGAGCGAATATTCAACAATTGGCGCAACTGCCGCGCAATGAAGAGGATAATCCCGGTTCGCTCTTAGCGGATAAAGCGGTATGATTCCGTTATTACGATATTGACGGGGGTGTCATGGGGCTCGACGGGTAGCTCGTCAAGAAGTTGGAAATCATAGGCAACGCCGATGGTGGTGGCTTTAGTGGCTGACAGCAGGCGGTCATAAAACCCTTTGCCGCGCCCTAATCGGTTACCACGACGGTCATACGCCACTGCGGGAACCACGATGAGCTCCATTGTGGCGGGATCTGCCGGCGTGCCTTCCGCCGGCTCCTCTATGTGGAAAGCACCGAGGCGCAGCGATGTGCGCTCATATGGAAGCAGCTCAAGGTTAACGCCGTTTACGCGCGGCAGGAAAAACTGTTTGCGTGTATGCCACTTCTCGAGAAATTCAAGGGTTGAAAGCTCATCGGGCAGCGAGTGATACATAAGTATACGGTCTGCCATCATGAAAGCGGCGGTGCGCTCCAATGCGGTAAAGACGGCGCGGGCGGCGTTGCGGCGTTCTGTTTCGGTAACGAGTTGTTTACGATTGCGGATTTTTCTGCGAATTTCCTGCTTGTCCATTGCTTGTTTTGTCGTTTTTTAGTGATTCAAGAGCCCGGTTTACTACCTTATCGCGCGTATTGGCGATTTCGTAATAGGCGGCAGTGCCGAGTACATTGCGCGCAATGAGGGCTTTCAGCTGATTAACAAGCAAGGGGCGCGAAAGGTTGAGATAATACCAGCGTGGAGGAAATTTATTGCGGCTCATGTAGTTGGCAAACTCCTGAAGCAAGGCTCCGTCGGAGGGCAGTGAGGCTATGACTTCATCGGCGGTGTTTGCCTTGTCGAGGGTCGAGCGATGGCTGTCGGCATACTCAAAGGCAAAGCGGTGAATGAGTCCGGAATTGTAAATCTCCGTATAGTGGGCATTGATATTCGCAGTGTCTGACGGAACGAAAATGTCGGGCATTATTCCGCCGCCGCCGTAAACCTCGCGCCCGCCTACGGTGTGGAAGAGCAGGTCGCGGTTTGTCTTTACCGAGTCGGCATTGAATGCCTCGCCTGACAGGTAGCGGTCATATATCTCCAGCTGATAATCCTCCATGTCGCCTTTGGTGAAAGGTTTCTGGATGCATCGGCCAGATGGCGTATAATAGCGCGCGGTGGTGACGCGGATAGCCGAGCCGTCGCTCAGGTCGTGCTGTTTCTGTACCAGACCCTTGCCAAACGAGCGGCGACCTATGATGGTGGCGCGGTCATTGTCCTGCATTGCGCCGGCTACGATTTCCGATGCCGACGCCGAAAACTCGTCTATCAGCAATACCAGTTCTTCGTTCTTGAATGTACCTGAGCCGTCGGCTCCCACGCGACTTTCGAGCTCGCCGTCGCGTCCGCGGGTGCTGACTATCTCGCTCCCGCGGTCAAGGAACTCGTTTGCCATCTGTATGGCTACGTCAAGAAAGCCTCCTGAGTTACCTCTGAGGTCAAGAATATATTTTTTTGCACCTTCGGCGCGCAGCATCATCATTTCTATAAAGAATTCGCGATATGTGTTGCGTCCGAATTTATTGACCTTGATGTAGCCTACTCCCGGCTCTATCATGTAAGAGGCGTCAATGGAGGTCACGGGGATATCGCCTCGGGTCACGGTATAGGTAAGCAGCGAGGGTGAGCCCGCGCGTTTTATTCCGAGCTTGACGGTAGAGTCCTTGGGACCGCGCAGAAGGTTAAGGACGTCGTCTGACTTGATTTTCGTCCCGGTCATGTTCGAGTCGTTGACCTGAACTATGCGGTCGCCGGCGTGCAGTCCTACTTTCTCGCTTGGACCGCCTGAAATTACCTCAAGCACCGTTATGGTGTCATTCGTGATGTTGAACTGGATGCCTATGCCGCTGAATGATCCTTCGAGTTCCGAGTTGACCTCGTCGAAGTCCTCGGCGGGAATATAGGCGGTATGCGGGTCAAGGTTGGCGAGGATGGCGGGAATGGACTCGTTGATGAGTGATTCGAGGTCTACGCGGTCAACGTATTCATCCTCTATGAGGTCGAGTATTTCGCTAATCTTTTGCGCGCCCGCGTTCCTAATTATACGGTGACCGGGCAGATGGTTTCCGAGGATAATGCCTATAATCAGTGCCCCGACAATCATCAGGGGTACAAATATGGCGGGGAGTTTTAGTTTCTTCATTTGAGGTTTTCAATCAGTTTGACTTCAATTCCGGCGCGACGCAGCAGGTCAACTCCGTCGGTGAGCCGGTACGGTTCATTATATACTACGCGCGTGATGCCTGCCTGTATAATCAGCTTGGCGCATTCCATACAGGGCGATGCGGTGACGTAGAGCGTCGAGCCTTGCGAGGAGTTGTTGCTCCGCGCTACCTTTGTTATGGCGTTTGCCTCTGCGTGCAGAACGTAGGTTTTGGTCTGACCCGTCTCGTCCTCGCAGATGTTTTCAAATCCCGAGGGTGTGCCGTTGAATCCGTCAGATATTATCATAGAGTCACGAACAATGATTGCACCGACTTTTCTGCGCTCGCAATAGGAGTTTTCAGCCCATATCCGGGCCATTCGTAGATAACGCTTGTCGAGTGTCGTTTGTTTTTGTTCGGAGTGCTGTTCCATATGGGGCGAAATTTGCTGATTTTTGCTTGACAAAGATAGCGAAAAGGCGTGAATTGCAAAATTTAACATTATTTAAGACATTGTTTTGTAACATGTGTAATATGCTGATAATCAGATATAAATGCGTTTTTAGTATCAATGTTGCAACATGTTGTAACAGTGTTTGTAACATATTTCGCGCTGTAACAACGTAATGTAATATGCTGATTATCAATATTGACGTGTTACAAAATAGATAAATTTTAAAAATTAACTAAAAAAATATGCAAAATTTTTTGGATTTCAAAAAAGTTTGTATATTTGCAGTGTCAAACGACAAAAGTTAGACACAAAAAACAAAAAATAAAGCTCAACTAAAACTAATAAAACTTCAACATTATGGCAAACTCAGCAGTACAAAACAAGCTCATGGAACTTCAAAGCAATCTTCTTAACTTTGCTTATATGCTTACTTCAAATCGTGACGATGCTTACGATCTGCTTCAGGACACCACCATCAAGGTGCTCGAGAACGAAGATAAGTTTGCCGAGAACGTTAACTTCAAGGGCTGGGTGTTCACCATCATGCGTAACATCTTCATCAACAACTACCGTCGCGTGGTTCGCAGCGCAACCGTAATTGACCAGACCGAAGACCTCTACCACCTCAACGCATCACAGGATTCAGGTATTGACAGCGTTGAAGGCTCATATAGCGCAGGCGAAATCATGGCTGCCATCAACTCTTTCAGCGATGACTACCGCATTCCCTTCTCAATGCACGTTGAAGGTTACAAGTACAACGAAATCGCTGAAAAAATGCAGCTCCCCCTCGGCACCATCAAGAGCCGTATCTTCTTCGCTCGCCAGAAGCTTCAGGAAATGCTCGCTGACTACCGCTACTAATGCGGCATCGGAGATGATTGCGATAATACCCACTTTCTGTATGATTTGCCATACTCTCTCCACTCACCTCCTCTTAACCTGATTCAAATAAAATGAAAACACACACGCCGACTCATACGGCGGCAGCACCTCCCTAAATCCGAGGATTTGCTGCCGCCGAATTTTTTTTGCGGTCGGGGAGGGGATTGATGTCGTAACTTTGCACCCGAAGGAACGGAAAGAAGAAATGATGGAGGACTAAAGTGTGAATGGTTTGGTGATTGAGGAAATTTTCGTAAATTTGCAGTGTTTTTTATGAGACTTTTATATGCAGAAAATTAGAAACATTGCCATCATTGCCCATGTGGACCACGGCAAGACCACGGTGGTTGACAAGATGCTTATGGCCGGACACCTGTTCCGCGAGAACCAGAACGCCGGCGAACTTATTCTCGACAATAATGACCTTGAACGGGAACGAGGCATAACTATTTTGTCAAAAAATGTTTCAATTGACTATAAAGGTTACAAAATCAACATTATTGACACTCCCGGACACGCCGACTTTGGTGGCGAGGTAGAGCGAGTGCTCAATATGGCTGACGGATGTCTGCTGCTTGTTGATGCATTTGAGGGACCTATGCCTCAGACTCGTTTCGTGCTCGAAAAGGCAATTCGCATGGGACTGAAGCCTGTGGTTGTGGTAAACAAGGTCGATAAGCCTAACTGCCGCCCCGATGAGGTGCAGGAAATGGTGTTCGACCTGATGTTTAGCCTCAATGCTACTGAAGATCAGCTCGATTTCCCTACTATTTTCGGCTCTGCAAAGCAGGGGTGGATGAGTACTGACTGGCAGAAGCCCACAGACAATATCCTTCCACTTCTTGACGCCATCATCGACTATATCCCCGAGCCCGAGACTCTTGAAGGTCCGTCGCAGATGCTTATTACGAGTCTCGACTTCTCGAACTATGTGGGCCGTATAGCCGTGGGGCGCGTTCATCGCGGTACCTTCCGCGAGGGACAGGAAGTTGTCCTGCTCAAAAAGGATGGCTCCGCCGTCAAGCAGCGTATCAAGGAGCTCCACACCTTCGAAGGGATGGGTCGGAAGAAGGTGGCTGAGGTAAGCTCCGGCGATATCTGTGCGCTGGTCGGAATTGAGAACTTTGAAATTGGTGATACTGTTGCCGACGTGGCTGCGCCTGAATCCCTGCCGCGTATTGCAATTGACGAGCCTACCATGTCAATGACCTTTACCATCAATGACTCGCCTTTCTTTGGCAAGGATGGTAAATATGTGACTTCGCGCCATATCGGCGAACGCCTGACGCGCGAATTGGACCGCAACCTTGCCCTTCGTGTCGAAAAGGCTGACAATGAAGATGTCTGGACGGTCTTTGGCCGCGGTGTGCTCCACCTCTCGGTGCTTATCGAGACTATGCGCCGCGAGGGTTATGAGCTGCAGGTAGGTCAGCCTCAGGTTATTGTCAAGGAAATCGACGGTCAGAAGTGTGAACCCGTCGAGTTGCTGACCATCAACGTTACTGAGGAGTATTCAAGTAAAATCATCGACATGGTGACGCGCCGTAAGGGCGAGATGGTTTCGATGAACGCTCAGGGTGCGGACCGCGTACACATGGAGTTCCATATCCCCTCGCGTGGCATTATCGGTCTGCGTAACAATGTCCTGACCGCATCAGCCGGCGAGGCTATCATGGCACACCGCTTCTTGGAATACCAGCCGTGGAAGGGCGATATCGAGCGTCGTACCAACGGCTCACTGATTGCCATGGAGGGTGGCACCGCCTTCGCCTATGCCATTGACAAACTTCAGGACCGCGGTCGCTTCTTCATCTTCCCTCAGGAGGAGGTTTACGCCGGTCAGGTTGTCGGCGAGAATGCCAAGGACAATGACATTGTGGTCAACGTCACCAAGTCGAAGAAACTGACCAACATGCGTGCCAGCGGTGCCGACGATAAGGCACGTATCGTGCCGCCGGTTGTTTTCTCGCTCGAGGAGGCTCTGGAGTATATCAAGGCTGACGAGTATGTCGAAGTGACACCCCACCACATCCGCCTGCGCAAGATTATTCTTGATGAACTTGAACGTAAACGCGCTGCCCGATGAGTCGCTCCGCTCTCCCCGAACCCGTCTTTACCCTTGACTTCAAGGTGAGGGACTATGAGGTTGACTCTGAAGGTATTGTCAACAATGCCCGCTACCTGAACTATATGGAGCATACGCGCCATGAGTTCTGTGCCATGGCGGGACTCTCCTTCGCGCGTATGCGTGAATTAAAGATGAGTCCGGTGGTCCGCAAGGTCAAAATCGAGTATATCCGTTCGCTCGGACTCGGCGAGAAGTTTACCTCCTCGCTTGACCTACGGCGCGAAGGCGCGCGCTTTATCTTCCGTCAGTGGATTATTAATGCTGACGGTCAGCTGATTGCCGACGCGCTCATAACGGTTGTCAACGTAATCGACGGACGCCCGTCGCGTGGCGAAGAGTTTGCCGAGGCGTTTGCCGCGTATCTCTGATTCCGCCTATGGTTGACGCCGATACTCTGCTTTATCGACTGGCGTTTGCCTCCGTTCGCGGGATGTCTGTCACTCTGGCGCGCGAACTGCTGCGTCTCTGTGGGTCGGAAAGGGAGTTTTTCGCAATGTCAGAGACTCAGTTGCGTAACCTTACCCAATCGTCAGCGTCAATCTACTCTGCGGCATATCGTGCGCAAAAATTGCGCGATGCGGAAGCCGAGTTACGCTTTGTCCGCTCTCATTCGGTCTCAACGCTCTATTTTACCGATGAGGCATTTCCCCGGAGGCTACTTGAGTGTGAGGATGCTCCCGTCCTGCTCTACGGCAGCGGAGCTACTGACCTCAACAACTGTCACGCCATAGGGATTGTGGGTACGCGCCATGCCACCGCTTACGGCATTGACTTTACGCGCCGTTTGGTCGACGACCTTGCGCGGACGGTTGAAAATCCGGTGATTGTCAGCGGACTGGCTTATGGCATAGACATTGCCGCCCATCGCGCCGCGCTCTCTGCCGGCATACCTACCGTTGCCGTCATGGCTACCGGCATTTCGACTATCTACCCTGCCGACCATCGCTCGACAGCGGTCGATATGGTGCGTCACGGCGGCATGCTCCTTACCGAATATTCATCGTCGGAGGCAATACATAAGGGTAACTTCGTGGCGCGAAACCGTATAGTTGCCGGGTTATGTGACTGCTTGGTGGTCAGCGAGTCTGCGTCGAAAGGCGGCGCGCTCATAACCGCTAATCTCGCCGCCGGATATAATCGTGATGTTTTCGCGCTTCCCGGGCGCATAAGCGACAAATACAGTGCCGGTTGCAACCGCATTATCGGTGCCGGCATGGCTCAGCTTATTTCCGGGGTCGATGACCTGATTGACGCTATGGGCTGGACGCGTCTTTCGGCTGCCGGAGAGCCGACACAAAACTCGCTCCCTATGCCGCTGAACCCCACCGAGGATTTAATTGTTAAATTCTTAGAGAGCAACGAGGATGCCTCGCTCAGTCAGCTTACCGCCGCGACCGGCATGGCGGTGGCAAAACTGATGTCGACCCTCATCGACATGGAATTCCGCGGACTTCTCCTCTCCCTCCCCGGCGCACGCTACCGCCTCTACTAATCCCATAAACCCTAAACCCTAAACCCTCAACCATAAACAACTCCTCATGGCAAGAATAATCCCCGAATCAGAGCTTATAATTAACCCCGACGGGTCAGTTTTCCACCTTCACCTGCGCCCCGACCAGCTTACGGACCGCATAATCCTTGTTGGCGACCCTTCAAGAGTCGATATGGTTGCCGAATTTTTCGACACCAAGACCTTTGAAGTGTCCTCACGCGAGTTTCACACCATCGGCGGTACATATAAAGGAAAGCCCATCATGTGTCTGAGCCACGGAATCGGTCCTGACAACATTGACATTGTTGTGACTGAACTTGACGCCCTTGCCAACGTCGACTTCAAGACGCGCGAGGTGCGTGAGCAGCCACGCTCGCTTACCATGGTGCGTATCGGCACCTCCGGCGCATTGCAGCCCGAACTGACGCTCGGCACCCCCGTCATTGCCGAAAAAGCCATCGGATTTGACGGCGTCCTTAACTACTATGCCGGACGCAACTCGATTGCCGACCTTGATTTCGAACACGCACTCTGTGACCATACCGGCTGGAATCCGCTCTGGGCTAAACCTTACGTGGTCGATGCCGACCCGGAACTGGTGCGCCGAATTGGCGGTGACGACATGGTTCGCGGCAATACTATCTCCGCCGTAGGCTTTTATGGACCGCAGGGACGCGAAGTGCGCCTCCATCTGGCTAACCCCGACCTCAACTCCCGCATCGAGCAGTTTGAGTTCAACGGACGCAAAATCACTAACTACGAAATGGAGTCGGCACCCCTGCAGGGACTCGGCAAACTCATGGGACACCGCTGCATGACCGTCTGCTCCATCATTGCCAACCGCTTCAACACCACCGCCAACCCCAACTACAAGTCAGGCATCCGCGACCTCGTCGCCACCGTCCTCGACCGCATCTGATCGCTTTTTTTTCCGGATGAAACGATTATGCCTGTTTGGGGCTTTGATAGCCGTTGTCTTGGTTGCGTTTGCCGATGGCGGTCGCGACACCACATTTCTACGCACGCAGGAAAGGATAATCAACCTTAATGAGGTGAAGGTTGTCCATGGTGGCAAAGTGAAAAGTCGCAAACTCGGTAAATCGAAAAACCGTGGATTTGCACGTTCTTTTTATCAGGACAAGAAAGGGTCGATGATTGGCTTTGAGGTTAAGAGAGCGAAAAAGAAAGATGTTGAACTTACAGCAGTCGGATTTCATATCTTGGATGCCCCGAATATGCTTTCAAAGGCGGATTTCAGGATTAGGATTTATGAAATCGGAGATAAAGAAAAAGGGATGGTGATGCGTAATGTTGTTCCGGTCTCAGACGGAATCATCATGCATTATAAAAAAGAAGATATTCAGAACGGCATGTACAGATATGTATTGCCGGAACCGATTGTTGTTCCACCTAACTCAATGGTTGCTATTGAGTTGCTGCAAGACATACATCCGGAGGTTATTCCGTTTAAAACGAATATTTTCGGGAAATCGGTGTGGATTACTGACTCTTCGGCTGGTGAATGGCTCAAGATGCCTTTTGCTCTGCCGTTTTTTGTTGAAACGGCAGAACGTAAGCGTAGATAAATCAGGTGTTTGGGTTGGAGGGGTGCGTGAGGAAGAGTGGGGCGGTGAGGTAGGCGAGGAGGGTGCCGGCGGTGTCGGCGGCGAAGTCGGCGAGGTCGGCTCCGCGTCCTATCGCCATTGCGCCTTGAGCCAGTTCGATTGCTCCACCGAAGGCTATGACGCCAATAAGGAGCCATAGGCGCGAGCGCAGGCTCAGGCGGCGTCCGCGCCCAATGTCGAAGGCGAGCGCGCAGTATGTCGCCGCCATCATCAGTCCATGGACTATCTTGTCAGTGTGCTCCCAGAAGTGTATGTCATTGTCGGGGAGCGGCTTGGGTACTAAAGTGAGGTAGAGCACCGCGCCGATAACAAGCACGCTGCTCCACCATCGCGGAATTTTCAACAGAAGTTTAAGCATTGGGTTCGAGGGCAATGCGCAAAACCTCATCGACCCCGGTGACGTAATGGAACGTCAGCCCTTCGATATAGGCGGGGTTGACATCCTCCACATTGCGTCGGTTTTCGGCACACATGATTATTTCCTTGACTCCGGCGCGCTTTGCCGCAAGGATTTTTTCCTTGATGCCGCCTACGGGAAGCACCTTGCCGCGCAGGGTCATCTCGCCGGTCATCGCCACGTTAGGGCGCACGGGGCGTCCGGTCATAGCTGAGACGATGGCGGTGGTCATGGTGATGCCTGCCGACGGACCATCCTTGGGTATGGCACCTTCGGGCACGTGGATATGTACGTCGCGCCCAATCATTTCGGCTGATATGCCGAGCTCTTCGGCGTGGGCAAGGGCATAACGGTGGGCGAGGGTCGCGCTTTCTTTCATTACGTCGCCAAGGTTTCCGGTGAGGGTAAGCGCGCTCTGTCCCTTTCCAGCTGTCAGGACGGTTTCGATAAAGAGGATTTCACCTCCGGCAGCGGTCCATGCCAGACCGGTGACCACTCCGGGCATGCCTCCCGTGCCGTAACGGTCGCGGCTCATGGGCGCGACGCCAAGCAGGTCACGCAGACGCTCGGGTTCGACCGGCAGCGGGAAGTCGGTTCCCGCCACTTTAGCGCGGACATATTTTCGCAGGATTGACGCCAGTTGCTTCTGGAGCCGGCGCACGCCGCTCTCTGCCGTATAATCTGAAATGATGGTGTCGATGGCAGCCGGGGCTATCTCACACTCGCCCGCCTCGAGACCCATTTCCTCGCGCAGGGTAGGCAGCAGGTGTGTGAGGGCTATTTCGCGCTTCTCCTCAGCCGAATAGCCGCTCAAGTCAATGATTTCCATGCGGTCGAGCAGCGGCGATGATACGGTTGAGAGCGTATTGGCGGTAGTAATGAACATTACCTTGCTCAGGTCAAAGTCAATGTCGATATAATTATCGTGGAACTTTACATTCTGCTCCGGGTCAAGCACTTCGAGCAGGGCTGCCGCCGGGTCGCCCTTATAGTCGGCACCTATTTTGTCTATCTCGTCGAGCATGATGACAGGGTTCATCGTGCCGGCGCGGCGTATCGCCTCGATGATGCGTCCGGGCATCGCGCCAATGTAGGTGCGCCGGTGTCCGCGGATTTCGCTCTCGTCGTGAAGTCCGCCGAAGGAAACGCGCTGGAACTGACGACCCATAGCGTCGGCTATGCTCTTGCCGAGCGAGGTCTTGCCTACTCCCGGAGGACCTACAAGGCAGATTATGGGCGAGTGGCTTTGGGGCGAATGAATCATCATGGCGAGTTGCTCAAGTACGCGCTCCTTGACTTTCTCCATGCCGAAGTGGGTGGCGTTCAGCTTGGTTTCGGCGGCGGTAAAGTCGTTGCTGTCAGTCGACAGTTTGCCCCACGGCAGCTCGGTGACGGTTTTCAGGTAGGCATACTGTGTCTGGTAGTCAGGGCTCTGAGGGTTGAGCTTTTCAAGCTTGCCAAGCTCTTTCATAAGCAGGGAGCGGGTGGCATCATCAACCGCCAGAGTTTCGATAGTTTCGCGCAGCTCCACAAAATCGTCAGAGTCATCGCCGTAAAGTTCGCTACGGATTTCCTGCATCTGGGTTTCGAGGAACTGATGGCGTGCGCGTTCCGACATTTTTTCGCGTGCGCGCTCTTCGATTTTCGCTGCAATGTTATGGTTTTCCTTCTGGATGGTAAGAAACTCAAACAGGCGTTCCAGACGTTTGCGCACACCGCGCGCTGCAAGCAGCTCCCTGCGGTCCTCGGTGGGAATCGGAGCGTTCGTACACATGGTGTTTACCTCCATGACTACGTCCATGCCGGCGTTCTGTTCCGCCTGCGCGTCATATACAGCCATGTTCTGACCGCCTACAGACGCCATCTCGCGTAGCAGTTTGCGGCAGTTTTCAAGCATTGTGTCGACCTCAGCAGACTGGCGCGGACGCGGGTCATGGACGCTCTCAACGCTTACTGTGACAGCCTCTTGGATGGGATGGACGTCCGTCGGCGCACTGCCTGCCAGTCTGACTTTTTCGCGTGTGCGCACAATAGCGATTGCAGAGTCATCGGGTAGGGGAAGCACTTTCAGCACCTGAGCGACTACGCCGTAGTCAAAAAGGTCGGAAATAAGCGGATTTTCAACGTGGGGATTGTTCTGGCAAAAGACACCTATGGCAACGCCCTGCTCATATGCCTGACGGGCAATGTCGCGGCTTGATTTCCTGACAATGCTGATTGGAAACACCATGTCGGGAAACAAAACGAGGTTGCGGGTGGGAAGAACCGGAAGACATTCCGGGTTGACAATCGCGTCAAATTTCGACGCGTCTATCTCAATATGTCCTATTGTAGTATTCTTAGGCATTCGTGAAAATGAAATTAGACCGCAAATTTACGAATTTTTTCCGGAAAATTTTCGTAACTTTGTAGCCGTTTAAACAATTGACTTTGCAAAGTATTTATGACAATCGAATCACGCACTATCAAGACTGCGCTCATCTCCGTATTCTATAAGGACGGATTGGATGAGATTCTTGCCCTTCTCCATAAGGGCGGCGTTAAGTTTTTAAGCACCGGTGGAACACGCTCTTTTATCGAGGGCTTGGGCTACGAATGTGAGGCTGTAGAGGACCTTACGGGCTATCCTTCAATCTTTGGCGGACGTGTAAAGACGCTCCATCCCAAGGTGTTCGGTGGTATCCTTAATCGCCGCGACGATGAAGGCGACCGCAAGCAGGCTGCTGAATTTGAAATTCCCTCGATTGACCTTGTTATCGTTGACCTCTATCCCTTTGAGGCTACCGTTGCCTCAGGTGCGTCCGACGAAGATATTATTGAAAAAATCGACATAGGCGGTATTTCACTTATCCGTGCCGCTGCCAAGAACTGGCGCGACGTTATTATCGTTGCCTCCAAGTCACAGTATGCCCCCCTTCGCGATATGCTTGCTGCTCAGGGCGCGGAATCGACTGCCGAACAACGCCGCTGGTTCGCCAAGGAGGCATTTGCCGTCAGCAGCAGTTATGACTCAGCCATCTTTAACTATTTTGACCATCAGGGTGAAGTGCCTTCCGCACTGCGTGTTGCCGTTGACGGAATCAAGCCGATGCGCTATGGCGAAAACCCCCATCAGCCCGGTTTCTTCTTTGGCGATTTCAATGCCATGTTCGACCAGCTCCACGGCAAGGAAATCAGCTATAACAATCTGCTTGACATCGATGCTGCGGTCAGCCTGATTTCCGATTTCAAGGAAACAACCTTTGCGGTGTTGAAACATAATAACGCCTGTGGCGTGGCTTCGCGTCCGAAAGTTGTCGAGGCATGGCGCGACGCACTTGCCGGCGATCCCGTCAGCGCGTTCGGCGGTGTGTTGATTACCAACGATACCGTTGACCTCGAGGCAGCAAATGAAATCAACACCATCTTCTTCGAGGTGATTATCGCTCCGGCATATACTGACGATGCGCTCGAAGTGCTCAAAACGAAGAAAAACCGTATCATCTTGGTGCAGAAAAAGGCATTGGAGACCACCACAAGCTATCGCTCATGTCTTAATGGCGCGCTGGTTCAGGCACGTGACCTCAAGGTTGAGACCGCTCAGGACCTCAATCCCGTTACCAATGAACCGGTTGACCCGTCGCAGATTGAAGACTTGCTCTTTGCCAACAAGATTGTAAAGCACTCCAAGAGTAATGCCATCGTGCTCGCCAAGGGCAAGCAGCTCCTTGCCAGCGGCGTAGGTCAGACCTCACGTGTCGACGCGCTGAAGCAGGCTATCGCAAAGGCAGGAAGCTTCAATTTCTCGCTCAAGGGCGCGGTTATGGCATCTGACGCATTCTTCCCGTTTGCCGACTGTGTGGAGATTGCCCATGAGGCAGGCGTCAATGCCGTGATTCAACCCGGCGGCTCAATCCGCGATCAGGAAACCATTGACTACTGCAACGCCCACGGCATGGCAATGGTCACCACCGGCATCCGCCACTTCAAACACTAATTAGTTAAATTAAGAATGAAAAATTAAAAATGAAAAATGCGTGATGGGTAATCCGCTTCTGGAGCAAAGTAAGGCTTTCGCTGTTCGCATAATAAATATGTATAAGTATTTGACTGCGACGAAGCGTGAGTTCGTGATTTCAAAGCAGATTCTCCGTTCCGGCACCAGCGTCGGGGCTAATATAGCCGAGGCGCAGGCCGCGCAAACTAAAGCAGATTTTATTTATAAAGTTCAGATCTCGTTAAAGGAAGCGAATGAAACCAAATTTTGGCTTGAGTCATTATTCAAATCGGGCTTTATTACCGAGTTTCAGTTTGAAAGCATGATTACTGACTTAAATTCGTTGATTTATCTAATGATAAGAATCCTGAAGACAGCAAAGGTAAACGAACTAAGAAAAGATTGTTCTGATTGATAGATTTTTCATTTTAAGTTTTTTCATTAATAAGTACACCGCAAAGATTTTTAATTTTTCACTTTTCATTTTTAATTTAAAAGATGGGTTTATTCTCGTTGACTAAGGAGATTGCGATTGACCTTGGAACGGCCAATACAATCATTTTACATAATGACAAGATTGTCATTGACGAGCCTTCGATTGTCGCCATTGACAAGACTACCCAGAAACCTATTGCGGTAGGTAAGGAGGCTCATATGATGCAGGGTAAGGAGAACCCTAATATCCAGACTATCCGCCCGCTGCGTCAGGGCGTGATTGCCGACTTCAATGCCGCTGAGATGATGATTCGCGGTCTGGTGAAGAAGTCGAGCGGTGCGCGCGGCTGGTTCTCGCCTTCACTCCGTATGGTGGTGGGTATTCCCAGTGGCTCTACCGAGGTGCAGATTCGTGCGGTGCGTGACTCGAGCGAGCACGCCGGCGGACGTGACGTCTACATGATTTACGAGCCGATGGCTGCCGCTCTCGGTATCGGACTTGACGTGGAGGCTCCCGCGGGCAATATGATTGTCGACATAGGCGGCGGTACCACCGAAATCGCCGTCATTTCGCTTGGCGGTATCGTGACCAACAAGTCTATACAGATTGCCGGCGATGACCTGACCGAAGATATCATCGGACATATGCGTCGCGCCCATAACCTTCGTGTTGGCGAGCGTACCGCCGAACAGATTAAGATTCACGTGGGCTCAGCCCTGACCGAACTTGAAAATCCGCCGGAGGATTACGTTGTTCATGGTCCCAACCATGTTACCGCCCTGCCGATGGAGGTTCCCGTAAGCTATCAGGAAATAGCCCACTGTCTCGAAAAGTCAATCTCGAAGATTGAAGCAGCTGTGCTCAATGCCCTCGAGCAGACTCCGCCGGAACTCTATGCCGATATTGTCAAAAACGGTATCTGGCTTGCCGGCGGCGGCGCGATGATTCGCGGTCTTGACAAACGCCTGACCGATAAAATCGGTATTCAGTTCCATGTTGCAGAGGACCCGCTGTTGTCAGTTGCCCGCGGAACTGCCGTCGCCCTCAAGAATATAGATAAGTTCTCCTTCCTTATCCGCTGATGCGGCAACTGATTGAGTTTTTCGTGCGCCATGGCGCATGGTTTACTTTCCTGCTGTTGGCAGGGATTAGCTGCGTGATGCTTTTTCGCGGCAATCCCTACCAACAGGCAGTCTATATGACCTCGGCGGGCGCGGTCAGTTCCGGTGTTTACGGAATGGCTAACTCCGTTACGAGTTATTTCCATCTGCGCTCCATCAACGATGACCTTCAGGAGCGTCTGTCGGCACTCGAAATGGAAAACCTGTCGCTCCGCCGCAGGCTTCAGCGCGCCGACGAGATGGCTTATGCCGACACTGTCACTCCCGACTCCGCCCTGACGCCATATCGGTTCATCACCGCGCGCGTTATCAATAACTCCATATCCCACCGCAATAATTTTATTACCATAAACCGCGGAAGTGATGACGGCGTCAAGCCGGGAATGGGTGTTGTGGATCAGAACGGTGTTGTTGGTGTGGTAAATGTGACCGGCAAGCATACGGCGCGTGTCATTTCGCTGCTTAACAGCTATTGGCCCATCAGCTGCAAGGTGAAGGGCAGCGACGCGTTCGGTTCATTGGTGTGGGACGGAAAATCGCCGCGCACGGCGATGCTCGAGGAGATTCCCCGCCATGTGGAGTTTGCCATAGGCGACACGATTATCACCTCAGGTTATTCGCTTGTGTATCCCGAGGGTATCCCCGTGGGCGTGGTCATAGCTCAGGCACGCGATACCGACGATAACTTTTTCTCGCTCAAGGTGGAACTGCTGACGGATTTCGCCACACTTTCCACCGTGCGTGTAATTGAAAATTTCCTCAAGGAAGAGATTGAAGAGGTCGAGACCGACCTTATCAATACCACCGGAAAATATTGATAATGAATAAAAAGCCGTTAATAGGACTTACGCTCGCCCAGCTGCGCGAGGTGGCTGCGGAATGCGGGCTGCCATCCTTTGCCGCCGGACAGATTGCCCGCCGTCTGTACGTTAACCGTTGCAGCTCGATTGAGTCGATGACCGAGCTGTCGAAGCGCGGGCGCGAGGCTCTTGCCGCAACTTACTGTGTAGGACTTGAGCCGCCCAAGGCGGCAGCCAAGAGCAGCGACGGAACCGTCAAATACCTTTTTGAGGGTGCGGGCGGTCGCGACGTAGAGGCGGTTTATATTCCCGATAAGGAGCGTGCCACACTCTGCATTTCATCTCAGGCGGGATGTAAGATGGGGTGTACGTTCTGCATGACCGGCAGGCAGGGATTTCATGGAAATCTTGCGGCTTGGCAGATTTTGAACCAGATTCTCAGCATCCCAGAGTCGGAAACGCTGACAAACATAGTCTTTATGGGGATGGGAGAGCCTATGGATAATCTTGACGCCGTACTCAGGGTGATAGAAATCCTTACCGCCCCGTGGGGTCTGGCATGGAGCCCCAAGCGCATAACCGTTTCCTCCATAGGCAAGCTGAAGGAGTTGCGCAGGCTGCTTGATGAGACCAAGGTGCACATAGCCCTCAGTATTCACTCGCCGTTCAGCGATGAGCGCGCCGGATTGATGCCGGTTGAGCGCGCATGGCCCGTAACGGATGTGCTCGGACTGATGCGCGAGTATGATTTTGCCCATCAGCGCAGACTGACTGTCGAGTATATAATCTGGAACCATATTAACGATGATATGCGCCATGCCGATGCGCTGGCTCGCCTGTTGCGTGGTATGGACGTGCGTGTCAATCTGATACGCTATCATGCGTTGCCTGACACCCCCCATCTTCAGTCCGCTCCGGAGTCGGTGATGGTGGCGTTCCGTGACCGTCTGAATTCACTTGGAATTACAGCAACCATCCGTGCGAGCCGCGGCGAGGATATTCAGGCGGCGTGTGGAATGCTTGCCGGAAAAGCACGATGATCAGCGTAGTCATTCCCGTCAGAAACCGCGAGGCTATTGTCGGGCGTACGCTTGACTCCCTTGCCGCACAGACGCGCCAACCGGAGCAGATTGTGTTGGTTGACAATGCGTCGACCGACGGGACGTTGCAGGTGCTTCGCCGTTGGGCTGAGGGGCGCGATAACGTGACCGTAATCTCCGAGCCGCGTCCCGGGGCTGCCGAGGCGCGCAACTGCGGACTTGGAGCCGTCACTGAGGAGTATGTCATGTTCTTTGACAGCGATGACGCTATGCCGCCACACCATGTGGAGGAAGTATGCCGCGAACTGGAACGCTTGGGAATGCCCGATATCGGTGCGTTCGGAATGGAGCGTGTCGGGCTCGACGGCTCGGTTGTCCGCAAGGATTTCAAAGGGGGTGACCTCATGTTCAATCAGATTTTTCACTCGACGCTATCGACTCAGCGTTATGTTGTCCGCACCGGGTTTATCCGAGGTGTGGGCGGATGGGTCGAGCAGACGCCGGTATGGGATGATTTTCTGCTTGGAATCATACTGCTTTCGCGTCAGCCGGACCTCAAGGAGCTGAAACTTAGCGCGCCGGTGCGCGTGTATGCTCAGGCTGACAGCATTACCGGCACGGATTATTCAGGGAAGGCAGGAAAATGGGAGGCGTTGCTTGACCGCTGCACGGACGCGCTCCGTAATGCCGGACTTGCGCAATATGAACCGTTTATAAACTATCGCCGCGCAATCTTGGCGGGCGAATATCGCCGCGAGGGTCATCCGGAGCTTGCCGACCAACTGACTCCGACGCCGCTTATGCGAATGGTTGCGCGTTACGTCGCCGCCGGCGGTCGCGGCGTTTCCTACCTCGCCGCCCTTACTCACCGCTCCCGTTTGCTTAAGTAAAAAATTATGGAATCAACAAGCATATCAAGTGCCAATTTACTCAAGAGTCAGTTCAATGAGATTGTGATTGTGATGAAAAACTCTCAGCACTGCTGAGACAAATAAACTTGACCAATAACCGTACGGAACAAGAAGAAAACTGAGCGTGTTCTTTATCGCGCATTGACGCAACTTACCGCTAATTATTTATAGGCGAAAAGACGCGAAAAGTCACTAAAAATTCATAACTTTGCAGTTATGATGACGAAAGCAGAACTCTTTGAACGGTTGCAGCAAACCGAGTGGACCGACTTTGAAATAAAGGAGGCACATGATAAATTACCTAAAAACGTATGGGAAAGCGTAAGCGCATTTTCCAATACGCACGGAGGGTGGATTGTTTTTGGCGTGAAAGAACGCCGAAAACAATCAGGTACGCACTATGAAATTCAAGGAGTTAATAATGTTGAGAAACTTGAGACCGATTTTACCAACACCTTGCGTGGAGGTCAAAAGTTTAACCAACGCATCGCATCTCAGCCACAACGGTTTTACGTTGAAGGCAAGATAGTTGTGGCATTTTATATACCGATGTCGGAATATAAACCTGTATATATCGGCACACCTGCCGAAACATATATCCGGCTCGGTAGTACCGACCAACACGCGACTCAATTTGAGGTCAACGCGTTTCTTCGTGATCAGTCGTATGGGAAAAAATCAAATGAGGTAGTGATTGGTTCATCGTTTGCCGATATTAACCTATCATCGTTTCAAGATTACCGAAATTACGTCAAAACCTACAATCCAAGTCTGAAATACAATGCCTTAACTGACGAAGATTTCTGTGTGAAAACAGGAATTGTGGTTAATGGTATGCTCACTATCGGCGGATTGCTGATGTTTGGTAAATTAGAGAAGATACTCGAATTTAACCCTGACTTCCTAATTGATTACATAGAGATACCGGGAGCCAACATTAAGGAGGCACATACCCGTTATACTTACCGAATACAAGAACAGGAAAATATTTGGGATTATTATAAGGCAATATCGTATCGATTACGTACACGATTAGATAATCCATATTCTCCCCAAGCTAACGGCTTTGCGCCTGATGATGAATCGCAAATGTATTGTGTCCGAGAGGCTCTTGTCAACTTTCTTGCTCATGCCGACTACTTTAGTGAAATCCACTCTACAATTAGAGCCTACGATAATAGCATAGAACTGCAGAATCCGGGCAGTTTCCCTGTGGATTTGAAGATGGTAGGATTATCGTTAGTATCTCAACCCCGCAATCCCAATATTTTGCGATTTTTCAAATTAGCAAAATTATCAGAGAATGGAGGCTATGGCATTGATAAGATAAATGAATGGAAGCAACTGACTGGTTGTGAGGTGATAATCAACAGTAGCATTACATATTCAGAGGTCAAATTTTTAATGCCAATCAACGCCAATCAACGCCAATCAACGCCAAATGGCGATGAAAATGGCGTTAATAATGACGTTGAAAGAAAAATATTGGCGTTAATTGGCGATGATAACAAAATCTCGTTAAA